>JAZSAI010000015.1:0-37041 GCA_045601825.1 Paludibacteraceae bacterium | reverse complement strand
TGCTTCAAGGCTTGTTCGCGCGTAGCAGCTGACGATGTACGCCCCAATGAGCATCTCACCTGCGCAGCAGAGACCTGCATGCTCCGCTTGATTGAATTGAGTAAGGTTTGTTTTTCCATTGAGTATGTCGTTTGTGAAATTATCAATAAGTTGTGTAGTTTGCTCAGAAAATCCGTTATCACGAATAGCAGCATAGATTGATTCGATGCTTATTGGTGATGCGCTATTCAATAGTTCTTTTGACATGATTTTCTTTGCAATTTACAATTCCGCTCGCAAAGATACACTTTTTTTTCGAAACATGCAAACTTTTTGGATTGTATTCCGAAATTTTGTTTGAAAATTCGGATTAGTACAATAAATAAGGACTTTTGTGGGCTTTCGGTGGATTTCTATAAATGTGTCTCTATAATAATGCTGCAAAAATCTTCGGCACGGAAGGTATTTTGTGCCGAAGATTTGTATGTTTTGCTATAGAAGGGTGCTTAAAGCAAGCGGAAGGTGTTGATTACCAACGCCTCCCGCTTGGGTGATTTTTTTTGTTATTTTTTTCGCGTGCCGAAGATTGTGCCGAAGGTCTGTAGTAAAATGGCAACTTATTTTTGTATTATTTCCCAATGACCACTATAACCACTACCAATAACTCTAGTTTTTTAGTTATAGGTTGGAATTATACCGTTTGGCACAGTAATTGTCGGTAAGTTAGTATATGAAACACATCTTCGCTATATTAGTTTTCATTCTCGCCACCATCTCAATCTCTTTGGCTGATGATGTCACGATTGACAAAGACAACTGCACCATTACCAAGGATAGTAAAACCTATCCGTTGTATGGGGAGGTGAAGTTCGTTGACACTTACGGATCTGCTGATATCATAGTAAAGGTTGTTAGCGGAGGCAGTTGCGATTTAGAAGTAAAAGTGATTGAAAGTGGTTCTACTAGTTCTTGCGGTGAGTGGCGTGTTATCGAGAATGGTTCTGCAGATTTCTGTGTTAAACTTATAACAGAAGGAGCCGCCGACATCGAAATTAAATTCATTGAGGCAGGTTCGTGCGGTTTACAATAAGAACTCAACGGGTTTTATACTATGCGCAGTCAATGTATATTTGATAGCAGTCAGGTGTGTTTATTCTGCGCATAAAAATACACCGCCTTTCGCGTTTGTTTCGAAAGACGGTGCAAAGGTACTGCTTTTTTGAATAGGTTGTTGGTGGTGATTACAACCAAAATGCAGAAATGTGATTTTTTTTATATATTTGCCAAGTTCGACACTACATTAAAAGCGAACCATCCATCCAGATTTTGGAAGGCTTGCGGTTTAGCGGATACTCCATCCTTTTGCACTCCAATACCATCTTCATATGGTGTTAATGCTACAAGTTTTGCCAAAGGAATCTTGACTGCTTTACTTGGACTATAAAAATATAGGTGCTTGGTTGCAATAAAGAGTGTGCCGACAGCTTTTTGTTTCATTTCAGTAGTAGTTACAGGTACCCCCCTCGTAGCTCCCGTTCTGTAATATACTCCTTTCGCAATACGAATAGATATGCCAGATGAACTTCCTTCATAATGTGTTTTTGTGACTTGCTCAATGAATGAGACATTGTCGAAACGCCAAATCAGTTGTTCGCCTTTTGTTAGATTAATGAACACACCAGTAGTTTCAACAGATTGTCTTTGCGGAATAATACCATTAAGCACATCTTTAATCACCAGTAATTTTTGGTATTTTTTGTACCATTCTTGTTGGTAAAAATGTTCTTCTGTAATGCCAAAATGTTGCGAGAACTTGGTAATAGCATTTTCTTCTTCGTCCGTAATCATTCCATCTTCTATTCCTCTATCAACGAGATACTCAAACGCTCTATTAAGGGTGTATTCGCGTTGTAGCAGGGTGAGATTTTTGTAGTCATCATCCAATGTTTCTATTGGTTGGTTGTTCTCAATGGCAGCAAGTGTTTTTTGACAGAGTGCTTCATTCGTATTTTCCTCTATCATTTTCATCGCTTGCTGTCTTTCTGCTTCTTCAATGGCTTCTTGTTGTAGTTTGAGATTCTGTTTTTTTACAGCCTCATGAAATAATAAAATCCATCCTATTCCTAACACAATGAGTGCCAATCCCCCAGGGAGGCAAAAGCATCCTCCTATGATAGCCATAGCACCGAAAGAGTAAATTATTGCGGAAACACATCCGTTGTATTTTTGTTTTTTCTGTACCATAATTATTGATGTTAGTCATTTTGTACAATTTCCCAGTGACCTTCTTTGCGACCTCCGATGCGTGAGAGGATGCCTTGCGTTTGGAGTTTTTTTAACTGCCATTCGATACCTTTGGTTGTTATTCCAGTCAAGACGGCGAGTTCGTTAATAGTTATTGTCGGATTTTCTTTGATTGCATTGAGAATGTTTTCCCTAGTCTTTTCCCTAGTCTTTCCCCTAGTTTTTTCCACAGTCTTTTCCGAACTCTTTTCTACAATGTTCGTATTAGGTTTGTTGTAGAAGATAGTCCATATGCCCGCACCGTCAAATCTCCATTCAGGTACAGGACATCCGTAGTCGGCACAATAGGTCTGAATGCGTTCTATACCTTGTCCCCATGCTTCCACCTCACCAGCTCGGAAGAATGTGGCTGCTATATCGGGATTGTGTGGACGACTACCATGCTTCTGGGTAAGGGTTTCCACCGTCCAATCAGCAGGTAATATCGCTGTATTCCAAATCATCACTTTATCATCATATACACTGATTTGAATAGGTGTAAAGCTGCTATAGTCCTTGTGGATTAGCGCATTTAGAATTGCCTCGCGCAACGCATCTCGTGGTATAGGTAGTTCGTCAATGCGTTGTAGCCCTTCGTATCGGATGTATGCCTTAGTATATTTGGTGGTAAGGAAGTCCATCGTTTTTTCGACTTGTTGGAAAAGACTTCCGTGCACTTCGTCCTGATAAAGAATTTGGTTTTTATCGTTGAAGAAACCGATTTTTACCCAAGCACCAGTAATAAACTTTTCGGGGTCTGCATGGAATAGCAAAGCAGCAGCTCGTTTGAGATAATTGCCTTCTATTAGGTGCAATTTATCCATCAGTTCAGCGTTACTTAATTGCAATTCATTTTCCGTCATTCGCTGGCTACGCACCACATCCGTTTTGAACATCTGGATAGAAGCCTCATCTAAGTCTTCAACATTCAGATATGGTTGGGGTACGCTATCCCAAGTTCGTCCACGCTTGCGCAATAGAAACTCCTCCAAAGCGTTGCCTGTAAGTTCTTGTTTGGTAGAACCCGAACGAATATAGTATGCACCATTATAAGCAATAGCTGCCATGTTCGGTTCCACAACGATTTCAAGATACGTTTTACCATTTTTAGTATGCTGGTTGACTGTGCAAACAATACCCAATTTCTGTACAATCTTGTTAGGAATATCTTCTTGCAGTTTGTGCGGATTATCTACGCCCACCACTTCGCCATTATCAGCAATACCTACATAGAGTGTGCCGCCTTTTGCATTAGCAAAGCCGCAGATTTCTTTTAGAAAATCGTCTCTCCAAATCTGTTTGTATTCTACCGTTTGCGTTTCCATAAGGATTTCTGTTTTGTTGTGTGCCTATGTGGCATAGATGAAAAACGCTGCAAAGATACACTTTTTTGTGCAGATATGCAAGGAAATAGCAAGTTTTTGGGTGATTTTTCTTTAAACAGATAAGTCAACGGTTTCAGGAAATGAGTCAATTGTTTTGGGACTTTAGTCAACCTTTTTAGGAAGGGAGACAACTTTTTCGGGAATAAAGTCAACCTTTTTAGGACTCAATCTTAAGAAAAGTGCTTTTTTAGTCATATGGTCTTCTTTCGGAGTTCTCTCGGTCCTCTCTCGGTCGTCGGTCGGTGGAATAGGGCAAGGTATAAGAGAAGCAAAAAGGACGGCAATCTTAATAAAAGTACTTTTTTGAGTTTCGGAGTTCTTATCTCGCGAGTGCTCGAACGATTATTTCTTTGGTCGTTCCTTGGTTTGTCCTTGGTTCTTCCTTGGTCTTTAGCCCGAGAAAATTTGGTTAGGTACAAAGGAATAGAATCTTAAGAAAAGTACTTTTGCCTATACTCACATATTAGGCGGTCGTGCCTACCCTGTACGGCACTACCCTGTAGCCATACGGCTGCGTGACCGCAAGGGTCGCGCCATTCTATGTATTGCGCTTAATCCTCAAAGTGGGGACTTTTCGGGCGCAATACTCGGAGTGCGTTCCGTCGCACTCCTTCACCTTGGTTCTTCTTTGGTTTGTCCTTGGTTTTTGGTAC
This sequence comes from Paludibacteraceae bacterium, assembly GCA_045601825.1. Lineage (GTDB taxonomy): Bacteria > Bacteroidota > Bacteroidia > Bacteroidales > Paludibacteraceae > Colicola. Next base: position 32,741 of record JAZSAI010000015.1, on the reverse strand, counting down.
GGAGCATATATATAAGGTACAAGGGAAGGGAATCTTAATATTCGTATTGTTTAGAGGACGGCGCAAGCGCCTACAGTTTAGAGTTGAAAGGCAAAGGAATATCCCCTCGTGCGTTGCGCGAGGGAGATGAGGTAGAGTGGCTGAGCGGAGTGATGAACGGGGTGACATTGGGTACGCCAATTGCGTTTATCATTCGCAATAAAGATGCTCGTCCTGAAGACTACGAATGGCTGAAGCACTCCTATCGTATTGGGCATGCGGACCGCACCTACCAAGAGAAATATGGTATTCGTGACCACCGAGGTGGTGGCAGAGCATCGGCACGAGAAACCGCTTCACGAGTGGTGGCAGGTAGCGTGGCGCAGCAGTTGTTGAAAGAAAAGGGGGTAGATATAAAGGCTAAGTTGGTGCAAGTGGGTGAAGAGAAAAATCCAGAACGATTTGATGAGTATATCGCTGCTATTCAGCGCGATGGCGATAGTATAGGTGGGATAGTAGAGTGTGTGATTACGAGATTACCCGTTGGAGTAGGAGAACCTATTTTTGATAAGTTGCAAAGCCATTTGGCGTTTGCAATGATGAGCATCAATGGCTGCAAAGGCTTTGAGTATGGCTCAGGTTTTGCTGGTGTAAATTTGAAAGGAAGCGAAATGTATCTCTCAGAAAACCACACTCTTATCTCAGGCGGAATAGCAGGCGGCATATCCGATGGTACACCTGTGGTATTCCGTTGTGTCTTCAAACCAACTGCATCCAATCGCAAGACCTTTGAGGCAATAAGGCGAGAAGGCGATGAGGCGAAAGGCAAGAGTATAGGTCGTCATGATGCCTGCATCGCCGTGCGGGCTGTGGCAGTGGTAGAAGCGATGGCAGCGTTAGCGATACAAGATTTGTTAGCATAAAATAAGGTTGCCGGTGGCAACCTTATTTGTATAGACATTATATTCTGGTCGAAATTATTCTTTGGAATACGATCCTGATACGAACATCAAGCCTTTTGGGAAATCTGACAGACCTGCTTGTTGCAAGATCTCTTCATTGTTGATATACGTGTAATCAAAGTATACTTCTTCAAGACCATTGAAACATGCTATAGACTCTTGAGCATATTGTATTTCAGGAATCTTGCTTACATAATTCTCATAAAGCAAATCTCCCTCTGCCTCTAAACTAGCCTTATACAAGTCGAGGTGTTCTTTGGTAATCATGTTGTTATCATACATATACTGATACTGATCAAGTCTATTAGTAAATGTAACTGGTTGATTTTGAATTGCTGCAACCACATTCCATGCGAAACCACGGGTGAACTCACTTTCCTCTTTAGAATAAAGTAATTCGTAATTATCTTGGCAGAAAGAATAGAGGTTCTGGTGAATAGTGGTGTATTTGATAGCTGCACTATCTTGTGGCAAGAAATATACGATAGTCATACCCACAACAGAGGTGCCCGTTGTCTGCACAGTTAACAACGTAGTTTTAGAAGTAGCGAACATGCTCAATGCCTCAAAAGGATCCTCTATATTCTCCAACAATGTAGTATCATTCAAATTGTTAACATTGATTGCATATGTTAATTCACCACCGTCAACCGCTATAAGAGAATAGCCACGCTTGGCGATTTCCTCAGTAACTTGGTCTATAGACAACCCCTCAACCGTCTTTGCAAAAGAAGGGAGGTCTAGCAAAATGTTCTTTTCATCTTGCGTTGGGTCATATTTATCCTGTGGAGTTGGTTCATTAGATGGTTCACCGCCACAAGAAGTCATACTTGCTACCATAGCAACTGCAGTAAACGCTACTGCGAAAAACTTTGTTAGTTTCATACTCAATCAATTTATTGGTTAATATTATTATCTAAGGTTTCAGCCATCGCTTCCACTTGTTGCTGAAGTGCTATGCGCTCTTGTTGTTCCTCTTCTGGCATCTCTGGCCAAAGGTCATCAGGATACGCAGGTGCGTAGCATGCCGTAACAGTGAAAGTGACTGCAGTAAGTGCACACAGACGAATGACCGTCTGCAATAACGTGTTGCATTTCTCGCGAACTTTTTGAATAATTTGTTTCATAATCGTAGTGATTTAGAAGTTAATAATACCTATTGAAATCCGCTGCAAAGGTACTGCTTTTTTTTGATATGACCAAAATAAAAACTGATGCACCCCCTAAAAACACAAACATTCAAATCATTATAAATCAAACACTTACAATTTTACTAAAAATAAAAACTGATGCAGCATAATTATCGATGCTATCAGTCTATTAAAAAACTGCTCACAAAGGTAGTAAAAATTTTTGAATTGTGCAAATTTTATAGTATTTTTGCAGAATATTTGAAAAAATAACAAATATCAGGCAAATTTATCAAGATTTATTACTTAAGTATTTGTGAGGTAAATTGGTAAAGAAACGCACTTCGAAAGAGGTGCGTTTTTTTGTGTGCAGTGGATTGGAACTTACACTAACTTCAGGGAAGTGAAGGGAATTGTGCGTGAATAGTGCGTTTATTGTGCGTGTATTGTGCGTAATTGATAGCAAAAAAGAAGGTGCGTCTAGTAGACACACCCTCTTGGAATATTTATTCTCTAAAGGATTAGAGTTGTGGACCAGCTGCAACGAGTGCTTTACCTGCCTCGTTGGTGGTGTATTTAGCAAAGTTCTTGATGAAGCGGCTTGCCAAATCCTTAGCTTTCTCTTCCCATTGAGCAGCGTCAGCATAAGTGTCGCGTGGGTCGAGGATAGCTGGATCAACACCTGGCAATGCAGTTGGAACCTCGAAGTCGAAGAATGGGATCTTCTTGGTAGGAGCATTCAAGATGTCGCCACCGAGGATAGCGTCGATGATACCGCGTGTATCACGGATAGAGATACGCTTGCCAGTACCGTTCCAGCCAGTGTTAACGAGGTATGCCTTAGCACCAGATTTCTCCATACGTTTAACGAGCTCCTCAGCATATTTGGTTGGGTGCAACTCCAAGAACGCTTGGCCGAAGCAAGCAGAGAAAGTAGGAGTTGGCTCAGTGATACCACGCTCAGTACCAGCGAGTTTAGCAGTAAAGCCACTGAGGAAGTAGTATTTGGTTTGCTCTGGAGTCAAGATGCTAACTGGAGGCAATACGCCGAATGCATCAGCAGAGAGGAAGATAACGTTCTTAGCTGCAGGACCAGCAGAGATTGGGCGAACGATCTTCTCGATGTGGTTGATTGGGTAGCTTACGCGGGTGTTCTCAGTAACGCTCTTGTCGGTGAAGTCGATCTTGCCGTTCTCATCAACAGTAACGTTCTCGAGCAATGCGTTGCGCTTGATAGCAGCGTAGATGTCTGGCTCAGACTCTTTGTCGAGGTTGATGACCTTAGCGTAGCAACCGCCCTCGAAGTTGAACACACCATTGTCGTCCCATCCGTGCTCGTCGTCACCGATGAGGAGACGCTTAGGATCGGTAGAAAGGGTAGTCTTACCTGTACCAGAAAGGCCGAAGAATACTGCGGTGTTCTCGCCGTTCATGTCGGTGTTAGCAGAGCAGTGCATAGAAGCGATACCTTGCAAAGGCAAGAAGTAGTTCATCATAGAGAACATACCCTTCTTCATCTCACCACCGTACCATGTGTTGAGGATTACTTGCTCGCGGCTGGTAGTGTTGAATGCTACGCAAGTCTCAGAGTTCAAACCGAGCTCTTTGTAGTTCTCAACTTTTGCCTTAGAAGCGTTGTAAATCACGAAGTTAGGCTCGAAGTTCTCCAACTCCTCAGCAGATGGTTGGATAAACATATTGGTTACGAAGTGTGCTTGCCATGCTACCTCAACGATGAAGCGAACAGCAATACGAGTATCAGGGTTGGTACCGCAGAAAGCGTCAACCACGAAGAGGCGTTTGTTAGAGAGCTCTTTCAAAGCGATGTCCTTAACCACAGCCCAAGTAGCCTCAGACATAGGTTTGTTGTCGTTCTTGTAGTCCTCACTTGTCCACCATACGTTGTCGTGACTTTGAGCATCATCAACGATGAATTTGTCTTTTGGAGAACGACCAGTGTAAACACCAGTCATCACGTTAACTGCGCCAAGCTCAGTCTCTTGGCCCTTGTCAAAGCCAGTTAATTCTGCTTTTGTCTCCTCTGCGAAGAGTACTTCGTAAGAAGGATTGTGTACGATCTCGGTTGTACCTACGATGCCGTACTGGGTCAAATCTAATTGTTTCATTGTGTTATAAAAAGGTTATTTTGTTGTTATTTATTTTTCGGGATTCGAGAGTCGGGAGTCCAGCCTCAACATTAGGTTAGAAAAACGCCCTACTCTTTCGGGTACAAAATTACTGCTATTTTTTGAAAATACCAAATTTTTCGCAAAAATACCGACATTTTGCACAATTGACTTTGCAAAAAATCGAAAAACATGCTATAAAACATATTTTTTCGTCAAAATATTTGGTGGGTATGTAAAAAAGCAGTACTTTTGCACCGTGTTTTTCATGGTATTAGATTTAAGGTTAAGTAAAGATTGGGTTGTCGGGATGACAATCCTTCTTTTTTTTATATTAAACACTAGTGGAATCAACTAAAATAGATACAGCAAGCTGCTGAAAAGTACAGAATGCCATCAGAATGGTACGGGAGTGCTACGGAAGTGGTAAGGGGATTAGTATGAGAAATCAAAGTATAGAGCATTTTTGTGAATCAAAAATATCCCTGCGCTGTTTGGCACAGGGATGTTTTTTAAAAAAAATTCGAGAGCATCTTATTCCTTATATTCTACTTCAATAGAAGGATTGAGTTCTTGGAGGAGGGATATAAATTTGGAATACTCTTTGACATTAATTTTTGTTTTCATACATTCTCCCTTGCTAGTTATTAGCACATTGACAAAAAAACTCCTATTTGGATAAACGGTGATACATTCTATTTCCATGATGTTTTTTTGGGCTACCAAAGAAAGGAATCCGAGCGAACGCAAGTGTAGTATTCTGTTTTGCACGTCCACTTTTGTTATTGTAATTTTATAAGAAATAAGGAGCATCAAGAGAAATAATACCAAGATGCTTACGACGTCCCATATATCCTCTATAGCAAACAACGTTGTTTCCTTTTGAAAGAATCCCAATATCCAATTCAAGATACCATTAAGAATGATAAATAAAAAAACCATTCTCGCAGTCGAATCTAACGCTCCTACCACTATACTTAGAAATTCAGAATTATATGGCTGATTTCGTCGAAAAACGACTAAATTTTGATTTGTTTTCATAATGAATTCTTAGTAAATAATGTTATTAAATTTGTCACCATACATTTCAAAGAACCCATTTGGATTGGTTTGGTGAAACTCTTTCATAGATGTTGCACCAGATGTCAGTTCATCGGTTGATGAAGAACATGCAGTTATGAATAACATTAAGCATGTCGTAAAGACTAGGATTAAAGATTTTTTTTTCATTTATAGTGGTTTTAATTTGGTTAATAGAAATAAATTTTGTACTTTTGCATTTCGAAATACGGCACAAAGGTAGTAGATTTTTTCAACACATCCAAATTTACGACTTACTAGGTGCGTAATTTTGCAAATCATAATAGACAGATTATCAATGAGTTAAAAAGCACAGAGATGAAAAAGAATTACCACCCCAAAATAGTGGCATTGTGTATCACAGTATTACTAACAATTACTTGTTTATCAAATAGTTACGCCCAAACAGACAATAGCTATAGCTTTCTAATAAAGGCAAAAAATGAGGCGAAAAGCAGCAATGGGATTAATCATATACTCATTATTGTCATATCATGTGCAGTTTGGATGATTGGATACAACTTTTTGTCTTATAAAACACTCATCAAAAAGAGTACAGACGAGAAGAAATCGCTCAAAGAAGAGAACAAGCAACTGCAACTATTGAATGAGATGCAACAGATTAAACAAGAAAATGAGCGAAAAATAGCACAGATGAAACTGAAGCAGTTGCACAGAGAAATAAAGCACAAAAAAGCACTACTACTACAAAACATTACGGAACATATTCATCTAGCCAAACGCATACAGCAACACAAGAACACCGAGAAAGTGCCTCAATGGTTAGAGTCGTACCTTACCAAATACTCTTATTCATCTGCGAAGAACTGGAATAGTTTTTTGATAGAGTTTGAAGGCGTGTTTCCACAATTTGTGTCCTACATGCAAGAAACCTATCCGACCCTCACGCAGAATGACGTTCAGTACTTGCTTCTCGCCATCTTGGGTCTGGATATCAATGATATTGCTTTTGTGCTGAACAAAACCACACGTACAATTTGGAACAGGCGGGATACCATCAAATCGCGCTTGGAGATAGATGATAGTTCAATAGAAGAGTGGTTGGACGCCCTAATGAACTCCTACCAACGCAAGTATAGAGAATTATTGGAAGAAAAAGACCAAGATTAGTAGCCAAAATAGGATCAAGCAGTATTGAATTTGGCTATTTCATAAATTTTCACTACCTTTGCAGGCGAATGGAAAAAAGTTACGATAAATCGGACTTGCAAGCAGCTCTAAAAGTACTACGCGATGGGGGAGTGATTCTCTACCCTACTGACACGGTATGGGGTATTGGTTGTGACGCAACTAATGCCGAAGCTGTTGCGCGCGTTTACGAAATGAAAAAGCGTGCAGATAGCAAAGCCATGTTGGTACTACTGGACGGAGCAGGCAAATTGCAAGGTTATATGGAGAAAGTGCCAGAGACAGCTTGGATGCTGCTAGAGGCAAGCGAAGGTCAACGCCCAATAACCATCATTTATCCCAACGCTAAGAACCTGGCTCCCAACCTATTGGCAGAAGATGGCAGTGTAGGTATTCGTATCACACAAGAAGTATTTTCCAAAGCCCTTTGCGAACAATTGCGTCGTCCGATAGTATCTACATCAGCGAATATTAGTGGCGAGCCCGCAGCAAAGGTGTTCAGCGAAATATCTCGGGATATATTAGAGGCAGTAGATTATGTCTGCCTGTTCCGTCGTGAGGATAATACCCCAGCCCACCCCTCGTCAATCATCAAAATAGATGACAAAGAACGTATAACGATTATTCGAAAATAGGACATGATTACTTGGAATAAACGCAGAAAGCAACAACTGATATACGTATTGGTAGATATTCTATCCTCACTGTTGGTATGGGGCGGTTTTCTTGTTTTCCGCTGGTTGGTATATGAGGGAAAGATTTTTTCAGTGGACACGATATTGATTCCAATGTTTAGTTTCTATACACCACTGATAGTTTACCCAATCGGTTGTTTGTGCGTATATTACCTATCAGGCTACTATCTGCGTCCTATTCGCAAACGCTACTCACGTGAGTTCAAGCGAACATTGCTATCCTCAGTGATAATCACTCTTGGCGCCTTCTTCTGCATCATCATAGATGACCCGATTACTGATTATCGCAATTATTTTAGTTCGCTGCTAGCATTGTTTACCATCCAATTTGTAGGTAGTTATATTCCACGTTTGTTAGTGACCACTATTTCCCATAAGTTCAACCGCGACCAATCACGCTGCTATACACTACATTCGATGGAAGAGTTAGCCACATTCAAACAATCTCATACTGCAGAGCCATACGATGAGGTGATTTTGGATCTCCAACCCAATAGTAAAGAAACAGACCTCTATGCCCTCATCAACCAATTGTATCCCTACAATGTGGAGATATCCGTAGTGCCTAGTTTATATGACATGCTGATAGGTGCTGCTATGATTGTGGAACTGGAGAAACAACCTTTGATTCGCATCACAGATCACAAGATGAACGATGCTGAATTATGTTTCAAACGCGCCTTTGACATAGTTGTATCAAGTATAATGATAATCCTGCTACTACCTATATACTTCCTATTAGGATTGGCCATCAAAATCACATCTAAAGGCGATATCTTCTACAAACAAGAACGTATCGGATTACACGGTGTGCCTTTTCATATCATCAAATTTAGAACCATGACACAAAATGCAGAAGACGGCACGCCTCAATTAACATCGGATAACGATCCACGTATTACCCAAATAGGCAAATGGATGCGCAAGTATCGCCTTGATGAGTTGCCACAATTCTGGAATATCCTTCGAGGAGAAATGTCTATCGTAGGTCCACGACCAGAACGCCGCTATTTTATCAATCAAATAGAAGAAAAAGCTCCATACTATTGTATGATTTACAAGATTAGACCAGGACTGACTAGCTGGGGACCTATTAAAGTAGGATATACAGACACCATCGAAAAAATGATACAACGCCTGAATTATGACATCGTATATCTTGAGAATATGTCACTTAGTTTAGACATCAAAATAATGTTTCATACCATAGCTATCATATTCAATGGCAAAGGCAAATAATACATACGATCAAACAATCAAACGCATCGAACAGATAGTCGAAGAACTAGAGCAATCCGAAGCCCTAAGCATGGTAGTGTATCAAGCAAAGGCAACAGAAGCAAAAGAACTTTTAACCTATTGTCAACAACAACTCACCGACTGGGAAGAAAAAATGGAACTAGTGATTAATCCATCTAAAGATTGATTTACATACCCAAATGCAAGCGGAAACGTATTGCCCACCAAGGAGATGCGGGATTATTCCATTGGGTTAAACGGAATACACCATACACCTCACCGATACGCAAAATATTGCCAATGCCTACTCCCATCTCTACATAAGGGATGGGCAAAGCACTTAGCGTGCTATGTCCCGTTTGTGTGGTAGGGAAGGGCAATACAGACTGATGGTCACGGCGCAAACCACCATACGCCACTTTTACCTCTACTAACTCGCGCAATCGCGCATAACGTATACCAGGAATCATATTAAACAACACTCCCTTGCCATTCCAATGGGCATGCAAAGCAATATACCGATCTGCTGCATATTGATAGTTATTCATCAATGAAAAACGATAGGTATCAAATGTATGCGTCTGGTTAGCAGCGAAATAATGCAGCAGAGGATAAGGCACTCTGCCAAACACAAAACCAGCTTGCAACAAGTAATCCAACTCGCCACCTATACCCAAATCTACATTCTGACGCACCATTAGTTGCACATTGCCGTACATGCGGTAGGATGGCATATTGTTTAAATAATAGCTACCTATTTCCGCTCCTAAATATATGACAGGCAAATGATTATAAAGATGTCGGCGGTGAAAATAAGAATCCACTTTGTGTTCATTGAAACTCACACGTGCAGAGGCCCCAAAAGTGGCATAAAACATAGATGGCTGAGCATAATAATTACGAGTGGGTTCGTTCAGCCCAGTTCGTCCAACCTTAAGATAGGTTTGCGTCTCTAGATACCGGTTCCAATCATCTGTAAATTGCAAGCGGCCTTCTTGACGGCGAACCATAGTATTGTAAAAGTAGTCCGAATTAAATGGTACACCTCGCATCAAACGCGTAAGAAGGTTAATCTGCGTATTAAATACCATATTCTCACGCAGATACTCTTGGAAATCATCTACATCGGAATACACATACTCATCGCGATAACGCATATACATCACATGCCTACGTTGGGTGGGAAATGCTATGTTTATTTGCCCCATCCCTTTCCAAGCCCTATCTCCAGTTCCATACGCCACCATAGCTTCGAGACAGACATTTTCCCACAAGGCTTCAGTAGTACGTAGTGGTATTCCCACACGTAATCCTTCGTATTTACTTAGATTGAAAACATGGTGCACCTTACCTATTTCCACATATTTACTAGTTGGAATACAGCCCGTTTGAAGCACATAGGCCACCAATTTGGCTGTTTTAAAAAGTGGAGTATTATTAAGACTATCCAAGGCAGGCAAAATCAGCTCATTTATCTGTAACTCAGGCATATCCTTATTTTGCGCTGCGATTGCCACATCGCGCGTTAGCAAAAGAGTGGGAAAAACACGTGTTGTATCCTGATTAGATGGGGCCTTAATCATAAAATCCATCAACATTGTCACTTTCTCATCTTTCAACTGATTGTTAGGCGAAAACGTCTGACTAATAGTCAATTCCTTCAAGTAGTTGATTGATGTTTGTACAGGCATCTGCACATGAATAGTTCGTAGCGCGCAACTTGCAGAGTCAATGGTCATTTCACCATTAAAAGTGGCATAAAACGGATTCTTTGTTTTAAAATGTAGAAGATAATGTTTTTCTTCATCCACATGCATGCTATCCACCAAATAATATTGATAATACGTATTACCTGAAGCTGCCAATGGACTTAACATAGATGTAGAGAGAAAGGGCAAAGTATTATCATAAAAGTCAAACGTATTGGGCACTTGCTCTAGCAACACACGATAATCGGTTTTTGTCAACAAAGAAGCTTCTTCTCGCATAGTATCATTCTGGATTTGACGCCAGTACAGCGGAATAAGATAACTACTATCTACTTGCTGAATCATACCGCTTTGCAAGTTTTTCCACAACGCACGTTTTAAGTGCCTTGATTGAATATCAGACACATACAAAGCACTTTCTCCTATAATATCTGCCTCTAAAACAACTCTACGGTTAGCAGCGCGTTTGGCACGAACTTTCTCCATTAATGCCAATGCTGGGTTATCACCAGGAACCACAAATACTTCAGCCAAATTCCCCACTCTCTCGCGCAGTGCTACATCTATGCCAGATTGAGTATGAGGCTCTATTTTAAATCGTTCCGTATGATACCCCACCGCACTCACCACCATTGTACGTGAACGGTCTAAATCTTCACGCAACAAGAAAAATCCCTCTCTATTTGTAGTGGTACCTAGTTGAGTGCCTTGTAAATACACGTTCACGTTTGACAACGGTTCACCAGTGTTAGCATCATAAACTTCGCCAACCACCAACGTTTCTTGCGCCCACAAACCAAAACTCAAGAAAATTAACTCTATGATACAAAGCCATCTCTTCATCTTCTATTTTCTGGATGAAATTTCAACACAGCCTCACGTAGGTCTTGCACGTCTACATGTGTATAAATCTCTGTTGTACTGATACTTTCATGCCCAAGCAACTGTTGTATTATACGCAAGTCTGCTCCATTTTGCAGTAAATGCGTAGCAAACGAGTGGCGCAGAGTATGTGGTGATATGGTCTTTTGGATACCTGCCTCACGAGCTAACGTCTTTATAATCGTAAATATCATCGCACGCGTCAATTGACGACCATAGCGATTAAGGAAAGCAATATCCATTGCTTCGGGCTTAATATCTAGACGTCCACGGTCTTCCAACCAATAATCAAACCATTTAACTGACTCGCGAGAAATAGGTACTAAGCGTTGTTTATTACCTTTGCCTACTATACGAAGATAACCCTCACGCATATACATATCACTTAATTTTAGGTTTATTAATTCGCTAACACGCAAGCCACTACCATATAGCATCTCTATGATTGCTCGGTTGCGATGCGCCTCTGGCTTAGACATATCTATCTTTGCCACCATGCTATCTATCTCATCCAACGACAATACATCTGGAAGATGCAATTCCTTCTTAGGGGTCTCAAGCAACTCTGATGGGTCTTGCTCTATATAATGATGATATAATAAAAAACGATAAAATGAATGCACTCCTGCTATCAACCGAGCTTGGGTACGAACAGAAGAGATATCCTTAAAAGTATCAAATACAAATACCTGTAAATCATCAAAAGTAGCACGCACTGGATCTATACCATGTTTATCCATATAGGTCTTCAAACGTTGATAATCGCGCTCATAAGCCTCTACCGAGTTTGCACTCAGTCCCTTTTCTAATTTAAGATATGCACGGTATGCCTTTTCTATCATCGGTATATTATCGGTACATTACAGGACCTATATAGGTAGCATGATAGTAGAGAGAATCTTCCGTATATAGGCTAAAATCCAATAGAATATCATCACCTTCATAATCAATTGTCATTGTGCCGCTTGAAAATAGTGTGATTCGTTGCATTTGATCCTCTTCTATCTCAAGCAGATAAGTGCCTGTCACATTCCCCTCAAAATACATGCCACGCAAGAAACACAATTCCCTAGCCACTGAATCCATTTGATAAATCCCCGCAGGCAAATAATCAACACAATCTTTAGTCACAAAAATATCCGATAAAAACAAGTTGGAGCCAGAACCTGAAATATGCCAAATAGAATCATACACCAACCCCTCGGATAACAAATCTATAGCATATACTTGATGACCACTACTATAGTAATCGCCGTACGAACGGAAATCAGCTTGAGTGTATATACTATCCCCTAGTACAATAGTAGATTGTATAGATGGATTCTGCGGCTTACAAGCTACCAGCGACAACAGCAATGCAATATATAAATATGTTTTCATCTTCATTGGTTCTCATTTGTATGACTTTGTAGCCGAACGCGCTGGTATCCAAGAAGATATTGCTCCTAATACCAGCACTGCAATCACTACCAACACAATATCACCTCCTTGAACTGCAACAGGATATGCCGACACAATATACTCAGATCCATTACCTAATTTCAACAACCCCAAATGCTCTTGGAGCAAACAGATTCCCAATCCAATCACCATACCTGCAATCGCACCCAAAGCGCTACCTATCCACCCCTCAAACATAAATATCCTACGAATCATCTTATCACTGGCACCCATATGGGATAACGTACGTATATCTTGCTGTTTATCAATAATTAACATAGACAATGCTCCTATACTATTAAACGTTGCTATCAATAATATAAACACCAGTAATAATGCTGTTAAGAGTTTCTCTATACGCAATATCCGAAAGAAATCTTCTTGCTGTTCATAGCGATCTTGAAGTATATAACCTTCACCCAGCACCTCCATTATCTCGCGTTTCGCTTTCTTAATGTTATACCCGTCTGCCAACGCTATATACAATGCCGTAACTTCACCTGATTCATATTCCAAGAGTCTGCGCGTAAGGTCTATATCCACCAACATCATATGGTCATCATACTTCTGTTGATTCACAGCAAACGTACCAGATATAAAGCATGTTTCTTGATTGAAATTTACATCTGGACGCAACATATTCACTGCGCCCTCACGTTTAGGAGCATATATATCTATACGACGTATAAAATGCACTCCTATTCCCAATTTCCATGCCAGACCCTGACCTAATACAGCACGATCAAATGCACCATCATATACCTCATAGTGCCCATCAGTAATAATCTGTTCAATACCTGTCAATGCTGCAAAACAAGAGTCCACACCCATCAATTGTACGGGCATTTGCTTATCTTCAAAATAAACCAACGCCGTTTCTGTAATACTCTCACTCAACAAATCCACAGAGGGTAAGGCCAGTAAATCATCACGCTGACCTGAAGATATCGAAAATGACTTTCCTGTAGAAACAATAACACGCAAGTCTGGGTCAAATTGCGAGAACATCTGTTCCACCAGCACTCCAAATCCATTCATCACACTCAGCACACATATCATAGCTGCAGTCACCACACCTACCGCTACCGAAGAGATGACAGTGATGATATGAATAGCATTGAATTGCTTTTTCGAAAACAAATATCGCCACGCTATTTTAAGCTCTACCTTCATGCGATGATAAAAAAAGAGATACCTAGAAGATGAATCACACTAATGCTTCAGCAATTCATCTATGCGCGCCATCTTGTCAATGGTTTCATCAAGATGGAAATGTAATTCTGGAATAATTCGTAACTGATGACGTTGCATTTGTCCCATCTCACCACGAATTTTGGCAGTATCTTCTTGTACCTGTGCTATCGTACTAGCCACTTTGTCTTGCGGGAATATACTCAGATATACATGCGCCACACCCAAATCCGACGAAATACGAACTTCACTCACCGATATCAACGTCCCACGCAACGCGCGCGCGTACCTCAATAATATAGCACTAAGGTCCTTTTGAATCAAACGCTCTATCTTATGTTGTCTTGTTGATTCCATAATCCTAATCTTTTTTTTAACTATTTAACACAACAAGGGAAAGGAGTCAACACTCTTTTCCCTAAGATCTTTAAGGTCGTTAAGGACTTTAGGTGTCCTTAAGGTCTTCGGCTTATTCTTAACGTTTATGACGACCTTCGTCTGCTACGGTAAGTTTCTTACGACCATGTGCACGGCGAGCTGCCAATACGCGACGACCATTTGCAGTAGCCATACGAGCACGGAAACCATGTTTGTTACGACGACGGCGTTGGCTTGGTTGGAATGTACGTTTCATTGTTTTACTTTATTTATGCCCCATCTCGTGGGCTGGTTAATAATTTCGTGCGAAAAAGCGTGCAAAGGTACTGCTTTTTTTTGGATTGACCAAATATTTCTTAACTTTTTACAAAAAAAACATCTTTTGGCATCATCAATCCGTCATACGATACGCCTTTGGAGTCACTCCTGTATGCGTTTTGAAGAAACGATTGAAGAAAGCCACATTCTCAAAGCCCAAACTAATAGCAATTTCTTTTATCGGTGAAATAGATAGTTTCAATTGCGCCTTAGCATCAGTCAATATTGCCTCTACTATCAAATCACCTGCAGTACGCGAACTTGCTTGTTTGATTGTAGAGCACAAATGAGGCACTGTAATATGCATCGCAGAAGCATATTCAGCCACATGATGCCATTCATTATAATGCCGCATCACCAATTCACTATATTCTTGAAAAATCTCTGACTTACGATCCATCGGTTGCAGCTTGGTGTCACTATGCGCCAACAAATAATCATGAAAAATCAAATGAATCAAATTATACACATGCACCATACGCTCTGTATCTATCATACTCGGTGTACAATTAACAGCCTCTTCTAATACCTTAGAAAAATGCAAAATCACATTCTTTTTCTCTTCATTCACACTCACTATTTGACAAGCATCCATCACTGCCAAACGTGGGCGACGGATACTATACGCATTCTTCTCCAAAAATGAAGATGACAACACAATATATAATACGCGCGCGTCTTCACTAAACTCATGCACCAAAAAGAAACTATTTGGCGATAAATAGAGCACATCATTTTCCTTAAAGTTATATTGCGTAATATTCACTGTTGCACGAGCTGTACCCTGCACCATAAATGCATAAACACCACATTTTATCTTACATGGAAAACGCATGTACTCATTCAGCACTTTACCACTTGCCTCGCCGAATATATAATCTATCGGGCAGTCTATCAAAGGAATTTCGTTTTGCATAATTTCTACATTTTATGCTGCAAAGGTAACACTATTTTTTGAATAAACAAAATAAAAGTAGTGTTTTCACATGAAAACACGACTTTTTATTAAGATTTCGCCTTTTTTACTTAGACTTACACGCCTGCTTCGTGTTCTTCTTTGCTTCTTTGAGTTGCTTCTCCAGTTTCTCAATCTCCTTCTCTTGGTTTTGAATTGTCTTGAGCAATTCATTCAATTCTTCATTCTCAATCGTAGTAGGATATTGTTCATCCACTCGTTGCAAGAAATCTGACAACACATTCATATAGTTAATAAACGCATCATAAGCACTTTCGAAACAGCTTGCACCTTGATCGATATGATTCATAAAATGCATGTAATTCACATCTTGTAGAATCGACCAATCATGCTTCAATTGCTTATGCTTGCATAAATGAACGCGTTCTGCTACGGCATAGAGCTTTTGCAATGCCTCTTGTTGCAAATCATTGCCGTTATAGATACTCAAATCTTTTGCTTCCCCTGCCCATGTGAGCGGATATGGCGCTACCACAGCATCTTTAGCAGCAAACTTTTTTGCTACTTCTGCTGGAGTCATAAAACCAATACTATTTTCCATCGCAAAATATGGTAGAGCCTTCAAGAAATCAAAAATGCCTGTAGCCGCTTGTTGGCGAATACCAAAGGTTTCTGCTCCTATCCAGATATTCACCACTTGCTCATCATCTGATAAGGAAGCTAATTGTTGAGTGTATTTATCTGCATCTATTGGATAATTATGCCATGCAGAATCTGCAAAATGGAATGCTATCTCATCACTCAAAGTTGCATTACGCAACAACATCTTCAACTTGGGAGCTGACGCGCTATTATACACATAGTTCGGACTCTTCCAACTTAAAATGTGTTTAGCACCTTCTGTCATAACTGTCTTATAACCTTGCGACTGCAAGAAAAGTCCGATTTCATCAGAATATACCAACTCAGTATTGCATACAGTAGTAGATTGTTGACCAAACAATTCTTTCACCATTGCTTGTTGCAACTGCAATTGCTCTATAGCCTCTGTTTCACTATACACAGTTGACAACGAGTAACTATATGGAGTAGCCACAAACTCCACGCAACCTGTATCTGCCAACTCCTTCAGCACATCTATCATTTCAGGAGCATATTGTTGAAACATCTCCAACATCACACCTGTCACGCTCAGCGCGCAATGAAATTTACTTTTGGAGAGGCGAATCATCTCTTGCAAGGTTTTACACAAAGGCAAATAAGACGTATTCACCAACCAATTTACATACTCTTCGGTCTGCATATCATCATAATAGTAATGATCTTGACCAATTTCAAAAAAACGATAGCGCTTCATTGTATAAGGCGCATGCATCTGAAAGCAAAAACAAATATTTTTCATGACTTCACTTATTTTCTTAATTCTTAATTCAACATTCTTAATACCCATTTATTACCATATCGTAAATACGACGTACTTTCAATCCTACGTCATACCACCTGATATTGTTTACCTCATCGTGACCTAGTTCGCGCAAAGACTTGTACATCGCAGGATACTTAACTATCGCATAGATAGCATCCGCCATAGCATCTATATCCCAATAATCAGTCTTGATTACGTGCGAAAGTATCTCCGCACAGCCCGATTGATGAGAGATAATTGACGGACAACCCACCTGCATTGCTTCCAATGGAGATATGCCAAATGGCTCACTCACACTCGGCATGATATACACGTCTGAATCTGCCAATATCTCTTGCACTTGACGTCCGCGCATAAAACCAGGGAAGTGGAACTTGTCTGCAATGCCGCGTTGTGCCACCAAATCAATCATTTTGTTCATCATATCACCACTACCTGCCATCACAAAGCGTACACCATCCGTCTTTGCCAATACGCGCGCTGCGGCTTCCACAAAGTATTCTGGACCCTTCTGCATCGTGATACGACCTAGGAAGGTCACCAACTTATCCTTTCGCTCATGTTTCACAAATTCAGCAGGATTGGCTAGTGGCTCCACAGCGTTGTGCACTGTGCTCACCTTACTTGGATCTTGACCATACTTATCAATCACGGTACGGCGTGTTAATTCACTCACACACATGATATGATCTGCCTCATCCATACCGCGTTTCTCTATTGCATACACCGTCGGATTCACATTCCCTCGACTACGGTCAAAGTCCGTCGCATGCACGTGAATCACCAATGGCTTGCCTGATATTTGCTTCGCAAACACACCCGAAGGATAGGTCAACCAGTCATGACTATGAATAATATCAAAATCCAAACTATGAGCCAACACACTTGCTACAGCTTCATAGTTACCAATCTCTTCCAAAAGGTTATCTGGATAACGACCAGAGAAACCTACACATCCCAATTCGTCCGTACCTATACGAGAATAATCATAATGAATACCATTGCGCAAATGATAGTACTCTTCTGGCGACATCTTGCCTTCCATACGTTGGCGAACATAATCGTAGTCGTTTTCTTTCCATACAATAGGCACACTATTCGCACCTATAATCTTCAAGAACGATTGATCTTCATCGCCCCAAGGCTTGGGAATCACAAAGGTGATTTCCATATCGTCTTGTTGCGCCATACCACGTGTCAAACCGTAACTTGCAGTTCCCAATCCACCCAAAATATGAGGAGGAAACTCCCAACCGAACATTAATGCTTTCATATTCTTGCCTCTAACCTTTAATCTTAAAACTATCCAACGTATTACATACTTCAATCACACTCGCTACACTTGGAGCATAACTCATACCACCATGCCCCTTAAACGGTGGATTGCCATCGTACAACTCATTCAGCGTACCTATACATAGCGTACCCATCTCTGCCTCATAACCGGTCAGCAGACGATTAATAAAACTCTCACCAGAATGTTGATACACTTTCAAGTACGCAATCGCATATGCCGCAATGGTCCAAGGCCATACAGGACCATTGTGAAAATTCCTATCGCGCTCCAACTGACCACCTATATACTCTGGACGATAATCACCACTCTTTGGCGAAATCGTACGCAAACCCTTAGGTGTGTACAATTCCTTCGTACATATATCTACCACAGCTTTACATTGGCGTCTATCCAGAGGAGAGTATGGCAGTGATGCGGCAATGATTTGATTTGGACGAACCTCTTTATTGTGATAATCACCATCTACATAATCATCCAAATACATACCATTCCAGAAAGTCTTCACAAAACTATCCTTCGTTATCTCTGCCTGATATTCCATCAAATCGGCAATCTGCTCCTTACCCATACAACGTTGAATTGTCGCTGTAAATAGTCGTGCGTTATACCATAGGGCATTAATCTCAACCACGTAGCCCGTTCTTGGAGTAATCGGACGACCATCTTCTATAGCATTCATCCATGTTGCAGGACGATCTTTTCCATCCACCCACAACAAACCGTTGCTGTGCAAGAACAAACGAGGATGCTTCTGGCCACGAATGTATAGCATTATATCTATAATCAACTGACCATACAATCGAGTCGCCTCTTCCAGTGACGTATAGCCCGCATACTCTTGTATCGCATGAATAAACCATAATAGTACATCAGGCTCATCCATTCCCACCAACTTGCATGGGCGACCTTCTATAAACGCACGCACCTCCTCTACCGCTGTCTTATTCACAATGGCATCCCAGTACTCCGGACGACCTATACCCATCGTACATGCTGGCATTGCCAAAAACTCTTCACGAGCAGATGCCTTAAACCATGGGTAACCCGCCAATAAATAACACTTATCACCTTCGCGCTTGTAAAATTGTTGAGCAGCATTCTTCAAACAACCAAACATATCATCACGCGCCACACGACGTTCCAACTCTTTCTTCCACAATGTCTTCAGCGTCTTGGTATTTACCTCGCTTATTCCCGCCGAGAAAATCACGCTCTCTCCTTTCTTCATTGGCATCTCAAACCAACCTGGAGCCAACTGATCCTCCTTGTATTCAAAACCACGCTCTTGCTCTTTGTAGTACTCGATATCCTTGTACCAAGCAGGAGCATGAATGTACTCCACTTTCTTCGAGCATTGCATAAACAACTCAGGAAAGGCACTATACATCCTATTTGCACGACCATTTTCCACCTCACGCATATCTGTATTGGCTGTCGTATTCTCTTTCGACAACTCGTGCACACTGCGGAATGCCAAGAATGGCTTCAACCGCAAAGTGGTTGGAGAGTGAGCCTCCACCAGAGTGTAGCGAATCAGTACGCGTGGCTCAAAACTAACCAACATACGCTCCTTGGTCAGAATCACGCCGCCTACGCGATAGGTCGTCTTACTAATTACTTCGCAATCAAACTCACGAATATACTTGTGCCCATTGGGGGAAAAGTTATTCCAACCATACTTGTGAATTCCTAAATTAAACTCAGCACCATGTTGAATCACAGTCTCATCCAAACTACCCAGTAGCACATAATTATTTTCGGGCAACTCGCCTGCCAACGGAAGCACCAATTGTCCGTGGTACTTACGCGTGTTACAATCAATCAACGTCGTCGAGTTGTATGCACCTGCGCGATTAGTACGGATCATTTCTTTGGTCAAGCTACGCTCTAAATTAATGAGCAAGGTCTTGTCAAAATTCAAGTAACTCATATTATTTCATCCTTTAATCTTTAATCTCTAAACTCTAAACTCTAATTAAACTTCCCCTCATACTTCACATCTGCATCCATATAAAACTGGCGTATCTGCTGTTCATCATCACGCTTACATATCAGCAACACACCATTCGATTCTGCCACAATACTATTTTCCAAACCATGTATAACGGCCAACTGACCTTTGGGCAAAGTCACTATATTGCCATAACTATCATAGTAAATAGCATCGCAATGCAAAGTTACATTCGAATCTTCATCTTTATTACTTAGCTCATACAGCGAACCCCATGTACCCAAGTCACTCCACCCAAAATCACTCGGCATAACATACACATTCTTTGCGTGTTCCATCACACCATAGTCAATGGAAATATTCGGACAAGTAGGAAACATCTCTTGGATAAACGCATCCTCTTGTTCGGTTCCCATCATGCTTTGACCGCCTGCTGCATCGCCCAACATAAATTTCTGTGCCAACTCAGGCATGTGGGTTTGAAATGCTACCTCAATAGAGCGCAGAGTCCAAATGAAAATACCCGAATTCCATAGAAAATCACCACTCTCAAGAAATACCTTCGCCAATTCCAAGTTGGGTTTCTCAGTAAATGCCTTCACTTTGCAAATCTCCTTGCCTATATCCGACAGCGATGCGTCCAATAGTCCATCACAACGTCCCACAACCTCGCCTTTTTGAATATATCCATACCCCGTCTCTGGACGTGTAGGTTTCATTCCTAACGTTACTAACGCGTCATTTTCTTCGATAAAATCGAAACATTTGGCAATTGTTTCCCTAAATTTATCTTCCTGCAATATCAAGTGATCACTCGCTGCCACTACTATCTTCGCCTCTTCGCCTTTGCGCTTCATCGCCTCCATAGCTTTTATCCTCGCCACTGCATAAGCAATACATGGTGCTGTATTCCTGCGAGCAGGCTCGCATAGCACTTGACTCATCTGTAAATCAGGAATTTGTTCCAATACTTGATCTCGATACAAGATATTGGTCACAATCAGGATGTTCTCAATAGGTACCAACGGACGAAAACGGTCTATTGTCATTTGCAACAAACTACGTCCTGTACCGAAGAAATCCAAAAATTGTTTGGGGTTTTCATTGCGACTAAACGGCCAAAAGCGACTACCAACGCCACCTGCCATAATCACACAGTAATTGTTTTCTTTCATGATATCTCGCTTTTTTATTTATCCTATTTCTAGCCTGCAAAATTACAACTTTTTTTTCAATAATGCAATATTTTTTTTATTTATTTTTCTTAATATGTTGTAAAACATTTATTTCCCCACTCTCCATCACCCATTATCCCATACCCATTACCCAATAGCCCATAGGGCGTCCATTACCCAATACTTAGCCATTAGTTAGTGATTAGTTAGTGATTAGTTAGTGATTAGTTAGTGATTCCAATATCTTTATCGAACTTTTTATGACTGATTTTTCAGTTTTCAATATTTTTTTTGCACATTTCAAAAAAAAATAGTACCTTTGCGTGCCGATATATGTGAGTATGCAAAAACGATATATAATATTATCCCTTTTTGTGTTGCTAATCCTATCTTCGTGCCAGCGACACACCACTCCAAAACCATATGGCTACTTCCGTATTGCCATACCCGACACTGCATACCACTATGCACACTTACCTCAATACCCTTATACCTTCAAACTCTCAGACAACGCACGTATCCAGCCACGCGTCTTTGAAAACGAGCTACATTGGATAGACATCCTATACCCATCGCTCAACACAACCATCCATTGTAGCTACAAACCCATCCGCAACAATTTCCGTACCCTCTCGCGCGACGCGCAAGAGTTCCTATATAGTCATAGCTCTGTAGCTTCTGCCATTCCAGTACAGGAGTTCGCCAATCCCGATTACAATGTATGGGGGCTATACTTCGAACTCAAAGGCAATACAGCCACGCCCATTCAGTTTATTTTGACCGATTCCATCGAACATTTCTTCCGTGGATCAGTCTATTGCAACGATATCCCCAACCAAGACTCGTTGGCACCCATCCATGAGTATATCCGACACGACGTTCGTATTCTAATGGAGTCCATGAAATGGCAATAATTCACAACATATTATCTGCTAAAGCCCAATCACACAAACTCTTGGTCTTACTCATCGACCCTGAGAAGCAATCCTCAATTCAGGTGTTGCAACCCTATCTATCACTGCCAGATATGATTTTTGTAGGCGGCAGCACAGGCTCACAATGCGAAGCATGTGTCGCTCATCTAAGACACTTCACCCAACGACCCATCCTACTTTTCCCAGGAAATATATCTCAATTCACACCTACGGCAGATGCACTACTCTTTCTCACGCTACTCAACGCACGAACACCTGACATTCTTATTCTGCCACACATACAAGTAGCACAATATGTATTACAGTCGAAAATAGAAACGATACCTATGGGGTATATCCTCGTAGATGGAAAACGCAAAAGTAGCGTTGAAATCGCCACAAAATGCAGACCAATTCCACAAGAAAATACCCAAGAAATAGTTTCTACCGCTATCGCAGGACAATTGTTAGGTAAATCTCTAATCTACCTCGAGGCAGGTAGTGGAGCTAACACACCTGTTTCTGCTGATGTCATCCGTGCTGTAAGCAATCATATTCAAATCCCACTTATCGTAGGAGGAGGAATCACCACTACCGAGAGTATGTTGCAGGCATACGAAGCTGGAGCAGATATCGTAGTGATAGGCAATCACTTCGAACAAAATCCCACCGAACTGCCCGAATTCATCAAAAAAAAACAAGCCAAATATGAATAACCCCTCACACATATCTAATAGCGAAGCATCTGATATCCGCTACATGCAACTCGCTCTTGCAGAGGCACAAAAAGCATTCGCCTTAGGCGAAGTGCCTGTGGGCTGTGTTATCGTGGCTGACGGACAGATAGTAGGACGTGGGCATAACCTCACCGAGACACTTGCCGACGTCACTGCCCATGCCGAAATACAAGCCATCACCGCTGCCACCAACACCCTCGGAGGCAAATACCTCTCACAGTGCACGCTTTATGTCACGGTCGAACCATGTATCATGTGTGCAGGAGCTATCGGGTGGGCGCAAATACATCGAGTAGTCTATGGCGCTACAGATGAAAAACGTGGGTTTACCCGCTTCGCTCCCAAAGCATTGCACCCAAAATGCACGATTTCATCGGGAGTTTTAGAACCCGAATGCCGCCAACTAATGCAATCCTTCTTCGCCTCTAAAAGATAACTCATCACTTATAACTTATCACTCACCATGAAGTCTTCCATCCGTACAACCATCCAAATCGCTTCTTTCGCAGCATTAGCAGCGTTATGTATTTATTTATGCCCAAAATATACCAACCCCTTTAAGTACCATTTCGAGGTGGGACAACCTTGGGGCTACGGGCTCATAACTGCTGAGTATGACTTTCCTATCTATAAGACCCAAGCGCAACTACAGCAGGAATATCAACAGGTGATGCGGGACTATACACCTTGCTATACCATCACAGCTAGCGATGCACCTATCTATGTTGTTTCGCTTGAGGAGATGGAACGTATCAAGCAAACCAATGCTACCCACATCTCCGTGATTCGTGATAAAATGGCAACACCTATTGCTGTAACTGACCTCTATACTCCCAAGACTGCCTTCCAATCCACTCGTCGCACATGGGAACCCAACTTACAATACGATTCTATCACATCCATCAACCTAAAGAACAATCTCTATTCCTCTGTCTCACTCACTCATGGTATGGTGCAAGCAGGGGAGAAAATCGTAGACATGGGTGAGATCGTATCCGAAGAAACCTACCAACAACTCATATCCCTGCGCCATGCAATCGAAAACAAGGATATATCCCAACGCCAATCAGTCATTTCCATGGTGGGTAGTGGATTGTGTATTGTGTTGTTGCTTGTCGTTTTCTACTTATATCTCTATACCTACCGCCGCAAACTACTTGACGGCTTGCGCCACGTGTTCTTCTTCTCTATCTTAATGGCTCTTATCATTTCCGTGGCGTTCCTTGTCCTGCGCTATGCTCCCGTAGGATATATCTACCTTATCCCATTTGCATGGTGCCCTATCATTACACGTGTCTTCTATGATTCTCGTACGGCTATTTTCGTACATATTATCACCGTGCTCATAGTCTCTATTGCGGTACCTGCGCCATATGTATTCTTATTATTACAAGTGCTAACTGGCATCGTGGCAGTCATTAGTCTGCGTGATATGACGCAACGCGCACAATTGGCGCAAACGGCGGCTATCCTCTTGCTCGTTTATTGTGTCCTCTATACAGCACTCACCATGCTCATGACAGGCACTATCAATGATGTGGAATACAAATATTATTTCTATTTTGCCATCAACGGAGTATTGGTTATATGTGCCTACGGACTTATTTTTCTTTTCGAGCGTTCCTTCGGATTGGTTAGCAATATCACACTTGTCGAACTCACCAATGTCAATTCTAATCTCATGCTAGAGTTCGCAGAAAAGGCGCCTGGCACCTTCCAACACTCATTGCAAGTCAGCAATCTCGCTACCGAAGCAGCCAAACGCATTGGCGCAAAAGTGCTGCTCGTGCGTACAGGCGCGCTCTACCATGACATAGGCAAGATGTACCACCCTGAGTACTTTATCGAGAATCAAACGGGTACGAACCCTCTGGAAACGATGTCCAATGCGGAAGCAGCTAAGGTGATTGTAGAGCATGTCACCGAGGGAGAACGTATTGCGCGCAAACACCGTTTGCCCGAACTCATCATCCATTTTATTCGTTCTCACCACGGCACCTCTGTTACGCGATATTTCTACAACATGGCGGTGAATGCAGCCAAGGCAACAGGCAAATCTGCCGACGAAGTCAACAAAGCGGATTACATGTATCCTGGCCCCAAACCTTCTACCAAAGAGGCGGCTATCCTCATGATGGCAGATGCCATTGAGGCGCGTTCGCGTACACTCAACGAACTTACCGAACAAAGCATTTCCACGATGGTAGATCAGATGATTGACCTGCAAGTTGCTGATGGTCAGTTTGCTGAAACCAAACTATCATTCAAAGACTTAGAAGATATCCGTCAGGTATTCAAGCAAAAACTCATCGAAATCAACCACCACCGCATTACATACCCCACCATTACCCAATAACCCATATCCATTACCCATTACCCCATAGCCCAACGGGCGTCCAATAGCGTAGCGTCCATTACCCAACACCCCAATTTATGAGACATAAATTATACCTCGCTCCCATGGAGGATGTCACCGATCCTGCTTTTCGTCTGCTCTGCAAGCGATTTGGCGCGACGCGTGTCTATACCGAGTTTGTCAATGCCGATGCCCTTGTACGCGATGTGGCATCCACTACACGCAAACTCCAAATCTCCGACGAGGAGCGTCCTGTAGCGATACAGATCTATGGTCGTGAGCCCGAGAGTATGGCAGATGCAGCACGCATCGTAGAGCAAGCAAAGCCCGATTTCATCGACATAAATTTCGGTTGCCCAGTCAAAAAAGTGGCAGGTAAAGGAGCAGGTGCAGGATTGCTCAAAGATGTCCCTAAAATGCTCGATATTACCCGTGCGGTGGTTAATGCGGTTCACACACCTGTTACGGTCAAGACTCGCCTTGGCTGGGATGATAACAATCGTATCATCACTGATATTGCCGAACCCCTGCAAGACTGTGGCATTGCCGAACTCGCGATCCACGGTCGCACGCGCTCGCAGATGTATCGCGGTGAAGCGGACTGGTCACTGATTCGTGAGGTGAAGAATAATCCTCGTATTCATATTCCTATCATCGGTAATGGTGATGTCACTACGCCCGAACAAGCGAAGAAATGTTTCGATGAATTCGGAGTAGATGCTATCATGGTCGGACGGGCTACTTTCGGTTGCCCTTGGATTTTCGAGGACATGCAGCACTACCTCACAACAGGCGAATTGCTTCCTCCTCGCAGCATGCAATGGTGTGTGGATATACTCAAGGAACACGTTGAGCGTAGTATCCAGTGGATAGGCGATGAGCGCAAGGGTATAGTACATAGCCGTCGCCATTTTGCAGCATCACCTGCCTTCAAATGTTTGCGTGATTTCCGCCAAACTCGTATCGCACTCCTCCGTGCCGACACCAAAGCTGAAGTTTTTCAAATAATGGATGAAATCGTAGAAAAGTGGGGATAAATCACACTACTTCTTTGCCGAAAGGTAGCAGAGAACCAATAGCCAACTTGAAATGCTGTACTCCCCAAGGAATACCCACGATGGTACAGCAGAGAATAAGACCAAAAGTCAGATGAGTGAGCGCAATCTCCCACCAACCGAGCAATATCCAAAGCACATTAAAGGCGATGCTTAGGCATCCGCCAGCATTCTCTTTAGGCACTAAATCATGACCAAAAGGCCAAAGAGCCATTGTGCCTATCTTGAATAATTGCACCCCGAATGGAATACCAATAATGGTGATGCACATCACTAAACCAGCCAGCCAATACATTAGGGCAGTAATCAGTCCGCCCATGATCAACCAAACAAGATTTCCTAAAAAGTTCATAGCTATCAAATATTTTCTAATTTGCTTGCAAAGATAGTGAATTTTGATGGGTTATACAAACTTTTTTACATAAAACTTGCATATGTCGCGAAATTTTACTAATTTTGCGGGCTTTTTCGTAATATGCGTACTGCGCGCATACGAGAGCGAGAAAACAAAACAACAAAACAGATTATGCAAAAAATCAGAAATATAGCAATCATCGCACACGTTGACCACGGAAAAACCACCTTGGTTGATAAGATGTTGTACACCGCCAACCTCTTCCGCGACAACGAGCAGAAGGGTGAACTCATCCTCGACAACAACGAACTCGAGCGCGAGCGCGGTATCACCATCTTGGCAAAGAACGTAGCAATAGAATACAAGGGCTACAAAATCAATGTGATTGACACTCCGGGCCACGCCGACTTTGGTGGCGAGGTGGAGCGCGTGCTGAACATGGCAGACGGCGTGCTGTTGCTCGTGGATGCCTTCGAAGGCCCTATGCCACAAACGCGTTTCGTGCTGCAAAAGGCACTCGAACTCAACCTCAAACCTATCGTAGTCATCAACAAAGTTGATAAACTCAACTGTCGCCCCGACGAGGTGCAAGAGGAAGTCTTTGACCTCATGTGCAACCTCGACGCCACAGAGGAACAATTGGATTTCCAAACGCTCTATGGCTCTGCAAAGAACGGCTGGATGTCCACCGATTGGAAGCAGCCAACCGACGACCTGACCGCATTGATGGATGCCATCATTGAGTATATCCCCGAGCCAGAGGTGCTGGAGGGTACACCACAGATGCTCATCACGAGTCTGGACTACAACCCATACGTAGGCCGTATCGCTGTGGGACGTGTGCACCGTGGTACATTGCGCAACGGTCAGAACGTTATGCTCGCCAAGAAAGACGGCACGATGGTCAAGACCAAAATCAAAGAGTTGCACACCTTCTCGGGTATGGGACACATTAAAACCGATGAAATGAAATCGGGCGATATATGCGCGCTCATCGGCATCGACGGCTTCGAGATTGGCGACACTATTTGCGACATCGAGACACCAGAGGCATTGAAGCCCATCGCCATTGATGAGCCCACAATGTCTATGGTTTTCACCATCAACGATTCTCCATTCTTCGGTCAAGACGGTAAGTTCGTGACCTCGCGCCATATCCAAGAACGCCTCGACAAAGAGCTCGAAAAGAACCTCGCCCTTCGTGTGGAGCGCGGTACGGATGAGAACTCGTGGAACGTCTTCGGCCGTGGCGTGTTGCACCTGAGCGTATTGGTAGAGACCATGCGTCGTGAAGGATACGAGTTGCAAGTAGGTCAGCCACAAGTCATCATCAAGGAGATTGACGGCGTGAAGTGCGAGCCAGTGGAGCAACTGACTGTGAACACCCCAGAGGAATGCTCGGGTAAGATCATTGAGTATGTATCCACCCACAAGGGCGAGATGACCCGCATGGAGATGATTAACGACCGTGTGCAGCTGGAGTTTGTGATTCCGAGCCGCGGTATCATCGGCATGCGTACCTATGTACTGAACGTGTCGGCAGGCGAGGCGATCATGGCACACCGCTTCTTGGAGTTCCAACCATACAAAGGCGAGATTGTAAAGCGCAATAACGGTTCGCTCATCGCCATGGAGAGTGGTACTGCATACGCATATGCCTTGGACAAACTGCAAGACCGTGGACGATTCTTCATCTCGCCACAAGACGAGGTATACGCTGGTCAGGTAGTGGGCGAGAGCTCGAAAGAGGGCGACATCGTGATCAATGTGACCAAGTCAAAGAAGTTGACCAATATGCGTTCAAAGTCGGCAGATGACAAGGCGGTATTGCCACCACCTGTGATCTTCTCGCTCGAAGAGGCATTGGAGTATATCAAGGAGGATGAGTATGTAGAGGTAACACCAAACTACATGCGTATCCGCAAGATTATCCTTGACGAACTCGAGCGCAAGCGCGCAAACAAGAATTAGCGCATTGCGCGTAGATGGCGGCAGAGCCGCGAAAATGGCACCTTTAGGTGCGAAAATGGCTAAAGCGAAAATGGCCTTCGACGTAAGCCACGTGAAACCACTTTCGTGAGCAAAGCGAACCAATTTCGTGAAGTGAAACGAAACCATTTTCGTGAGCGAAGCGAACCACAAAACGTGAGTAAAACGAACTAAAAATAAATATTATGCAAATTGAACAATCAGAAATCAAAGACCTCACTGCGGTAATCACCATGACTGTGGAGCCAGCAGACTACCAAGAGGCAGTTCAAAAAGAACTTATCCAAATTCGTAAGAAAGCCAACATCCCAGGTTTCCGTCCAGGTATGGCACCTAAGGGCATGTTGCAAAAGATGTACGGCAAGAGCATCCTTGCTGAGGTAATCAACAAAACCATCGGCGAGAACCTCAACAAGTACATCGAAGAGCAGCACCTCAACCTCCTTGGCGACCCATTGCCAAACGAGGAACTCACTCCAGAGGTGAACTTCGACACACAAGACACTTTCACTTTTGCATTTGATATTGCTGTGGCTCCAGAGTTCGACGCAATGCTCAATGGCAAGAACAAACTCACCCAATACACCATCACCGTTACCGATGAGATGGTGGAGAACCAAGTACAAAGCTATGCACAACGCTTTGGCGATTACGTAAACGCTGAAGAGGTGCAAGACGGCGATGTGCTCAAAGGTCTGCTCACCGAGCAAAAAGAGAACGGTATCGTGAAGGAGAACGGTATGCTCACTCCTCAATACATGAAGGATGCAGAGCAAGCTAAGCTCTTTGCAGGCGCAAAGGTAGGCGACGTCATCACCTTCAACCCAACCAAAGCATACGGTAGCGAAGTAGAGGTAAGTTCTATGCTCGGTATCACCAAAGAGGAGGCTAAAGAATTGACTTCTGACTTCACCTTCGAGTTGCAAGCTATCACCCGCCACCAAGCTGCGGCTATCGACGGCGAGTTGTTTGCAAAGGTGTATGGCGAGAATAATATCGCTGATGAGGCAGACTTCCGCGCACACATCAAAGCTGAGATCGAGCAAAACATGGCAGAGGATGCTAAGTACAAGTTCGGTTTGGACGCTAAGGCAGCTGTGATGAAGAAGATGGCTAAGGTAGAGTTCCCAGAAGCATTCCTCAAACGTTGGGTGAAAGCTACCAACGAGAAGATGACTGAGGAGGAGCTGGAGAAAGACTTCCCTGCTATGGTGGACGAGCTCCGTTGGCACTTGGCGAAAGACCAATTGGCTAAGCACTTCAACGTTCAAGTAGAGAAAGAGGACGTAGAGGCATACGCTAAAGAGGTAGCTCGCATGCAGTTCATGCAATACGGTTTGATGCACGTAGAGGATAGCTACTTGGCTAACTACGCAGAGCAAATGCTCAAGGATGAGAAGCAACTCCGCGGCATCGTTGAGCGCGTAGCCGAGAACAAGATCTACGACGCACTCAAGGGCGTAGCTAAGATTGAGGAGAAAGAGATCAGCCACGCTGAATTCGGCAAATTGTTCGCTTAATAGCCAAACCTCGCGAAGCGACACAACCTGCTCCTAAGGGGCACACAACCTCGGCAGTAGCCGACAATACAAAACAAAAGACATCGGTAGGAAATCCTATTGATGTCTTTTGTTTGATTTTGTTCCCGCAGTCTGTTATGTGCACGGCGATAGTTCGTCGTGTCTTCCTGCCTCTAATCTCTAAACTGTAGGTGCTCTGCACCGTCCTCTAAACAGTACATATATTAAGATTCAATCCCCTTGTACCTTATATTTAAGCACCGTGTAAAAGACCAAGGACGAACCAAAGAAGAACCAAGGAACGACCAAAGAACTCCGAATCACCCAAAAGTGCTGTTTATTAAGATTGCCTTCTCTTTTCCCTCTCTTATACCTTGCCTAATTTTACCGACCGACGACCGACAGACGACCGAGAGAAGAGCGCATCAACTCTCCGCAACCAAAAAGTGCTTTTTGTTAAGATTGGCTCCCTAAAAAGGTTTCCTATGTTCCTGAAAAGGTTGACTAATTTCCTAAAAATGTTTCCTTTCTTTGTTTGTTAGCCCCGAATCACATTCGGGTAATCCCTACCTTTTAACTATAAACTTTCAACTTTCTCATAAAACTCTTGCTCAATTCAAAATAATTCACTACCTTTGCAGACAGATAACTTCATTACTCGATTTAATATGGCAAAAACAAAATCTGACACCTTACATGTACAAGGAATCAATGTTGGCATATACACCGAAGATTACCAAAACGAGTATATATCATTGACAGATATTGCACGCTTCCGCAATAGCGAAGATCCTCGATTTGCTATACAGAACTGGATGCGCAATCGCAATACAATAGAGTTCCTCGGTCTTTGGGAGAGTCTGCACAACCCCAATTTTAACCGTGTGCTATTCGACACGTTTAGACTTGAATCGGGACTAAACAGATTTGTTATGACGCCATCTAAATGGATTGAAACGACAGGAGCTATTGGTATTACTACCAAAGCTGGACGCTATAATGGTGGCACATACGCGCATAGTGATATTGCTATGGAGTTCGCTTCTTGGATTTCAGCCGAGTTCAAACTCTATTTAATGAAGGACTATCGCCGTCTGAAGTTCGATGAGAACTCGCGCTTGTCTTTATCATGGAATCTAAATCGCGAGATTTCCAAACTCAACTATCGTGTACATACAGACGCCATACAACAAAATCTATTACCTCCAGATTTGACAAAAGAACAACAATCATATGTGTATGCTAACGAAGCAGATGTTCTTAATGTAGCGCTGTTTGGCATGACTGCGGCTCAATGGAGACAGCAGAATGTTGGTAAGAAAGGTAATATCCGCGATTATGCCACATTGCAGCAGTTGTTGGTACTATCAAACATGGAATCATACAATGCCTTGTTGATAGAACAACAACTCCCACAATCGGAACGATTGCATGCCTTGCGAGCAATGGCAATTAAACAACTACAAACATTATCTGCTTTGGACATAACAGGATTACCTCAATTGCCATCCTCAACTCCTAAGTAAGTATGGCATCTTAATTTTGAACGCATACGTTCAAAATTAAGATAGTTACCCTTTAACTCCCCCCCCCTGCCATTTATGCAAAATTCGCATAAATGGCACTTTTATTTGCACTACTCTTGCTCAATTCAAAATAATTCACTACCTTTGCACTCAAAATGATTCACGCTGGGGAATGTGGGTGGGTATGTCTGCCTTTCACCCTAACAAGAATCTTTTAAAGACATAAATAAAAGGCGTTTATTGACGCTTGTTTTGGCACATCGAAATCTGGTAAATTTCTCTACCCAAAGCAAGATAGCAATGAACGTCCTCTGGTATGTATATAACTACACTCAATGTGCAGTGTATGGAATGCATATCGGCGTGGACGTTATTTGCTTATTCTTGTAGAAAGGCAATACCAGAGCCCCGATGTGAAGAATGAGCGTGTATAAGGTTCCACGCTTTTATTTTTGTGGTTTATAGGCAGGTTCGGAACCAACCGCAGAAGAACAACATGCTATTCAACTCCTTCGAGTTCGCAATCTTCCTCCCAATAGTCTTCCTGCTCTATTGGTTCGTATTTGACTACGCCATGCGTAAGTGCAAACACCAATTGCTGTGGCAAAACCTCTTTGTCGTAGTCGCCAGCTATATCTTCTACGGCTGGTGGGACTGGCGATTCCTTATTCTAATTGCTATCACCACGCTTCTCTCCTTCCTAAGTGGCATCGGAATCGAATATGCCCCAACACAACGAAGAAAGAAAGCCGTCATGATAGCCAATATCATTGTCAATCTCGGCATCTTAGGCGTATATAAATACTACGACTTCTTCGCCACACAGTTTGCACGATTGTTCGGCATTGAGTCAGACTTCCTTCTGCTACACTTGATTCTGCCAGTAGGTATTAGCTTCTATACTTTCCAAGCCCTCTCATACTCCATTGATGTCTATCGCAAACAGATACAACCCACTCACGATATTGTTGCTTTTACTGCCTTCCTCAGTTTCTTCCCACAGTTGGTTGCAGGTCCTATTGAGCGAGCGACCAACCTCCTGCCTCAATTCCAAAAGAAACGCACCTTTGACTATGCCACCGCAGTGGACGGTATGCGACAAATCTTGTGGGGATTATTCAAGAAGATTGTGGTAGCAGACAACTGTGCCACTTATGTAGATACAGTCTTTGCAGACATTAGCAACCAATCGGGTAGTACATTGGTGTTGGCTGCCATACTCTTTACTTTCCAAATCTATGGTGAC
>JAZSAI010000014.1:0-31246 GCA_045601825.1 Paludibacteraceae bacterium | reverse complement strand
ACTGCTGCCTCCCGTAGGAGTTTGGACCGTGTCTCAGTTCCAATGTGGGGGACCTTCCTCTCAGAACCCCTACTGATCGTCGGCTTGGTGAGCCGTTACCTCACCAACTACCTAATCAGAAGCGTGCTCACCCATAATCCTCGCGTTTCAAACAAGGGAGATGCCTCCCCTGCTCACATGGAGCATTAATCCAACTTTCGCTGGGCTATTCCCCGATTATGGACAGATTGCACACCTGTTACGCACCCGTGCGCCGGTCGCCACCAAAGTAAGCAAGCTTACTTTGTGCTGCCCCTCGACTTGCATGTGTTAGGCCTGTCGCTAGCGTTCATCCTGAGCCAGGATCAAACTCTTCGTTGTAAAATAATTTGTTTGTTTAGCTCAGAATAACCTTAAATCTATTGTGTACTTTATTAACGGGAACCGTATAATAAAAATCGTATTACACGTTTTCAGTTTCCCAATCGAGTAGATTTCTTATCTCGCTCACTCGAACGATTATTTCACTACTCGCTTGTACTACATCATTGATTAATCAAACTTTCAAAGATCACTACTGATTTCTGCTGTTTTTCAACGCTCACTCGCGTTTGTTGCGAAATCGGCTGCAAAGGTACTGCTTTTTTCTGGACTGACCAAATTTTTAAGCAACTTTTTTCATTTTTCTTTGCACTTTCTTCGTAAGTGGCTGATTATCAGCATTACGATTTTTCAATACTTTTTCACTATTTTACCGCTCACTTGCGTTTAGCGCGAAATCGGCTGCAAAGGTACTGCTTTTTTATGAACTGACCAAATATTTCAGCAAGTTTTTTCATCGTTTTTTGCATTTTCTTTATAAGTAACTGATAATCAATAAAGGCGTTTTTCGCATAGTGGAGAATGGTGTAGTGTAGCATGGTGTGACATTATGTAGGATGGGTAGAATAGCTATATAATGTATGTGCGTACGCATGCGTACATATATTATATAATACGGATGCGCGTGCGCGCGAAACAGTATGGTAATGTATCTTAAATCACTAATTAATCACTAACTAATCACTAATTAATAGTTAACTATCAGTAAGAGCATGAAAAGGTATTGATAAAACAATAAAAGAAGGAAGTTGAAGACATACTAGACAAAAATATACGATTGATAATATACTATCGATAATATACTAGATGAAGATATGGTAGATGAAGATATACTAGATAACAAAAAAGGTTGCCTTTGTCGGCAACCTTTTCAATCAAAAACAATTCATTAAAAATTCTTTAATTTATTATGATGGCAGAGCATAAGAGAGCCATCTTCGCGACGGAGGTGCATCCCCCCACCCTCGCAATAGCGGAAGAGTTTGCAAGTATTGCAGGGCTCTATCTGCTTCATCCATTGGCGATTGCGGTATGGCTCAAAGCGGTTCTCCCACACATCCCAGAAGTCGTCGTGGTAGATATTGCCTTGGTAATACTTGCCACGTACACTGGTGCACGCTGAGATGCTGCCGTCAATCAAGATGGATGCTACACTCACGCCCGCTGCGCAATGGAAGAGGTGGTCACGGATTTCGCCCTCATAATCAGGCATAAAGCCCTCGCAGGAGTACGAGATATGCAAACCTTCTTTGCGTTTTTCGCGGATATACTCCAATAATTGGTGATGTTGTTCAGGCGTGAGCAATAGTTCGGGATTTTCAGCTGCGCGCCCCATAGGGTCAATCGTAATCAATCGCCAATTGCGCACACCAATCGACCATAGATATTCGCGCATCTCGTCCAAGTGATGGATAGAGCGTTGATTGACGCAAGTAACTACGTCCCAAGTGAGAAGACCCCTTCTAGCCTCCCCTTCAGAGGGGAGGGATATTTTTGCTGCGACCATACGATTATATTCAGCAGCTAACTTGATGGCACGAGTGGCACCTTCAAAAGCGAGAGGGTGTTGGCGAAGCCAGTTGTGATCGAGTTCCATGCCATCAAAGCTAATCGCCATAGAGCGCAAGCCCGCAGCCATGAGTTCTTTGAAGCGTCTTTCGGTGAGTGCCAAACCATTGGTCACCATACCCCATGGATAACCACGCTGCTTGAGTGCCTTGCCCACTTCAGCCAGATCGGTTCGCATCAGCGGCTCGCCACCCGAGATGATGATCAGCACCTTGTGCGGATCGACATGCGGTGTCACAGATTTGTCCAAGACATTCAGGAAGTCACCCGCAGGCATGTCTGGCATAATTTCACTACTGCTACAATCGCTACCACAATGCAGGCAATGGACATTGCAGCGCAGCGTACTCTCCCAAAAGAGCTGTTGCAGCGGGTGCAACTGTTGGAGATTCTTGCGACGTAGTCGCTCTAGCTCAAATATAATACGTTTACGGAGTTTCATGTGCGTATTATTTTTCTATATTGGGTATTCTAAAATTTACGGGAAGAGCATAAATTGTACGAACTATTTTCCCTTGCAAACGTCTTGGTGTCCATTTTGGCATTGTCTTTATCACACGAATAGCCGCTCTATCTAATGACTTATTCCCAGAAGACCGTACTACTCGTATATGACTTATACTACCATCTTTCTCTACAATAAACTGACAGATGGAGCGCCCTTGTATTTGCTTCTTGAGTGCCAATTTCGGATATATTAGATTTTCTTGAATATACTTAAACATCTCCTGTTCGCCCCCAGGAAATTCAGGCCATGTTTCATAATAAACACATATATAATCATCATCAACAACAACCGTATCATTGGATGTAGTGTTTACACCATCACTCTGTGCAAACATGACAAGAGTGCAAAACATAGCAACAAACAAAAGGCAAATCTTTTTCATAATTATTTCTTTTTGAGTTGGAGTTTGACATCTACGGAATATTCTGTGGACCATTCGGAGTACGTTTCTTTTTTCATCTCCGTGAAAGGAATCTGCACTTTCTCCGAAGCATAAACATTCGAAGTGTCATTCACTTCAATGAGTAGTGTGTCATTGCCTTCTTGTGGGAAGCCATATGCTCGTTCAAACTCACCCGATGCATTGGTATAGACTGTATCCTTAATGCTAATACGTGAGGTATTGATAACCACTTGCATAGACTCCAGTGGCTCACCTGCCTCGTTGGTTACTTCGCCATCAATATCTATTGTATTTTCTGGCACTCCAGGACCGTACAATACTGGACCAGGAAATACACAAGAAACACCCAAGAATCCCAATAATGTAGTCAGCAGACTGCTTACCAATAAATGGTATTTGTTTTTAATCTTTTTCATAACTATTATTGTTTTTTAGTTGTTTTTCTATAGATGCATAATAATGAATGTACCTTGAATTTTTAAGGATTAACATTTCTCTCAACATTCCAATAGGCACTGACCACAGGTATCGTTTCTAAATCCAAATCCTCAGTTTTTTGAGTTGTAATCAAACCACTGCTAGATAGACCTTTTTCATCATTATCAGCGTCATATATTTCTCCTACTTCCAAAGCACTCTCCAATTGCGAAACAAATGCCTCACGTGTAGCGTTAGGGTCGTATTTATTCGCTTTCCAAGTATCATATTCTTCTTTGGAGATTATTCCTAAAAGATAAGCTTGGTTCACAACTACATCATCATTATCACAAGCATAAAATGTTTCTCCTAAACGAATCCTACCTTGCCACAAGAATTCACTATCAAACTCATCTGGTTCTTCTTTTGATTGGACAAATGGAAATAAATTCTGATGATATGTGTATAACTGATTACTTAACTTTTTGTAATTCTCCATAGTATTTTCAGGCAAAATATAGTAAGCATTTATTTGCTCTATATAAACTAATTCGTTGCGTACACGGTATGATACAAGTATTATAGTTGCATTGTTTTGAAGTTCTTCTAACTTTTGGGATATTTGTTCCTCAGTCATAGTGCTATCCTATTGAACGCCAATGGCATACTTAACATACTTCCATTCCCCACGATCTTCATAATAAATTTTCTCAAATCCTTTTCTGGTAATGGTTTTATCCATATCCTTCTCCGTTGAGCCATAGATGTCTAAGCCCAACTCTGCGATATTGACTAGGGTATTCTTTGTTCCTAACGTAGTAGGTTCACAACTAGTGAGCAGCAATATCATGCCTAGCATGAGTAGTCCTAAAATCTTTTTCATAATTATTTCTTATCTCGTCTTACGCCTTCGAACGATTACTTCTTTTTAAGTTGGATATTGACTTCGGCAGAATAATCTATAGACCATGCGCTACTATAATAGTCCATATCTGCAAAAGCTAGCTTAGTTGTATCATAGAAATTATAGAAAGGTTCCAACGCTATCACACTCAATGTATCACCCAGATTTATTGGGGAGTCCAATTCATAAAAGCCATGATAATAGCCATTTGCATTGGTATATACGGTATCTAAAAGCAGTTGTGTTGTATTTTGCAAAATAATCTGAGCCGACTTGATGGCTTTGCCATATTGATCAGTTACAAGTCCACCTACCGAGAAATTAGTGATAGGTTCGTCAGGAACATCTGTATGGAACATGATAAGGGTATCTAAACCTTCATAGAGATTAACCAAGTATTTCGTTTCGCCCAACTGTATCGTATCATAATTCAAGTGAGACACTTTGATAGAGCTAGCAATGGTTGCATTGCATATACAAGGAGGGATAAGTCCTACTGGCTTTCTTAGTTTTTCTCGTACTACCAACTTGTTGTCCTTAGACTCCACCCAACCTCTCACGCTATATGAACACGGATACGCTGTATGATGCATGAACCGAATACAATCTTCCGCTGTAACAGATATACATAGAAATTGAGAATACTGGTATGCATTATAATATCCATAATCATTACCTGGTGCGGGTGGCACCATTGCTGGCATCTGTTGGGGCTGAGTCACCTCATAGGGCTTTTGAATAAAATCCTCAAGCCAATCCAAAGGTGGGTCACAGTCAATTGATTGCCATTTTCCATCATTTGGTTCACCATTATTCGGGTCGCAGCTGACAAGGACCAACAAACCCAATAAGAAAAATGAAATGCGTTTCATATATTATGTCTTTACACCCTAAACAAAAGGCGCTTGCGCCGTTCACTAACACTGCGACATAGTCGCCTATTTCTTTTTGAGTTGGAAGTCAACATCAAGATGGTAGTACTCCTCTACATTTCCCTCATCTGTCTCTTCCAATTTAACAAGTTCGGCTTGTTCTTCTTCTACAAATACCGTATCTGAGGCATATCTATTAGTTGTATCATTGGCCGTAAAAACCACATCTTGACCGAACAAATCAAATATCCCATATCGCACATGATACTTACCTTCTTCATTCGTGTAGAGCGTATCATAATGATCGCAATACAAACATCCGTGATTTGTCTTAATTACCACCTGTATTGATTCCAAAGGCTCGCCATCATCATCCAAAACATCTCCATCAATATCAACATAACCCTTATAGTCATATGGTGCGACACCATAGCAAGCTGTTACGGCAAACATAATACCCGAAAGGGTAAACAAACGAATCAACTTCTCAAGAAGTCCGTTGTACTTTTGGCGAAGATCTTTGAGTTTCATATGTTTAATGTTTTAAGGGTTTGCAAAGGTAATATATTTTTTTGAATTGTACAAGAGGAGAATAGGATGTTTTAAAAGTGATTATTCTATTCTTAATCATCTGGAAGACACATTTCATATAGCCCTCCCTTAGAATCGATGACAAAACTATTTTGAAGTAAAGGATAATCATAAAAAAATCCTTCTTCTATACCAAAACCTGACTCAAAACGATAGTATTGATTCCCAGCAAATCCTACTGCTATAAAATCTCTATCCTGCACCAAAGTATGATTTGAATCATAGACAATTACACTATCCAACTTTACACCCGTGTACTCAGATTTATATATTGGACTCTTCGGATCTTGCAAATCAGCTTCTATCTTAGGAAGTATCATTCGTTTGAGAGAATCCAAAGCCGACTCAAAGTCACTACCTATTTGATTAAAGTAATGAAGGTGCTTACAATCAAACCAATCATCTAAACTCTCTTGATCTACATAATATATTCGTGAATCAGCAGAGGGGTAATTGGGAGTATTCGGTTCGCAAGCAACGAGCAATGCAGAACACAGCACAAAAAATAGCACAAAGCGTTTCATATCATTAAATATTTAAGGGTTTAGACATCTGTTTGCAAAGGTACGATATTTTTTTGAATTGTGCAAGAGTGTATCATTATTTCGCAGCACGGTTGTTGAGTTCGTTGACTTGTTCGCTACTGAGGTGGTTGAGCAAGTTTAACAATCCTTGGCGGTAACCCTTAGGATCATATGTCAACGAACTACCAATCAGCTGTTTAACCATTTCAAGGTTGGCTGAACCTTTGTACTCAGAGTCGCGAAGCAACATACCATATGCCGCTACGCCCGCAGCAAAAGTGAGGTTTTCTGACTTGCTATTCTCGTAATAGACATCCAAAGAGAGTTGTTTGCTGCTGAGCCCGAGTTGCTCTTTGTAGCGACAGTCGAACTTCGCCCAAGGTTTATAATCTCCCCACTGCGCGTCTGTAGGAACGATTTCATAAAGAGCTGTGATGGTTTGTCCTGCACCAATCTCGCCTGCGTCTTTGGTGTCATCATCAAAGTCCTCGTTGCTCATTACGCGGTTTTCATAACCGATGAGGCGGTATTGAGCGACACGGGTAGAATCGAAAGTGATTTGGCACTTAGTATCATTGGCTACAGCTTGGAGTTGCATACGGTCGTGCACAAAGACCTTCATAAACTCATCTTCGCTGTCGATATGATAGTACGTTCCATTGCCTCGATTCGATAGTTTTTCCATCATTTCATCATTCAAGTTGCCCGTACCAAAGCCACACATGGTCAAATAGATACCTTGGTCAGCATAGTGCGAAACCATATTAAGCAATTGGTCGGTATCGGTAACACCTACATTGAAGTCGCCATCTGTACCCATGATAATACGATTGTTGCCGCCCTCAATAAAATTAGCCAACGCTTCTTCATATGCCATCTTCATTGCTTGAGCCCCAGCCGTACTGCCACCGCAACCAATACTGCGAATTGCTTCCTTTATCTTATCTGCATACATTACTTCAGTAGATTCCAACACTTTTTCCACACGCCCCGCATATGTAATGATAGCAACGCGGTCAGTAGGATTCAACTGATCGACCAAAGTAAGAAGCGCAGATGTATATAAAAACAATTTATCAAGTGAATCCATAGAACCCGAGATGTCCACAAGGAAAACATAGTTGGCGGGGGCCATCTCTTCTGCGGTCACGCTCTTGCCTTTTAGTCCAAGACGGAGGAGGTAATGCTCTGGATTCCAAGGACATGCGCCAATCTCTGCATTGATAGCAACTGCATCTTCTGGTTCTGTATAGTCGAATGTAAAGTAGTTGAGGAACTCTTCGATACGTACAGAAGATTTGGAAGGAATTTTTCCTTCTCTCATATACCTACGCATATATGCATAACTGGCTCCATCAGCATCTACAGAGAAAGTAGAAGTTGGTTCTTCGGAGGTGGAGATAAACGGATTGTCCGTAAATTCTTCGAACTTGTCGCCCGAAGGCATATCCTCGACAGGTTCGCCATAAGAATCGCCCATAGCACCGTCAAAATATCCATCACCAGGAGCCATAGACTCAAATGCACAACTGGAGCATGTAAACGCGATAGCGGCTGCGAAAGCCATAAATGTAATCTTTTTCATATGCGTGAGAGTTTTAAGGGTTTGCAAAGGTAATATATTTTTTTGAATTGTGCAATAGGTAACAGTAAATTAGAAGCGATAACCTACAGAAAAGGTGAAACATCTATCAGGGAAACTGCGTCCTGTAAATAATGCTCCTGCTTCAAAGTTGCCAAACCAATGGTTTTTGCCGACAGAAATGCCTAACAAAGTGGCTTGCGCAGCAAAAGTATGCCATACATTGCGAGTTCTGTTTTTGCTCTCTATCTGCATGGCGTAGCCCACTCCTATTCCAGAATACAAATTGACCCACTCTCTATGAAAATAAGTGAAAGTGGCAGAAGGTATTACATGAAGCCATCCTTCGGTAAAATCTATCAACTGGAAATCATTCGCGCCACGATTATAAGAATAATCTGTTCCTTTATCCCAAATGGTATTGACTTGCACACCTGCTGCAAACCAACTATTTACACGATATTGATAATCAATAAAGATATTAGGTAAAATCACATCAAATTTTCTAGAATCCACATGATCTGGTTTTGGTGAATACCTTTGTGCATAATAGATAGAGCAATCACCCACACCAATGCGCAACTCATGAGGGTTCTCGGCACGAGTTTCCTTGGTCTCTGCCAAGGTAGTATTCCATGCTACACAAGCGATGAGAATAGTTAATGTAAAGATGATTCGTTTCATAAGTGTAGAATTTTTAAGGGTTTTAAGAGTTTGAAAGGTAGGGACAGTACCATTTTTTCCTCGGTACTCCTGTAGGTATCTATCGTGTATCTATCGTATATCTATCGTATATCTACCGTAATTGACAGCGGGGAGATAGCGGAAGATTAACGTAATGAAAGGGTTCTAGTTAAGACAACACGTTCTTTCTTCTTTATCTTATCAGCTACAGACCCCATATCTTGAAAAATAGCATTGAAGCCATCTATGACCAAAGTGTTATTTCCCTTGAAATGATAAGAACAAGCGACTGGATCTGGTGTAGGTTGTAGCATATTCACAACCCAACTAAAATACAACGAATCACTAGTTGCATAGTAATAATAAGGTAATCCTGTATCGTATTTGGTTGAAGAAATATACAACTGTCCATCTTCATCGAAAGTGGCAGTCCAATGGTCAGCGACCATTTTCCAATGTCCGATAAGCGATTGAGGGCCTTCTGGTTGTTCGCAAGCAGTGAATAAGAAAGCGGTTATAAGTAGCAAATAGATAATTGACCTCTTCATAAGACATTTATTATTAAATGGTTAATATTCATATTAGAATCTATATCCGACAGCGAGGGAGAAGAGGCGGGAGTCGTAGAAGTACTCATATCCGCCATACCAGAAGAAGGTCAATGTGGATAGACCTCCCAGTTCGGCTTCAGCGAACCAGTGTTCGTTGCCCACATTCACGCCAAACAGAGTGGTGTTGAATGTGATACCGTGGGCATGTTCGTTCTTCCCAAGGCATGACCACGTATATCCAATGCCTAAAGCAGAATACAACTCTACTACAGGATGACGATAGTAGGTAACGCGGAGCGATGGAACGATGCTGAGGTGGGATAGATGTAACTTGTCATGCTTATCCACCACTGCCTTGTAGCCATTGTACAAAATGCGATGCTCGGTGGCTTGGGAGAAATTGACCTCTGCACCCAGCGAGAGTAGCGGAGTCAGTCGGTAGTTGTAGCCAACGAAGAAATTGCCAATATTCGAATAATAATTGTGCTGCACATCGCGATAATTCATTAAGTATACATGTGCCTCGGGGGCAGGCATCCCCTGTACGTAGTCTAAAGGGGAAATAGGAAAACAACCCGGAGGAATAATGTCAAACACATCTAAATATCTGTCCATTATTCGATTGGTGCTCATGCCCCAACCAATACGGATGGCATGGCGGCCGTGGGCGAACTCTGAGGTACTGCTTGACTGCTGCGCCTTAATTGGCAGACAGAATAATAACAAGCACGCAGTATATAATATATAAGGTTTATTCATCATCACTAAGAGAATTAGGTTGAACAAAATAGGTGGCCAAAGAATAATCATTTAATAGTTTCATTGGCCTAGCAGTTACAATGATAGTGTCACCTACAGCAAAAGAACTCAACTGCGGATTATCTAATCGCATGAGATAGGTCGTAGCATTATCCGTCATAAAATAATTATTGTTTATTGCACGAACCGCACAATACAATTCTCCTTTAAAATATTCAAGAGCCAATACTCCACGGAAAGTAAATGCCCCAGGAATACGAGGAACTTCCATCATTGGATTGCTTGGCGGAGTAATCGTATCCTTAAATACATCATCACGCTCCTTATGTTGCAATTCATCAGACCACAGACCTATGAAACCATATGGAGGTTCTGGGTGCACACCATCGGGACTATTGGGCTTGGCATATGGTCCTTCTGAGCATGAAGCAAACATTAGCAGAATAACCAAGCCATAAGCTAGTTGTTTAATTTTCGCACTCATATCTGTACAACGATTAAAAATTCGATGCAAAGGTACTGCTTTTTTTTGATATGACCAAAAAATAAACTGATGCAGCAGGTAAAAATACGATATTACAAACACTTGATTTTCAAATAATTGTAATTTTTACAAAATAAAAAACTGACGCAGGCACAAAAAAGTGCTTGCAGGAGTGGGAAAAAAGTAGTAATTTTGCATCGCGTTCGGCAAGCCAATCGCAAAGAATGACGCTTGGCGTCATTAGGCGATAGCTGCCTCCGCTCTCCCCAAAAATTAAAAATTTTCGGGGACCCCATTAAAGTAGGATATGAAAAAGAGTATAATTATATTATTTCTCCTATTGATTGTATGTGTAGCATGTACAAAGAGGACGGTTGTTGAGAATGAAGAATTGCAGGGGGCAATATCGCAAATGTGGTTGGACGCAGGTGCGGCAGAAGCGATGTTGGCAGGGATAGACACCAATGACTTGAGTGAGTATGAGATGCAGCGTTATCGCTTGGCAGAAGCCCATCTGATACTGAAGCGTAAATTGCAACTACCCGCGGGAGGCGATATGGAGGCATTGGCGAACTACTTTGAGAGTTGTGGCGATGCGGCAAGTGCGTCCGAAGCATATTATATACAAGGTGCATATCTCAATTGGATTGGAAAGAACACGGAAGCCATGCAATACTTGAAAAAGGCAGAGAATTACCCTGCCAATTCTATCATTCGAGGTATGACCTACTACAAGATGGGACGCATTAGCGAAAGCGAACAACTATACGAGATTGCATTAGAGAACTACCGAAAAGCACTACCCTACTTGGAGGAAGCGGGGCTGCCACTCTATCTGGCTTCGGTATATAGAGAACTAGGTAGAAATAGCAGCGAGGGCAGAGATGAGTATTTCGAAAAAGCCCTGTCTGCTGCACGATTTATGAAGGACAGTATTTTGTATATGGATATTCGATACGCGCAACTATCAATCAATGAGCCCAATTCGCCAGAGATAGCCCGCATTTGTCAATACATGTGTCACGAGGTTGGCAGAAAACGTTATGCCTATGACTTGGTGAAGTATTATATCCGTACACACAAAGCAGATTCAGCGAAGATATACCTCGATATTTTAGCCGCAGACACGACGGCACAGATATGGAGTGAGCAACAACATGCCCTGTGGGAGAGTCAATATTTGCACTTGAAAGGCAAAAATAAAGAGGCATATGAGTCGCTGTATGATCTGTATAATGCGTACTACAAAGAACT
The DNA here is from genome assembly GCA_045601825.1 of Paludibacteraceae bacterium. Classification (GTDB taxonomy): domain Bacteria; phylum Bacteroidota; class Bacteroidia; order Bacteroidales; family Paludibacteraceae; genus Colicola. Next base: position 19,784 of record JAZSAI010000014.1, on the reverse strand, counting down.
GGAAGAGGAAGGTAGAGCCAGTGCGTTTGTGGCAGCACAACACTTTGATAATGAAGTAGAAAAAGCAAAGAACTTACAGTTGCAATTGGAGAAACAACAGTTGTATATCGTGTTAGCAGCGGTGGTGATTATTATTCTGTGTGTGGGCATATTGCTGATTTTATACAATGCGAAACGCCGCACAGAGCGATTAACCGAACAGGCACGTACTCAGCAGCAAATCAAAGACTTGCAGAATGAACTGGAGTTACGTCGCGATGCACTGAAGCGTGTGTTGAATCAGCGACTGGAGCTGAATAAGAACTTGCAAGAGGCACTGCTGACCAAAAAGAAAGAGGAACCGATTCCCAATTGGGCGCAGCAGTTTATTGAATCAAATATCTTTTCCACCGATGAACAGTGGGAGCACTTCTTTGGCGAGTTTAATGGCTGCTACGGGGATTTAATGAAACATTTACAAATGGATTACCCACGCTTAACTAGTACTGACACTCAGGTACTAGCATTGTATATTTTGGGATTGGACAACTCGGACATTTGCCTGCTTATGGGTCTGACCCAACGCACCATATGGAGCAGGCGAATGCGTATCAAGTCGCGTATTGGCTTAGGAGAAAAAGAATCGCTAGAGAAATGGCTCAAAGCACGATTGGATGGAATAGAATAATAAAAAAAGATTAAAATTCCGTCGTTTTCACGCTGCAAAAAGGTTCGAGTTTCCTTCGGCAAAGGTTCGGTAAGGGTTCGGAAATAGCAAAACAAAGAATGGGAATTAGGAATTAACTTATATTAACAAAAAATGACCTCCGTGCGGAGGTCATTTTTATTGTATAATAAATAGATGGATTACTTTGCGTAGGAAACAGCACGTGTTTCGCGGATGACAGTAATGCGGATTTGACCAGGATAGGTCATCTCATCTTGGATACGCTTAGCGATGTCGAATGAGAGTAGCTCGGTCTCCTTATCGCTGAGTTTGTCTGCACCTACGATTACGCGGAGTTCACGACCTGCTTGGAGTGCATAGGTTTTGGTAACTCCAGGATAGGACATTGCGATGTTCTCAAGGTCATTGAGGCGTTTTATGTATGCCTCTACAATCTCACGACGTGCACCAGGACGTGCGCCAGAGATAGCATCGCAGGCCTGTACGATAGGAGCAATGATAGACTCCATTTCACATTCTTCGTGGTGAGCACCAACTGCATTGCAGATATCTGGTTTCTCGCCATACTTCTCGCAGAGTTTCATACCGAGTTGTGCGTGTGGCATCTCCATATCCTCGTCGCTGACTTTACCAATATCGTGGAGCAAACCTGCGCGACGCGCTTTCTTGACGTTGAGCCCAAGTTCAGCCGCCATAGCAGCACAAAGATTGGCCGTTTCGCGTGCGTGCATAAGGAGGTTTTGACCATAACTGGAGCGATACTTCATCTTACCGATGAGGCGTACAAGTTCGGGGTGCATGCCATGGATACCGAGGTCGATGGTAGTACGTTTACCTGTCTCGATGATCTCTTCCTCTACTTGTTTGGTCACTTTAGCTACTACCTCTTCGATACGAGCGGGGTGGATACGTCCGTCCTGCACGAGTTGGTGGAGCGAGAGGCGTGCAATCTCACGGCGAACAGGGTCAAAAGCCGAAAGAGTGATGGCCTCTGGTGTATCATCCACCACAATCTCCACGCCTGTAGCCGCTTCGAGGGCACGGATATTACGTCCTTCACGACCAATGATACGACCTTTTACCTCGTCATTATCAATATGAAAGACCGATACGGCATTCTCCACAGTCGCCTCAGAAGCAATACGTTGGATAGATTGGATGATGATTTTCTTAGCCTCTTTGCTAGCTGTGAGGCGAGCCTCATCCATGGTGTCGTTGATGTATGCCATCGCAGCTGTTTTGGCTTCATCGCGAAGAGCATCCACGAGTTGTTTTTTTGCTTCTTCTGCCGAAAGCCCAGAGATTTGCTCAAGCTGTTGCTCGGCTTTCTGGTGGAGTCGTTCTACCTCTTGCGACTTATGCTCAATAGCTTTTTGTTGATTTTCAATCTGTTGCTTAGCTTGATTCAGTTCGTTCTGTGCACGTTGTACTTCTCCTTGCTTTTGGTTGAGCTGTTGTTCGCGTTGCTGTTGGCGTTGTTCCTGTTGGTGGAGTTTTTGCTCAGCTTGACGCACGTGATTTTCGTGTTCGAGTTTCAATGCAATAAATTTCTCTTTTGCTTCAATGATTTTGTTCTTTTTAATCACTTCCGCCTCATTCTCCGCTTTGCGGAGTATACCTCTGCGATGGAATCGAAATCCGAGGAAGCTGATAAGTGCTCCCACAAGCATCGATCCTAAACCTATAAGTAAATTGACTACTAACATAAGTATCTGTTATTTAATGTGTTGTAATATTATTTTATTTAATTCTTGTATTTTCTCATCAATAGGCTGCAATCGATGAGCATGTGCATCGGCTTGCAAATTGACTGCCATATCCAGCGCTACATACACCCACAGTTGCTCTGCCGAACGATTTGGGGCGATTTTCTGGTAATGACGATATCGCTCGTTAATCATCTCTGCAGCCTTACGATAGAGGTGTTCCTTATCCGCCTGCACATTGAGCGAGATATGGTGTGCATCTAGTTGCAGAGTAATATGTTGTTTGCGCGCTTCCATCATTGTTTGAGAACATCTAGTGCCTTGTCTATCTGCGAGATAATAGCAGTCAGTCTTTGTCGAACTTTCAGGCGCTCTTCTTCGTTATGTCCCTCTTCTGTGATGAGAGCGTGCGCTATCTGAAGTCGATTATATTGCTGTTTTAACTGCTGCAGCTCAGCATGCGATTGCAGTATTTCCTCTCGTTGGCGGATATTTTCCTCTTTGAGCAGTTGCATATCCTCCTGCAACTTCTGATATTGAGAAAGAAGTTGTTGAAGGTTATGCTCTAAAGCAACGAGAGATTCCACGTGTGTTAATTTTGAATTATGAATTCAGGATTAGAAGCTATAACCAATACCTAAACCTAGCGTACCCTTGAATTGTACACGTTCAGCCGCAATGCCTTCCGCATTGGCAATCTTCACACCATTGTAGTATTTGAGCGAGGTGGAAAGAGTCACATTAAGGCATTTGAGGAATTGATAAGAAATAGCGGCATCCCAATCTACATCGAAATTACCGAAACGTTGATTATTATCTTGATAACCTATCTTCGTATAAGCAGCATCATTCGCATATGATTTTCCTGCTACGCCTTCTGCAAAGTAATCACCAGCAGCATCTTGATAAATTTCGGTTTTATTCCATGCATATGGTGTGTAAAGACTTACCGAAGTGATAATTTTCAAATCTTTATAGGTATAGTTGATAGCTCCCTTAATAGAAAGACCCAACTGTCCACGTAGATTACAATCGTAGTTCTTGATTACCTTACCTGTAGCATCATCCACGTCATATTTCCATACAGCATAACTCTCTTTGAGTGCTTGACCTAAACCTGGTTGGTCTGTAGCATATTTATTCTCCAATTTATCACTTACGTATACTGATGTCAAACGACCTGCTACTGGCGATACATACACAGAGAAGATATCATTTGGTTTCCAGTCGATACCGACAGCTATATCCGTATAAGCAGGTGCAAGGAACTTTGAAATGATTGGATCGTAGTCATCTGATACACCATACGTGCGACCAGGGGCGAACTGGCTCTTAAAGTCGGCTGAGGCTGTTAGAAACCAAGCCTTGTGGAATTGCCAACCTAACTTGGTATTGAAATTAATCTTATCGCTAGATTTTTGGAATGGGTCAAATTCTTGGTCGATATAAGATAGACCATATTCCAAATCCACATTGGTTTCCCATGAAAGATCGTTCTCATTGTACAAAAGACGTACTTTACCAAAAGCTACGCCATTGACATTGTTGTTACCACCAGCTGCCCAGTTTACCAATCCTGTAGCACTTGCATTCAACCCCACTACACCCCCGCAAGACCACGGAGAAGGGGCCTGTTCTGCATCTTGTGCTACAGCAAAAGCAGCAAAGCAGAGAGAGAAAATAGAAAGTAAGTATTTTTTCATTTCGTGTCTAATTTTATTGGTTTATATATATTATTTATCTGATTATCAATACTGTGCGGCATCATATACTTGATCAGCCACTTCGTTTCCTGCCAATTTTTCGATGATACAGAAAGCAAAATCACTGCTTAATCCAGGTCCCTTAGCGGTAATGATGTTTTTAGACTCTACCACCAATCCGTCGATATAACTTTCGCCAAGATATTCTTCAAAACCTGGATAGCACGTAGCTTGTTTACCTTGCAAGATACCCAATCTTCCGAGTACGGAAGGTGCTGCACATATAGCAGCAATGAGTTTGTCTTGTTCGTTATGCTCGACCAATATTTCGCACAAAGGTTTACGCTCGTATAAATTGGTCGCGCCACCTGGCAGAATGAGCATTTCTGCATCAGTAAAATCCAAATCTTGGAAAAGTTTGTCTGCTTTCACTGCGATATTATGTGCTCCTAAGACCCATTCTACACCTGTTACCGACACGGTGGTCAATGCGATATTGGCACGTCTTAAGAGGTCGATTGTCGTGATGGCTTCGATTTCCTCGAATCCATTGTCTAAGAAGATGTAATTCATAGTTTAATTTTTAATTTTGAATTTAGAGTTAATTTAGTTTGAATGTGTATGTAATTTTACCTATTTGAGGTGTATCTCCTTCTGAAAATTTAGCTTGTCGTGCAGCTTGTAGTGCTAACTGCTGCGTCGCACGATCAGAAATAGTAGTGCCATCACCGACCGTAGCGTTGGTGACATTGCCAGCAGCATCCACCATAATATTCACCACCACTTGTCCTGCTTGCGCAAAGTCAGATGAAGGTTTGGGCAATCTTTTCACATCTCTACCATATAGATTCCATGTTACACCGTTAGTCACTCCCATTCCTTTACCTATAGGATTACCTTTGACACCCGCAGTATTAGACGTGGAAACATTTTCAGCATTAGCTCCCTCGGCGGTGCCTGCTTGTCCGAAGAGAGCAGCCAGTTGGTTGGCTTTATCTATGGCTTCTTGCTCTTTGGCACGTTGCTCTGCCAACGCTTGCTCTTTAGCAATGCGTTCTGCTTCTGCGCGTGCCTCTTCCTCCTGACGTTTACGTATCAACTCCTCTTCTTCCGCTCTACGTTTAGCCTCTTCTTCTGTTTGCTTTGCGAGTGCCAACGATTCTTCATCCTCTTGCACTATCAAATCATTGTTCGACGGACGTGCAGGAGCTGCAGGCGCAGGGATTTGTTCTACTTGCGTAATCGCATCCAATGGACGCACATCAGGCATACCCCCCCCCTCATCATCATCACCAAACGCCACTACTATCCCTTCATCTTCCGTCTGTACAGGGGCTTGCACTTGCAGCCACCATAGCAGCAAGAAGATGAGGCACATAGAAATAATCGTACCTACCGAAGCGATAATATGGGATTGTGATTGTTTGGTCACTTCTTTGTAGCGATTACGATTTTCATCTTATGCTGATTAGCGATATCCAACACATGTACCACATCGCGGTATGGGATGTCTTGGTCTGCATGCAACGCAATATACATACTACTATCTTGCTGCTGAATCATTGAGAGGTAGCCCTCCAACTCATCTGCTGCTATAGTCACGGGTTTTTGCCTGCCGAGTGCCACGTAGTAATTGCCCAAATTGTCAATGCTCACTTTGGCTACTACCTGCTTAGTCGTGGTTTTCGCACGTGCAGTAGGCAAGTTAATTTTGATATCATTGGGCGAAGACATCGTACTTGCCATTACGAAGAACAGCAAGAGCAAGAAGATGAGGTCAGTCATTGATGACATCGCAAAAGTAGCCTCCACCCTATTTCGTCTTTTTAATGCCATAACTTCAGTTGAAAGTTTATAGTTTAAAGTTTAAAGGCAGGATTATGCAGGTTCATTAAGAAGATCCATAAACTCCATTGTGCGGGATTCGAGTTGGCGTACTACACGGTCAATACGCGAAACGAGGAGATTGTATGCAAACATTGCCAAGATACCCACAATCAAACCACCTACGGTTGTCACCATAGCTTGATACATACCTTCGGATAAAGCTGAAATTTCAATCACGCCACTCGCATTTTGCGCCATATTAAAGAAAGTCTGAATCATACCTAGTACCGTTCCCAGAAAACCTAACATTGGTGCTCCTGCTGCAATGGTAGCCATCAACACAAGCCCTTTCTCCAATTTACTAACCTCCAGATTACCTACATTTTCGATAGCCACTTGCACATCTTGCATAGGGCGACCGATACGTGTAATACCTTTCTCTATCATATGAGCAGAAGGAGTGTCCACCTTGCGACAAAGGTTGATAGCCGATTCTATCTTACCTTCTTTGATATAATCGCGGATGCGATTCATAAATGTTTTATCTTCTTTGGTAGCTTTCGTGAGGATGACCATACGTTCGATAAACAGGTAAATACCAAACGCCAACATCAAAGCTAGCACAATCATTATCCATCCACCATACTCAGCCATAGTGAGCAGGTTAATTGAGTTCTCCACTACAGTTTCCTCTACCATTGCCACTGTATCTTGCATAGCGGTCAATGTGTCCATGTCAGTTTGAATTTGAAAGAGCATATTTGTATTGTTTTATAGTTTCTTCTATTCCTAAGTACAGCGCATCTGCTATCAACGCATGACCGATACTCACCTCATCTACCCAAGGGAATGCGGTCACAAAGGCATGCAAGTTTCTTAAGTTCAAATCGTGTCCTGCATTCAATCCGAGTCCTAAATCACGTGCTTTTTCCGCAGCGGGTTGATACATTTCAATTGCTTTTTGCGGATTCTCTTCATATATTTCCGCATATGGTCCCGTATATAGTTCCACTCTATCAGCTCCCGCTTTAGCTGCATATTCTACCATTTCCGGATTAGCATCCACAAACACCGAAACACGAATACCCTCCTTCTTAAAACGTTGAATAATAGCGGTTAACTTCGCAAAATGTGCTTTAGTATCCCAACCGTGATTACTAGTCAATTGATTATGTGCATCAGGTACCAGAGTCACTTGTACTGGTTTCACCTCTAGCACCAAATCCATAAAAGCAGGCTCGGGATTCCCCTCAATATTAAATTCGGTAGATACCAGAGACTTAAGCGAATACACGTCTGCACGTGTTATGTGCCGCTCATCTGGACGCGGATGTACCGTAATTCCCTCAGCACCAAAGCTTTCACAATCTATTGCAAATTGTTGCACATTTGGTAAATTTCCCCCACGTGCATTACGGAGTGTCGCCACCTTGTTAATATTTACACTTAACCTTGTCATAATCGCTGCAAAGGTACAAAAAAAATAGTACATATGCAAATTTTTCAAGAAAAAGTTACATAGTGCCATTTTTTGCCGAATCATAGGATAACATACTAGGCAAGATTCGTGTGACTTTCGGTTAGCCGTCGGTTGACCGTCGGCTGACCGTCGGGAAAGGTAAGGAGATTATTAGGTTATTCGTCAATTGATTTATGGTTCGAATAAGTTTTGTAGTTTGTCGAAACGCGCGACCGCCTCAGCCCCATATTTCCACATATGTTGTCGGATTTTGGTCATAGGTTTATCCTGCCCTAGTCTGGTTTTGGAATAGAACTTATCGGCATAGCATATGAGTTTTTCCTCAAGTGTTTGCGGGGAGTATTCTCGCAATGGCATAGGCAATTGCTCTCGAACAATCTGCTCGTATGTAATACCAGTACCCGTATGTCGTTCTGCTACAGCTGCATGTTTAGGCAATCCCTCTTGACGAAGAATCTCAGCTCCTAAATACCCATGTTCTATATACGCATGCTTGCCCATGCAATGAATTTTTGGTGCATCGCAAAACACCACACCTATATCATGCAACATCGCTGCCTCCTCTACGAATACGGGGTCCACTTCACCCGACTCTACCCACTCAGGATGCTGGGCAAGGATTGCCAACGCACGATTTGCCACCTGACGTGAATGAGTCAAGAGAATATGTTGCAACTTTAAATTACCATCACAATATTTAGCGATTATTCCTTCGTAATCAATCATCTTAGCGAAAAAACTACTAACCGTCACTTCCCCCAATACAGTTTATCTTTAAGAGACTGCATAAAATTCTGCCCTTGAATACGTACTAATTTTATGGTACGCTGAGAGCGTTCGATATGCAATTGAATATCGTGATTTAGAATTTGGCTACGTCCGTCTACACTGAGCAAGAAATTACCATTGCGACTCGAAATCTTAACATCAATCTTGCTGTCATCCAAGACAACCAAGGGTCGGATATTCAAACTATGCGTTGCTACTGGTGTAAGGATTATAGCACTCACATGTGGATCAAGCAAAGGGCCACCCACACTCAAGTTATAAGCAGTTGATCCTGTGGGGGTTGCCATAAGCAGTCCATCTGCCTTATACTTATGCAAAAACTCTCCATTGAGAGTGACATCTATCGTTATCATGCTGCTCAATCCTGACTTAAGAACAGCAATCTCGTTAAGCGCATAAGGTGAAGCTACCTTTCCCTCATGTTGGCATGATACTTCCAACATACGACGTTGTTCTATGGTATAATCATTGGTAATCAATTGCTCAAGCACCGCATCAATATCATTTGTCTGCACCTCTGCTAAATAACCTAAATGTCCGCAATTGATGCCTAGGATAGGAATATCCAAATGCCCCACCAATGATGCTGTTGTCAAAAACGTACCATCACCACCTACTGAAAGTGCGAAATCAATCATCTTCCCCGTCTGCAACATATAATCTTCCACCGATGGGAACTCACGACTAAACACCTCATTTCGCAATTCTTGTGATAGAACAATATCCACCTCACGCAACTGGAGAAACTCTATGATATGTTTCACCTCACGAATAGTATCAGAACGGAGGGTATTTCCAAAAATAGCAATTACCATATTATTTATTTTTTAAGCCATTTAACAATGCAGCAGCATTCATGCGTTTTTTGCCAGGAAGCTGCAGCTCTAGGATATCCACATAACCATCAGCGCATGGAACAATTATATGTCCCTTCTGCTCAGCCTGTTGCGTAATCTCCACCTTATATACTTTTGCTCCCTTTAACAACTCTGCCAATGGATAAGCAGCAGGCATCTCATTAATCCATGCCGCTGGATAAGGACTTAAGCCACGTACATGATTACGAATTTGTTCTGCTGTTTGAGAAAAATTTATGGCACATGTATCCTTAAATATTTTCGGTGCAGGGCGCAAATCCATTGACTGAGGTTGCGGAATTGTAGGTAGTTCTATCCCAGTATTTTCTGCATCTATCATCATATCTACCGTACGAATCACCAATCCTGCCCCCATCCTCATCAATCGGTCGTGTACTGACCCCACATTCTCATCTTCACCTATCGAAATGCGGTCTTGGAGAATAATATTGCCAGTATCTATCTCATGTTGAAGCAAAAACGTAGTAACGCCTGTTTCGGTATCACCATTCATCACAGCCCAATTGATTGGTGCTGCCCCACGATATTGTGGCAACAACGAAGCATGCAAATTAAACGTACCCAAACGAGGCATATTCCACACCACCTCCGGCAACATACGAAACGCCACAACTATTTGCAAATCAGCCTGATAAGAGCGCAATTCATTCAAGAAAGACTCATCTTTCAAACGTTCAGGTTGCAACACGGGCAAGCCAGCAGCTAGGGCATACTGCTTGACAGCAGAGTATTGCAATTGATGCCCTCGACCTGCAGGTTTGTCTGGCATTGTGACAACAGCTACCACATTATACCCACCTTCTACCAAGGCACGCAAACTTTCCACCGCGAAGTCTGGTGTGCCCATATAAATAATTCGTATTGATTGCTTATCCATAATATATTACTATACTATAAACTGTAAACTGCCAACTACCTAAACGTATGTGCAAATCCCACACTAATTAATTCTTTAAATTGCAACCTTGATTTCTGATTACTCACCTCCTCCACTGTACCATCATAACGAGGATGAATCATCAGTTTTGCTGACATGTATTTGTTAATAATAAAGTCCACGTCTACCTCTAATTCTGTTTCGATCTGCTTATAATTGGTAAAGAAATATAATTGAGTTTCTATCTGTATCTCACGCAAAGGGCGCCACTTCCATTCCACACGCAAAGAGCTACCTATTTCATTCAAAAGATTATGCTGATTTTCAATACCATATTCTGTTACATCCACACATTCTGGGTTTGAATTAAAGGCATAGACCACCTTATATGTAGCAGGTGATAAGTTGATACTCAACCCTTTAATAGGTTTGTATTCCACACCAAGACCCATAGAATATCGCAGAGGTGTGAGAAAAGTGGAATTCAGACCCATTGAATTTTTACGATAGTTCGGGAATAAGTTTGTTCGAAAATCTGCCAACAACGATACATACCAATATTTATGCACTTGATATCCAAACTTACTATATATCTGAAACACATCATCCGTGGTATTCACCTTGCGCAACGTATCTCCACTCACAGTGCTAATACCTACACGCCATTCCGCATTATTCTCCCAAATCAAATTATCTTTCTTGTAATTTGCAAATGCTTTTGCTCCCCATAACATCGAGAATGCATTCACCGCTCCTTGATGCCAATTTTCCGTAGCATAGTTTTGCGTCATCTGTAGTGATAAATTAGCTTCCTTTCGCCATGGAGAGTTCATATTTTTAATTGCACGAGCTGCATCCAATTGATCTTCCTCCAGGTCTTTCACTATAGCACGTTGCACCTTTATTGTACCTATTTCCACTGCCTTCAAACGATTTGTATCACTCACCGACACATATAAATCGGCATAATGACGAGTAATATACCTACGAGCATTGCAACGAATGGCTGGTACTGTATAACGTTGCTTTGGCGTCGTATCACTCAACGAGGGCATACGTTCGGGTATATACATCAAGGGTACACACAATGGATGAGGATAATGTTTCCATATCGTATCATACACCACTATCACCGAGTCACCAACTCGCATTGTATCGCGATGCAAAGCACGACTCTGCTGAGCAACCATGTCTAGCAGATAAGTATCTCCATCTATCGTTTGCGCCATAGCAGAAGAGAGGGACATACCACACAACAACACTATGAGAAAACGGTATCTCAAGGTAATGCAGGACGTTTATAGGCACGAATAATCAAATAGATCCCCCAAATAATAAATGGCAATGAAAGTATTTGCCCCATATTGAGCAAGTGATTTGCTTCGAAAAGCTCTTGATCATTCTTGATAAACTCCAACATAAAACGTGTAAAGAAGATTATCTCTAAGAACACACCGAGGAGCAATCCTTCACGCTTGTATGCCTTGCCCTTCCAATACATCAGCCATGTCACCACAAATGCCACGATGCAATAGAGCATCTCGTAGATTTGCGTAGGGTGACAAGGCACGGTCTGACCATCACGCACGAAGATAAATCCCCATGGTAGGTCAGTAGGAGTACCATAAATCTCAGAGTTCATCAAGTTGCCAAGGCGAATCAATGTGGCAGTCACACACACGCCTACGACCAAGCGATCCATAATCCACAATAGTGAGGTATGATACTTCGGCTCCTTGGAGAACACTTTTTTATTGAGCAACCACGCTGCTGTCAGCAGACCGATAGCACCGCCATGACTAGACAATCCACCTTCCCATATTTTTAACAAACGCAATGGATGTTCGATATATGGATTGCGGTAGTTGATAGTCCAACCAAAGATCTGTACAGGCTCGGTGGAGATGTCCATATAGTGGCAATAGGCTCGCATACTTGGCAATGTCACATCATGCCATTCGTAGAACCAACAGTGCCCCACTCTCGCACCAATAATCAGACCTATTACCATCCACATAAACAACTTGTCCGTCCAATCATCTGGACAATTTTCGTTTTTGTACAGCTTGACTTGAATGAGGTAGCACAGATAGATACCTATTGCCCAAAGCAAGCCATACCAACGGATTCCTCCATCACCGATAGGGATAAGTACAGGATTCACATCCCATACTACAGAGGTAAGACAAAAATTCAGCATTGATACCATTACGCCTCCATTTTACCGTGACATTGTTTGTATTTCTTGCCTGAGCCACAAGGACAAGGGTCATTTGGACGAGGTTTCTTCTCTACGCGCAATGGCTCAGGACGTTGCATCTCACGCGTATCACGGCCTGCAGCAGCTGCTTGTCCACTCGCCGCGGCAGCGCGACTAACCGCGTCTTTTTGTGTACGATAGCGCGAGTAATCATGGCGTTGTTGCGCATGTGCTTGGCGCACATCTTCTGGATCACGATTAGGTATTTGACCACGGAAGAGAATCGAAATCGTACGGCGGTTAAACGCATCCAACATCTGACGGAAGATATTAAATGACTCTAGTTTATAAATCAACAATGGGTCTTTCTGCTCATAGCTTGCGTTCTGTACAGATTGCTTCAAATCATCTAACTGACGAAGATGATCTTTCCACTCATCATCAATCACATAGAGCACCATGCGTTTCTCAAACTCACGAATCACCTCGCGACATTCGGTTTCGTATGCTGCCTTAAGATTAACTGCCACATTGTACACTTTCTTGCCATCCGTGATAGGTATCAAGATATTTTCATACATCGCGCCACGTTCCTCATACACTTTCTTAATCACAGGATATGCCACCTTTTGCAAGGTTTCCATACGACGCTTGAACACGTCCAACGCACCTTCTGCCAATTTATCCGCCAATACGTTCTCACGACTTCCGCGGAAGGTCTCCTCATCAAATGGCACCTCCATAGCAAACACTTGCATCACATCCAACTGAAGTGCCTCATAATCCATCATTTGACGTGCTTCAGCAATCAATACGTCTGCTGTATCATAAATCATATTGGTGATATCTACGCCTATGCGCTCACCCATCAACGCATGGTGACGTTTCGAATAAATCACATTACGTTGTTGATTCATCACATCATCGTATTCTATCAAGCGCTTACGAATACCAAAGTTATTTTCCTCCACTTTTTTCTGCGCGCGCTCAATAGACGACGAAATCATGTTATGCTCTATCATCTCGCCTTCTTGGAAGCCCATACGATCCATCAATCCTGCCAAACGGTCAGAACCGAACATACGCATCAAGTCATCTTCCATACTTACGTAGAACACACTGCTACCTGGGTCACCTTGACGACCTGCACGACCACGCAACTGACGGTCCACGCGACGGCTCTCATGGCGTTCGGTACCGATGATAGCCAAACCACCTGCATCCTTCACCTCTTTGGTGAGCTTGATATCCGTACCACGACCAGCCATATTGGTTGCGATAGTCACCACGCCTGGGCGACCTGCCTCAGCCACCACATTGGCCTCATGTTGGTGCAATTTCGCGTTCAATACATTATGTTTAATCTTGCGCAAGTTGAGCATACGACTCAGCAACTCACTGATTTCCACAGAAGTAGTACCTACCAACACAGGACGACCAGCGGCTACCAACTCCACAATTTCCTCAATCACCGCATTGTATTTCTCGCGTTTGGTGCGGTAGATGCGGTCATTCATATCCTCGCGTGCGATTGGGCGATTGGTTGGGATTACCACAACGTCTAGTTTGTAGATATTCCAGAACTCGCCTGCTTCTGTCTCAGCAGTACCCGTCATACCTGCCAACTTGTGGTACATACGGAAATAGTTTTGCAAGGTGATAGTAGCAAAGGTTTGTGTAGCAGCCTCTACCTTCACATTCTCTTTCGCCTCCACGGCTTGATGCAAACCATCTGACCAGCGACGACCATCCATCACACGACCAGTCTGCTCATCCACAATCTTAACTTGGTTATCATCAATGATATAATCCACATCCTTTTCAAACAAGGTATATGCCTTCAACAACTGATGCACCGTGTGCACACGCTCGGATTTGATGCTATAGTTAGTCATCACCTCATCCTTCTTCTGCTGCTTTTCTTCGGCTGAGAGATCTTGTTTCTCAATATCAGCCACCTCGCTGCCCACATCTGGCAAAACGAAGAATTTAGGGTCATCCGTATTGCCTGTTAGCGTATCAATACCCTTGTCGGTCAGTTCAATTGTTTTATGCTTCTCATCAATCACGAAATAAAGTTCGTCAGTGGCGATATGCATATTTTTCTCATTCTCTTGCAGGTAGAATTCTTCAGTCTTTTGCAAGCGCACTTTCACTCCAGGTTCACTCAAGTATTTGATGAGTGCTTTGCTCTTTGGCATACCCTTAAACGCACGGAAGAGTGCCAACTCACCTGCCTCACGTTCCTTCTCATCCGCACTGCCCATCTTAGCCTTTGCTTCGGTCAGCAGTTTGGTGGTCAAAGTATTTTGTGTACGCACCAGCAGCTCAACGCGATGCTTATACTCATCATACATCTGATCTTCGCCTTTTGGCACAGGGCCACTGATAATCAACGGAGTACGCGCATCATCAATCAATACTGAGTCCACCTCATCCACGATGGCATAGTTATGACCACGTTGCACCAAGTCCATCGGACTAGTTGCCATATTATCGCGGAGGTAGTCAAAGCCGAACTCGTTGTTCGTACCAAATGTAATATCGCACGCATACGCACGGCGACGTTCATCCGAGTTGGGTTTATGCTTGTCAATACAATCTACGGTCAAACCGTGGAACATATAGAGCGGCCCCATCCACTCCGAGTCACGTTTGGCAAGGTAGTCGTTCACGGTCACCACGTGCACACCTTCGTGCGTCAAAGCGTTGAGGAAGACAGGCAAAGTAGCCACCAGAGTTTTACCTTCACCCGTTGCCATCTCGGCAATCTTACCTTGATGCAATACCACACCGCCTATCAACTGCACGTCATAGTGCACCATATCCCACACCACTTCGTTGCCGCCTGCGGTCCAAGAGTTGTGATATATGGCTTTATCGCCGTCTATTTCTACAAAATCAAAACGTGTGTCGGCTGCCAAATCGCGGTCCATTTGCGTAGCGGTTACGACCACGGTTTCGTTCTCAGCGAAGCGACGAGCAGTACTTTTTACCACGGCAAATGCATCGGGCAGAATATCCATCAACGTTTTGTCATAGATATCCAGTACTTCTTTTTCAAGGTGATCAATCTCGTTATATACTTTTTCGCGGTGATCAATTTCCAACGATTCTATACTTGCTTTCAGCTCTGTGATACGTGCCTTGTTTTGTGCCACAGCATCTTGCAGACTTTGCATCAACGCTGCACTGCGAGCACGCAACTCATCATCACTCAAAGCATCAATCTCAGCATATACAGCCTTAATCTTCTCCACATATGGCATCACCGCACGCATATCCTTTTGCGACTTGTTGCCAAACAATTTGGTAATTACTTCTATAAATCCCATTTTTTCAGTTTATAGTTTATAGTTAACAATTAACAGTTAATATCTATTGGGACAATCCACCCCAAAATTAGCGTGCAAAGTTACAAAAAAAAATGGATATGCGCAAGAAAATGGAGCGAAAAGTTATTTTCAAGCGAAATATCCCGACTCGCATCTCCCGATTCCCCATAGCGCAACGTCCTCCCTCCCCTCATAGGAGGGGGCAATGGGACTTTCATCTTTCACCTATAAAATAATAGGTGATTAATAGGTGATTAATAGGTGATTAATAGGTGATTCAAATACTTTTTATATTACATCGGATGATTTTGGAGCACTGAAACAGAAATACACACACAACAAAAAATAGGCTCCCTCTCGTGGAGGAAGCCCATTTTTAGGTATGAGTCATGAATTACTTAATCACAGCACCTTGAGCATTGTACTCAACGCTGTTCTTAATGATGAACATTTGACCATTCTTAATAACCTTAATAGTTTCTGCATCAAGTTGGATGTTATCCAAACCAGAACCTACCAACTTACCAGAAATCATCACTGCGAATACATCACCCATTGCGCTCATGAAGTCACCCTCTACAGTGAATGCATCACCGTCTACAATAACTGCAACCAAGTTGGTTGTTGCGTAAGCGAACCACAGGTTATCATCACCTATTTCTAGTTCACCAACTTGTGGACCTTCGTATTCATTCATGCCTTCAGCTTTCACATATCCATTCACGCGAACTGCGATAGGATAAGTAACATCCTCGTAGGTCCAAGTGGAAGCGAGTGTCAAGACTTCAAGTTCCTCATCAATAGACACTTCTGCGCCTTCTACTACTACCTCTATTGGCTCTACTGCGCCTGCATACATGGTTACAATCAACTTATAGAGATCCTCGCCCAAGTAAGCGTAGATAACACCTGAGTAAACATCAGTTGCCAATTCCTCGCTGTAAGCCATTGTGATGTAACCATCTACAACGGTCAATTCTGCCTCTGCACCTGTTGGGAGAGTTGCGAAGATCATGCTACCCTCATGGAGTGAACCATCTGCATAAACGCCCAATTGGAATGTGAACATATCATCAAAAGCCTCTAACATCTCGAAGGTACCCATATCGCTAGCTACTAGGTTAGTCATTACAACCTTCATCTCAAGAGCATTCAGATAAGTCTCTTCTACCTCTACGTAGATCACAACATCTTCTTGTGTACCAGGTTTGTATGCTGAGAAGATCTCACTACCCTTATTGTAGCGGATAGTATTACGCTCTGACTCTACGTCATGGCAAATGATAGTAGCCAAACCTGCTGCATCGATAGTAATATCCCACTCGGTCAATGTACTGCGTTCCTCTGCTACGCGCAAGTAGTTAGACTTAGCGGTTGTAGCAGTAAGGTAACCACCATCAACGGCAAATGCGAATACAGAGTCTTTCTCGATAGTGATGATAGTAGCCTCTGCTGGCACATCGCTCAATACGCCATCAACTGGAGCAATAACCACTTGACCGAAGTTATTCGCACGTGCTTGTGCCATTGCCAAAGTATCACCTGCGTTCACAATCAACATCTTCTTGCCAGCTTTCAACTCAGCTACATTCATTGCACGGTGATAGAATACAGCCTTAACAGTCAATGCACATGTAGCAACCAAGCCACCATCTACAGTAGTAGCGGTGATAGTAGCCTCACCAGCCTTAACTGTTTGTACCAAACCGTTTTGATCTACGATAGCAACAGTAGAGTCAGATGTGCTCCATACTACATCCTTCACAGTTGCGTACTCTGGAGTGATAGTAGCGGTCAATTGGAGTTTCTCACCAGCCTTCACAGTAGCAGTTGCTTGATCAAGAGCAATGCTCTCTACAGCTACTTCTTGATATACCTTGAAGACACCAGCACCCTTACCAGATGTAAATACATAGAGGTAGTATGCATAGTCATTAATCTTCTCAGCCTTGGTGAAGTTAGCATAAGAGTTGTTGCTTGCAGCCTTAGTATCTACTACGTAATAAACGGTGTTACCATCCTTATCTGCAGCAAATTGTTGAGCTGTCATATTACGAACGGCAAACTCACTAGAGTGAGTAGTACCCACCTTATATGCCATTACTTCGTTGCTACCAATCATCATACGCGCACCACCGAGGTCGCTAGTATTGATGTTCTTAAGAGTAAGAGTTGCAACATTGCCATCTTTTACATATTGAGGTTGGTTACCGCGTGCATGAGACCATGCCTCTGTCTCGGTAGCGTAGATTACTTGAGCAGGAGAAGAACCTGCATTCACAGTACCTTCCAATGCTTTAGCCTCTACCAACTGACCATTAGCAATCTTCACCAATTGTACTTGAGTTGCATTTTGTGGATAGAGAGCTACCAAACCACCCTCCTCAGAGAAGATATCACCAAACGCAGTAATTTGGTCGGTACGACCTGTTGTAGGCAATGTAACCTCTATAATAGTAGGTTTCTTCTCACCTTTCTTGATAATACCAATGCTCTTCACTGCGTTAGGGAAACCTGTACCAAATACAATGTTACCTGCATCGTCGATTGCGATACCTGTACCCAACTCATAGGTGGTAGCAACCTCAACCATTGCAGAATCTTTCTTGGTGATAGTAGTATCGAGATCTACAATTACTGTGTCATAAGTAAATTGCCACTCGTTGTGCTTACCTACCATGTCAGCAGCGTTCAATGCAATAGTTGCTTCGGTATCCTCACCATTTTGAGTAAATACGCGAATGGTTTGTGCTTTCTTGTCGGTCAAGTAGAACTTACCATCGAAGCCCATACCATTACGAACGTCACCGATATCAGCAGTCTTGGTATCAATTGCAATGTCCCACAATTTCTCTACCTTTACGTCTGCGTTGATTGGCTCTGGTACAGTTACTTTACAAGTTGCAGTATAACCACCATCTACAGTTGTTACGGTGATAGTAGCACTACCTACAGTATCAGCCTTGATTACACCATCAACTACAGAAACAGCTTTGCCATCAGACTCCCATGTCAAAGATTTATCAATTGCATCCTCTGGAGCTACGGTAGCCACCAAAGTAGCGGTTTCACCGAGAGGCAATGTCAATTCGGTCTTATCCAATGTAACACCAGTAACAGCACCTACGCGTGCCTTTATATTATATACTACAGTTGCTACCAACTCGCTCTCCTCTGAAACAACCTTCACAGTTGCTACACCAGGACCCTTAGGAGTAACTACACCATTCTCTACTACGAGTACATTCTCATCGCTTGAGCTCCAAGTTACGTTCTTGTTAACAGCAGTCTCAGGCTTGAAGATAACGCTCAAAGTATCGGTTGCAGGCATTTGCAATTCTACAGTATCTTTCTTGCTGAGTTCAATACCGAGCAACGCAAACTCTGTAGGCTCGAACTTAGCATACAATGTGCCATTAGATTTCACAGGAACAACTTTCACTTCCTCACCAGAGAAATCTGCATTCCAGAACCAACCCTTGAACTCATAGTTCTTGCGGTACATTGCAGGCAATGTATAATCTTCAGCAATAGTATCTACCAAAGTAAATTCATAACCCCAGAACTTCTTCCATTCTTGATTCTCAGCATCAATACCGCAAGTAGCGTAATCAGCTGATTTTGGCCAACTTGGACGAACACTATTCATAAAGAATGCATTCACATTATAACGCATGAAAGATGCATTTGTACTAGGAACTGTCAAACCAGCGCCTTCTGCATTTGCGCGAGCAACGATGGTATCGCAGTACTCAAGCAACCAACCCCACTTAGCACCCATAACTGAGTCTGCGAAGAATGTTAAATCCAACAAACCACCTTTACTTGGCATACCATCTGCAATGCCAGTAAATGTAGAAAGTGTACCCCAATCAGTGTTCACCTTATAGAATGTATCATAATCCTCATTCAAGTTTGCATACAAACCATCCTTGTCTACTGCATACATTGGGTTTGGATATGCAAATGGAGCAACGAAATCTACGTTGTACACGGCACGCTCCCAATTTGCTGTCAAAGTCATGTCAGCATCTACTGCTTCTACTTTCTTAGTTCCATTATACCATCCCAAGAAATTATGCTCTGCTTTTACAGGAGTAGGAAGTGGCATATCAATAGAATATTGTGCTGGCAATTCATAGAACATACCTGCAGCATTCATTACAGGAACATATGCCTCATCTTTACCTAACTCAGCAAAGTTTGCAGATTTAGGCCAACTTGCACGTTGACCAGAAACAAAGAATGCACCTACAGCATAACGCCATGCTGCACCAGTACCATCTGCAGGAAGAGCAGAAGCACCATCTGCAGCTTGATCC
>JAZSAI010000013.1:0-9004 GCA_045601825.1 Paludibacteraceae bacterium | reverse complement strand
CATCTGATCGATTGAAGAACTTTTTGCAAATAGGTGATGGAAGTTATGTTCAAATAGGCGAATGGGAAAGAGACGATTATTTATCATTCAAAGCAAATGGTTATAATTTTACAAAAGGTAATGTGGGTATTGGTACGATTTCACCTGCATATAAGTTAGACGTAGTAGGTTTAGTTCGTACAAATGGTATGATTGTAAATGGCGCCGTGAATGCTATCGGTACTGTCCATGCAGATAGCATAATTGCAGATAGAACTATTCGCGCAGAAGAGATTATTGTAGAAACTAGTGGTGCAGACTTTGTATTTGCAGAAGATTATCAATTACGTCCATTGAGCGAAGTAAAGGCATTTATCGAAGAAAACAAGCACTTACCAGAAATCAAATCTGCCCAAGAGATGCAGGAGAATGGTGTGAGTGTCAGTGAATTGCAAACACAATTGTTGCAAAAGATAGAGGAATTGACATTGTATATTATTCACCAAGAGGAGAGGATTAAGGCATTGGAAGCAGATTTGAATAAGTAAAATATTCTCAAATAATATCTTATGAGAAAGGGTATCGTTTATTTCACTGTCATATTGTTGTAAACAATTATTTTATTTAAGATGAAAAGGGTGTTGTTACTTGCTATATTCGCAATAAGTTGGAATATAGTGCAAGCATATAGTTATCCTACTCTAATAAAACCTACAACTAATCCAAACAATACACAAAGAGAAATAAGTAGTAGGAATTTATTAGATTTGAGTAATGCAATTTCTACACAAGGAATAGAGGTAGATGTAAATGCCTTGTGTAATTCTGATGTCGTATCATTAAATATTGGGGGAGAAAATATAATAGTAGATAGAATAAATGTTATTCAGAACGAAACTAAAGATTATATCTACTGCGCCTATGAATCAGATGGTGTGGAAATATCTATCTCTAAATTAGGAACTAATATACAAGGAATAATAAATTTATCTTTTGGTTCATATATTATTGAAACTATTGGTGATAATTCCTATGTTTTAGTCGAACTTGATACCGATGGAATAGGATTAGATGAACCAGATTTGGAATCGGATGATAATACTGCAACGTTGTTAGAACTTGCTAACAACGCAACAACTCAATCTACATCAAGTGACATGAAATACGTGAGAGTGTTAGTAATGTACACACCAGAAGCGTTAGCGCTATCATCAGATATGACAAATAAGGTGTATCAAGACATTAACAACGGTAATACAAGTTTTAAAAATAGTGGGATCAATGTGCGATTTGAATTAGCCTATGTGGGACCAACGGAAGATAGCGAAAGTAGTTATGATTTTAGTACACTGCTTTCTAAATTTAGAAGTACTGATGATGGATTTGCTGATGAGGTACATTCAATAAGAGAACGATATGCTGCAGATGTTTGCGTTCTATTAGTATACCAAAACGAACTTTGTGGAAAAGCAAGACTTAATGCAGATAAAAGTACAGCATTTGCCGTGGTCCGAGCGAGCTTGGAATGTGCTACAAAATACACCTTTACCCATGAAATAGGACATAATGCAGGTTGTCGCCATGATACTTTAGTTGATTCTTCAACTACGCCATATAAATACGCACATGGTTATGTTCATTATACAGGCACTTCTTCAACATCTTGGAGAACAATGATGGCATATGGTGATGCTTGCAATGGTGGATCACATTGTCAGCGAATTAAGTATTGGTCTAATCCTGATGTTTCATACAACGGTAACCCTACAGGTGATGAGACATGGAGTAATAATGCAAAAGTATGGGAAAATAATGCTACGAAAGTTAGTACTTTTAATATTGACCCTACATCAATTGCAATAACAAGCGCAGATAATTCTACAGATATGGATTATGCTTGTTGGCGTGCAACCCAAAGTATTACCGCAAATAATTATACCGTTGAAAGTGGGCAAACAGTAGAAATGTTAGCCACATCATCTATTACTCTGCTACCAGGCACGACTATTAAAGCGGGCTCAAAATTTAGAGCCACAATTGCTCCTCAAATTCCAAACGCCAATTATCCGCAATTCGCTCCAAAACGAAATAACACATTAGAGCAATCTAATTACATTGATATTTCTATTAAAATGTTAGAAAGCAATCTTAATCTCAAACTTTCATTAGAGCAAGATTGTAAAAATGCTACTATTAGAGTTTATGATATTTTGGGGCGTTTACAAATGGAAATTATTTCAGATACAAATTTACCAAGCGGAGAACATTCCTTCTCTACCAATTTAAACAAACTGAATAACGGGGTTTATTTACTCGTTACACAAATTGATAATAAAAATAGTATTAACAAATTTGCTAAATTTTGAGTAACATGAAAAAAAGTATCTTATTTCTAATGGTATTAGGAATATTTGTTGCCTGTGATAACAACAATGTTATTAATAATAATTCTAATGATAACATTAGCGACACTACCTCTAATTCCAATGTGAAAATTGATCCTAACGCATGTTACATGCTACAAGAGTTTAACGAGTTGGGTGAGCCTGTTGAATCTTACGGATGTATTGTGTTTGAAAAGAATGCTGGGTGTACATTTGAAGATGCATTTAATAGTATTAAATCAGATTTAGATGCACTAGTAAATAGAAATGTTGGCGATGAAAAAGATAACGGTAATTATGATGCAAATCAATGGGAACTTCGTCAAATAGCAAGAATTGTTAAAAATTCCCCCGATGAAAAATTAGTATATACTTCTATAGAACTTTATATGTTCTCTATTGTGTACGACGCATATACAGTCGTACATCAATATTGCGTTATAGATTCAGAGGGTAATATATATCAAATTGATAGTCAGATCGAATAGGGGGAAGGTGTTAACTCGCTCAAGAGATGCAGGAGAATGGTGTGAGTGTCAGCGAACTACAAACACAACTTTTGCAGAAGATTGAGGAGTTGACATTGTATATTATTCATCAAGAGGAGAGGATTAAGGCATTGGAAGCTGAATTGAATAAGTAATATAGGAGATCATCATGAAAACAAAGTTGTTTTTTTTAGTAGCGTTGGTAGCATTAATAAGTGCTAGTTGCGAGGAGATTCCTGAGATTAAACCAGAATATGATTCGTTAGTAGGTGAGTGGTATTGTGTAAATAATAGTAGTTTAACAGTCACTATCTCTGATAGTTTGATTCATTCAAGTATCATGGATAATTTTGTATGCCGATATACTGCCGACGACAAGCAATTGCACCTTAAAAGGCTGTGGCATGAAGAAACAGAGTCTTACTACAATGCTGCATGCAACTATTATCTGAATGGGGATACATTGCATATCGAAAATTTTATAGAGACTTATGCGGCAATCAATCCGCCTAAGTTTACAAATATCATTCTAGTTCGCTCAACAAGCGAACAGCCGAATACTGCGCAATGCGACCATCCGTGTTTTGCAAACGACACTATATCTGATGCTGAATTAACGAAGATGTTATGGACAGTTTGGTTTACGGATGATGAGGTTCTAGAATTTGGTTGGGGTAACGATAGTAATAGTTTAGTGTATTACTGGAACGGAGGTATGTGGGAAGGTTATGGTATACTTTATCGTTTCCGCGTAGTAGATGGTAAGATATCGTTTTATACAGACGAAGAGTTCAATGAAACCAATGGAATTTATGGGCTGAATATTAGTTTTCAGTCGTGCTTCCATATAGAAGATAATAAGCTTCATATCCACCAATTTACCGTGGATGGTAGTAATTTCTTCCCATTAACACTACGTTAATCAATATTAATTATTATGTTTCTAAAATATTATACATCATTGCTGTTCCTTATTATACCTACAATGCTATTTTCACAAAATTATTATTGGTATGGGAACAAGAAAGTATTATTAATTCCAACCGACAAAAAATATGTCGTAACAAGGAATGTAAATACTGTTACTGCAACGAATGTTGTAGAATCCGCAACAAATTATCAATATACTAATTCTAGTGACCCTTCATGGAATATTATTTCTAATGCAGAATTTAACAACTTAGACCAATCTACATTACTTTACTCGTCACCTTCGTATATCAATCAGGATAGTAATGAAATCTTTGTTTCCCATTACTTTTACGTAAAACTAAAGAATGTTAACGATAGTGATATTTTACAAGATTTTGCATACAGAAATAATGTAACAATCGAATATCAAAGTACTTTACTTCCATTATGGTATGTATTGTCTTGTTTGTATAGTGATAAAAATGCATTGGAAATGGCAAACTACTTTTATGAGTCAGGATTATTTGAGTTTGCAGAACCAGACTTCTTTTCAGGAAAGGATGAATCTTGTTCCACAAATGATCCTATGTTTGGTTCCCAATGGAATTTAATGAACACCGGACAATACGGAGCTGACTATGCAGGAATAGATATTAACTATGATGGTGTTTCTCAACTTGTTCCTGAAAGTACAGATATAGTTGTTGCAGTAGTTGATGAAGGCATCCAACTAAATCACCCCGATTTATCAGCAAATATGTTGGATACAGGATTTGATGCAGAAACGAGGTCATCTCCGAGTGTGTGTTATGGGCCACATGGTACAAATTGTGCAGGAATCATAGGTGCGATATCCAATAATGGAATTGGTATAAGTGGAATTTTCAATGGAAAGTTAATGTCTATAAGTAGTAAATTAAAAAATGACACATTGTCATATTTAAAAAAGGCAGAAAGTATTGTTTACGCCGTTGAAAATGGTGCAGATGTTATTAGTAATTCATGGATGAGTTGGGCACGTCTATCTGCAATAGATGAGGCTATTAAATATGCATTGTCTCATGGTAGAAATGGACTGGGATGTGTGGTTGTATTTGCTTCTGGGAATAATGGTCATAATGAAGTTCTATATCCTGGTGATGTTAGTGATAGTATTATAGTTGTAGGAGGAATTTCTCCTTGTGGAGAAAGAAAAAGTTCCGCCTCATGTGATAAAAATAAAAATTGGATTGGTTCTAATTTTGGAGACAAATTAGATGTTGTTGCTCCATGCACGTCTATACCCACAACGAACTTGATGACAGATTCTACCTCAGCTTACACTTCGTTCAGTGGTACGTCAGCAGCATGTCCCCATGTGGCTGCAATAGCAGGTTTAATTTTATCGATAAATCCATATTTAACGTGCAAGCAAGTGGCTGATATTATTGAATCAACAGCTCAAAAAGTAGGTGAATATGATTATGAAATAAAAGAGGGATATCCAAACGGGAAATGGCATAGAGAAATGGGATATGGATTAGTAGATGCCTATGCAGCCGTATTAGCCGCACAACCAAAATACATTCAAAACCAGATATATCAATCAGGAGAGGAAATGTATGAATATGCGACTGAAATTACGGCAGGCAACGCTGTAACAGAGACAAAACCACATGGCGATGTTGTACTGGAAGTTGGTAGCGATGTAACATTGAGAGCTATGAATCAAGTCATATTAAAACCTGGTTTCCATGCGAAAGCAGGTAGCAATTTGCACATCAAAGTAGATACTCCTACTACAACACAATCTGCGACTGCTCCTCAACAATTAGCCCCTCGAACATCTTCTGCACCTACAGATGATACAAATACCACTTCTGAGGAAGTTGCAAACAATGGATTGGAAACTGTAGCAAGCGAGGTGATTGTTTCTACTTCCATTTATACTATTAGCGGTCAGTTGATACAGACTATCTCTGGCGGTCAGCATGATATGTCACACCTGCCAAATGGTATGTACATCCTACAACACCACATGAGTGATGGCAGCATGAGAAGTGAGAAAATTGCAAATGTAAATTATTATTAGTAACTTTGCAACGATTTAGGAACCCCGCAACAGAATGGTGTGAGTGTTAGTGAACTACAAACACAACTTTTGCAGAAGATTGAGGAGTTGACATTGTATATTATTCATCAAGAGGAGAGGATAAATGCTTTGGAAGCTGAGTTGAATAAGTAAAATATTCTCAAATAATATCTTATGAGAAAGGGTATCGTTTATTTCACTATATTGTTGTTTATACCAACATTGATGTTTGCACAAGAGCCAAGTAGTTTGCATGTGCAAAAAGTTGATGGAACAGTGCAATCCGCTTCGTTGGTAAATATTCAGCGCATTACATTTGAAGAAAATGTATTAGTAATGACTACTTCTGAAGGCGAATTCCGCTTACCATTGGATGATGTAGAGAAAATTACTTTTAGCGATAATAATAATTCTGCGGTTGAGAATGTCAACATTAACTCCATTCATATCTCTAAATCGGGCAATATACTAACAATTAGGAGTGACGCAGCCATTAAGCACTTGTATTTAGTAGATGTGTCTGGCAAGGTGCTTGTAAACGACAGGCTTGCCTCTGTAGATACGACAAGCATCACTCTGCCTGCTTCGGGAGTGTTTGTTCTGTTCTTAGAAACAAACCAAGGATATATAGCAAGGAAAGTGATTCATAATTGATACCTTAAAATACCGAAATTATTATGAAAAAGGTTTTATTTTTCGGACTACTTTGGTCTATAGCATCAATTACATTTGCTCAACGACAAATGCAAGTGTGGCAGGATGGAGTGCCCACAAGTTTTGCGGTTGCTGAGGTGGATAGTGTTACATTTGAAGAATGGTACGATACAATGGATACGTTGTCAGATATAGAATTGACTAAGTTGCTCTGTCAAGTATGGTATGATACATTAGAAGTCTGGGATACCGCCCCTTATCCCTACGACACACTTCTTTTTGAGAGTACTCCTTCTTTCGAACTGATGTTTAAACCCAATGGTGTATTAGAGTATTGCTTGGGCATTCCTGATCTTTGGATAGGAACTTACGTTGACTTTCAGTATTATGTACTTGATGGTCAATTAGTCGTTTACGCAGATTCTACGATAGATTCGGTGCATGCACCTGAGACATCATTTGAATTTAAAACTGATTTTTCAGTAAACGATAGTATTTTAGTGATAAATCAATTTTCTCATAACGGCACTATATTTTATCCGTTAGTAATGAAAAATGCATACTATTATTGATAAAGGAGGAAAGATTATGATTAAAAAATACACAGTACTAATATTTTCTTTAGTTTGTCTTACACCTATATTCTCCCAAGATTATTATTGGTATGGCAATCAGAAAGTATCTTTAATTCCAACCGACAAAAAATATGTCGTAACAAGGAATGTAAATACTGTTACTGCAACGAATGTTGTAGAATCCGCAACAGGATGGTGTGAGTGTCAGCGAACTACAAACACAACTTTTGCAGAAGATTGAGGAATTGACATTGTATATTATACATCAAGAGGAGAGAATAAATGCTTTAGAAACTGAATTGAATAAGTAATATAGGAGATCATCATGAAAACAAAGTTGTTTTTTATCGCACTTTTGGCATTAATCTGCTGTAGTTGCGAACCCAATCCAGTTATAAATCCAGAAGATCCTACAACGGAGCAAGGAGACACCCTTCCTACGGATACGTTGTTCAATTATTGTGCAAACGATTCTGTACTAAATCTAATTTTTGATGGAGGTAATTATAAATTTATGGGCATGGATTATGAGCAAAACCATTTCTATGTTATTCAATCACAAGAAGATCTAGATGCTCTTTGTCCTGAGTGGGTTGAAAGTCCTAGCATAGACTTTGACACGTATTGCATCGTTTATGCTTCTATCATTACACCATCTATTTCTGACAAACTGACTGATTATGAATTGGTTTACAAGCGAGAGCAAGATGAATATGATTTTAACGTAAGTATTCAAATGGCTTCTGCAGGTTGGGGACAGTTAGGGCTGTTTTTACCCTATGGCCTCTACAAAATACGATATAATCATCAACCTATAAACTTACAAGTTACGATGTATTATGAGTAACTAATTTTATCTTATCATAATTTTATTATTCGGCAGTATGTGTAAAACATTTGCTATTAATAAAGTAAAGCAGCAACTCTCCATTATTGCTATTGATTGTGACCATTATATTGTGGCATTTGGCTATGGAGTAACGAAGAAAAGAAATGGAAATGTGAAAGATAAGTATTTTTTAGTTACAGACAACGGATCTACTACTGGTCCATCGTATAAACCCTACATGCGTAGGAAAAGTTTTTGGAATTTGCATTATGGCTTAACGCATGAATAAATTGAAATAATAATTTAAAAATCTGAAATTCAATGAAAAAGTTTTTATTTTATCTGTGCCTTGTTTGTATAATATTGGCATTTCAAGGGTGTGTAGGTCCGATACAGACAAACTATGTTGAGACTAAAGGGTATGCATGTGTGCTTTCACCTCAAGATTCAATTCAAGTACGATTTTATAATCTTAAAGGATATCCAACGGAAATTATATTTTCTCCGTCAAACTATTTGAGACAAACTCCGTGGTATCCAGAGCAGAGTGAAGATATTCCACATTCAGAAGAAAAACATGAGTTACATGTCAAGAAGTTAACCAATAAAAGTGAAAGCATAGTTATAGAAGGTTATCACATTTATATTAATGATACATTATGGGGATACAGTAGTTTTAGGGATCCTGCAGATAGTATTGCCACCGTTTGGAATTGGGACAAATTAGCAATGGATACCGTAATACTACATATGAAGCAATGCCCA
Organism: Paludibacteraceae bacterium; assembly: GCA_045601825.1. Taxonomy (GTDB): domain Bacteria; phylum Bacteroidota; class Bacteroidia; order Bacteroidales; family Paludibacteraceae; genus Colicola. Next base: position 347 of record JAZSAI010000013.1, on the reverse strand, counting down.
TATAAGTTGGCTGATGTGATAGAACAATTATCGCTACACTATCCTGATTTGATACATAGATTAAACGATACAGAAGAACATAATTTTAGCAATTATCAAATAATACGTGATAAAAAACAAACTCCTCGTATTTATTTGCCAGAAAACTAAACACACACACGTATTAGAGAGTTTTTAAACCCATCAAGGACAATATACGCACTATTTATAACCTGCTTTTTGCTCCCTCAGTTCTTTGTGAACTGGGGGAGTTTTTTTTGATGGAGTTTAGGTTTTGGGAGGTGAGGGGATGATTTGTGGAAAAATACACCACAAAACAGTATAAATGTGGAAAAATACGCTACACG
>JAZSAI010000012.1:0-2980 GCA_045601825.1 Paludibacteraceae bacterium | reverse complement strand
CGATATCCGCGATGGTCACTTTACGCCCTACGCCCTTATCCCCAGCATGGCGCTCACACCCGAGAACGCCCGCATACTGCACGATATGCTCGAGTGTGACGTGCGCTACTTGGCCGAGATAGGCCTCAACCGCACCGAGCGCGTGGAGTTCCTCGATGCCATGCTTAAGTACTACGCCTACCACCTTGAGTCGATACGCTCAGTAGAGTCGCTACGCATACTGCGCGAGGTATTCTAAACGGAATATTATCAGACAAAAAAAACAGATAGGGGATGTCTCACGACGGCCCCTATCCCACATACTAACTAATATCTAACTAAACCAATATCTATGAAACTTTTTGCTTCTCTCTCTTTTGTTATGCCCTCGTTTGTGAGGTTCTTTGATATTATAGAGAGACGAAGTTGTGTAAATCTAACACACAGATAAAAATTTAGGTAATGATGCAAAAAGTGGCGCTTTTTGGCGCTAATATTGGGCGAGAAGTTTATTCTTCTCGCTCTCTCTTTTTAGCGACTTTCCCCTGATTACTTTGCAAATATAAATACCATTTAATAAAATCTCTAAAATGGTCATCCGAGAGTCCTCGGTGCAGTCGCAGATGATCCTTCAAATGACCAAAAAATGATTCTATTGAGTTTGAGGTTTTAGGTATATTGGGATATATAGTATAATTAAACATATTGGGTAATGCTCGTTTGATGTGCGTGCTACTACGATGTAACATTTTATGTGTATACCACCATCTACCTGTTATCTCATCTACACTTTTCTCATTTATATACTCCTCATATTTTGTGTGGCAATCAACAAAATCACGCATCCATAGCTGAGCTTGTTTGTGATTATCTACTTCACTAAGCATGCATACAAGCTGTCTTAGTTCTCTGGCAGCATCGCTCTTTGGTTTCTTGGTTAGCCAAGTACATATTTCATTCGCAATATGAAACGTGCATCTCTGGATAATAGCCTCAGGACACATCTCCTGCACCGCTTTTATTATATTCGTAGCACCATCACAGGTGACACTCTCTATCTCAATGCCAACATCTATTATGGCACGGAGGTCCTCTTTGAGATCGCGTAGAGCCTCGCGTTTAGCAAGTCGGTATAGTATGGTCATCTTAATATTACTATCGCGGTATAGTATTAAACATACTTTGTTGGTAAAGTATGTGCCATCAATTAGAAGATTTACTTTCTCTCTGCGCTGTATCTGCCATACGGGGCAAGTGGGTAGTATCTTATAGAAGTAGTTTTTAAGTGTTCTCTGGCTATATCCACTCGCTTGAGATATTTGTGAAATGCTCTGTTTATCGCGCACCCAACGGACAAACCAAATAAACATATTTCTATCGCTAATATGAGGGCGACGATCCGTAAAATAGCTATTACAATTCTTACAATAATAGCGCGAATAGCCAGCACGTTTCCCCTTTTTAATAGTATCTAAAAAGCCACAATGGGGGCAGCGCATTTTACGAGATTTTGACATAAAAATCGAGTAGGAGGTAAACGAAAGTAGGAGATAAACTCCATTACTTTCGTTTACCGACCTCTCACACCACCGTACATGCGGGTCCGCATACGGCGGTTCCTTACATCCGATGATACTTTTCGTAGTATCCCAACAATGACGGATAGCCTGCTCGCGCGAGGTTTCTATTGCTCGCTGCGACTTGCATTATTCCACTATGCGCCACTGCCCAATATCCCTTGCTCGCATTGCCCCATTGATATGCACGCCATTGCGGTATTCCACATTTGATGAGGTTGCGTACGCGTGTTCGCGGGAGTTTCCAACTCTTCCATATACACATACGTATGCGACAACGAAGCCATTCATCCATGGCTTGAAGATGTGTCTTGGCATATGCACATTTGAAGTAGTTGACCCAGCCACGTATTGCGTTATGCAACACCTCCTTGCGTCGTTCATAACCCATACCGTTACTCCTTGACGTAAGCAGTTTCAGTTTGGCTTTGAACTTGGCAAGCGACTTCGCATGGATGCGAAGCCTTCAAACACCGCCAGAAGCCACATAGAACGAGTGTCCGAGGAACTTTATCTCCCTCACACTGCACGCTACGGTCTTTTCGCGATTAACTTTAAGGTGGAGTTTCTTCTCTATGAAGTTAGTGATGCTATCCTTGACACGTTCAGCCGCTCTCGGGGTCTTGCAGAAGATTACACAATCATCAGCATATCGCACAAACGGATGTCCGCGTTTCTCCAACTCCTTGTCGAGTTCGTTGAGAACTATGTTACTAAGAAGCGGACTGAGCGGACCACCTTGCGGTGTACCAACGTTGCTCTCCTGCACGACACCATTGACCATAACTCCCGCTTTCAGATACTTGTGTATCAGTGATATCACTCTGCCGTCCTTGATTGTAAAGGATAGCAGGCGCAATAGGAAGCTGTGGTTTACGGTATCGAAGAACTTCTCCAAATCGAGGTCAACACAATATGTATAACCTTGGTTGACGAGTGCATTTGAACGAAGCAACGCATCATGTGCGGAGCGGTGCGGACGGAAGCCGTAACTGCTCGCGCTGAACTTTGGTTCATAGATTGAAGACAATACCTGCGATAGGGATTGTTGGATTACTCGGTCAACCAAGGTCGGGATGCCGAGCTGACGTTTCTTGCCGTTGTCCTTGGGTATCTCTACTCTGCGGACTGGGTGCGGTCTGTAACGCCCATTCAGGATTGATGCCGTCAGTTCTTCTCCATGGCTTTTGAGGTACGAGAGGAGGTCTTCCAATCTCATGTTATCGACACCGCCAATGCCCTTGTTGGACATGACGCGCCTATATGCCGCGTTCATGTTACCTCGGGACATTATCGTTTCCAACAGCATCTCACTACTTAAGTTCACTTCCACAAGTGATTCATGTGATATGCCTATTACGGTCTGCACTCCTGCATACTCTTCGGATTCCGTCCTATCCCTTTGCAGGCAGCCTTTCGTTTTC
>JAZSAI010000011.1:0-173194 GCA_045601825.1 Paludibacteraceae bacterium | reverse complement strand
TCCTACATATTTTTATGTGTGAAATTACTCTCCATACTGCCCAACTATCAAAATCATACTCCGCGAAAAATGACGATTTTTTAGGGGTTAGTGGGGTAGTATATAATTATATACATAGTATATATTATATTTTTTTCGACCGATATACCATTCAACTCTTTTTTTTATGTGATAGTGTGGAAGTGTGGAAGTAGCTCAAACGATACACCAATTATTAAAATTTATTAATATAGTGCGCAAATTACACAGGCTATTACATATGCACAAAAAAAAGAAAATATTGGACTTTGTAGTCCAACAAAAAATCGATTCTATTACTACCTTTGCATTGTATTTCGAAAATATTTTGATACTTGCAAGTTGCAGAAAGAAAATAAAAGAATAATTTTTAATTATTATTTGTGTATGTCAAAAAAAAGCAGTAATTTTGTAGCGATTATGGATTTTTCTGAATTTAAACACAATAAATGCGGTGAAAAAGCAGTGAAAATGCAGCATTTGTTGAAGATAAAACCAGGTACTTTCGGGAAAATATTTCTCGGAATATTCTTTGTGATGGTATCGAATACGATACAGGCGCAAGAGAAAGTGATGGTGATTGCCGATCCACATGTGTTGGCAAACTCACTTGTAGAAGTGGGTACAGCTATGGATGATATGATGGCTAACCAACGCAAAATGATTGACTTCAGCGAAGCAACCTTTGTGGCACTAGTGGATACTGCATTGACGCACAAACCTACATTGCTACTCATTCCTGGCGATTTAACCAAAGATGGCGAACTAGCAAGTCACGATATTGTGGTGGAGCAATTGAGCAGATTGCAAGAAGCAGGTATCAAAACCTTAGTCATTCCTGGTAATCACGATATAGGTGGCAAAGCATATGCCTATCGCGGTAGCGAAAAAATATCAGTGGAGAGCTTGAACGATAGTCAGTGGGAAAGTCAGTATGCGATGGTATATGAACAAGCATTGGCAAAAGATCCAAATTCCCATAGTTATATGGCAGAGCCTTTACATGGTGTGACTATATTGGGCATAGATGCTTCGCATAACGATGGCGAGGGGTATTTGTCGGACGAGACTTTGGCATGGGTGCTCAAGCAAGCTGATGATGCAAATGAGAAGGGTAATATGATATTGGCCATGTGCCACTGGCAACTACTGGAGCATGTGGATAATGGTGGCGTGATGCTTGAGTCAGGTAGATTGCTGCATGCAGATGCTGTGCGTGATAGTTTGATGGCGCATCATGTACATCTTGTATTGACAGGACATATGCACGTGAATAGCATCAGCACCTATCGGGATACATTAACCTTCAGTGGTGATAGCATTGTGGAGATAAGCACTGGAGCACCTATCACTTATCCTTGTCCTTACCGTTGGTTAACCATTTCTGCTGACAGAAGCCAACTGGAAGTACGAACGGAAAATGTGGAAGCGCTACCTACCATTGCAGACTTGACGAACTATAGCCGTGAATGGATGAGAGAGCATATACAAGTGGTGATACCTGGGTTAGCTATCCGTATGTTTGATGATGCAGAAATGGTTGTGCACAACTATGTGGCAGGTATGTTGGGAGATGGAATAGCTACAATGCTATTGCAGCAGTGTATGCCTAAAACCGATGCCGAAAAACTTGCATTGGTGGAAAAATATCTAACACCCACTATAATAGAATTGTATCTGCTTCATAGTGATGCGAATGAACCAAAATATGCAGTTGCTGATTCACTCGCGCAAGCCTTGTATATGGGTATGGGGGAGATGATGCACGAGATGACAGATATTGTGTTGGCTAGCTATGCTACCATTCAACAAGCAATGATAGATATGGTGATTCAATCTAAGACAGCAGAAATACAATCGCTAGTCGAAGATCGTACAAATTGGACTTCTAAGTTTTATAGCGATGTGACAGATGACTTGCAGGGGGTATTACTAATCAATGAGCCCCAGCAAATGACTGGTTTAGAAGACCTACGTACTGATGAAACAATGGCTATTTATGATATATTAGGTCGCCGTGTACAATTGGACAATGCCTTGCAAAGAGGTGTGTATATCCAAAATGGTAAAAAAATAATGATGAAATAAGCGAATAATTAATAAAAAATATACAAAATGAATCTATCAGAATTGACCAACAAGATCTACGCAGAAGGCGTGGAGAAAGGTAATGCCGAGGCAGCAGCGATTGTAGCAAAGGCTCAAGAGCAAGCAGCTGCTATTGTGGCTAAGGCCGAGAAAGAGGCAGCTGAGAAATTGGCTGCTGCAGAAGCAAAATTGGCAGAGATGGACAAGAACACTCGTGCCGAGTTGAAACTCTTTGCAGAGCAAAGTGTAAGTGCGCTCAAGACAGAAGTAACTAACCTGCTCACCGAGCAAGTGGCTGCTGACAGCGTGAAAGTTGCTACCGCTGATGCAAAATTCATGCAAGGCGTAATCGCTAAACTCGCTGAGCAAATGGCGAAGGATGGCAACGTGACCATTGAGGCAAAAGACGCAGAGGCATTGAAGAAATACTTTGCTGCTAACGCTAAAGGTTTGCTCGAAAAAGGCGTGAAGATCAACGAAGTGAAAGGTATCAAGACCGACTTCGCTATCGTACCAGAGAAAGGTGGCTACAAGTTGAACTTCGGCGAGAAGGAGTTTGTAGAGTACTTCAAAGAGTTCTTGCGTCCACAGCTGGTAGAATTGTTATTCTAATGGTTCAATGTAGTTCAGTTTGGTTCAATGTGGTTCAACATTGTCTTTCGTGGTAAAACAACTCTGAACAACTTTGAACAGCGCGACGCGCTATTGAACAATTTTGAATAAACAAAATATATTTATGGGATACGAATGTTTATTAGCTGGTTTACCTGACTTGAAGGCAGGCGGAGAGGCGCCCATGTCCATGGACGCTCTGCTGGAGCTTTTTGGTGAGACTCTCACCGAGAAGGACCTGCAACTGCTTTCCGTGTTGCGTATGCCATCTGATGCGCAGGAAGTGCTGGACATGATTGCCGAGTATGACGAGACAATCTTGAATCAGCCAAGCTGGTGGGAAGATGCACGCGAAGTGCTATCTGAAACCGACTTGCGCACACAGGTGCTATACGAAATGGGCCTTGCAAGCAAAAATGCGTTCTTGCGCAAATGGTTTGCATTCAACCAAGACATGAATAATGTGTTGGCAGCAACTATTTGTCGTCGTCACGGTTTTGATGTGCGTAAGGCAATCGTTGGGCATAACCCCGTGGCAGAGATCTTGCGTAAGGACTTGCCACAAAAGGATTTTGGCTTGGCAGGCGTGATGGATAATCTGTCGGAAGTGATGGCGCTCGTGGAGATTGATAACCTCATGGAGCGTGAGAAACAGATGGACGCCATCCGCTTTGCATGGTTGGAAGAGAAGACACTCTTCGTGAACTTCTCCATTGAGAATGTATTGGCTTACTACTTGCAAGCAGAAATGCTCAATCGTTGGGCTCTCCTTACTGTAGAGCAAGGCGAGAAAGTGTTCCGCGAGTTGGTAGCAGATATGAAAAAAGGAATAAATTTACAATAAAGATATGACAACAGGAAAAGTAAAAGGTATCATCGCCAACCTGGTGACTGTGGTGGTAGATGGACCTGTATCACAAAACGAAATCTGCTACATCAAGCTCGGCGAGACCCGATTGATGGCAGAGGTCATTAAGGTGATTGGCGACAATGTCTATGTACAGGTGTTTGAGAGCACCCGTGGACTGAAAGTCGGCAATACCGTAGAGTTTACAGGACACATGCTGGAGGTAACCCTCGGTCCTGGTCTTTTGAGCCGCAACTACGATGGTCTGCAAAACGACCTCGATAAGTTGACTGGCGTTTTCCTCCAACGTGGTGAGTACAACTTCCCACTCGACGAGGAGAAGCTATGGAAGTTTGAGCCAATCGCAAAGGTAGGCGACAAGGTAGAGGCTGCTGCATGGTTGGGTGAGGTAGATGAGAACTACCAACCACACAAGATCATGGTGCCATTTGTGTTTGAAGGCACATACACCGTGAAGAGCATCGTGGCTGCTGGTGAGTACAAGATTCACGACACCATCGCTGTCTTGACCGACGCTGAAGGCAATGATCACAATGTGACCATGGTACAAAAATGGCCAGTGAAGAAGCCAGTATTGGCATACAAGAGCAAACCACGTCCATTCAAGTTGCTTGAGACAGGTGTGCGTACTATCGACACCGCTAACCCAATCTGCGAGGGCGGTACAGGATTTATCCCTGGTCCTTTCGGTACAGGTAAAACCGTGCTCCAACACGCTATCTCTAAGCAAGCTGAGGCTGACATCGTGATCATCGCTGCCTGCGGTGAGCGTGCAAACGAGGTGGTGGAGACCTTTACTGAGTTCCCAGAATTGGAAGACCCACATACAGGTCGTAAGTTGATGGAACGTACCATCATTATCGCTAACACATCTAACATGCCTGTGGCATCGCGTGAGGCATCTGTATATACCTCTATGGCTATTGCAGAGTACTACCGCTCAATGGGTCTCCGCGTGTTGTTGATGGCTGACTCTACTTCACGTTGGGCACAAGCATTGCGTGAGATGTCTAACCGTTTGGAGGAGTTGCCAGGTCAAGATGCGTTCCCAATGGACTTGTCGGCTATCATCGGTGCGTTCTATGCGCGCGCAGGTTATGTGTACCTTAATAATGGTAAGACTGGTTCTGTAACCTTCTTGGGTACTGTATCTCCTGCGGGTGGTAACTTGAAGGAGCCTGTAACTGAGGGTACAAAGAAAGTAGCACGTTGCTTCTACGCACTGGAGCAAGCACGTGCTGACCGCAAGCGTTACCCAGCTGTGAACCCAATTGACTCTTATTCAAAATATATCGAGTATCCTGAGTTTGAGGAGTATATCACCAACCTCATCGATGGCGAGTGGCTTGGTAAGGTGAACGATATGAAGACTTACCTCCAACGTGGTAAGGAGATCCAAGAGCAAATCAACATTCTTGGTGACGACGGTGTACCAGTAGATTATCACGAGGAGTTTTGGAAAGCCGAGGTAATCGACTTCGTCGTTCTTCAACAAGATGCGTTCGATAAGATCGATGCTGTCTGCCCAATGGAGCGTCAACAATACATCCTCAACCTCGTGATGGATATCTGCAAGCACGATTACGACTTCGTGGACTTCAACGACGTAAGTACCTACTTCAAGCGCGTGATCAACCTCTGCAAGCAGATGAACTACGCTGAGTTCAAGAGCGAGGCATTTAACCAATATCAACAACAACTCAACGACCTTCTCGCTGAGAAACAAATCAAAGCATAACGACTATGGCAAAAGCATTTCAAAAGATTTATACACAAATCACAGCTATCACCAAGGCTACTTGCTCACTCAAAGCTGAAGGTGTAGGTAACGACGAGCTCGCTACCGTGAATGGCAAACTCGCACAGGTCGTTAAGATCATGGGCGATGATGTGACTCTCCAAGTGTTCGAGGGTACCGAGGGTATCCCAACCAACGCGGAAGTAGTGTTCCTCGGCAAAGCTCCATCTTTGAAGGTAAGCGAGCAATTAGCTGGTCGCTTCTTCAACGCATATGGTGATCCAATCGATGGTGGACCTGCAATCGAGGGTACAGAAGTAGAGATCGGTGGTCCAAGTGTGAACCCAGTTCGCCGTAAACAACCATCTGAGCTTATCGCTACTGGTATCGCAGGTATCGACTTGAACAACACCTTGGTATCAGGACAAAAGATTCCATTCTTCGCTGACCCTGACCAACCATATAACCAAGTGATGGCTAACGTGGCTCTCCGTGCTGAGGCCGATAAGATCATCCTCGGTGGTATGGGATTGACCAACGACGACTATTTGTACTTCAAGAACGTGTTCTCTAACGCAGGTGTATTGGACCGCATCGTGTCTTTCGTAAATACTACCGAGAACCCACCAGTAGAGCGTCTGTTGATTCCAGATATGGCACTCTGCGCAGCGGAGTACTTCGCTGTACAAAAGCACGAGAAAGTGTTGGTGCTCTTGACCGACATGACCTTGTACGCTGACGCCCTTGCTATTGTGTCAAACCGTATGGACCAAATTCCATCAAAGGACTCTATGCCAGGTTCACTCTATTCTGACCTTGCAAAGATCTACGAGAAAGCCGTACAATTCCCAGAGGAAGCAGGTGGTGGTTCAATCACTATCATCGCTGTGACAACCTTGTCTGGTGGCGATATTACCCACGCTATTCCAGATAACACGGGTTATATCACCGAGGGTCAGTTGTACCTCCGTCGTGATAGTGATATCGGTAAGGTCATCGTCGATCCATTCCGTTCACTCTCTCGTTTGAAACAATTGGTGGCTGGCAAGAAGACACGCGAAGATCACCCACAAGTGATGAACGCTGCTGTTCGCCTTTACGCCGATGCTGCTAACGCTAAAACTAAGCAAGAGAACGGTTTCGACCTCACTGACTACGATGAGCGCTGCCTCGAGTTTGCTAAGGCATATTCTACACAAATCTTGGCTATTGACGTGAATATCAACACCACACAGATGTTGGATGTAGCTTGGACTTTGTTTGCTAAGTACTTCAAACCAGAAGAGGCAAACATCAAACAAGAACTTGTAAATAAGTATTGGCCAAAAGCATAATAGATTATGGCTATTAATTATCAATTTAATAAAACATCGTTGCAGGCACTTGAGAAGGACCTCAAAATGCGCCAACGTACTCTGCCTACGCTTCAGAGCAAAGAGTCGGCTCTTCGACTTGAAGTGAAGCGTGCAAAGGACGAGATTAAGGCGCTGGATGAGGAAGTGGACCGCCGAATCAAGGACTACGACCAGATGTTGGCTCTATGGGGCGAGTTCGACACCTCGCTCATCCATGTGGACGACGTGCGCATGTCTATAAAGAAGATCGCAGGCGTGCGCGTGCCCGTATTGGAAGAGGTGGTGTACTCAACCAAAGAGTTTAGCATCTTCTCAAGTCCTAAATGGTTTGCAGACGGTTTCAACCAACTCAAAGCCATTGCCGATGTAGGTATTCGTCAGGAGTTTGTGCGCCGCAAGGTGGAACTCTTGGACTATGCACGTAAGAAGACCACCCAAAAGGTGAACCTCTTTGAGAAAGTGCAAATACCTGGTTATCAAGACGCTATTCGTAAGATTAAGCGTTTTATGGAAGATGAAGAGAACCTCAGCAAGTCATCGCAAAAGATTGTAAAATCCAAACGCGAGGCAGAAGCACGTATGGCTGAGGAGCAAGCAAGAAAGGAGGCACAAGCATGATTACAAAGATGAAGAAATACACCTTTTTGGTATTTCATCAAGAGTACGAAGCATTTCTAACACAATTGCGTGAAGTAGGTGTAATACATGTTACGGAAAAGGCTTCAGGAATAGCAGATGATGAAAAATTACAACACTTAATACCTGAGGCTGAGAAAATCCGAAAAACCCTAACACAAGGTGCTCCAGAGCAATTTATTAATGAAAAAAATGCGCTTGAACAACGGATAACCTTGATTAGTCAGGAAGTCAATAGGATGGCTATCTGGGGCGACTTTTCGGCTGAACGCATTGCTCAATTGAAAGAAGCTGGTTATACCCTCCGCTATTTCACATGTCCAAAGAAACTCTTCCAAGAAGAGTGGGGTATCGTAGTAGCAGAACAAGGGGCGACAGTGTATTTCGTACAGGTAAATAATACTGACGAAGCACCAGAAGGTTGCCAAGAGCAATACCTGAACGAGAAGTCTGCTGCTGACTTGCAGAAGGATGTAGAGGGTTTGAATGGCTTGCTCGTAGCGCAAAATGCACGTATCGAACTCTGGGCAAAAGAGAATATCCCTGCATTGGAAAAGCAATTATTGGAAGTTAATCAGTTGATTGATTGGCAACGTGTTAAACTTAACACAACAAACCTCGTAGATGGTAGTTTGAAATTATTGGAAGGTTATTGTCCTGTAGATCAAGAACTTATGCTCAATAAAATGCTAACAACGCAGAATGTGTATTTTCAAGCAGAGGATCCTACACCAGAGGATGATATCCCAATAAAATTAAGCAACAATAAGTTTTTCCGACTTTTTGAGCCGTTGACTAAACTATATATGTTACCAAAATATGGTGAGCTAGATTTAACGATGTTTTTTGCACCATTTTTTATGGTGTTCTTCGGACTATGCCTTGGGGATATGGGATACGGAGCATTGATAATGTTAGCATTACCTATTTTTACAAAACTTTTTCAACTGATTAATCCTGAATTTAAAAGTTCATTGGTATTCCTTTTTGGTTTATCAACTGTAATCTGTGGCACATTAACTGGTACTGCATTTGGTTTTAGTTTATATGATATTGATTTGCCTTTCTTCCAAAAGATGAAAGACTTACTCTATCAGGATAATCAATCAATGTTCTACCTATCATTGATTATTGGTTGTGTACAAATTTTATTTGGTATGATGCTTAAAGCTGTAAATCTCGCTATTCAATTAGGATTTAAATATGCTATAAGTACTATAGGATGGATAATACTTCTTATTGCTGTTGCAGTAGCTGTTCTTACTAACTCTTTGAATAGTATTTGGTTTATAGTATCAATGATTATTGCAGGTTGTATGGTTCTCCTGTACAATAGCCCAGGTAAAAATATCTTTTTGAATATTGGACTTGGTTTATGGGATGCATATAATATGGTTACAGGGCTTTTGGGTGATGTGCTTTCTTATGTGCGTTTGTTTGCCCTTGGTCTTTCTGGTGGTATTTTGGCTAGTGTATTTAACAGTTTAGCCACAGGTATGAGTCCTGATATTCCTGTTGTTGGATTTATAGTTACGGCTCTTATTTTTGTCATAGGTCATGGATTGAATCTCTTTATGAATATTTTAGGCTCAATGGTACACCCTATGCGATTGACGTTTGTAGAGTTCTTCAAAAATTCAGGTTATGAAGGAGGAGGATCCCCTTATAAGCCATTTAAAAAGTAAATAACAATAAATTTATAAATTAAAAAAAAATTAAAATTATGGATGTAAATCTTTTAATTGCCTATGTAGGCATCGGTTTGATGATTGCCCTTTCGGGTATTGGTTCTGCTTATGGTGTAACAATTGCAGGTAATGCAGGTCTTGGCGCTTTGAAAAAAGTTGACAAATTCGGTAATTTTCTTGTGTTAACTGCTTTACCTGGTACACAAGGTCTTTATGGTTTCGCAGGTTATTTCTTGCTTAACAGTTTTGGTATTCTTACTGCAGATATCACATCATTGCAAGCTGCTGCAGTGTTTGGTGGAGGTATTGCACTGGGACTCGTAGGTTTATTCTCTGCGATTCGTCAGGGTCAAGTATGTGCTAATGGCATGGCTGCAATTGGTCAAGGACATGATGTGTTTTCTAAGACCCTTATTTTTGCTGTATTCCCAGAGCTTTATGCAATTGTTGCATTAGCAGGTGTATTCCTTATCGGTTCTGCTGTTGCTGCATAATTCCCTGAGCTCTATGCTATTTTGGCACTCGTCGGTGCGTTGATGGTGTAAACTAGTAAATTTGGGTAAATACCAAAGTAAAATGGAAGGGCTATGGCTCTTCCATTTTCTTGTTTTATGGATATATATATATTAGTAAGAGTGCATTTTGTAAAGTCGAAGTGCAATTTTAAAAATATTTTTCTATTTTCCTTGTGTATATCATAAAAAAGTAGTATCTTTGCATGCAAATTAGAAATTTGCAAAAAAGATGGCGTCAAACCGCAACATAGTACAAATTCCGGCTCTTGTGGACCTTCACGTTCACTTCCGTGAGCCGGGTTTTTCGTATAAGGAGACTATCCAAACTGGTAGTATGGCGGCAGCTGCGTCTGGCTATAGTGCCGTCTATACCATGCCAAACCTCAACCCCGTGCCCGACACCGTAGAGCACCTCCAAGAGCAACTCGATATCATCCGTCGCGATACCTACACGGGCGTTTATCCCTTTGCCTCTATCACTGTAGGACAGAAAGGTGCTGGCGAATTGGTTGATTTCGAGGCACTTGCGCCCTACGTAAAAGGTTTCTCTGATGACGGACGCGGTGTGCAGAGCGAAGAACTTATGCGTGAGGCCATGAAACGTATTCGTGCGGTAGATCGTGTGATGGTGGCTCACTGCGAAGTGGAGGCGCTGCTCAATGGCGGCTACATCCACGCGGGGGAGTATGCCGCAAAACACAATCACCGTGGCATCGTGTCTGAAAGTGAATGGAAAGAGATAGAACGCGACATCCGTCTAGTAGAAGAGACAGGGTGTCGTTTTCATATATGCCATATCTCCACCAAAGAGTCTGTGGCACTTATTCGCGAGGCAAAAGCGAAAGGTATGCCTGTTACCTGTGAAACGGCGCCCCATTATCTTCTTCTCACCGACAATGATCTTCAAGAAGACGGCAAATGGAAAATGAACCCACCTCTCCGCGCGGAAGAAGACCGCCTCGCACTCATTGAAGGTATCAAGGATGGTACTATTGATTGTATCGCTACCGACCACGCCCCTCATAGCGCGGAGGAGAAAAGCCGCGGACTGGAGAAAAGTGCGTTTGGTATTGTGGGATTGGAGACAGCGTTCCCACTCATGTACACCCACTTCGTAAAAACGGGCATCATTACCCTCGAGCGCCTTATCGAACTCATGTCCACCAACCCAGCCCGTATCATCGGTTTGGACAATTCGGGCTCCTTTGCCTACTTCGATTTGGACGCGTACTATCGCATTGATCCAGCCAACTTCCTCTCTATGGGTCAAGCTATGCCATTCGAAGGATGGGAAGTGTATGGCAAATGCGTAAAGACGGTGGTGAATGGAATAACAGTATATAGTGTGCAAGGTTAAAGGCGAAAGCTTAAAGGCAAGAATTATGAAGCAAAGATTATTTGAAATACAATCCAACGAACAGATAGTCAAAAATGTCTATCGCATGCAGCTTGCTGGCGACACTGCGGGCATTCTTCCTGGCCAGTTCGTAAACATCCGCGTACAAGGTCAATTCCTCCGCCGCCCAATATCTGTATGCAATATTGCCAAAGGCGTTCTCACCATTATATATAAGGTAGTAGGCGCAGGTACTGAGGCGATGAGTCACCTACCAATCGGCACCCAACTTGATGTACTGACTGTTCTGGGCAATGGCTACGACCTCTCGAAGGCAGGCGACAAACCATTGCTCGTAGGTGGAGGCGTTGGTGTACCACCGATGTATATGCTCGCTCGCCAACTGCGCGAAGCAGGCAAAGCGGTGCGCGTGATTCTCGGCTTCAACACCAAAGACGAAGTCTTCTACGAGGAGGAGTTCCGCGCGCTCGGTTGCGATGTCACCGTCACCACTATGGATGGCAGTCATGGCGTAAAGGGCTTTGTTACCAACGCCTTAGACGGACAACAATCCTACTATTACACCTGCGGACCATTGCCAATGATTAAAGCACTCCTGCAAGCCGCAGGCACCCATGGCGAAGTGAGCATGGAAGAGCGTATGGGTTGTGGTTTTGGCGCATGCATGGGCTGCACCATCCAAACCACCCAAGGACCCAAACGTGTCTGTAAAGAAGGCCCCGTCTTCCCCGCAAGTGAACTGATATTATAGGATTCCCGACTCTCGACTCCCGATTTTCGAATCCCGACTCCCGAATCCCGACTCAATAAAATGAATATGAACAGACTCCAAATATCCCTCTCAGGCATCACCCTCGCCAACCCCATCATCCCTGCATCGGGAACTTACGGCTTTGGTGACGAGTTTGCTGAGTTATACGATATCAACTGCCTTGGCGGTATCTCCTTCAAAGGCACCACCCGCGAAGCGCGCTATGGCAATCCTTTGCCTCGTATTGCCGAGTGCGGCAACTACGGTATGATCAACGCAGTCGGACTCCAAAACCCAGGCGTAGAACATGTGATTGCTCACGAACTCCCTCGCCTCAAGAGACACTACAACGGCTGCATCGTGGCGAACGTCAGCGGTTTCTCCGTGCAAGACTATGTAGAGACTTGCGCCCTACTCGACAAAGAACCTATCGACATCCTCGAGGTGAACATCTCCTGCCCTAATGTCCACAACGGTGGTATGGCATTTGGCACCAGCCCCGAAGCAGCAGCCGAAGTGACAGCAGCGGTTAAAGCCGTGACTACCAAACCTGTATATATGAAGCTATCGCCCAATGTCACCGACATCGTGGCGATTGCCAAAGCATGCGAAGCAGCAGGAGCTGACGGTCTGTGCCTCATCAACACCGTACTCGGCATGCGCATTGATATTCGCCGTCGCCGTCCTGTGATAGCCAACCGCTATGGTGGTTATTCGGGCGCAGGTATCTTCCCACTCGCCCTACGTATGGTGAACCAAGTAGCACGCGCCACTTCTCTGCCTATCATCGGTTGCGGTGGCGTAAGCAGCGCAGAAGATGTGATTGAGATGATGATGGCAGGTGCAACAGCCGTAGAGATTGGTGCAGCCAACCTCACCAACCCAATGGTAGCGAAAGAGATCATCGACCGCCTACCAACCCTAATGGATGAACTGAAAATAGAAAAACTAACAGATATAATTGGAATAGTAAACCATGAATAAAGATGTAATCATTGCATGCGATTTCGCTTCGGCAAAAGAGACCTATCGCTTCCTTGACAAGATGGGCGATGTAAAACCCTACGTAAAGATTGGTATGGAACTCTACTATGCAGAAGGTCCTGCTATCGTGCGCGAACTCAAACGCCGTGGACACAAGATTTTCCTTGACCTCAAACTCCACGACATACCTAACACCGTCAAGAAAGCCATGTCCGTACTCTCTCGCTTGGATGTGGACATGTGCAACCTCCACGCTGCAGGTACTATCGAAATGATGAAAGCTGCTCTCGAGGGCTTGACACGCGAAGACGGCACCCGTCCTATCCTCTTGGCAGTAACCCAACTCACCTCTACCAGCGAAGAGCGTATGCACAACGACCTCCTTATCCCTGGCAATATCGGCGATGTAGTGGTACACTATGCGAAGAACGCACAAGCCGCTGGACTAGATGGCGTGGTTTGCTCGCCACTTGAAGCAGGTATGGTGAAAGAAGCATGCGGTACTGATTTCTATACGGTTACTCCAGGTATTCGCTTTGCCGATGGCGTAGTAGGCGACCAAGTGCGTATCACCACTCCTGCCAAAGCACGCGAGATTGGTTCTGACTTCATCGTCGTTGGCCGCCCCATCACCGCTGCCGAAGACCCTGTAGCCGCCTACCAACGCTGCGTAGCAGAGTTCTGCAAAGAATAATTCAAAATTAAAAATTCATCATTCAAAATTATATGAAACAACTTATCGCCGAAGACTTGCTCAAGATTAAAGCCGTCTTCCTTCGTCCAAACGAGCCATTCACATGGGCTAGTGGTATCAAGAGTCCTATCTATTGCGACAACCGTCTCACCCTGAGCGACACACAAGTACGCAACGATGTAGAGAACGGACTCGCAGCATTGATAAAAGAGCACTATCCTCAAGCAGAGGTACTTATGGGGACTTCCACCGCAGGTATTGCTCACGCAGCTATCACCGCTACTATTCTCAACCTGCCAATGGGTTATGTACGCAGTGGTGCTAAGGACCACGGTCGTGGCAACCAGATCGAAGGCAAACTCCTCCCTAGTCAGAAAGTCGTTGTTGTAGAGGACCTTATATCCACTGGCGGTAGTTGCATCGAGGTGGTGAATGTCCTCCGCGAAGCAGGTGCTGATGTTCTTGGCGTAGTGAGTATCTTCACCTATGGTATGAAGAAAGGTCTTGAGCGTTTGGCTGCTGCCGAAGTGAAGAACGTTAGTCTGTGCGACCTTGACACCCTTGTAGAGGTAGCGGCAGAAAAAGCATACATCGCTCCAGAAGACAAAGAACGCTTAATCCAATTCCGTAACAATCCTTCCGACGAAAGTTGGATGAAATAAACCGAATAAATGAGACACTTAATTGACCCTACTGATTTGACCACTGCCGAAGTGGATATCATCATCAATCGTGCGTTGGATATCATTGACCACAAGGAGATGTATGCCGAGGCATGCCATGGCAAAAAATTGGCTACACTTTTCTACGAGCCAAGTACTCGCACTCGCTTAAGTTTCACAGCAGCAATGATGGAACTTGGTGGCAATGTCCTTGGTTTCTCCGATGCCAAGAGTAGTAGTGTGAGCAAAGGCGAAACGGTGGCTGACACCGTACGTGTAGTGAGTAGCTTTGCGGACATCATTGCCATGCGTCATTATAAAGAGGGTGCACCACGTGTAGCATCCGAATATAGCCGAATACCTATCATAAACGCGGGTGATGGTGGCCATTCGCACCCAACGCAGACACTCACCGACCTTCTCACAATCCGTAGAGAATTAGGGCATTTCGATCATCTGACAGTAGGACTTTGTGGCGACCTTAAGTATGGTCGTACTGTCCACTCGCTCATCAAAGCAATGAAGCGATACGAGGGTGTACATTTCGTACTCATATCTCCAGAAGAGCTTCGTTTGCCAGATTACATGAAGCATGAGTTAGGCGACAATTACAGCGAATATTCTACTATCGAAGAAGCTATGCCTCTACTCGATGTCCTTTATATGACGCGCGTACAACAAGAGCGTTTTGCTGACCAAGCGGAGTATGAACGTCTCAAAGATGCCTTTATTCTTGATACCGAGAAGATGGCATTGGGTAAAGAGTCTATGATTGTTCTCCATCCACTCCCACGCGTGAATGAAATCACTGTGGACGTGGACAAAGACCCACGCGCTGCATACTTCCGTCAAGTGGAAAATGGTAAATATGTCCGTATGGCACTTATCTATACCTTGCTCTCTTGGAAAGAAGAACAAGAATCGCATCATGTGGATACTGTCCTCACCGACAGACTATGCTCCAACGACCGTTGCATCGTCACTACCGAACCAGTAGAGCGCAAGGCTTATACCGACGCTGACGGCGTCCTCCGCTGTTACTACTGCGACCACGCACTTTAAAAAACGATATTGTTTAGTGGTGCCAGCGACAAGTCGCTCCACCACCCTAAACAATATATATACTTGAATTGACAAAAATTGAGACTATAATTGACCCTAATTGTCGTTAATAAATAAACCATAAAGATATGAATTCTCGAATCTTACACGAAGGCCTCACATTTGATGATGTGTTGCTTGTCCCTGCCTATTCAGAGGTCCTTCCTCGTGAAGTGGACCTCAAGTGCCAATTTTCCCGAAATATCCACCTGAATATTCCTGTGGTATCGGCAGCTATGGACACCGTTACCGAGTCCAAGATGGCTATTGCTATCGCTCGTGAAGGAGGTATTGGCGTTATTCACAAAAACATGTCTATCGCTGCGCAAGCAGCCGAAGTACGTCGTGTGAAGCGTGCCGAGAACGGACTCATTTCTGATCCTATCACCATCACCGCTGAGCAAACCGTGGGCGATGCCGAGCAACTCATGCACGACAACCATATCGGTGGTATTCCTGTAGTAGATGCAGAGAATAATCTCGTAGGTATCGTTACCAACCGTGACCTCCGCTTCGAGACCGATTACTCACGCAAAATCGGCGAAGTAATGACCAGCGAGAACCTCATCACCATCAGTTCTACTGAAAATGAAGTCATTATGGCAGCGCTTCAAGCGCATAAGGTGGAAAAACTACCTGTGGTGGATAAAGATGGTAAACTCGTAGGCCTCGTAACCTATAAGGACATTACCAAACTCAAAGACTTCCCTAACGCATGCAAGGATAAGCAAGGTCGTCTTCGCTGTGCAGCAGGTGTGGGAATCACCCCTGATTTTATGGACCGCGTAGCTGCATTATATAAAGAAGGTGTAGATGCTATCGTTCTTGATTCTGCACACGGTCACTCTAAGAATATCGTTAATGCACTCCGTACTATCAAGTCCACTTACCCTGATTTAGAGGTGGTAGTAGGTAATATCGCTACTGCTGAAGCAGCCAAGTACCTCGTAGAGAACGGTGCTGACGGTGTGAAGGTAGGTATCGGTCCTGGTAGTATCTGTACTACCCGTATCATCGCAGGTGTAGGTGTTCCACAACTCACGGCTATCTTCGAAGTGGCAGAAGCATTGAAGGGTACAGGTGTACCAATGATTGCCGATGGTGGCTTGCGCTATTCTGGCGACGTGGTGAAAGCCCTCGCTGCTGGCGGCAACTGCGTGATGTGCGGCTCTATGTTTGCTGGTACCGAAGAAGCTCCTGGCGATACCATCATTTACAATGGTCGTAAGTTCAAGTCTTATCGAGGCATGGGTTCTATCGATGCTATGAAAGCAGGTTCAGCAGACCGCTACTTCCAAGGCAAGGAGACCAACATCAACAAACTTGTACCAGAAGGCATCGTAGGTCGCGTACCATACAAAGGTAATGTCAGCGAAACGATCTACCAACTCATGGGCGGTCTTCGTTCGGGTATGGGCTATGTCGGAGCCCATAACATCGCCGAACTGCAACAGGCCAAGTTTGTTCGTGTTACAGCCGCAGGTATGACCGAGAGCCACCCACACGACATCACCATCACCAGTGAAACTCCAAACTACACTCGCGGACAATAAACAATACTACACAATACTAAACAATACATCTATGCAGAAAATTATTATTCTTGATCTTGGTTCGCACACTACCCAACTTATTGGACGTCGCGTGCGCGAATTAGATACTTTCTGCGAGGTTTTACCTTACAACAAGTATCCCGAAGATGACAAAGAAGTCATCGGTCTTATCCTTTCTGGAGATAAAGACTCTGTGGAAGAGCCTCAAGCACTCCAAGACACTCTCAGCCGCTTCTGCAGCTGTATCCCTGTTCTTAACATTGCTAAAGGCGAGCAACCTACAGTAGATGAACTCCGTCCCTTCGTCCTTGACACCTGCCATAGCGCACAGGATTGGACTCCAGCTAACTTTGTAGAGACTACCGTTGCACAACTCAAAGAGCAGATTGGTAATGAGCGCGTTATCCTTGCCCTCTCTGGTGGCGTGGATAGTTCTATCACAGCCGTTCTGCTTAATCGCGCTATTGGTAATCAACTCACATGTATTTTTGTGGACCATGGTTTGCTCCGCAAAAACGAGTTCGAAAACGTGCTCCGCGACTACGAATGTCTCGGCCTCAATGTGATTGGTGTGGACGCTAAACAACGCTTCTATAGCGACCTCGCTGGTGTGACTGATCCAGAACAAAAACGTAAGATTATCGGCCGCGACTTCATCCAAGTATTTGATGAGGAGGCTAAGAAGATTACCGATGCAAAGTGGCTTGGTCAAGGTACTATTTACCCAGATATCATCGAGTCAATCAACCATTCAGGTAAGGTCATCAAGAGCCACCACAACGTAGGTGGTCTGCCTAAAGAAATGAATCTCAAACTCTGCGAACCACTTAAGCTCCTCTTCAAAGATGAGGTACGTCGTATTGGTCGCTATATGGGTGTACCTGAGCATCTTATCACTCGTCACCCATTCCCAGGTCCAGGTCTTGGTGTACGTATCTTGGGCGATATCACCCCAGAGAAGGTGCATATCCTACAAGAGGCAGATGCAATCTTTGTGGACATGCTCCGCGAATGGAAAGATGAGAACGGTGTAAGCTTATACAACAAGGTATGGCAAGCAGGTGCTATTCTTTTGAGCACCGTGCGCAGTACTGGAATGAAGGGAGATACTCGTACCTACGAGCATCCTGTGGCACTCCGCGCAGTACTCTCCGTGGATGCAATGACAGCCGACTGGGCACGTATTCCATACGAGTTCTTGGCTAAGTGCAGCAACGAGATTATCAACAAGGTACAAGGTGTCAACCGCGTTTGCTATGACATCTCTGCAAAACCACCCGCAACAATCGAGTGGGAGTAACACTCCTATCCCATACATGTCCCTGCAAAGTTGGCTCTTTGCAGGGGTACAATTATTAGTTAAAAAAAAAATATACATTATTATAAATATATGAAAGTAGGCGTAGTTATGGGTTCTACCAGCGATTTGGAGGTAATGACTCCCGCGATTGAGACCCTTCAACAATTTGGAATTGAAGTAGATAAACGCGTCATTAGTGCGCACCGTGCTCCACACGAGCTTATGAAGTGGGCAGAGTCCGCTCGTGAGCGTGGATTAAGCATTATCATCGCTGGCGCAGGCGGCGCAGCGCACCTCGCAGGTGTGATTGCAGGATTGACCTCACTCCCTGTGATTGGTGTACCTATCCGCAGCAAGACATTAGATGGACTGGATTCGCTCCTCAGCATTGTGCAAATGCCAGCAGGTATTCCTGTGGCTACGGTGGCTATCAATGGTTCGAAGAACGCTGCCCTCCTCGCAGTAGCTATCCTTGCCTTGCAAGACAATGCTCTCCTCGCACAACTCGAGGACTTCCGCAAACAACAAACCGAGAAAGTAGTAAATACTGTGATATAAAAATAGACAAAAATTAAACAAAAATTTATCCCGAAAATTAGCGAAAATTATTTTAAACTAAAATTGTAGTTTATTATAAACAATTATACAGTATGAAACTATAAATGTGCAAAACATGAATAAGATATTTTTTATCGTAATTCTTATCGTTATGACCTCTTGTCAGACGATTCGCCAACAAGATACGGCAGTATTGTCTGAGCAAACCCGAGCAATTGTAGATTTCTTTTTGGAAGAAAATGAGAAAGAGTTATGTGATGACATACAACTTGTCATTGTAGGAGGCTATAGTGACAATGATAGCACGTACTTTTATCTAAACTTAATCGAAAATGATTCGTCTGTATATAAACCTTATGGTAAATGTAACGGCATTGTGCACTATAAGGGATATGATATTTCATTGTATGGCGATTCATGGAACGACTTTTTTTGGACATGTGATACAATCTACGAAATTCCCGATATGAATAATGATTTCTTTTGCTTCTATGATCCAGTTGAGTGGAATATTGCCATTTGGTGTAATGACACCACTATTTCTATATCTTTGTCTGACTTCCCATATTATTCAGGTTCATCTTTGTCGTATGAAGAGAAGCAAAGAATAATCTGCGATTCATTACAAAAAATCATACGAAAATAATCGCATAATCCAATCAATATACTATTAGTTTTTTGAAAAAGAAAATAATTGATAATTTTTGGTCTAATTTTTAGTAATTTTTGTTAGTAAAATATTTGTTAGTTATGGCAAACTATAGAATCTATGTAGAAAAGCGTCCTGCTTTCCAAGTGGAGGCAAAGAGCTTGATGAATGAGCTAAACCTCAATCTCCAGCTCAACCTCCAGTCGCTGCGCTATATCAATGTGTATGACCTCTTTGGTTTTACACCCGAACTGCTGAAGCAATGCCGCTACACCGTCTTTGGCGAGACGGTTACAGACACCGTATCAGACGAGTGTGACCTCGCAGGCAAGAAATACCTCGCTGTAGAGTATATCCCTGGTCAGTTTGACCAACGCGCATCATCGGCGGTGGATTGTGTACACCTCATTGACCCTAACGCCGAAGTAGAGATTCGCAGTAGCCGTCTGCTCATCTTTGATGACACAATCTCAGAGGCAGACATGGCTAAGATTCGCCACTACTACATCAACGCTGTGGAGTCGCGCGAGAAAGACCTCAGTCAATTGGTGCAAAACCAAACTGCCGACATCAAGCCATTGGCTAAGTTGGACGGCTTTATCAATATGCCTCGCGAGGAGTACGCTGCGTTCTGCAAGCAATGGGGTTTGGCAATGAACGCCGACGACCTCCACGAAGTAGTCACTTACTTCCAAAAGGAGCAACGCAACCCAACCGAAACCGAACTCCGTATTCTCGACACCTACTGGTCTGACCACTGCCGTCACACCACTTTCACCACTATCTTAGAAGAAATCAAGATAGACGACTCATTCGTGAAAGAGGAAATCGAATCCACCCTCGGCATGTTCCATGACATACGCAAGGAACTCGGTCGCACCGAGAAACCGCTTTGCCTCATGGAACTTGCTACTATCGGCGCGCGTTACCTTCGCAAGAAAGGCCTTCTCGACGATATGGAGGTCAGCGAGGAGAACAACGCTTGCTCTATCTTCATTGATGTGGATGTCGATGGCAAGACCGAGAAAAGGCTCCTCCAATTCAAGAACGAGACCCATAACCACCCAACTGAGATTGAGCCCTTCGGTGGCGCAAGTACCTGTCTCGGAGGTGCTATCCGCGACCCATTATCTGGTCGTGCATATGTCTATCAAGCCATGCGCGTAACGGGTGCAGGTGATATCTATAAGCCCGTAGCAGAGACTATGCCAGGCAAACTGCCACAGCAGATCATCTCCCGCAAAGCGGCTGCTGGTTACTCCAGCTATGGCAACCAAATCGGTCTGGCTACTACCCATGTGCGTGAGATCTTCCACCCATCCTATGTGGCTAAACGCCTTGAAGTTGGTGCTGTAGTAGGTGCCTCTCCTGCATCGAATATCCGTCGTGAGAGCCCTGCTCCTGGCGATATCATCCTTCTCCTCGGCGGCCGCACAGGTCGCGATGGTATTGGTGGTGCTACTGGTTCGTCCAAAGAGCACACCGAAGCATCGCTTGAATCCTGCGGCAGCGAGGTGCAAAAAGGTAACGCGCCAGAGGAACGCAAACTCCAACGCCTCATGCGTCGCCCTGAAGCTACACGCCTCATCAAGAAGTCCAACGACTTCGGTGCAGGTGGCGTGAGTGTGGCTATAGGCGAACTCGCAGACGGACTGGATATCTACCTCGACCGCGTGCCAACCAAGTATAGCGGACTCAACCCTACCGAATTGGCTATCAGCGAGTCACAAGAGCGTATGGCGGTAGTCATCGAAGCCAAAGACCGTGCGGAGATGGAGCACTATTGCCACCTCGACAATATCGAATACACCCATGTGGCGGATGTCACCGACAGCGGTCGCATGCGTCAGTTTTATAAAGGCGAACTTATCGCTGACCTCACTCGCGAGTTTATCGACAGCGCAGGTGCTAAGCACTTCGCTTCTGCCGCTATCCTGCCTGTAGAGGAGAAGAATCCATTTGCTCAAACCATCGAAGGTGCCACCCTTGAGGAGAAAATGGCAAAGGTCATGTCCGATGCCAATGTCACCTCACAAAAGGGTTTGATTGAGAATTTCGATGCAACTATCGGTCGTAGCACCGTACTTATGCCATTCGGCGGCAAAACGCAACTCTCTGAGACACAAGTCAGTGTACAGAAACTCCCAACCGATGGCTATACCAATACCGCCTCTATCATGGCATTTGGTTACAACCCATTCATTGCCGACTGGAGTCCATACCACAGTGCAGCGTATGCGGTTGTAGAGGCATGTACCAAGGTCGTAGCAGCAGGTGCCGATTATAGCCGTATGCGCTTCTCTTACCAAGAGTACTTCGAGCGTATGAGCAGCGAGCATGCTTATGGCAAACCGCTCAGCGCACTGCTCGGCGCACTGAAGATGCAAGTGGCATTCGGTCTGCCAAGTATCGGCGGTAAAGACTCTATGTCGGGTACTTTCGAGCATATCAGCGTACCTCCAACCTTGATTGCTTTCGGTATCACGACCGTGCCAGCTGACAAAGTCGTTTCTACCGACCTCAAGAAAGCAGGAAACAAACTCTATCTCATCAAGCACAACGCATTGGCAAACTATATGCCTAATGTAGAGCAACTCAAAGAGAACTGGAACTTCATCACCAACGCTATCCAATCTGCCAAGGTTTGCGCTACCTTTGCGCTGGGCTTCGGTGGTGTAGCAGAGGCCATCGCTAAGATGAGTTTCGGTAACGAACTCGCAGTCGATATCCAAATCGCTGAGAACGAACTCTTCGACTATAACTACGGTTCTATCCTCGTAGAAGCAACCGAAGACCTCTCGCCTCTTGCCTTATCGCCTAATAGCCTCATCGCCTTAGGCGAAGTTGTTGAAGGCACCCACCTCGTTATCAATGGCGAGCGCGTATCCCGCGAAGTATTGCTCCACGCATGCTGTGGTCAGTTCGACAAGATCTACCCATCCGCAGTCCCTGCGCAGCATCAAGCATTGATGCCAGCAGGTATAGAGTCACTAAACACTAAACACTCAACACTAAACTACAACGGCTCTGCCGTTGATACACCTTTGGTGTACATCCCAGTCTTCCCAGGCACCAACTGCGACTACGACTCCGCCAAGGCATGGCGCAAAGCAGGTGCTGAGGTCGAGACCACTATCTTCCGCAATCTCACGGGTGAGGATGTCCTCAGCAGTATCGATGAGATGGTAGAGCATATCAATCGCTGCCATATCCTCATGTTTGCAGGTGGTTTCTCTGCAGGTGACGAACCAGACGGCAGTGGTAAGTTCATCGCCAATGTGATTAACAACCAAAAGGTAGGTGCTGCTATCACAGCCCTCATTGAGCGCGGTGGTTTGATACTGGGTATCTGCAACGGCTTCCAAGCATTGGTGAAGAGTGGTCTGCTGCCTTATGGCAAGTTGGGCATGGTCACTCCAGACTCTCCAACTCTGTTCCGCAATGATATCAACCGCCACATCTCGCAGATGGTAACTACCACTGTGGCTACCACTGCCAGCCCATGGCTTCGTGGTATGCAAGTAGGTGATACACATAGCATTGCAGTCAGTCACGGCGAAGGTAAGTTCGTTGTGAACGAGGCATTGGCAAAGGAACTCTTCGAGAACGGACAAGTAGCCTTCCGATATGCCAATCCAATGACAGGCGAGGCAACGATGGAGGCCCCTCACAATCCTAATGGTTCGTATTATGCGATAGAGGGTATCATCTCCAAGAACGGTCAGATCCTCGGCAAGATGGGTCACACCGAACGTTGGGAAGAGGGCGTGTTCACCAATATCGCTGGCAACAAATGCCAACCTCTGTTCGACAACGCAGTGGCATACTTCCGCAAGAAGTAACATGCCTATACACCCAAAAATAGAGCATATCACACCGATATGCTCTATTTTTTCTTCCCACCTCTACACCTTACACTTTACACCCTACGCTCTACACAATGTACTTTTGCACTTTTATTAAGATTTCCTTCCTTTGTCCCTTCCCTTTTTATCTCGTGCTAAAGACCAAGGACAAACCAAAGAAGAACCAAGGAACGACCAAAGAACGCCGAAATAGAAAATGTGCGTTTTATTAAGATTGCCCATTTTTTTACCTCTCTTATACCTTCCCTTATTCCACCGACCGACGACCGAGAGACGACCGACAAAACTCCGACTCAACTCCCTGCCCACAAAAAGTGCTATTTGTTAAGATTGCTTTCCTAAAAAAGAGTTGTCCCCATTCCTAAAAAAGTTGACTACTGTCCTAAAAAGGTTGACTCTCTTCCTAAAAATGTTTCCTTTCTCTGTTTAATTAGCCAGCGGGGTCCCCGATAACGCTCGCTTGCGGCGTTATGGGGTGCTTGACGAATGTAATTCGGGTACTGCATGCCTTTAACCTCTAAACTGTAGCTCGCCCCACGAGCGTCCTCTAAACTGCGACATAGTCGCCGCCTCTACACCCTACACTAAAAAAAATACCCAAAAATGCGATTTTTATTTGCATATCTGCAAAAAAAGTATTACCTTTGCGGCGAAAATTGAGTAAAATCAAAAATAAAATTGAGTAAATTATCAGCAAATATTGAGTAAATATACCAAACTATGATTATCCGTAAGCAACTGATTACCTTGCAAGAACGCATGCAAGAACCACGCCAATTCATTCAAGTATTGGCGGGAACGCGACAAGTTGGTAAGACTACTTTGGTCAAACAATTTGTCGAAAGATGCACTATACCTGTCACTTCATTAAATGCGGATACCATTGATGAGAATAATCCTCAATGGATATCCAAGCAATGGGTAGATGTTCGTCAGCAAATGCGTCTTCTAAAGCAAGAGGAACACATCTTGATTATAGATGAGATACAAAAACTCAAGAACTGGAGCGAATATGTGAAGCGTGAGTGGGATGCGGACACTTGGAGTGGTCTCAACCTGAAGGTTATCTTGTTAGGTAGTAGCCGCCTGCTCATCAAAGATGGTCTGACCGAGAGCTTAGCTGGGCGTTATGAGTTGATTCGTATGCCTCACTGGAGTTTTGCTGAAATGCAAGAGGCGTTTGGATTTACATTGGAAGAGTATATCTATTTTGGTGGCTATCCAGGTAGTGCTATGTTGATTAAAAACGAGGCTCGTTGGAAACGATATATCTTACAGTCTATTGTAGATCCTGCTATAGAGAAGGATGTACTGATGACCAAACGCATTCACAAGCCAGCATTGCTGAGTCAACTGTTCCGTATTGGCTCTACATATAGTGCTGAGATTGTGGCATATAACAAATTGCTTGGACAACTGCAAGATGCAGGCAATACAACCACTTTAGCCAATTACCTCAAAGTCTTGGGCGAAGCGGAATTGCTAGGTGGCTTGCAAAAGTTTGCTCATGCTCCTATTCGTCAAGTCTCTTCCATCCCTAAGTTTCAAGTATATAACAATGCTTTGTTATCCACTTATGCAGGGCATGGCTTTATGGCGGAGCAACTAGATAGTGCGCGTTGGGGGCGTTGGGTAGAGAGTGCCGTAGGTGCACATCTAATGAATTGGGCAGAAGAACATGATTACCGAGTATTTTATTGGCGTGACGGTAATGATGAGGTGGATTTTGTTATCCAACGCGGTTTAGAAGAAGTAGTTGCTATTGAGGTCAAAAGTGGTAAGCGGACAGACAATCAAGGCATTCACAGTTTTGCAGACTCGTTCCACCCTAAACATAGCATTGTCGTAGGTGGAGCTGGTATATCGTTGGAACAGTTCCTATTGCTATCACCTGAGAACTTATTCTAAACTATCAAAAAAAAATCGCCCCAAAAAAGCGATTTTCTTGCATATCTCACAATTTTTTCGTATCTTTGCGGCCACTTTGGACACTTCAATATATATGACATCTAATTTCTTTACAAACGAAAATCAGAACACCCTTCTTGAAAAGATTGAAGGTGTTTTTCAATACAAGAAAGTGCACTTCTTTGATGCCTTGGTAGGATACTTTCGCGCATCAGGATATTTTCGCATTCGTAAGTTTATTACTAACACGCCTAAGATAAGATTTTTAGTCGGTATCAATGTGGACAAGCTTACCTACCAAGCCAATCAACAAGGCTTATTGTTTAATCCTAATGCAGAACAGTCACAAGAGGAGTTTTTTAGTGAGATAAAACGTAATATCCAGGAGGCAAAGTATGATAAAGAGGTAGAAGATGGAATGTACCAATTTATTGAAGACATCACTACTGGTAAGATACAAATGCGGATACATCCAAAGCAGAATATACATGCCAAGATATACATTTTCCGAGAAGAAGTATATCACCCACATGGCTATGGATCGGTTATTACTGGCTCCAGTAATTTAACAGAAGCGGGATTAGAAAAGAATTTTGAATTTAATGTAGAACTCCGTTATGATGATGACATTCAATTTGCAACCGAAACTTTTGAAAGATTATGGGAAGAGTCTGTTGAGATTGATATTTCTCACATAGAACAAATCAAAAAAGAATCTTATCTCAACACTGATTTTACTCCCTACGAAGTCTATCTGAAATTTTTATTAGAATATTTTGGCAAAAGTATTGATTTTGATCCTAATTCTGTATCTGATTTGCCTAAAGGATATAAAAAATTATCCTACCAAATTGATGCGGTCAATGATGGGTTCGCTAAGATGATGAAGCACAATGGGTTTTTCCTATCGGATGTTGTAGGTTTAGGAAAAACGGTTGTTTCTGCTCTAATTGCTAAAAAATTCTTCTTCGCGAACGGATTCCCAATGCATCGTTCACATACCTTAGTAGTTGTTCCACCCGCTATGAAAGAAAGTTGGGAGAATACATTGGCTGAGTTCAAATTAGATAACTACAAGATTATCACCAACGGAAGTTTGCACAAACTTAAAGATCCTACTCTCTACGATTTAATTATTGTAGATGAAGCTCACAAGTTTAGGAGCGACTCTGCATCTATGTATAACGAGTTGCAAAAACTGTGTAAAACAAAAACTTTACGTAGTGATGGTAGTTTGCATGACAAAAAGGTCATTCTTGTATCTGCAACGCCTCTCAATAATAAACCAGAGGATATTGCTAATCTGGTGTATCTATTCCAAGATTCCAAAGATAGTACATTAGAAGAGGGGAACTTACAACGCTTTTTTCGTGAGCAGATTGATGCATATCGAAAACTCAAAAAACATAAAGATATCAATTATATTTCTGCTGAAATCAAAACTATTTACTCCAAGATTCGTTCAAAAGTCGTAGAACCTTTGACTGTTCGTCGTACTCGGACCGATTTGATGGAAAATGATGCCTATCGCAAAGATTTAGAAGAACAAAATGTACATTTCCCAGATGTCAAATCGCCTCATAAAATATATTATCAATTAGAGGCGAGTTTGGAAGACCTGTACGACAAAACAATTCAATGTTTGAGTGATACAGAAGGCGGGCTTCATTACTATCGTTATCAAGCGATTAAGTTTCTAAAGCCTAACAAAAAGAGCAAATATAAGAAGGCGGATATGATTTCTATGCAATTGGCAAGTATAATGAAGATTTTACTTGTCAAACGCATTGATAGCAGTTTTTATGCCTTCAAACAATCGCTTAAAAGATATTATGAGGCTAATAAGGTGATGCTTGATATGTTTGCTAATGGCACTATTTATATAGCACCTAACCTCAAAGTCAATGAATTACTCAGTGAAGGACGTGAGGAAGAATTGATACAATTGATTGAAAAGGCTAAATATTCTGACCCAACGATAGAAATCTGTACACCAGATGATTTTGAAGATGGTTTCTATGAAGGCATAAAGCAAGATGATGTACTTTTGAAGAATCTTGTTGAAGAATGGGATAATGTTACCAACGATCCTAAATTAGATATCTTCATCAATGAGTATCTTTCACAAAAACTTTTTGACAAGTCAATTAATCAAGAAGGAAAACTCGTCATTTTCTCCGAAAGTAAAGAAACTACTCAATATCTTTCAACCAAACTCAAAGAGAGCGGATTTGATCGAATCTTAACAGTACAAAGTGATAATCGCACAGAGAACATGCCAATATTGGAACAGAACTTTGATGCGAACTATAAAGGAGAGAAGAAAAACGACTATAATATTGTCATATCTACTGAAGTTTTGGCAGAAGGAGTCAATTTGCATCGTGCCAATGTGATAGTCAACTATGATACTCCGTGGAATTCCACTCGCCTCATGCAACGTATCGGACGTGTTAATCGTATTGGTAGTACTGCAAAAGAGGTGCACATCTTCAACTTCTTCCCTACTTCTAAAGTCAATAATGACATTGAATTAGAGAAAAAGGCCAAAATGAAGTTGTTTGCTTTTCATGCAGCATTAGGAGAAGATAGTCAAATCTATTCCACCGATGAGAATCCAGAAACGTTTGGATTATTTGATAAAAATGTAGATGAGGAAAGAGATGAGAAACTGCGTTACTTAATGTGGTTAAGACAGTTAAAGGAAGAACAGCCAGAATTAATTAAACGAATTAGCAAATTACCTATGCGCGCTCGTGTGGGGAGAAAAAGTAAATTTATTCCGAATAGCACTATTGCTTTCATTCGCAACCAACGAAGAGATGCCTTTGTATTTGTTAAAGCTGATGGAACAACCGAAGATTTAACATTCTTGGAAGCTGCCAAAGAATTTAAGGCTCGTTTGGAAGACAAATCTATTCCATTGCATGACAAGCATCATGAACAAATCGCTGTTGCGCTCAATCTATTTGCAAACAAGGAGGAGGATGCCAAACTTATCTTGCAAAAGGTAAACCCTGCACAAGGTCCAAACGAAAAGAAGGCTATCGCCTATCTGGATGGTTTCTTGAATATCCCCGAACTAACAGAAAACGAACGTGAATTAATCACAAAAGCTAAGCAAGCAATAACAACAGGTAAATTTCAGCAATTGCAGCGCGATGTAAATCGACTCAAAACAGCAACTAAAAAGACACCAATCAAACCTGTTATCTTACTCGAACAATTGATAAAGATTATCTCTGCATATCCATTGGAGCATATTCTAAAAGGAACTATTGCTCCGATAGCAGAACAACGAATTATAAAAGAATTTACTCCTGAAATCATTATTTCAGAAAGTTTTAATGTATAAATAACATGAAAGATTTAACGACATCTGAAATTGCGCGCCAAAATGTGCTAAACAATAAATATGCCCTTGAAGAGGTACAACGAGTGATAGGCTTGCGCGGTATTGTATTTGAGGAAGAAATCAAATTTACCAAACAACAATTAGCCTCATTTTTTGAAGTGAGTGAGCGAACCATCAATAGTTGTTTAACAAGAAACGATCAAGAACTTCGCAAAAATGGTTACGAGGTTATAAGCGGCAACAGATTGAAAATCTTTAAGTTAGAATTCACAAACGCACATGATAAGGAAGTTAACTTCCTAATCAAATCCAATAAGTTAGGTATCTTCAATTTCCGAGCATTTATCAATCTGGCTATGCTATTGAGCAAAAGCGAAAGAGCTCGTGAAGTAAGAAGTTTAGTACTTGATATTGTGATAGATACTATCAATAAGCGAACGGGAGGCAACACAAAATACATCAATCAACGTGATGAAGATTTCATATTCAATCTACTAAACAATCGTGATTATCATAAAGAGATGATTCTTGCCTTACGAGATTATGTTGATTTGGGGAATATCAAATACCTTTTATACAATGACAAGGTATATCGGAGTGTTTTCAAAGAAGATGCAGATGAATATAGAAAGGTTCTTAAATTATCTAACGAAGACAATGAACGCCATACCATGTATTCAGAGGTATTAGATTTGATTGCTAGTTATGAAGCTGGGTTTGCAGATGAACTTCGCAAAGAATTTATTCGTTTGGGGCGCAAATTAACACAATCTGAGACTGACACACTATATGCGAATTTCGAACAACAAAGATTATGGGTACCACTTGTTAATAAAGCGAGATCTAAAATGGCAAGTCGCGATCTTTGTTTCCGAGATGCTTTACATGCAAATCTTACGGAATATATTGGGGCGGTTTCTTCGGAAGATTTTGACCGATTCATAGGAGATAAAAGCATGGAACTCAGCAAACGTTTGGAAACATATATTGCGGCACTCAAACGCTTAAAAAATAGAAATTAATTATGTTGTTTTATATTTCGAAGGAACAAGCGATAGAAACGCATCGCAAAACTATAGAATATAGCGGTGGCGGTAGTTATGATATCCTCAATATTGGATATCTATATAGCGTCCTTGATCATATACAGAATGATGATTATTACCCAACCTTCGAGGATAAACTGACACATTTGATTTGGTCTATAAATCGAAATCACTCATTCTCTGACGGCAACAAACGATTATCTATTACATTAGGAGCACAGTTTCTACTCTTAAATGGATATATGTTTTGTGTAAAACGTTTCATGGAAGAGATGGAAAATATCAGTTATCATTTAGCAGCTGGTAGAATCGAAAAACAATTGCTCCAAAAACTCGTTCATTCCTTTCTAGAGGGAGAAAGCGACTTTAGCGAAGAAATTAAACTAGAGTATTTACTGGCCTCTGCTGATGGCAGCATAGGATTTGAAGAATAAAACGATTATTATGCAATTAAACGACTTAAAAAAACTATTATCACTCAAGTTCGACTTGAATATTTGGAGCAATCTACTCAACCAGTTGTTTCCAAAAGTAGAATTATTCACAAGTCCTGCTAAGGTTACTGACTCCTCAGTTAAAACTGGTGGACATATTGGTAATATCCGATTGGATGATGGTCGTTCTTTGGCAATCTTTAGCTTAGAAGTGATTGATAATATCCTAATCGCACGCAATCGCAAGGGGTTACGAGAAATTGCGGCTAAATATATAGACCAATCTGTAATTCATGGAGCGTTAGTATTTTATTACTCAGCGAATCAAGATGATTATCGTTTAACATTTATTGCCAAGCAAACATTCTTCAACGAGAAAGGTGAGTTAGAGAAAAAAGAAACTGCTCCTAAGCGCTATACATTCCTACTAGGACCCAACGAGCCATGTACCACTGCCGCAAAACGTTTGTTAGAACTCTTTGACAAAAAAGCAAAAGGTTCTATCTATTTAGCAGATGTTGTAGAAACATTCTCGGTAGAACGCCTCAATAAGGAGTTCTTTACAGGATATAAAGCACAATACACCAAATTTATCAAACAATTACCCGATTCTAAACATCATCGTGATTATGTCAAGAAGTTATTAGGTCGTTTAGTTTTCTTACAGTTCTTACAAAAGAAGGGTTGGATGGGTGTACCTGCATCAAATACTAAATGGGAAGGTGGAGATAAGGAATATTTACTTCATTTGATAGAGCGTAATGAAGGGAATAATTCCTTACTTAGTCATGTATTAGAACCACTATTCTTTAAGACCCTTAACGAACCTCGCACCAATGATTTGGCAAATTGTATCTTAGGAGAAAACATCAAAATCCCATATCTCAATGGTGGTCTATTCGAAGAGGATGAGTTAGATAAGATGCGAATAGATTTCTCCTATGATTTCTTTAAGGAGTTAATCCATTTCTTCTCGCAGTACAATTTCACAATTGATGAAAATGACCCTGACGATAGCGAGGTTGGTATTGATCCCGAAATGCTCGGTCATATCTTTGAAAATCTCTTGGAGGATAATAAAGACAAGGGCGCGTTCTATACTCCAAAAGAGATTGTACAATATATGAGTCGTCAGAGCATCATTCAATATCTTAAAACATATATTACTGAAGAGCAATATGCCTCCGCTATTGATACGCTCGTTAATACATATCAAGTTGAACCTATTTTGCAAAATAAGGAGATTGCATCTCGTTTAACTACTCTATTGCAAAATGTGAAAGTATGTGACCCTGCTATTGGTTCAGGAGCATTCCCAATGGGTGTGATGAATGTGCTTTTCCACACACGCCACACATTGCATGCCTTCGCTGATAAAAATGGAAGTTGGAATGCAGCACAAGTAAAACGAGAAATCATTCAAAATAACATTTTCGGAGTGGATATTGAGCAAGGTGCTGTAGATATCGCTCGGCTACGTTTTTGGTTAGCATTAGTTGTAGATGCGGATGTGCCACAACCACTGCCTAACTTAGATTACAAAATCACATGTGGTAACTCTTTATTAAGTCGTTACGCTATAGATGCTCCTATTGAGAATGTCTTTGTAGAATACAACAAGGATAAATCGAATGAGGATAAGATGTCTTTTGCTAAATACAAACAATTAGTAAATGACTTTACCAATAGTTCAGATCATGTCGCTAAAGAAGAGTTCCGTGAAACAATTGAATCTATCAAAAATGCATTCAAAGTAGAGTTAAGTAATCAATTTAAGCATAAATTGGCTAAGCTAAGGGGTAAGATCTCTACTTTAGAAGCTCCAATGCTGTTTGGAGAGCGTGCAAAAAGTGAATTGAAAGAATTGAAGAAATTAAAAATCCAACTTAACAAATTAGAACAAGAGCAAGATGATATATTGAGTAATCAATTATATTCCAATGCTTTTGAATGGCGCTTTGAATTTCCACAATTGCTTGATGAGAATGGAATGTTCACCGGATTTGATATCGTTATTGGTAATCCTCCGTATATTGATTCCGAAACAATGGAAAAGACGATGCCAGAATATCGAAATTTATACAAACAAATATATCAGACAGCAAAAGGGAATTGGGATATATATGTCCCTTTTATAGAACAAGGAAATATATTATTAAGGCAAAGTGGAATACAAACATACATTGTTCCAAATAAGCTTGTTTCTGTAAAATATACGGAAGCCTTGCGAGTATACATTAGTCAACAAAGGCCTATTGTTATTCGTGATTATGGGAGTGTCCCTGTTTTTGATGCAGATGTTTATCCTTGTGTTTTTATCCTACAAAAAAAGTATGATACAACAGACAACAGCTATACTTTTTTTGAGAAGATGCAAGATTTGACTAATTATAAGAGTCGTAATGGAATAAGTACCGATCAAATCCGAAAAGATTTGTATTGGGATAAATTTTTTGTAAATACAATAGATTTAACAAATGTTCTATCTATATCACAACATAGCCTATTAAATGAATATGTTACGAATATCTGTGGAGCAGCGACAGTTGGTGAAGCATATGATCTTAAATCATATATTTTTGAATATGTAGAAACCCAAGATAAAATACTAAAGTTTATCAATACAGGAACTATTGACCCTTATTGTGTCATGTGGGGGAAAAAGAAAACACAATATATTAAAGAGAATTATTATCAACCAATAGTAATAGCATCTCAATTGCAAAAATACAGTCCTCGAAGATATGAGCAAAGTATATCAAAAAAAATAGTAGTCGCTGGAATGTCACTAAATATAGAGGCGTTCTACGATGCAACAGGAGAATATCTTGCGGGAAAATCTACCACATTAATATTGGGAGAAGAACTTAATTTGAAATATCTCCTTGCTATACTCAATAGCAAACTCATGGGGTATTACCTAAGAATTGTTTTTAATTCGTTAAAAATGGCTGGTGGATATATCAATTTTGGTGTAAATGAATTAAGTCAAATTCCAATTGCCTCCACCACAAATCAAATAAAAGATTTAATCGGGAATTTAGTTGATTATATTATGTTCATAAAAGAGTATAAGGAAAGTATGTCCAATATAATAAGCAATACTATTATTGAAGATTATTTTAATCGATTGCTAAATGGTTGCGTGTATGAATTATACTTTAAAGAACATATGAAAGAGTTAGAAATTGATATAATAGATTCTACTTTAGATTTCATTAAGCCCATATCACAACTCAACACTGAAAAGGATAAATCTGAAATCATCTTATCAACATTTATGACTATCAAAAAAACAGATAATCCAATTCGAAATCGCTTAGACTTATTTGCCTCAAGAAGCCCTAATGTATTAAGAACTATTATTGAAGGATGATATGCCTGCTATAGAAAAGATACATATATCAGGATTCAAAGCATTCCCGAATGATTGCGAACTGGAACTAAAAGGCAAGAACCTTTTAATGTTCGGAGAAAATGGAAGTGGAAAATCTTCTATTTACTATGCTCTTCATTGTATATTTCAGTCTCCACTAAAATCTGATGCAGGTAAGAAATATTTTGATACAAGAAATGAGCAAAATTTAAAGAATCTCAATAGTATTGATACAGACTCATGCATCTGGATTGATTTTAACGAAAGGCACCCATTTAGGTACTATTTAGATAAAAATGGATATCAGTTTACTATTGAAGGGGGACAACATCCCCTTCCTGCGGATATTACAGGATGTTTTATTAATCATCTGTTTATATTTCATTTCTTTAATTTTCGTAATTCTCAAAATATTAATCTATTCCCTGTATTCATCAAAGACATTTTTCCTTTTTGCAAGGACACAAAATCTGGATATCATATAGGTGAATTGTATGAACAAATAACATCGTCCATCATCAAAAAAGGAAGACACATAGACCAAACATATATTAATAACATTGAATATTTTAACACTATTGTAAAAAAAACAGTAGAAGAAGACATCAATCTATACGCATCTGATATTTATAATCAATATTTTAAAAATCCTAATGAAAACGCACTTTTTATTAGGTTGCGTTATGATTCTAATGCAGAAAAACCAGAGAACGATTCTAATGAATATTGGTTAAAATACGATAATATTATTGAGCGTTTTAAAGAAAATGGCGAAATAAAAGAACATAAATCGTCTTATAAAAAATTGAATGAGCCATTTATCGGTTTAGAAGTATCAGAATGTTTGCCAGATGGTAATTTTAGAAGAATAGTTAAACCTCATATATTTTTTAATGAGGCAAAGTTGACAGCAATTGCTTTATCTATTCGTTTTTCTTTGCTAAATTTAGAAAAACCGATGGATGGTCGTTTTCTTGCTTTAGATGATATGCTTATCAGTCTTGATATGAGTAATCGAGCAAAAGTTGTGGACTTTTTATTGGAAATATCTGATAAGTATAAGATATATCTGTTTACACATGACAGAGCATTTTTTAACTATGTCTGTCATGAAATACACCAAAAACACAAATCAGAAGAGTGGACATATAAACGAATTAGTTACAACAAGAATAATGGATCACCTCTAATTATTGATGAGCAGAGTGATTATCTATCAAAAGCCAAACATTTTTACGAGATAGGTGATTATGACATATCTGCAATAAATATACGGAAACAATTGGAACAGAGTGTTGGAGAATTGCTACCATATGAATTAAAAGTTGATGCTAAAGGAGGTTTTATTAGTTTAGAAAAACTTTGGGATAAATTAGTAGCGTTTTATTCTAAGAATGGCAAATCGTTAGATTCTTCAATGCAGCAATTATTTAGTGATTCTAAGTTATTGATACTAAATGTTGCAGCACATTATCAAAGGCTATCTAATCCCATATATAAAATAGAATTAGATAAAGTATTTAAGTTAGTGGATTATGTAAAGTCGTTAGAAAAAATTAGCAACAAATTGATTATTGCAGGAGGAAAACGAATTATATTTCAACACCCCAGCTTAGAATATCAATGTTCATTTGAATTAGAATCTGATTTAGAAATTATTCAAGAAGATCATATTGTCGCTAAAATACCTAGATGTAAAAACATCAGATGGACATATAATAACATTGATAATTGGGATTTTGAAACGAACACACAAAATGATAATCATCCATTATTAACAAGCACTCCTAAAATTACTACCTTTTTCACAAGGTGTTGTGAAAAATTACCATTAAATATTACGCACGATATGTTGATGCAGCATTGTAGATTAGAAGGAATACCCCTTATTGAGTATTTTGGAGGTATAGATTTGTTCAAACTATCAATAAAGATTTGATAATATATTTTCATTAATACTGCATTGGAAGCACCTGTTCAAATATGTAAACCTAGCAACTGGCAGGATTTTGAGACGCTCTGTATGAAATTATGGGGAGCGATTTGGAATTGTGAAGATAGTATTAAAAAAAATGGACGCAATGGACAAAAGCAACAGGGAATAGATATTTGGGGACAAAAGCCTAGTGAATCATTATACTCTGGAATACAATGTAAATTAAAGGGTAACAACAAAAACTTATCTATCAAAGAGTTAGATAAAGAAATTAGTTCTGCTAAACATTATAAGGATTCTTTACAGCGTTTGATTATAGCAACAACGGCAAATAAAGATACTAAAATCGAAGAATATGTACGAACTATCAATCGCAAACATAAAGAATGTGGATTATTTGAAGTATATTTATTTTGCTGGGATGATATTGTTGATAAAATGATTGATTATCCTAGTGTCTATGATTGGTATTTAGGGAAAATAAATGGATATCAAGAATATAACTTAACTGTTATGTTCGAGTCAGAAGATAAAACAAAGTTAATCATAAAGCCAGAATACGAAAAGGTTATAACAAGATTTGTTTTGCAAAATAATCCTAAATACCTCCAATTCCAAGAAGCAAGAAAAAACTTGGAAAAATTCAGCAAACCAGTAGAAGTTTTAAAAAATATTACAGCATATAGAACGAAAGAAACCATTGATAAAACATGGTGTAAGGTACCGATTTGTATTTTAAATGCTGGACATATCTCTGTAGATATTGTGAAATGTAAAATTGACTGTAATTCCAATGATGTAAATGCTGTCGCACGAGAGATCCCTACAATTGCGTCTTCATTTATGGGTAGTTGGGATGCTATTCCTCCAGAAGTATTGACTGCGGTTAATTACGAATATGGCATCATATATCAACCGCGTGAAAGACTATTAGTACCAAAAGATAACAAACAATTCTATTTTTATATTCAGCCAAAGTTTGGAGTACAATGCATTGAAATTACTTGTGAAATTTTATGCAAAGAGTATAATAAAACTATAACTCTGAGTATTATTGTTGAACCTATAGTTCATCCTAAACTTGTTTATGAATTAGTGGATGCAGAAGATCAAGTAAAAGAAGAAATATATGTACAACCATATATGTGTTAAAAATAAAAATCCCATACATATTCAGATTTTGCAATCATACATATGAACACCTAGGAATTTTCATAACATTAAATTTAAAATATAATCAAATAGATATTTCTTAAATACGAAATAATTCAAATCATTATTAGACATTCATAGTCACGACCGAAACCAATCACATAGAATATAAAAGAGAATTGCAATCATAACTTGATTTGGATGAGGGGCCCTGGTATTCCTCATATCTTCGAGAAATATCGCCTAACAACAAAAGGCTTAGCACTACAGCACACATTGAAGAATAACTGACTTTTTGCGCATTCTTCGACACAATCTTCGGCACAACCTTCGGCACGCGAAAACTTTTTTCAAAAAAAATACACTCACGTGGAAACTCTTGTAATACAGATGCTTCCGCGTGTTGTATATACCATTTTACCCTCCAAATTCTCCAATCTTCGGCGCAAAACCCCTTCCGCGCCGAAGATTTTTGCAGCACTATTATAGAGGCGCATCAAAAAAGCCACAGAAAGCCCACAGATCTCCCACAGATCTCCTATCGTGGTCGCCTAACTTGCAAAGAATTTCACACCCGATTTAGCAAAATAAAATTCCTCACAAACTTTCTAAACATTTCCTTGCGTATGTGCAGAAAAATGATTACCTTTGTACCCGAATTTAATTTGCGCAGAGAATTTTCTAAAAACTTTTATATAATGGCACAACATTATGAGGCAGCCGGCGTAAACCTCGAAGCCGGATACGAAGTAGTAAGTCGTATTAAATCACACGTAAAAAGTACCAACCGCTTTGGCTCAATGGGCAATATCGGTTCGTTTGGTGGAATGTTCGACCTCTCGGCACTCAACATCAAACAGCCAGTGCTCGTTAGTGGCACCGATGGCGTAGGAACCAAACTCAAACTCGCTTTCGCTATGGACAAGCACGATACCATTGGTATCGACGCTGTAGCTATGTGCGTGAACGATGTGCTCGCACAAGGCGCAGAACCACTTATATTCCTTGATTATGTGGCTATTGGTCATAACATCCCCGAGAAAGTAGAGGCCATCGTGGCAGGTGTAGCAGAAGGTTGCCGCCAAGCAGGTTGCGCCCTCGTAGGTGGCGAGACAGCCGAGATGCCAGGTATGTACGGCGATGGCGAATACGATATCGCAGGTTATACCACGGGTGTGGTGGAGAAATCCCAACTCATCGACGGTAGCAAAGTGGCTGTAGGCGATGTGCTCGTGGGTATCTCTTCTTCAGGCGTACATAGCAATGGTTTCAGTCTCGTGCGCAAAGTGGTTAGCGATGCAGGACTTGACCTTCACACCGTTTATCCAGAACTCAACACCGAGAAACCACTCGGCGAAGTGTTGCTGACTCCAACTCGTATCTATGTGAAGCAAGTGCTGGAGGTTATCAAGAACTGCGATGTGCACGGTGTAGCACATATCACAGGCGGTGGCTTTGATGAGAATATTCCTCGTATCTTGAAGGATGGTCAGGGTTTCAGCGTGACAGAGGGGGCATGGGAGATTCTGCCAGTGTTCCAATGCCTCGAGAAGTGGGGTAATATCCCTCACCGCGAGATGTTCAACATCTTCAACATGGGTATTGGTATGGTGATTGCAATGCCTGCGGCTGATGCAGAAAAAGCCATCGCTATCCTCGCTAAGCACGGCGACAAAGCCCAAATCATCGGCAAAGTTATCGAAGGCGCAAACGAGATCCTCTAAGTTCCTGCGGAACGAACGGTGGTCGCCAAATAGCGACGAAAAGTGGTGCCAAAGGCACGAACAATGGCTAAAGCGAATAATGGTCTTTGACGTAAATAACGCGCAGCCACCATTCGTGAGCAAAGCGAACTACTAAAATTGAAACACTCATCAAAAAATTGCAATCTAAATAAAAATATACGCAACGCCACCATTCGTGAGCCGAAGGCGAGCCATTTTCGCTCGTATGAGCCATGATTCGTGAGCGAAGCGAACCATAAACGTGAATAAAATGAACAAAAGAGCATTAGTCAGCGTAAGCGACAAAACAGGATTAGTTGATTTTGTAAAGGGCCTGCAAGCAGCAGGTTGGGAGATTATCGCCACAGGCGGTACACAAAAACTCCTCGAAGATTCAGGTGTTAAGACCATCGGTATCAGCGATGTAACAGGTTTCCCAGAGATCTGTGACGGCCGCGTTAAGACCCTTCACCCAAAGGTGCACGGCGGTCTTCTCGCTCGCCGCGATGAGCCATCTCACCTCCAAGCATTGCAGGAGAACGGTATCGAGTTCATCGACCTCGTGTGCGTAAACCTCTATCCATTCCGCGAGACCATCGCCAAAGAGGGTACTACTATGGCAGAAGCCATCGAGAAGATTGATATAGGTGGCCCATCTATGCTCCGTTCTGCAGCGAAGAACTACAACGATGTGACTGTCGTTTGCGATCCTGCGGACTACGACACTATCCTCGCTGAGATTAACGCCACTGGCAACACCACTCTTGAGACTCGCCTGCAACTCTCTGCTAAGGCATACACCCACACTGCGCAATACGACTGCTGCATAGCTACTTACATGCGCGAGAAAGCTGGCCTTAACGAGAAACTCTTCCTTGAGTTCGACCTCAAGCAAGGTCTTCGCTATGGCGAGAACCCTCACCAATCAGCTAAGTTTTATGCTTCTACCAAAGCTATCCCATTCTCACTCGCCAGCGGCAAACAACTCCAAGGCAAGGAGATGTCCTACAACAATATCCAAGACGCCAACGCTGCGCTCAATATCGCACGCGATTTTCAACAACCTTTCTGCGTAGCCCTCAAGCACATGAACCCTTGTGGTGCTGCTGTGGCAGAGACTATCGAAGAGGCATGGCAAAAGGCATACGAGGCAGATACCGTAAGCATCTACGGCGGTATTGTGATCTGCAACCGCACCATCACCAAGGAGATTGCCCTCGGCATGAAGCCAATCTTCTTGGAGATTGTTATCGCGCCAGACTTCACCGACGAGGCAATGGAGATTTTCGCTACCAAGAAGAACCTCCGTGTTATCCAAGTGGACATGACTCCAAGCAGCGAAGCCATCGACCAATATGTGAGCGTAAACGGCGGTTTGCTCGTACAACACCTTGACACCCAAATCGAGACAATCACAGCCGATATGTGCGCTACTAAGGTGCAACCTGATGCGGCAACATTGGCAGACATGCAATTCGGTTGGAATATCGTTAAGCACGTGAAATCCAATGCGATAGTAGTAGTCAAGAACGGTCAAACGCTGGGTGTAGGTGCTGGTCAAATGAACCGCGTAGGTAGTGCTGAGATTGCTATGAAGCAAGCCCACGCAGCAGGTGTGACCGAAGGTCTTATCCTCGCTTCTGACGGTTTCTTGCCATTTGATGATACTGTAGCATTGGCAGCTCAATATGGTGTAACCGCTATCGTACAACCTGGTGGCAGCATCCGCGACAACGACTGCGTAGTCAAAGCAGACGAACTTGGCATCTGCATGCTCATGACTGGCACACGCCACTTCAAACATTAATTTATGGGTAAAAAAGTATTAGTTATAGGTGGAGGCGGAAGAGAGCATGCAATTGTGTATGCCCTCTCTCGTAGCCCACAAGTGGAGAAGATTTATTGCGCTCCAGGTAATGCAGGTATTGCTCAGCTCGCTGAGTGCGTAGCTATCAAAGACACCGATGTAGAGGGCTTGCTCCTCTTTGCCAAAGAGACGGAAGTGGATCTCACCGTAGTTGGACCAGAGGCAGCATTGGCAGCAGGTGTGGTAGATGCCTTTCGTGCGGAAGGTATGCCTATCTTTGGTCACACCAAAGCAGCCACACAGATAGAGTCGAGCAAAGAGTTTGCCAAGATTATCATGCAGAAATACAATGTGCCAACTGCTGCATATCAGTCGTTTAGCGACTACAACGAGGCATTGGCATATGTCAAAGCAGGCAGTCTGCCTATCGTATTGAAGTACGACGGATTGGCAGCAGGCAAGGGTGTGGTGATTGCCAACACCCTCGAGGAAGCAGATGCTGCGCTGCAAGATATGCTCTGCAATGAGGCATTTGGCAAAGGCAAAGTGGTGATAGAGGAGTTTTTGGAAGGTCCAGAGTTCTCCTTCATGTGCTTTGTGAATGGCGAGAACGTCTATCCAATGCCTCTCTCGCAAGACCACAAGCGCGCTTATGACAACGACGAAGGTCCTAACACGGGCGGTATGGGTGCTTACACTCCACTACCATTCGTGACCGAAGAAGATGAGATATTTGCCCGCAAATATGTCCTCGAAGCCGTTGCCAAAGGCATGTGCCAAGAGGGCTTGCCACTCACAGGCGTGCTCTATGGCGGACTGATGAAGACCGCACAAGGCGTCAAGGTGATTGAGTTCAATGCTCGCTTTGGTGATCCAGAGACCGAGGTGGTTCTTCCGCTCCTTGAGTCAGATGCCTACGATGTGTTCTGTGGCATCGCGACAGGCGCCAATAGCCAATCGCCAATAGCCAATAGCCCCTTACAATGGCGCAACGAAGCCACTATTGGTGTAGTTCTCGCCTCTAAGGGTTATCCTGGCAGTTATGCCAAAGGTGCGGTGATTGAAGGCACAGAGCAGTTTGATGGTCCAATCTTCCACATGGGAACGAAAAACGACAATGGTGTGCTGAAGACCAATGGCGGTCGTGTGATGATGTGTATTGCTACGGGCAAGGACATCGCCACCGCGCGCGAGAAAGTATATAAGGAGATAGAGAAAATCCACTGCGACAACCTCTTCTACCGCAAAGACATCGCCCATTGGGCACTTTGAGTGCCAAAGGCACGAAAAGTGGTCGCTATAGCGACGTAGATGGCTAAAGCGAAAGTGGCTAAAGCGTACATAAGCGAAGCGAATCATTTTCGTGAACAAAGTGAACCACTTTCGTGAGTGAAACGAACCACTTTCATGAGCGAAG
Source organism: Paludibacteraceae bacterium (assembly GCA_045601825.1). Taxonomy (GTDB): domain Bacteria; phylum Bacteroidota; class Bacteroidia; order Bacteroidales; family Paludibacteraceae; genus Colicola. The sequence continues at coordinate 132,046 of JAZSAI010000011.1, read as the reverse complement.
CGAATCATTTTCGTGAACGCAGCGAACCACTTTCGTGAGTGAAACGAACCAATAACGTGAACAAAGTGAACTAAACATATGATTATAGATGGTAAACAAATCTCGCAATCCCTCAAGGATGCGATGAAGATTGAAGTAGATGCATTGGCGGAGCAATATGGTCGCCGCCCATGCCTTATGGTAATCATCGTGGGCAACAACCCAGCCAGTCGCTCATACGTGCGCGGTAAGATCAAAGCTACTGAGTATTGTGGTTTTGACGGCCACCTCGTGGAACTGCCTGAAGATGTGAGTGAAGCAACACTCCTCGCAGAGATTGATAAACTCAACAACGATCCACTCGTGGACGGTATCCTCGTGCAATTGCCATTGCCAAAGCATATCTCTGAGGACAAGGTTATCGCCGCTATCTCTGCTGAGAAAGATGTGGACGGTTTCCACCCAGAGAACGTGGCACGCTTGTGGCTCAACCAACACTGCATTCTCCCATGTACCCCAAAAGGAATCATCGAACTCCTCGACCAAGCAGGCGTAGAGATGGCAGGCAAGAAAGCCGTAGTCATCGGTCGTAGCAATATTGTGGGCAAGCCCGTTGCGAAACTCCTGCTTGACCGCAATGCTACTGTGACTATCGCGCACAGCCGCACCAAGGACTTGGCTGCCGTATGCCGCGAAGCGGATATCTTGGTGGCTGCTGTAGGCCGTGCAAAGATGGTGACTGCCGAGTATGTGAAACCAGGTGCAGCCGTGATTGATGTGGGTATCAACCGCACCGAGGACGGCAAACTCGTAGGCGATGTGGACTACGATGCAGTACTGCCCGTAGCAGGTGCTATCACTCCTGTCCCAGGCGGTGTAGGGCCAATGACCATCACCATGCTTATGCGCAATACGATTGAGTGTTTCCTCAATCGCGAGAATAAAAAAGCTTAAAATATTTGCAGGTATAGAAAAAAAGCAGTACCTTTGTAGCGATTATTGATTTTATTCATGGTTTCGTACTTATTATTATATCTTTTTCTTGCCGTAGGCGTATCGTTTTTGTGTAGTCTGTTGGAGTCGGTATTGATGTCCACCACCTTGTCGTATATCAATCTTCGTGAAGAGGAGGGTTACAAGCCCGCCAAACTCATGAAGAAGTTCAAAGTGGACACCGAGCGTCCCTTGGCGGCTATCCTTTCGCTCAACACGATTGCCAACACTGTGGGTGCTTCAGGCGTGGGTCTGCAAGCCACTTTGGTCTTTGGCGAAGCGTGGTTTGGTGTTGCGAGTGGCGTGATGACGGTGCTGATATTGGTCTTCTCAGAGATTATCCCTAAAACCATCGGTACTACCTATTGGAAACAACTCATGGGTTTTGCTGCCAATGTGATTCGTGTATTGGTGTGGGCGATGTTCCCTGTGGTGAAGATCATCGAGCTCATTGCTCGCCTCTTCCCCGAACCCGACGAAGCGGCTGTCAGCCGTGAGGAAGTGATTGCCATGGCGAATGTGGGCGAAGAAGAAGGTGTGATTGAGGAGGACGAGAACAAGATTATCCGCAATGTCATGCGTCTCAACGAGGTGAAGGCATACGAGGTGATGACCCCTCGTGTGGTGGCTGCTATTGCTTCGGAGAAGATGACCCTGCGCGAGTATTACGATAGCGACCAGTACGACCATTTCTCGCGTATCCCTGTCTATGCCGACTCGCCAGAGTTCATCACGGGCTATGTCCTGCGTGGTGATGCGTTGGAGGATTTGACGGAAGACCAATTCCAGAAGACCCTAGGCGAGATCAAACGCCCACTCTTGTACTTCAACGAAGAGATGAATGTCGGCGATATCTTCGACGCTATGCTCAAGGAGAAGTCGCAGATTGGTGTCGTGATTGACGAGTATGGTTGCTTGCAAGGTATCATCACGTTTGAGGATGTGATTGAGACTATCTTCGGTCTGGAGATTATCGACGAGATGGACGTAGTCACCGACATGCAGCAATATGCCCGCGAACGCTGGCAACTCCGCCAAAAACGCTTCAAACCTGTTGTCATGCGCAGCACACCAGAAGGCGAAAATGAGGAAGCAAATCCACAACTATGATTGTTTGTGTAAGGAAAGAACTGCAAAACAAGCACAAGAGGGGTAATATTCACGTAGATAGTACGGTGAAGTTGTAGTGATCCTATAGTATTGTTACGGTGAGGTTCCAATCAGGTTCCAATGAGGTTCCAATGGAGATAGGTGGCAGGTAAGGGGCAAATAACGGGCAAGAAAAGGGAATACTAAAGAGATAAAAAACAAACAAAGGTATGCTTCTCTGCGCATACCTTTGTTGTTTTGTTGCAAATAAAATGTACTATTGCTCTTTATAATAAGACAAAAAGACTGCAATTTCTGCTTCTACAGAAGCAGCATTCTTGAGTTCTTTTTCAAGAGTAGGATATGCACTTCCTTTGCTATTTAAATATGAAATAACAACATACTGAATCTTTTGCAAATTGAGCATATTCTCTTCCGTTTGGGGCATAGATTTATATATGTTATTATATTTTTTGAGCACCTGACCTCCATAGTAATGTTCAGATAATTTTATTATTTGTTTGTTTATCTGAGCGCATTTAGTTTGGAAATCATTGGTGATAGCAATTGGTTGTGTACCTTTCTTATCTGCAATATGTGCTTGCTCTGCATTCTCAGCAGCAATACGTGCTTGTTCAGCTCTTTCAGCAGCAATACGCGCTTGTTCAGCTCTTTCAGCAGCAATACGCTCTTGCTCTACATTCTCAGCAGCAATACGTGCTTGTTCAACTCTTTCAGCAGCAATACGCGCTTGTTCAGCTCTTTCAGCAGCAATACGCGCTTGTTCAGCTCTTTCAGCAGCAATACGCTCTTGTTCTGCTCTTTCAGCAGCAATACGCTCTTGTTCTAGTTGCGTCCATATATCTACATCAGGATCAGTAGTAATAACAGTGCGATCAACAGAACTCGTATTGATTACTACATTTCTTTGCTGAGAGAAAATGGGATAAGAAAAAGAAAGTACTAAGAGCAATAATATAGTAGAGAATACTCTTTTCATTGTTTAATTAAAATTTATATACTTATAATATTAGTTTCTCTTTTGGAAAAGATTTTTTAAAAGATTTGTATTTTCCTCTTTTTCCTCTACAGGTTCAGTCTGTTTTGTAGTAGCATTGTCTGTATTTTCTATAATCCATCTGTCGGCTTCTGTCGCATTGCGAAAATTTTTGTATGTCGCAGGATAGCCATTTACAACAATTACAAGATTTTTGTTAGCATCAGTTGTAATATTAATTGTTGGAGCTACGATAACATCTGCATTATTCGCCTTTGCAGCATTGGCTATAACAACCTCTTTCTCACGAGAAGCGAGTGCCTCAACTTCCGCATCGGTTAAAGTTGTAATATTCTTATTTATACGCTCTGCATAGGTAATACGCTCTTTGGCGACATCAAGATCTGCAATTACAGGAACAGTGTAAACAGACTGCGAAGGAGAAATAGTTTGGTACTCTGAGTAAGAATAACTCGTTGCTTTAGGAGTAGAATAAGTTGTTGCTTGAGGAGTAGAGCAACTGCAAACAATAGCAGCTACACTAAAGAATAAAATAATCTTCTTCATAAAATATTGAATTAAATGTTAATGTTAGCGTAGGAATCGACTGCAAAGGTACGAAAAAAAATGTATATGTGCAAAAAAAAGAGTATTTTTTACTATCCTCTTGTGTATATTCAAAAAAATTAGTAACTTTGTGCCCTAAAATGTGTATTAACTCTAAAAACGATATATTGTGAAAACGAACTACTTGAAAAGCAGACATATTGGTCTGACAGAGCAAGACCAACAGCAGATGTTGGAAGTAATCGGAGTGAAAAGTGTGGATGAACTCATCGCACAAACCATGCCAGCAGATATCCTTCTGGAAGAGCCACTTGACCTTGATGAGCCACTCACCGAGCAAGAACACCTCAACACCATGCACCAAATGGCAGCGAAGAACCAACTCTATCGCTCGTACATCGGTCGTGGATGGTACGGAAGCATCACTCCTGCTGTTATTCAACGCAATATATTAGAGAACCCCGTATGGTACACATCATACACCCCTTACCAAGCAGAGATTAGTCAAGGTCGCCTCGAGGCACTGTTTGTTTATCAAACCATGATCAGCGACCTCACCGGTCTGCCACTCGCTAACTGCTCGCTCCTTGACGAAGCTACAGCAGCTGCAGAAGCAGTGACCATGATGCGCAACCTTCGCAGCCGTGACATGGTGAAAGCGGGGGTGAAGAAAGTCCTAGTCGATAAGAAGATTTTTGAGAACACCTTATCAGTAATGCGCACGCGCGCGAAGGGACAAGACATCGACCTCGTAATGGTGGATTATGCACAAGTCACCCCAGATTGGCTTGCAGCCAATGGTCCTTTCTTTGGCGCTATTGTGCAATGGCCTAATGCCGAAGGTGCTATTGAAGACTACACCGCTTTTATCGACGACTGCCACGCTGCAGGTATGAAAGTGACCGTCATTGCCGACCTTATGGCTTTGGCGCTCCTCAAACCACTCAACGCCGACATCATGTGCGGTACAGCTCAACGCATGGGACTCCCTCTTGGTTATGGTGGTCCAACAGCTGGTTACATGGCTACCCGCGAGGAGTACAAACGTGACATGCCAGGTCGTATCATCGGTCTGAGCAAAGACACCCACGACAAACCCGCTTTCCGCTTGGCTCTCCAAACACGTGAGCAACATATCAAACGCGAGAAAGCGACCTCCAATATCTGTACAGCCGAAGCCCTATCTGCCATCATGGTAGGTATGTATGGTGTGTACCATGGTGCAAAAGGTATTCGTGAAATCGCCGAAGGTATTCACGGCAAAGCAGCCTACCTCAGCGAGATGCTCCAAGCTTACGGCTACGAGCAAGAGAATACCGAATTCTTTGATACACTGAAGATTATCCCAGTTGAGACTACCGTTGATCGCATTCGCCAAGAGGCAGAAGAGCGTGGCATCAACCTCTACTACGATGCAGAGGGTTGGGTAGGGCTCTCACTCGACGAGACCGTCACCGTGGACGATATGAACGATATCATCGACCTCTTTGCTGCAGCCAGCGACAACCTCGCTCAATACGAAGATAACGACGAGGCATTCAATGGTCTTTGGGCAATCTCCGAGGAGAATGTACGCGAAGTGGACTACTTGCAAGAGGAGGTCTTTGTTCGCTATCATACCGAGACCGAGATGATGCGTTATCTCAAACGCCTAGAGCGCAAAGACATCTCACTCACCCACAGCATGATTCCTCTAGGTTCATGTACAATGAAGCTTAATCCTGCTGCTGCTATGATCCCTGTTACCTATCCTGGATTCATGGGCGTTCACCCATTGGCACCAGTAGAGCAAGTAGCTGGTTATCAAGAGGTACTCGAGGAACTTGAGCAACAACTCGCTACCATCACGGGCTTTGCCGCTTGCAACCTCCAACCTACTTCGGGTGCAGCTGGCGAGTATGCGGGTCTTGTGACAATCCGTGAGTATCTCCACCAGCAAGGTCAAGATCATCGCAATATTCTCTTGATTCCTGCTTCGGCTCACGGAACCAACCCTGCGTCTTGTGCACAAGCAGGCATGATTCCTGTCGTAGTGAAGTGCGACGAGAATGGTAACACCGACCTCGCAGACTGGCGCGAGAAAGCTGAGCAAAACCGTGACAACCTTGCAGGTTGCATGATCACATACCCATCTACCCACGGTATTTTCGAGATGGCTATTCGAGAGATGTGCCAAATTGTACACGATTGTGGTGGACAAGTATATATGGATGGCGCGAACATGAACGCACAAATCGGTTATACCAATCCAGGAATCATCGGTGCCGATGTTTGCCACCTCAACCTCCACAAGTCCTTCGCTAGTCCTCACGGCGGTGGTGGTCCTGGTGTAGGTGCAATCTGCTGTGCGGAGCACTTGGTTAGTGCCATGCCTCAAGCGGAGAACAACCGCGTCTCAAGTGCACTCTACGGCAATGCGAACATGGCACTCATCTCCTATGGCTATATCCGTATGATGGGCGAAGAGGGCTTGCGCGAATCTACTGCAGCCGCTATCGTGAGTGCGAACTACATGGCTGAGAAACTGAAAGATGCATTCGGCATTGTTTATACAGGTGTGAACGGTAGAGTAGGTCACGAGTTGATTCTCGACTGCCGTCAGTTCCATAGTATCGGTATCACCGAATCAGATATTGCTAAACGCTTGATGGACTTCGGTTATCACGCGCCTACTTTGAGTTTCCCTGTGCACGGCACATTGATGGTAGAGCCAACCGATAGCGAGAGTTTGCACGAGTTGGATCAATTCATTGACGCGCTGCTCACTATCCGTGAGGAGATTGCCGAAGTGGAGCGTGGCGAGGTGGATAAGAAAGATAATGTGCTACTCAATGCACCACACCCAGAGTATGAAGTAGTGGCTGACGAGTGGAACCACCCATACAGCCGCCAGAAAGCAGCCTATCCAGCAGAGTGGGTGAAAGCCAACAAGTTCTGGATACCTGTATCCCGCGTAGATAATGGTTGGGGAGACCGCAACCTCGTTGCACGATATAACGAAGAAGTAAAAACTCTCTAAACACTAAACAGTAGGCGCTTTGCGCCGTCCACTAAACAACATAATATGTCTAAAGGAAAACTTCGTGAACAGCTCAAAGGTTATCAGCGTATGAAACCGCTGATAGTTATGAAAGAATATTTGATGATTATTCTTTGCACCATTCCGTATGCCATTGCGGTCAACTGGATATTGGTGCCACACACCATCGTCGGTGGCGGACTGACAGGTCTTTGTGAGATTATCTATTTTGCTACAGACACCTTCGTTCCTATCTGGTTGAGTTCGTTTGTCTGCAACTTAGCCCTGTTGATTGCAGCGTTCTTCACCGTAGGATGGCGGTACTGCGTTCGTACACTATGGGGCGTACTCTGGTACACTATTTGGCTGAAAGTCATTGAGATACCTGCTGAACCAGTTATCTCCGACCCATTCATGGCAGTCATCTTAGGCGGTCTGTTTATGGGTTGCTTCTTGGGGGTAGTGTTCCTCAACAACGGCAGCACGGGTGGAGTAGATATCGTGGCAATGATTGTGAATAAATACAAACATTTGCCAATGGGACGCGTACTTATGGCATGCGATATTGTGATTATTCTATGTGCATATTTCTTGCCTGAGATCAAGGAATTGCCATTTGGTCAAGGTCTGGAGAAGATTCTCTTTGGTCTTTGCTATACTTTCATGGCAGGTACTGCTGTAGATTGGGTGCTCAATCGCACGCGCCAATCGGTGCAGTTCTTCATTTTCAGCAGCAAATACGAGGAGATTGCCGAAGCTATTATGACCCAAGTCCCACGCGGTGTGACTTTCCTCGAAGCACAAGGTGGCTACACCAAGAACCCAGGCAAAGTGATTACGGTGATTGCTCGCCAATACGAATCGGCTAAGATTTTCCGTTTGGTTAATGCCATTGACCCTAACGCCTTTGTTAGTCAAAGCCAGGTGCGTGGAGTCTTCGGACAAGGTTTCGACCCAATGAGTAAATAAACACCTTTCACTTTTCACCTTTCATGACTCCCTACACGCAATACCCAATCAGCAAAGTTGTTCGAGAATACATCTTCATCATTCTTGGCTTGTTTCCTTTTGCCTTGATGGTCAACTGGATTTTCGTGCCGCATAATGTAGTAGGTGCTGGATTGACGGGTATTTGTTCGATCATTTACTACGCTACGCAAGGGCTCTTCCCTGACTTCTTTCCCGAGTATGGCGGCTCTATACCTATGTGGCTTAGCACATTGTCTATCAATGCAATACTCCTATTGATTGCCATGCTCACTGTGGGTTGGCGTTTTTGTGTGCGCACATTGGTAGGTGCATTGGCATTGGCATTTTGGTATCGTGTGATACCTATGCGCGTGGAGCCATTGATTGCAGACCCTGTCACAGCTTGTATCGTAGGTGGAGTGGTCTTTGGTCTGAGTTTAGGTATTGTGATGCTCAACAACGGCTCATCGGGTGGTACCGACATAGTGGCAATGATTGTTAATCACTACAAAGATGTGTCGTTGGGTAAAGTGATGGTTATCTGCGATGCAGTGATAATTGCCAGCAGTTATTTCTTACCTATCCCAGAGCAGTTCTATGTGGAGGGAATGGACATTGTGGACTTCAAGATCAAGCGTATTCTGTATGGTCTCTGTATGACCGTCAGCTATACAGCAGCTCTCGATTGGATCATGTCGCGCATGCGCCAATCGGTGCAGTTCTTCATCTTCTCTAGCAAGTATGCCGAGATTGCTACTGCTATCAATCAAACTGTCCATCGTGGTGTAACAGTCTTGGATGGAAAAGGGTGGTATAGCCAGCAACCCATCCATATTGTCACTGTACTTGCCCGCAAACAAGAGAGTCAATTGATTTTCCATATCATCAAATCAATCGACCCTAATGCGTTTGTCAGTCAAGCCAATGTTAGTGGTGTCTTTGGGCAAGGATTTGATACAATCAAGAATAAGTAATTCTTATTATCTATAATCATCTACAACGTCTTCTATTCCCGAACCCATACTGAACCTATACCGAATGGTTAGGGGAGCTTTATTTCATTACATACGAAATTGTATACCTTTCCTATACCTTTAGTATAAGGTATATATATTATTTCCCTCGATCAGTCCAATCTATATCATAATCACCTACAAATCTACTTTTACGAGAATTAAATATTTCGACCAATTACACAGATTGCTTCAAAATATTCAATTCTCGTGAATTTATGGTTTTATTCCCTTAGTAACATTTTTTGTCGTTCGCTAAATGCAAAACTACCTTATGAAGAGTAGGGAATAGGTACTCTATTTTCTAATTCATTCATGTGAAATTCTAAATTAATAAAGAAATTCACAAGCATAGAGTCATTACTTATTCACAAATCAAAATCAAGCAACACAGATGTATATACGTTTGTTTATTACGAACTCTGTGAGTCGTTTGATTAGTAATATCCTTGTTCACTAACTATCATAATTAACTAGAAACCAATCAAATAATAATAAATAATAAAGTGCTAATTTATAATATTGTAATAATTTTGGTTATTTAGGTAAAATTCAATAGAAAAGGAGTGAATAAATTGCATAATATGCAGATAATCAATATAAATATATTAAAAACATAAAGTATTAGAATATCTATTATCAATCTATTAACTACAATGAGATGTAATTGAGTGAATTAGATGTTGTATTGTGCAATTCACAAATGTGAATACAATACGCGTTTGATTTGTGAATTAATAAATTTGCATATGTGAAGTATTTTTTGTACCTTTGCAGTCAAATTTTACAACCAATATTAACTATATTAATAATTGCTCAATATCTTGATATTATGGACGAGCGTGAACGATTAATCGAAATAATGAAATCTCAGGAACTTAATTCCAAGCAACTTTCTTTGGAGTTAGGTGTGAGTGCTGGTACTATTTCCAATATTTTAGGTGGTAGAAACAAGCCTAGCTTAGAGTTTTTACAGAATGTAGCCAATCACTTTCCATTCATTAGTCCTGCTTGGTTATTTTTAGGGTTTGGGGAAAAGTACATTGAAGGTTATATTCCTGGCTCATCAGAAGCGGGGAATACTTTATTCTCTCAAGTGGAACCCGCTACTAGCGCTAAGAATGAATCTCCGGTGGAGTCGCGTGTAACGAATGATTCGGTAGCTTCTATGGCAGTGCAATCTACTTCTGAACATACCATACAAAAGATAGTAATCTTCTACTCAGATGGCACATTTGAGGAAAGATAAAATGAATTAGGAATATCCCAAAAGGATATTCCTAATTCATTTTTCTGCGGAAAGTGAGGGATTTCTACGTAATCCCTAAGTCTGCCGAAGGCATCCTTGCAAAATAAAAGAACGATTTGCTTGCTTGAGTAAACTCAGACAGACAAATCGTCCTTTTTTTTTGCGGAAAGTGAGGGATTCGAACCCCCGATACGCTTACGCGTATACCGCATTTCGAGTGCGGCTCTTTCGACCACTCAGACAACTTTCCATCGTAAGTGACTGCAAAGGTACTGCTTTTTTCTCACATACGCAAATTGTACCTGTTATTTTTTTGAAATTTATCCTTTGCACGATCATTTTTATATTTCCACTTCCTCTCCCTTCTCTGGAATCATAATGCCTCTAAAACCTGCTTCATACAAATGATCTTTCATTGCTTCTTGCGATTGGCTTTCTCCATGTACGACAAACACCTTTCGTATCTGCTCAATGTCTTGACAACCAGTAAAATAGTGTATCATCTCTTGATAATCGCCATGCCCAGAGAAGCCCTCTATTTTGGTCACTTGTGCACGGATACGATGATCATATCCAAATATACTCACATAGCGTAAATTGGGCTCTTGTATGCGTGCACCTAACGATGTTGGGGTACAATAGCCCACAATCAATATCGTTGTACTTGGGTCATCAATATGGTTTGATACGTGGTGTTTGATGCGTCCTGCCTCCAACATACCTGATGCAGAAATCACGATACATGGTTGTTCACTCTTATTCAGCGCTTTTGAGTCATTGAGATCAGTGATATACCTTAGTGTATTAAATCCAAACGGATCAGGATCAAAGCGCATAGTATCACGCACTTGCTCGTTCAACGTATCGGCATAACGGCGAAATATCTCCGTTGCATTAGCCGACAATGGCGAATCTACATATACTGGCACACGCTCTAGTCGTCCATCATTGTATAATTCATTCAGCACATACACAATCTCCTGTGTCCTACCCACCGAGAACGACGGAATCAGCAACTTGCCTTTCTTGTACATACATGTCTCTTCCACCACACCCAGCAGTTGCTCTTCCGATACCAATGCATCATCGTGCAACCGATCGCCGTAGGTGGACTCGCAAATCAAATAATCGCATTGTGGGAATGCCTGAGGTGTACTCAGTATATGGCTATGCAAACGCCCTATGTCGCCCGTATATGCAATGCGTTTCACTTCTCCGTTCTCCTTGATATTCACGCTGATAACTGCAGAACCAAGCATGTGTCCCGAGTTGGTAAACTGTACCTCTATCTGCTCATCGATGCGGTAAGGTTTGTCATAGTCCACAGTATAAAACCGCTTCATCACTTGTTGCACATGATCGCTTTCATAGAGGGGCTTGATTTTAGGTTTGTGCTGACGGTCCATCTTCTTATTATACCATCGCACATCCTGTTTTTGGATAAATGCTGTATCTTGCAGCATCAGTTCGCACAAGTCGCGCGTAGCAGCAGTACAATAGATTTTGCCACGAAAACCACGACTATATATATAAGGTATCAGTCCTGAGTGGTCAATATGCGCATGCGAGAGCAGCAGATAGTGTATATCTTTCGGATCAAAGCCCAAATCGCGGTTGGCTTCATCCGTTTCCATACCCTTACCTTGATACATACCACAATCCAGCAAGATTGTTTTGCCCGAATCAGTTGTGATGAGGTGTTTGCTACCAGTCACCTCACGTGCTGCGCCTAAGAATTGTATTTTCATGCTATTATTGGTTAAAATCCGTTTGCAAAATTACTACAAAATTCGTACAATTGCAAATAATTTGTGTTAAAATTTTACTCTTACGCACTTTTTTCTTGCAACATTCATCAAAAAGCAGTACCTTTGCACTCGCAAATCCCTTAAAACTTTTAGAACCTTTAGAACTTTTAAATCATTGAATATGCTCCCCACAGTAGCCCTCATCTATGACTTCGACGGCACCCTAGCTCCTGGCAATATGCAGGAGTTCGGGCTTTTGCAAGCTATTGGTTATCCTAACCCTAATGATTTCTGGGATCTTTGCGACCGCATTGCCAAGACCAACGATGCAGGTGGCATAGCTGTCGTGATGTATGCCATTCAGACCGAAGCCCAGCGCGCAGGCATTCGTTGTACCAGACAGATGCTCCGCGACTTTGGCAAAACGGTGCAGTTCTTCCCTGGCGTACTCCAGTGGTTCGAGCATATCAATCAGTATGCTGCGCAGATTGGTGTTCAGGTCAAGCACTATGTCAATAGTTCGGGTATCAAAGAGATGATCGAGGGCTGCGCTATTGCCCAGCAGTTCGAGAATATCTACGCTTGCACCTATCTCTATGATAGCAATGGTGATGCTTGTTGGCCATCTGTGGTAGTGGATTATACCAAGAAAACACAGTTCCTCTTCAAGATCAACAAAGGCATTCGTGAGGTCAGCGACCGTGTGCGTATCAATGAATTTGTACCTTCCGATGAGCGTCCCGTGCCATTTGAACGAATGATATATTTTGGCGATGGTGAGACGGATGTACCATGTATGCGCACTGTCAAGTCCAATGGTGGACACAGTTTCGCAGTCTATGGCAATGATAAGAAACGCATGCTTGCGCAGCAACTTCTCTCTGAAGGACGTGTTAATTTCGCTTGCCCAGCCGACTATACTGAGGATGGTCAGATGATGGAGATTGTCAAACGTATCTTGGATAAGATCAAGGCCGACTATACCCTTAGCCAACATCAATCCGAGAATCGCGATACTCTCAGCATGTTTTCTGCTTTGGGCGATACAATGGAGTAGATGAATTGTTTATTTATCTCCGATTATTATCTTATTAAGTAGAGTTAAAGCACCAGAGATGGTCTTAACCTGCTGAATAGTAGCATATCTCTTGCCTGTAGGCTTGCCTTGTCGGTCTTTGTCTTCTATTAGGCGGCATCGCTGTGGACGAGTGAGAACGAACTCTACCACTTTCCCAAACATCTCCGATTGCCAATATTTATCGCTCTTTGTCGTGAAATAGATACTCAGTCGCTCTTGTTTGAGAATCACTTTTTCTATACCCATCTTGCAGCATAGCCAACGTAGGCGAACCACATTCAGCAGTTGCTCTGCTTCTTCGGGTAATTTGCCAAATCGGTCAATCAATCGTTTTTGATATGAGAGAAGTGCATCTTCGTCGTTTAAACTATCTAATTCGCGGTACAAACTAATGCGTTCTGCAATATTTTCGATGTAAGTTGGTGGAAATCCAAGTGTTAAGTCACTCTCTAATTGGCAGTCATTGCACCAATATTTATTTCTATTAGGTGATGAGGCAAAGAGGCTATCAGGCGATGAGGCTAGGGATAGCTCCTCGCGGATTTCTTCTACTGCTTCTGCCAAAATGCGTTGGTAAGTGTCGTAGCCCAAGTCGGCTATAAAGCCACTTTGTTCTGATCCCAACATATTGCCCGCACCACGGATATCCAAGTCTTGCATCGCCAATTGGAAGCCTGCCCCCAACTCTGCAAAAGTAGTCAGCGCATCCAAACGGCGGCGTGCATCGCTCGTCAGCAACTCTCTATCTGGAGTCACCAAATAGCAATATGCTTTGCGGTTAGAGCGTCCTACGCGTCCACGCAGTTGGTGTAAGTCGGACAAACCATAGTTTTGCGCCGAGTGGATAATGATGGTATTCACATTGGCTATATCTACTCCTGATTCGATGATGGTAGTAGATATGAGAATATCATAGTCATAATTGATAAATGCTTCCAACGCTTCCTCCATTTCGCCTGGTGGCATTTGTCCGTGGGCTATCACAGTGCGCGCTTCGGGGCACATGCGATGAATACGACTCTCTATACGAGGCAACATCTCGATGCGGTTGCACACCACATATATCTGTCCATTGCGCTGCATCTCTAGCTGAATTGCCTCTTTCATGATATCCTCATCATCCAGCGTAATCATTTCTGTTTGAACAGGATAGCGGTTAGGTGGGGGAGTATTGATAACGCTCAAGTCGCGCGCACCGAGTAGCGAGAACTGCAAGGTACGTGGGATAGGGGTAGCGGTCAGTGTCAGTACATCCACATTGGTGCGCAGGGCTTTCAATTTCTCCTTGACTGCCACGCCAAACTTCTGCTCCTCATCTATAATGAGCAAACCCAAATCTTTCCAAACCACCTGTTTGCCAACTAGTTTGTGCGTACCAATCAGTATATCTATCTTCCCTGCTTTTAGGTCTTCCAACAGTTCTTTGAGCTGTTTACCAGTCTTTGCGCGGCTTACATATTCCACACGCACAGGGAAATCGCGGAAGCGTTCTTTGAATGTATTATAGTGCTGCAACGCAAGCACCGTAGTCGGCACCAATACGGCCACTTGCTTGCCGTCTGTAGCGGCTTTGAAGGCGGCACGCATCGCCACTTCAGTCTTACCAAAGCCTACATCGCCACAGACCAATCGGTCCATAGGCATGGCACTTTCCATGTCGTGCTTGATATCGAGGGTGGCTTTTGCCTGATCGGGAGTATCTTCGTAGAGGAATGATGCCTCTAGTTCATGTTGCATATAGCCGTCGGGCGTATAGGCAAAACCTTTTTGCTGTTTGCGAGTAGCGTAGAGTTGGATAAGGTCGCGAGCTATGTCCTTTACTTTATCTTTGGTGCGCTCCTTCATGCGTTCCCATGCACCTGATCCTAAGCGAGATATAGTAGGTTCGCTGCCCTCACGACCTTTGTATTTGGATATGCGATGCAGGTTGTGGATGCTGACAAACACGGTGTCGCCACCTTTATAAACCAGTTTGATACTCTCTTGCGGACGACCGTGGAAGTTAGTGGTTACCAAGCCCATAAACTGACCAATACCATGATCCACATGTACCACATAATCACCCACTTGCAGTTGGTTAATCTCCTTCAGCGTGATAATTGCTTTGCCACGGCGAGCATTCTCCGAACGTAGTGTCACGCGGTGATAGCGTTCGAATATCTGATGATCGGTATAGCAACAGATTTTTGCTGTATGGTCAATAAATCCCTCATGCAATGCATGATCTACTGCCACAAACTGAATACCCGATTCTTTGTCATCAAAGATGGCTTTCAATCGGTCGGTTTGCTTCACTTGATCTGCCAAAATATAAACCTTATACCCATCTTTAGTGCGTTGTTGTAGGTCATCGATAAGCAGGTCAAAATTCTTGTTAAAAGTAGGTTGAGGGAGGGTATCGAAGGCCACCAAATCATGAGTTGCAAAGCTCGATTTTTGATTCAGTTCTATGGTTGTAGATTGGGCTACTGCGTCCACCAAACCGGCTGTGTCAAAACTCGTTATCGCGCTCTGCAATTTGTACTTCAGCAGGTCAAAATCATGGCTTATCCACATCGTTTTTTCGGGTAAATAAGCCCAAATAGAGCATGATGAGTCGTCCTCTGTACTATCTGCTACAATATCTATGCTATCTACCTTATTATTAGATAGTTGTGTTTCTAATTCAAATTCACGAATACTATCTATCTCATCACCAAAGAAGTCTATTCGCAGAGGAATATCATGTGCATAACTATATACATCGACTATACCACCACGCACAGCGAATTGTCCAGGTTCATAGACAAAGTCCACGCGCTGAAAATGAAGGTCAAGGAGCATATCTGTGAGGGTAGAGATAGCAATTTCTTCGCCTACATGCAGTGATATTTTATTTGCCTCCAGTGCATTCGGATTAGGCACACTATCCGCCAATGCCTCAGGGTAAGTAACGATGATTGGTCTCGCCTTTAAACTGTAGGCAGTTTTGCTGCCGTCCTGTAGCGAAGCGTCCTCTAAACTGTGCATTGCATTCAGTAATGCACTTAGCACCTCCGTTCGTTGCACAGTCAAAGCCTCGTCTGTACGTTGGCGTTTGCGGTGTGAGGAAGGCAAGAAATACACATTGTGTTCACCCAGCAATGTGCGGAGATCGGCGTACATATACTGCGCATCATCTGCATTATCAAGCGTGATGAGCAGGGTGTATGGTTGTTTCTTCTGTAATTGACTATAGAGTGCAGATAATATTAATCCTCGTGCAGACGCATACAAGTTAGACAGTAAAAAGTGCTTTCCGCACTTTTTACCTATCTCATTGCATAGTACATCCACTTCGGGGTGCTGCGCCATCAGATGTGAGAACTCATCTATCTGCATTTTTAGGTTTGCTGTATTACTTCACCAGCGCGAAGTCGATAACCTCCTGAATATCTTGCACGTAGTGGAATTTGAGCCCTTTAAGGTATTTCTCTGGTATCTCATCCACATCTTTGCGGTTCTTCTCGCAGAGTATAATATCAGTGATACCTGCACGTTTAGCCGCTAGCAATTTTTCTTTTACACCACCGATTGGCAGTACTTTGCCACGTAATGTCATCTCGCCCGTCATCGCAATGCGAGGACGCACTTTCTTGCCTGTGAACGCACTCACGAGGGCAGTAGTCATTGTGATACCCGCACTTGGGCCATCTTTTGGAATCGCGCCTTCGGGTACGTGGATATGTACGGCAGTAGTGTCGAGTTTTTTGCGAGCGATACCAAACTGATCCGCATGCGCTTTGATATAGCCGAGTGCAATAGTCGCTGACTCCTTCATCACGTCGCCTAAGTTACCTGTGAGCGTGAGAGTAGGCGCTTTGGCAGGGGAGAGAGAGGTCTCGATAAACAGTATCTCGCCGCCGACAGAGGTCCATGCCAAGCCTGTGACTACACCAATATATTTATTGGTTTCCCACTCATCGCGTGAGTAGCGTTTCTTGCCGAGGTATGCTACGAGGTCTTCCTCTGTAACCGTCACATTATAAGGTTCTTCTAATGCTATCTTTGTCACCACTTTGCGGCAAATAGCAGCAATCTTACGTTCCAATCCACGCACACCCGACTCGCGGGTATAACCGTCTATGATAGAGGCAATAATGCTCTTCTTAAGCTTCAATTGCGATGCTTTCAAGCCGTGGTTCTCCAACTCCTTTGGCAAAAGGTGACGCTTAGCAATCTCCTCTTTCTCCTCCTGCAGATAGCCCGTCATTTCGATAAGTTCCATACGATCAAGTAGTGGGCGAGGTATGGTATCAAGGGTGTTTGCGGTAGCAATAAACAGCACTTTACTCAAGTCATAATCTACATCGAGGTAGTTATCATGGAAGGTGCTATTTTGCTCAGGATCAAGTACTTCTAATAGTGCACTCGTAGGATCGCCCTTATAGTCCGCACCTATCTTATCAATTTCATCGAGTACAAACACGGGGTTGCATGTTTTAGCTTTGCGGATGTTCTCAATGATTCGGCCAGGCATTGCACCGATATAAGTACGACGGTGACCACGAATCTCAGACTCATCATGCAAACCACCCAAACTGATACGCGCATATTTACGACCTAGTGCCTCAGCAATAGAGCGACCAAGACTTGTTTTACCCACACCCGGAGGGCCATAGAGGCACAGGATAGGGGCTTTCATCTTGTCTGGATTGTCGCTCAATGATTTGATTTTCAGCACACTGAGGTACTCAATGATACGTTCTTTGATTTTCTCCATGCCATAGTGGTCTTTATCCAAAATCTCTTGTGCATGGCGAATATCGTAGTTGTCCTCGGAGTATTCGTTCCAAGGTAAATCTAGTAGTGTATCAAGGTAATTTTGTTGGGTAGCATACTCAGGTGAATGCGAGTTCATGCGGCGCAATTTCTTGAGTTCTTTCTCAAAGGTAGCTTGCATCTTCTCGCCCCAGTTCTTTTGCTTCGATTGCTCAAGCATTGCATTCACTTGCTGCTCGTCGGAGTCGCCCAATTCCTTTTGAATAGTCTCCATCTGACGATGCAGGAGGTATTCGCGCTGTTCGCGGTCAAGATCCTCTTTGGTTTTGTTTTGGATATCCTTGCGCATCTCCAGCATCTTCACCTCGTTGTTGAGTATTTCGAGCAAAGATAATGCACGGTCTTTGATGGAATCAATCTCCAGAAGTTGTTGTTTTTCAGCGATACGAACGCCGAAGTTACCGCATATATAGTTGACCAGAGTAGGGGGATTATCTATGCTGCGCAGTGTCATACCTGCTTCAGCAGGGAGATTCTCCATGCTTTTTAGGATCTTCTCTGCCACGCTCTTGAGGCTACTTACCAGTGCTACAAACTCCTTATCATTGCGCTTAGGAAAGTGTTCTGTTAGGATTTGTACTTTGGCTTTCATGTATGGTCGTACGCCCACAATCTCCTGAATATGAATGCGTTCTACGCCTTCGAGGATTACCATTAAATTTCCGTCGGGCATGTCCAGGGTACGCATTACGCGTCCTGCGGTGCCGACAGGGAAGATATCTTCCTCGGAGGGTTCTTGCACATCTTGTGCTTTTTGGCAGCAGACTGCTAGTAGTTGATCATTCTTGAAAGCTGTAGCTACTAGTTTCTTGGATTTGGGTCGTCCAACAGTGACTGGTAGTAGTACACCAGGGAAAAGCACCATATTGCGGAGCGGAAGTACGCCCAGCACGTCGCCATCTTTCAGTTTAGGTTCGATTGCATCATCGGTTTCATCCACCAGAGGGATGTATTCCACATCTGGTTGATTTTGTGTTTCTAAATAATCTAAAAGTTTCACAGTTTTACAGTTTATTTATTTTCTTTAACAAAAATACGCTGCGCTATGCTTGCTACAAAAATATTTAAAAATCAAGGAGGAATATTTGTTTTTGCCTAAAAAGAATGCAGCAGGCTGCATTTGGATAGGCAAAACAAAATAATTTAATTATGAATAATTATAGGGTACTTCTCTATAAACTCTATTTTACATAATCCAAATTAGCATTCATTTAATACTTGAGTCTTTATAAAGAGTATTGCACATAATATAATTATTATTACATGCAAATACACCTTATATAATATGGCTTATTACTCAACTTTGAGTTCGCGGAGATCGATCATCAGTTCGTCCAATTGCTTTTGATCCACCAAACCAGGAGCACCGAGCATCACATCGCGTCCTTGGTTGTTCTTTGGGAATGCGATGCAGTCGCGGATGCTGTCCAAGCCAGCGAACAAACTAACGAAACGATCCAAGCCATATGCCAAACCGCCGTGAGGTGGCGCACCGAACTTAAAGGCGTTCATCAGGAAGCCGAACTTGAGTTGTGCCTCTTCTGGTGTGAAGCCAAGGATCTCAAAGGTGCGTTGTTGCAATGCAGCATCGTGGATACGGATACTACCGCCACCTACTTCTACACCGTTGATAACCATGTCGTAAGCGTTTGCACGAACGGCTGCAGGATCAGTGTCCATCAGTGGAATATCCTCTGGTTTTGGACTAGTAAATGGATGGTGCATAGCCATCAATCGTTGCTCCTCGTCGCTCCACTCGTACATTGGGAAATCCACAATCCATAGGCATGAGAACTTCTTAGGATCACGCAAACCGAGTTGTTTGCCGACCTCCAAACGAAGCTCACACAATTGCTTGCGGGTCTTCATGGCATCGTCGCCAGAGAGAATCAAAATCAAGTCGCCTGGCTGAGCGTTCATAGCCTTTGCTACTTCTTGCAACTGCTCTTGGTTGTAGAACTTATCTACACTTGATTTCACGTTTCCATCAGCCTCTACGCGGGCATATACCATACCTTTCGCGCCAATCTGTGGGCGTTTTACGTAGTCTGTGAGGGCATCGAGTTGTTTGCGGGTGTATGTTGCGCAACCTGTAGCGCAGATACCGCCAATGTATGCAGCATTAGCAAACACACTGAATTTCTCCTCTTTCTGCTCCTCAATAGCGTGGAAAATATCGTGCAACTCCACGAACTCCATGCCGAAACGTGTATCAGGTTTATCGCTTCCGTAGTATTTCATGGCGTCAGCCCATGTCATACGTGGGAAATCAGGCAAGTCGATATTGAGAATAGACTTGAACAGGTGTTTTGACATCCCTTCGAAGAGTTGAAGCACATCTTCTTGCTCTACAAACGACATCTCGCAGTCGATTTGTGTGAACTCTGGTTGGCGGTCTGCACGCAGGTCCTCATCTCGGAAGCACTTCACAATTTGGAAGTAACGATCAAAGCCGCTGACCATCAGCAGTTGCTTCAAAATCTGTGGACTTTGTGGCAGTGCGTAGAATTGTCCTGGGTTCATACGGCTTGGCACGATAAAGTCGCGTGCGCCTTCGGGTGTAGAATTTACCAAAACGGGTGTTTCTACTTCAAGGAAACCCTTCTCGTCCAAGTAACGACGCACTTCAAAAGCCATCTTGTGGCGTAGTTCGAGGTTCTTTCTTACGCAGTTGCGACGAAGGTCTAAGTATCTGTATTTCATGCGAATATCATCGCCACCGTCGGTCTCGTCCTCAATGGTGAAAGGAGGAGTCACGGCTGCGTTGAGAATGGTCATTTTTGCCACCTTAATCTCTATTTCGCCAGTAGGAATTTGCGCGTTTTTACTCTGACGCTCAATCACTTCGCCCGTTACTTGGAGCACGAACTCACGCCCTACCCCATTGGCTGCCTCTAGCAAAGCGTCTTGCTCTGCGCTGCCGTCTGATTGGAAAGCGAGCTGCGTGATACCATATCGGTCACGAAGGTCGATGAATGTCATACCGCCCATTTTGCGGATACGTTGTGCCCACCCTGCGAGGGTGACAGTTTTGCCTGCATCGGCGAGACGTAGCTCGCCACAAGTGTTGGTTCTAAACATATTCTTAGTGGTTCAATATAGTTCAAAATTGTTCAAATTGGTGCAAAATAGTTTTTAAGGATTACTGTCCCCTACTCTTTTCCACACAAAAAAGCGTGCAAAGGTAGTAAAAAAACTTGATATATGCAAATAAATTCAAAGATTTTTGGAATAGCCATGTATTTTATGCACTGCTTGCAGTGAACCCTACCCCGCTTGTTGCTTTTTCAGTTGTTGATGGATTTGCGCAATCACGAATCCGCGCAGCGTGGCATAATGTTTTTCTCCTTGCTTAGGATGTTTAAATTGCTTCTCAAATAGCGGTTGCCAATAAGCCACTCGTTCGGGATCATTCATTTCTGCGATAGCTTGCTTCTGCGCCACCTTAAATAGCTCGCGATTAGCTTCTACACTAGCCGACCATTTCCCTTTATGTAAATGATAGGTGTACATCTCTTTCGGACCAAGTCGGGGTGTGCTGTTCTTGGTCTTTCCATAACATTTACGACGGGTGACAATGACTGAGTCATTGCCACGATTCATACACAATTTTCCGCGCACCTCTTCCACGGGTGCCATGTAAGTTACTTGTGACATAGATTTTATTTTTTAATTAAGGTTAGTATTTCTTTCCGTTTCCCGTTTTCACCTTTCCGTTTTCAGTTTTCACATTTCACCTTTCACTTTCCCCACTCGCACCGCACAATAACCGCACAATAACCGCACTATTCGTTGCGGTTACAGTACCTATATATTTCCAATCTGTGTAAACTCCGTTAAGGAGATTTTAGGTTTATTTATGGGACTTATATACCTGTTGACACTTGTTGTTGAAATGATTATTCTTTTGTTTTGCCCACCAATGCAGCGCGCTGCATTCATTTGGGCAACAAAAGAAGTTTCTTCGAATTGACATTAATTGACATCAATATTGACCTAAATTGTCGTTTATAATAAAATCAGTGTCAACTTGTACATAATTCCCTTATGTATTATTATCGCTAAGGTAATTAGGTCTTTATTCTTTGCTCCAAAATCAACTGCAAAGGTAATAATAGAACCCTGAATTTCCAAATTTTTCTGAAGAAAAATGCAAAAAATCTCGTTTTTGCTAACCCCACGTATCAATTTACCGTTCGGTGTTAATTCGCCGAGTAAATATTCTTCCACTACGCTCGACGGTTTCCCGTCTCACCTGTCCCGACTCCCCTCCTCTAAACCTTAAACAACAGCGCCTTTGGCGCGTCCACTAAACAAAATCGCCCAAATTGGCGATTTCATTTGCATATATGCAATTCTTTCCGTACCTTTGCAGCGTAAATAAATCAACCATGGAAATCACTACCCTACTCGAATTCACCCACCGCGACCAATTACGCAATTGGCTGCTGGAGCACAGCGAAGAGGCAAAAGAATGTTGGATAGCCATGTATCGCAGCAAACGTCCTCTCTGTTCGGCTGCTTGTTTGCCGTATATAGACGTAGTGGAGGAAGCACTTTGCTTTGGTTGGATTGACTCCACCTTGAAGCGCCTACCCGATGGCAGATTGGCACAACGTCTCTCTCCACGCCGCAAACGCAGCCACTGGACAGAACTCAACAAACAACGCTGTGCCGACCTCGAAGCCCGTGGCTTGATGACCGAGGCAGGAAGAAAGGCGTTAGCGATGGCTCAAAAAAACTAGAATCATTGAACGATAAAGTATAAAAAATGCACTTTTCCACAAAAAAAAGTGCATTTTTCTTTGCATACTGACAAGTTTTAGCAGTTTGATATAGTACCTTTGCAGCCGAAATGAACTCAAAATGAAATAATGTTTGCGTATGTACAATATTTTTTGTACCTTTGCGCATTAAATTCTAATGACTATGGCAACAAAGAAAATTCTTGGTTTAGATCTTGGTGTTGGCTCAATTGGTTGGGCATTGATTGAAATGGATGATGATACTCCTTCTGCAATTCTCGGCATGGGCAGTCGCATCGTACCATTAACACCAGATGATAGTACACAATTCTCTAAAGGTCAAGCAATTACTAAAAACGCAGACCGTACTGCGCGACGTACTGCTCGTAAAGGATATGACCGCTATCAATTACGCCGCGCAAAACTTACACAAGTGTTGCGCCAAAACAACATGCTTCCAGAGTACATGGATGAGCATATCATTGACCTATGGCAATTGCGTGCAGATGCTGCCACAGAAGGGAAACAACTCACTTTGCCACAAATTGGACGCGTACTATACCACATCAATCAAAAACGTGGTTACAAACATGCTAAAGCGGATGTGAGTGTAGATAGCAAGCAAACAAAATATGTAGCAGAAGTCAATCAACGCTACAAAGATATTCAAGAGCGTAATCAAACTATTGGTCAGTATTTTTACCAAAAGCTAGTAGAAAGTGCTGTACAGGCACCATCTGGTCCATACTATACTTTCCGCATCAAAGACCAAGTCTTTCCACGTGCTGCATATATGGCTGATTTTGACCAAATTATGCAGATTCAGAAGCAGTTTTATCCCGAAGTGCTTACACCAGAACTAATTGATACTCTTCGCAATCAAATCATATTCTATCAACGTCCACTGAAGTCTTGCAAACACCTTGTTGGACTATGCGAATTTGAGATGAAGGCATATACCAACAAAGCAACGGGTAAAGTGGTCTATAGCGGTCCTAAATGTGCACCACGCACATCGCCATTAGCACAATTATGCGCGATGTGGGAAGCAGCAAACAACATTACTTTATTCAACAAGAGCAATGAGTATCTGCCTATCACATTAGTACAACGCCAAGCTATAGTAGAACATTTGAACACGCATGAGAAATTGACAGCTAAAGACCTGCAAAAGATTTTGGGCATTTCTCCTAAAGAGGGGTGGTCAACAGGCAAAGCTGTGGGCAAAGGTATCAAAGGTAATATGACGTTCAATCAATTGCGTCAAGCATTGGGAGGTAAATACGACCATCTGTTGCAAATGAATGTGCAAATGGTCGATTATGTAGATGAAGCGACAGGCGAAGTGATTTCACGTATATCTGAAGCTATAGAACAAGAACCATTATACCGCCTGTGGCATGTGGTATATTCGGTACAAGAGCGCGAGGAATTAGGCAAAGCACTTCACAAGCAATTTGGTATTGATGATGAGGCAGTTGTAGAAGCATTGTTTAAGATAGATTTTGTAAAGCCAGGATATGCCAACAAGTCGCATAAGTTTATTCGTAAACTACTTCCCTACTTGATGAAGGGCTACAAATATAGCGAAGCATGCGACCATATCTACGTAAATCACTCCAATTCCATGACAAAAGAGCAGAATGCCACACGCGAATTGGTGGATAAGATTCCATTGCTGCTAAAAAATGAACTACGCCAACCTATCATAGAGAAGATTCTCAATCAGATGATCAATATTGTTAATGCCCTCAAAGAACAACATGGCAATATTGATGAGGTACGCGTGGAATTGGCTCGCGAATTGAAGCAGAGCAAAGATGAACGCGCACAAACCACAGAACGAATCAACAAGAACGAACGCGAAAACAAAGCCATTGAGGAACGCATTAGAGAACACGGAACCCGTCCTTCTCGTGCACGCATACAAAAATATAAAATGTGGGAAGAGAGCCAACATCAGTGCTTCTATTGTGGCAAATCTATTTCGGCAGCTGAGTTCCTTTCGGGCGCAGATGTAGAGGTAGAACATATCATTCCCAAAAGCATATTGTTTGATGATAGCTTCAGCAACAAAGTATGTGCATGTCGTGATTGTAACCACACAAAGGATAATCTGACTGCTCGCGACTTTATGGAGACACGCGGACAAGTAGAATTAGACGCATATCTGGCACGTGTGAACACTGCTTTTGAGGAAGGGCGTATCAGTAAAACCAAACGTGACCATTTACTATGGCACAAAGAGGAGATTCCTCAAGACTTCATTGATCGCCAATTGCGACAAAGCCAATATATATCTAAAAAAGCAGTGGAGATTTTGCGTAGCGCAATCCGAGATGTGTATGCCACCAGTGGTAGTGTAACGGATTTCTTGCGACACATTTGGGGATATGACCAAATTTTGCATAACTTAAATCTACCTAAATATCGTGATGCTGAATTGACAGAGTTTGTTACTTATGATCATCGTGGACAAGAGCACCAAGAGGAACGTATAAAGAATTGGAGTAAGCGTGTTGACCATCGCCATCATGCTATTGATGCTTTGACTATTGCACTCACACGACAGGGATATATTCAACGCCTCAATAATCTGAACGCATCGCATGATGATATTGCAGAAGCAGTGCGAAAGGTAAATCCTTTGATGGAAAAGAAGTATTCGTTATTGGAAAAATACATTTACATACAACCGCACTTTACCGTACAAGAGGTGACAGACAAAGTGGATGGTATATTGGTTTCTTTCCGCGCAGGCAAGAAAGTGACTACACCTGCTAAACGCGCCATCTACCGCAAAGGTAAACGAATCAATGTACAAGATGGATTATTAGTGCCAAGAGGTGCATTAACAGAGGAAACGGTTTATGGCAAATTGGGTAATAAGTATGTAGTGAAATATGCACTTACCCACCCAAGTATGAAAGTGGATGACATTGTTGATCCAACTATCCGCGAGATAGTGCGTGCTCGATTAGCTGCATTTGGCGGTAAAGCAAAAGACGCCTTTGCTAAACCACTCTATTCTGATGCTGCACAAACAATGGAAATAAAGACTGTTCGCTGCTATACTGGTCTGCAAGATAAAGCAGTAGCATCTGTTCGATTCAATGCACAAGGAGAAGCCATCGGTTTTGCAAAGACTGGTAACAACCACCATATAGCAATCTATCAAGACGCTAAGGGACAATATCAAGAATCGGTTGTAAGTTTCTGGCAAGCAGTGGAGCGCAAGCGATATGGCTTACCAATAGTAATAGAAGACCCTAAAGCAATATGGGACAAACTGATTGATTCTGATTTACCACAAGAGTTCTTATCTACTCTGCCACAAGATGATTGGCAATTCGTTGTATCATTACAAGCCAACGAAATGTTTATTCTAGGAATGGAAGATGCTGATTTTGAAATGGCGATGCAGAACAAAGATTATCAATTACTCAATAAGTATTTGTATAGGGTGCAAAAGATTCGAGGGAAAGAATATACTTTCCGTTATCATGTTGAAACAACTGTTGATGACAAATATAGTAATGAAAAAGGAGAATCAAAACCAAATCCTGCATTAAGTATGCAAATGAAGAAACTCATTAGTATTCGCAGTTTTGGCGGTTGGCTTGCTCAACACCCTCATAAAGTACGAGTTAATTTATTAGGCGAAATATCGGAAGTATGATCAAACGCATTCTTTGTTTCTCCAATCCTGCCTATCTGAAATTAAAACTCAATCAGATAGTCATTGAGATTCCTGAAGTAGTGTATGGAAAAGGTGTACCTGATAACATGCGCCAAGAAGGAGTGCGAACAGTGCCAATCGAAGATGTGGGAGTGGTCATTCTTGACCACAAGCAAATCACAATCACCCAAGCACTCATGGCTGCGCTATTGGAAAACAATTGTGCTATCATCACGACCAATGACCAACATTTGCCTGTAGGATTACACCTACCTTTAGACGGACATAATCTGCAAAACGAGCGTTTTCGTGAGCAGTTGGATGCTTCAGAGCCACTCAAAAAGCAGATGTGGCAACAAACGGTCGCAAGCAAGATTCTTGGGCAAGCAGCTATTTTAGCAGAACAAGAAGTTGAAAATAAGAATATGCTCGCTTGGGCAAAGTCCGTTCGTTCTGGCGATGTGGAGAATATGGAAGGACGCGCTGCTGCATACTATTGGCGTAATGTATTCCATAATTCTGATTTTGTTCGTGGGCAAGAAGGCGACCCGCCAAACAATCTGCTCAATTATGGCTATGCTATCGTGCGAGCGATGATAGCGCGCGCATTAGTTGCAGCAGGGTTACTCCCTACGCTCGGTATTCATCATCATAATCGCTACAATGCATACTGCTTGGCAGATGATATTATGGAACCCTATCGTCCTTTTGTAGATCGTTTGGTAATTGATATGATGAAGCGATACGAGGATATTTCGGAACTAAATACCGAGATGAAGCGCGACTTATTGATGCTTGCTTATACGGATGTGATTATTGACGGCAGACGAAGTCCAATGCAAATAGCCATTCAAACCACCGCCAATAGTGTGTACAAATGTTTTAGTGGCGAAGCACGTAAAATTATTTATCCCGATTGGTAAACGCATCTATAGTTAGGTGCGTTTTTTTATATGTTGAGGGCACTTATATAAATTACTTTATAGAGATTTTGAGATTTATGCGTAGTAGATAGTTGATTGGAAGGCAGGAGCAATGTGGACATTGTGACTAATTGACAAACAACGAGATACAAGCAGAAAGTCAAAATATCATAAAAGTGCCAATAAGGTTATTAAGTGTTATAAATTTTCAAAACGGGTAATTTACATAAGTGCCCTCTAGATTTAGCGAATATAGAATTATGTGGGTGTTGGTATTATTTGACTTGCCAACCGATACCAAGAAAGCGCGTAAAGAATATGCGCTCTTTCGCAAGCGGTTGTTGCAAGATGGTTTCACTATGTTTCAGTTCTCTATTTATCTACGACATTGCCCAAGTGCAGAAAATGCCGATGTACATATTCAGCGGGTCAAGCGAATGTTACCACCAGAAGGAAAAATAGGAATCCTACGCGTTACTGACAAGCAATTTGGCGACATGACTATCTTCGATTGTCAGAAAGAAATCGCAGTAAATCAGCCCGTGCAGCAATTAGAACTTTTTTAAAATAAAATTTCAAATACTTGCATATATCCGAAAAAAGTAGTACCTTTGCAAGTTCTTTTGAGAGATTAATCTAACGGATACTATTTCCATTAGAAAAAATATTCTGACATTAAGATACAAAAAAGCGACTTTTAATAGTCGCTTTTTTATTTTCTAAATTTCTTTGCAAACAACTCATTTACTGTTAGTTATACAAATTAAGTTGTTAATCTTCTGCAAAGTTACTAAATTTGAATGACATACACAACAGGTTCTTAGGCGTAGCGCATGAGATTGAAGTTGTTAATCTTCTGCAAAGTTACTAAATTTGAATGACATACACAACAACGAAAGGATTTTTTATTATGGCAAATCTGTTGTTAATCTTCTGCAAAGTTACTAAATTTGAATGACATACACAACCGGCGGGGAAGGGGATGACAAAGGTACAAAGTTGTTAATCTTCTGCAAAGTTACTAAATTTGAATGACATACACAACTTCGCTTTGGTATGGAATGGCTGATAGAGCGTTGTTAATCTTCTGCAAAGTTACTAAATTTGAATGACATACACAACTTGAGCGGCAGCAGCGTTCTGCAAATCTACGTTGTTAATCTTCTGCAAAGTTACTAAATTTGAATGACATACACAACTGTTGCACTTTGTTCGCGTTAGAATGCCAGTTGTTAATCTTCTGCAAAGTTACGCTTTTTTAATGAAATACACAAAATAATAAAAAAAAAATAATAAATATTTGCATATATCAAAAAAAAGCAGTACCTTTGCACCAACTAAATTTGATGACATACACAATAAGGATTATTCCGTTGTGTAAACATTCAGAGTGGCACGCAAGTGTCGCTCTTTTTCATTTCCGCCTTTACACCTTACAGCCTACCCTACTTCGACGTCGGGTTGATCTTGCGGATAAGACCTTTGAGCACATCGCCTGGACCAAACTCATAAAATGCGGTTGCTCCATCGGCTACCATCTGCTGAACCGATTGCGTCCAATGTACAGGCGAGGTAAGTTGTTTCAAAAGTTGCTGCTGAATAATTGCAGCATCTGTTTCCGCCTTTGCACTCACATTCTGATACACAGGACACTGAGGCGCATGAAAAGCAGTTGCCAAAATAGCGCGTTCCAATCGCTCAGCAGCAGGTTGCATCAATGGCGAGTGGAATGCACCGCCTACAGGCAATTTCAGCGCACGTTTGGCTCCCGCTTCTTTCAAAGCTTTACACGCCGCATCTACTCCACTCAATGAGCCAGAGATTACCACTTGACCAGGGCAATTGAAGTTGGCTGCCACCACAATATCCTCAATACTATCACACACTTCTGCCACTTTATCATCAGCCAATGCCAACACGGCAGCCATAGTTCCTGGTTGTAATTCGCATGCTTCTTGCATGGCTTGTGCACGTTGGCTCACCAAACGCAAACCATCCTCCCAACCAATAGCACCTGCCACTACTAATGCAGAAAACTCACCCAAACTATGCCCCGCTACCATGTCGGGACGAAGGGAAGTCATCAGCCGAGCAGCTACGATGGAATGTAAGAAGATAGCAGGTTGAGTAACACTGGTTTGACGAAGACTTTCATCCGTACCTTCAAACATAACTTCGGTAAGATTAAAACCTAATACTTCGTTAGCACGCTGCATTATTCGGCGTGCTTCTGGGTATGCATCATATAAGTCTTTACCCATGCCCGAGAATTGAGCACCTTGACCTGGAAATACAAATGCGATCATAAAAGATATTATTAAATTTGTTGCAAAGGTACAAAAAAAATATAATTTGGCAAAATATCTAAAACTTTTATTCGTTTTGCTTGCGTATATGCATATTTTTTTATATCTTTGCACCCAAATTGCGCATTATGCGCGTATATGCACGAAATATAATTAGGAACAAAAAAGATATGGAACTCAGTGAACAAGAAGTAATCCGCAGAGAAAGTCTGCAAAAGATGCGTGATTTGGGTATCAACCCCTATCCTGCTGATGAGTATGTAGTTACAGGTTATTCCACCGATATCAAGTCAACCTTCGTGGACGAGCAAACCGCAGATGCCGAGTGGTACACGGGCAAACCAGTGCGTATTGCAGGTCGTTTGATGTCGCGTCGTATCATGGGTAAGGCATCGTTCGTAGAGATTCAAGACTCCAAAGGTCGTATCCAAGTGTATGTGAGCCGCGATGATATCCAAGCTCCTACCCCAAATGCACCCCACGACACGAATGTCGTCGGGGACCCCGCGAAAGGCGAAACGGCTACCACCGCAGAGCAACAGATGTACAACGTCGTTTTCAAGAAGTTGCTCGATATAGGTGACTTTGTGGGTATTGAAGGTTTTGTCTTCCGCACACAGATGGGCGAGATTAGTGTACACGCACAAAAGTTGACCGTGCTGGCAAAGAGCCTCCGTCCATTGCCTATCGTGAAATACAAAGACGGTGTAGCATATGACGGCTTTACCGATCCAGAACAACGCTATCGCCAACGTTATGTGGACTTAGTGGTGAACGAGGGTGTGAAAGATGTCTTCCTCAAGCGTGCAACCATCATCCGCACCATGCGTCAAGTGTTTGACGAAGCGGGCTATACTGAGGTGGAGACACCAATGCTGCAAGCCATTGCTGGTGGCGCATCGGCTCGTCCGTTTATCACACACCACAATGCCTTGGATGTGGATATGTATATGCGTATTGCTACCGAGCTCTACCTCAAGCGCCTCATCGTAGGTGGTTTCGAAGGCGTGTACGAGATTGGTCGTAACTTCCGCAACGAAGGTATGGACCGCACCCACAACCCAGAGTTCACCTGTATGGAGCTCTACGTGCAATACAAGGACTACAACTGGATGATGTCCTTCACCGAGCAATTGCTGGAGAAAATCGCCATCGCTGTCAATGGTACTACTGAGGTGAAGATTGGCGACAATATCGTGAACTTCAAAGCACCATACCGCCGTCTGCCTATCTTAGAAGCTATCCAAGAGAAAACGGGCTACGACCTAAGCACCATGACCGAAGATGAGATTCGCCAAGTGGCTAAGAAATACGGTGTAGAGGACACCGACAAGATGGGCAAAGGCAAACTCATCGACGAAATCTTCGGCGAGACATGCGAGGGCACCTTTATTCAACCAACCTTTATTACCGACTACCCTGTGGAAATGTCGCCACTGACCAAGATGCACCGCTCAAAACCAGGACTGACCGAGCGTTTCGAGCTGATGGTAAACGGCAAAGAGTTGGCTAACGCATACAGCGAGCTCAACGACCCAATCGACCAATACGAGCGTTTTGTAGAGCAAATGAAGCTCGCTGACAAGGGCGACGATGAGGCAATGATAATCGACCACGACTTTATGCGTGCACTCGAGTACGGTATGCCTCCTACATCGGGTATTGGTATAGGTATCGATCGCCTCGCTATCTTCATGACGGGACAACCATCTATCCAAGATGTACTCTTGTTCCCAACCATGAAGCCAGAGAAATAAAGCACCATGGTACTTTATTTCTCCGTTTAGAGGACGCTCGCAAAAGCGAGCTACAGTTTAAAGTTTAAAAGGCAAGAGTATATGAGAGTAGCTATACTAGGTTCAGGTAGTTGGGCGACAGCCCTTGCTAAAATAGTAATGCACAATGTACCAGAAATCAATTGGTACATCCGCAAACAAGAAACAATCGACGAGTTTATAGAGATTCGTCGAAATCCCAACCACTTGGAATGGGCATATTTTGATATATCGCGCATCAACTTCTCCGCAGATATCAACGCGGTAGTAGATCAATCCGATTTGATTATTTTGGCTATTCCTTCTCCTTATATCAAACAAAGTTTGGATGATATAAAGATTGATATGTCTCAAAAATGCGTCATATCCGCTGTGAAAGGAATGATCCCAGATGAGAATATGCTGGTGACTGATTATTTGCATGCACACTACAACATTCCAGAAGAAAATTTAGGTGTGATTACAGGTCCATGTCATGCAGAAGAGATTGCATTGGAGCGCCTGAGTTACCTCACCGTTGGCTGCAAGGATGCAGCAAAAGCCGATTTGTGGCAAAAGCTCTTTGACACACCTTACGTGCGCACTACTCCCAGTCAGGATGTGGATGGATTGGAGTACGCCAGCATCATGAAGAATATCTATGCCATCGCTGCAGGTATCTGCAAGAGTTTGCATTACGGCGATAACTTCCAAGCCGTATTGCTGACCAATGCGATGCATGAGATGATGCGTTTCGCCAAAGCTAAATCGGATATTCCACGCGATATTACAGATAGTGGTTATCTGGGCGATGTGTTAGTGACAGCCTACTCCAACTTCTCTCGCAATCGCCAGTTCGGACAAATGATTGGCATGGGATATAGCGTAAAAGCTGCGCAAACAGAAATGGAAATGGTGGCAGAAGGCTACTACGGCACGAAAGCCATTTGGCTTGCCAACCAAGATACACAAGTGGATTTGCCTATTGTGGAAGCGGTATATCAAATTCTATATAATAGGAGATCTGCAAAAACAGTCATTCGAGAATTAACTAAAAAATTTCAATAAGCAAGATGAATAATATTCAATTTTCCTATGGTACAGCAGTTGCTGCAGAAGCAATCCATGCGTACAAACAACAAGTAGCTCAAGCACAAGAGCAATTGGTAAATGGTACTGGTTTAGGCAATGACTTCCTCGGTTGGATGAACTTGCCATCCGACATCCGTCCACAATTAGACGATATTCAAGCTACAGCAGACTTGCTGCGCAAAGAATGTGAAGTGATTGTATGCATTGGTATTGGCGGTTCGTATCTTGGAGCTAAAGCCGTGATTGATGCCCTGACCAGCAGTTTTGCATGGTTGGAGGGCGAGAAACCAGCCATCGTATATGCAGGACAAAACATCGGCGAGGACTACCTCTATGAGTTGCAAGCCCTCCTCAAAAACAAGAAGTTTGGTATCATCAGCATTTCCAAGTCAGGTACTACCACCGAGCCAGCGTTGGCATTCCGCCTACTGAAGACTCAACTGGAAGAGCAACAAGGCAAGGAAGCTGCTAAACGCCTCATTGTATGTATCACCGATGCCAAACGCGGTGCACTCCGCACATTGGCTACCCAAGAGGGATACAAGACATATGTGATTGAAGATAATATCGGCGGTCGTTTCTCTGTGCTTTCGCCTGTAGGATTATTGCCTATTGCTTGCGCAGGATTGGATATCAAGGCCCTGATTGATGGTGCAGAACAGATGATGCAACAATGTGGTATCACTACTCCATTCGAGGAAAACCCAGCAGCTATCTATGCGGC
This sequence comes from Paludibacteraceae bacterium, assembly GCA_045601825.1. Classification (GTDB taxonomy): domain Bacteria; phylum Bacteroidota; class Bacteroidia; order Bacteroidales; family Paludibacteraceae; genus Colicola. The sequence continues at coordinate 99,322 of JAZSAI010000011.1, read as the reverse complement.
AGCACGCAATAGCCTTTATCAAGAGCAAGGCAAGAAAGTGGAACTATTGGTAAACTTCCACCCAAAATTGCATAATATCAGCGAATGGTGGAAGCAACTCTATGGCGAGTCTGAAGGTAAGGATGGCAAAGGTATCTTCCCTGCTAGTGTGGACTTCACCACCGACCTCCACTCTATGGGACAATATATCCAAGATGGCGAACGCCACTTGTTTGAGACAGTGATTTCAGTGCTTGAGCCAAATCACACAGTGCCTTTCCCACACGATGATGCTAACCTCGACGGTTTGAACTTCTTGGCAGGTAAGCGCGTGGACGAGGTAAATAAGATGGCAGAGTTAGGCACGATGCTTGCGCATATTGATGGTGGTGTACCAAATATGAAGATCACACTGCCTAAACTCAACGAATACTATATCGGACAATTGCTCTACTTCTTTGAGCGTGCGTGCGGTATCTCTGGCTATATCTTGGGTGTCAATCCATTCAACCAACCTGGCGTAGAGGCATATAAGAAAAACATGTTTGCTTTGCTCGACAAACCAGGCTACGAAGCAGAATCCGCTGCCATCAAAGCACGTTTATAAAATACTAGGCCTCCTTATGGTGGCTCTTGTAATTCAAGTACACGAGCAGCACAATACTCATGGATATCGTTGGACGTCCGCTTACATCTGTATAAACACTCCTTATACGATTGACGATAATTATCAATGTCCGCGTTAGGCAATCAAACTACGATACTCCTGACAACTACAGATGAAGATATGAAACAGGGGGTATTACTCATTTTAGATACATTTAGACAACGATAACTAACTACCAAAGTTTGTCACGAAAAAGAAACAATCAACTGATAAACAATAAGATAAAACTTGTGTTTACTGCTAAAAACGAAAAATAACTTTTTTGTCTACTTTAAGATTTGGTACACAAAAAATATTTGAATAATCGGCTCATTTTGCACCGAAAAATATAAAAAAAGATGCAAATTTGAGCCGATTCTATAAAAAAGACTATTAGATTATCTCAAAAAAGAGAAGACATAATCCTTATCCTGCAATCAAATACCAAGTATAGACTGCAAAAGCGATCACCATCAACGCGCCGCCTACTCTGCCAATCTTTTTGTTGAAGCCAAAGAGCAGAGGTACGATGGCTGCGCCAATCATCACTCCATAATCCACCACCGTGATACCTGCCGAAGTCAATGGCATCACCTGTGAACTCAAGCCCAAAATCAATAGGATATTAAAGATATTCGAACCCACGATATTACCCAACGCCAATTGCGTATTCTTCTTAAACGCAGCCACTACCGAAGCAGCCAACTCTGGCAACGAAGTACCGCAAGCAACCAATGTGAGCGAGATTATAGCATCATCAACGCCCCAAGATTTAGCAATAGCCACTGCATCATCTACAAACATATCGCAGCTCACAATTAATATGCCCAACCCCACAACAACTTTCATAACCGCTTTCCAAACAGGCATCAAACATTGCATCTCCTTGTCATTTGCCCCTTCCGTTAGAGGGGGAATGGGGGTAGACTCTCTTTTGTCGCGAGCTATAGAATACCACATATACCCCGCAAAAATTAACAATAATACGATACCATCTATACGACTAATCGTGGCAGGTGTACCATTGAAGAAGTTAAGTGCCAACAATGTCACCAACACCGAAACAACAATGCAAAATGGTATCTCAAAGGTCATATTTTTCTTGTCTATTGCGATTGGAAAGCATATTGCTGTTATTCCCAGAATACCCAGTACATTGAATATATTAGAGCCCACCACATTGCCAATCGCCACATCGGCATTGCCTTTCAGCGCGCCAAAGAAACTGACCACCAACTCAGGCACACTTGTACCAATGCCCACGATAACAGCACCAATCACAAAATCCGATACATGAAAGCGTTTAGCGATAGCTACGCTACCATTTAGCAGCAAATCAGCACCAAACACGATGCCTACTAAAGTCACAATCAAAATAATATATTCCATAGATGTATTGTTTAGAATGGTTTAATATTGTGTAGAGTTGTTTAGTATTGTTTGCACTTGGTACATTCAAAATCCGTGCAAAAGTAGCACAATATTATTATAGAAGTATGAAGATTTTGTTATTTTTTTATTAAATACATCATATTTTCACACAAAAACACAACATTTTTCTACTTTTTTTACTATTTTTCAAAAAAAAAATGAATTTTTTTGCCAAAAAATTTGCATATGTAAAAAAAAAAAAATACCTTTGCGCCCGAGATGAGGTAATGTCTCACCTTACATTTCTGGTAAAGAGGGAAACAGAAATGCAAGACGTACTCACTTTCCTCACCCCAAAAACCATGAAAAAAATCTTATTTGCACTATTGTGCATCATCGGGTTAGCATTCGCTGCCTGTACTCCAAGAAACGGTGTCGAGAACTTGGATGTGAGCAAATTAGACAACACCGTAGAAAAGTGCTGGGAAATCACTTGTACCGTTGGTGGGTATTCTGAATCCTACCACGAATGGGGCACCGAGTATATGATCGGTGTGGTACTCAAGGAAGCACAAGAAATTATCGGAAACGTGGGCAAATACTCCTACAAGCCCGCCAATGCAGCAGACGAAGAGTCTTGCTATGCTCTTGATGGTGATGAATACGAATATGACTATTAAGATTCCGTAGGATATTTTAGTTTGTATTTTTACCCATAAATCAATTAAAAACAAAAAAATATGAAAAAGAGTCTTCTTTTGATAGCCATTTTAGCATTCGTAGGTGCGGCTACTGTAGTTGCACAACCACGCGCTGTCGGTGTTAATATCGGTTATGGATTTGACATATCATACCAACACGCTCTTGGTGAAGCGAATATGATTGATGTATCATTGAACCTTCCTCTCTTTTCTGGTATCGGTGTTACCGCTACTTATGATTGGATTAACCCATTTGGTACTGCAATTCCTTGGAATCTTGCTGGTCAATGGAATTGGTATCTTGGTGTTGGTGCTGGTGCTGGTGCATATCACTTATTTAATCGGTGGATTTACACATCTTGGTATGTAGGTGCAGTTGGTCACATAGGTATTGAATATTGCTTTAATTTCCCATTGCAACTTTCTTTGGATTGGCGTCCAAATATCGGCATTGAAGGTTGGGGAAGTCACGTAGGATTCAACCCTTATGGTCTTTACAGCGGTATCTCTCTTGGTGTTCGCTACTTGTTCTAATTGGATTTAGAAATAGTGAATAAATAATTAGAGGGTGTGTCACGATACTGACACACCTTTTTTATTGTATAGATTTCATGGATTCATCGAAAATAAAAATAGATTTTTCGCTCAAAAGTGAACTTTTACTCAAATCATTTGCGAATGTGCAAATTTTGTTGTACCTTTGCAGCATAAAACGGATTTGTAGTGAGAGACTTGCGCTATATATTGCTCGTATTGATAATCGGACTATGTGCTTCTGTGCATATGTCCGACCTTTCTGCTCAAGATACAGCATCTTGCCCATCAGCGAGTGCAAGCGCAGTGTCTTCCGTATTAAATGATATATCAGAGGACTACGCCAAACGTCTTCAACAACAATACGATTGGACCGATGCCCTCACTTCGTATCAAATCGGCACGCGTAGCGAAGATAATCGCTTGCGCAATCGCCGTCAGGAACGTATTTCCACATCGTGGCAACTGCGTACCAACACGCAACAACTATGCGCTGCCTTGCGCTACCAAGCCAATAGTATCTCTCACAATATCAAACGTATAGTGGCACTATCATGCATTACGCCACTTAGTTTACCTACAGAACATATCTCTTTCCCATTCCATAGTTTTTGGTAGTTATCTAACCTATATCCAATAGGCGCAGCCGTCCAATATCCAATAGGCGGAACGCCGTCCGATAACTATAAGTTTAACTATCAAAAAACAATAACAACTATGGATGATTTGACAATGATCCTCCTTGCTTTGGGTATGGTAGCAGTCTTCATGGGTCCTTTCTTTGTGATTAGTGCAATCAAAGACCGCAAAGAAGCTAAACAAAAGCAAGAAGAGGAACAAAAATAACAATTCCCAAACCCCAAAGGTGTGTCACTATACTGACACACCTTTTGTTTGCAATATCGGCAAAAAATATTAATAAATCATTAATTTGCACAATCGGGTTGGTCGATTGAAATATTTTTACTAACTTTGCAGCCGAAACTATATCAATATGGCAAAACAACGCATACTCATAGTAGATGATGAAGAGGATATCTGCATGATTCTCTCCTATTCGTTGCAAAAAGCAGGCTACGAAACACTTGTTGCACACTCCGCAGAAGAAGCATTGGAACTGCTCCACTCGCCTAATAGCCTTATCGCCTCATCGCCTATTTCACTCATCCTTCTCGACATTATGATGGACGGCATGTCGGGATTGGAAATGGCAGAAAAGCTGCGCTCGGATATAGGGTATCGGGAATCGGGTATCGGGATTCCACCAATCATTTTCCTTACTGCGTTGAGCGATGAAGATACTCTGCTTCAGGGTTTTAAGTTAGGTGCAGATGATTATATCAGCAAGCCCTTCCGCATTGCCGAAGTACTAGCACGAGTAGCAGCAGTGCTTCGCAGAACTGCAGAACAAGGAGCCAAGAACCAAGAACAAAGACCTATCAGCAACGACTGCATTGTGTTTGAAGGGATTGTAGTGAACAAAGCCGATATGTCGCTCATGGTGGATGGCGAAAACGTGAAAACTACACGCAAAGAGATTGAACTACTCTGCTACCTGCTCACCCATCGCGGACAAATCCTATCACGCGATCATCTACTTAATAATGTGTGGGACAGCAACGGCTATGTACTTGAACGTACCGTAGATGTGCATATCACCCACCTCCGTCGCAAACTCGGGCAGTACGGCAAACACATTATCACCAAATCTGGCTACGGATACCTCTTCGAAAATTAACCATCCTACACCATTCTACGCAACACTACATGAACATCTGGATTATCATAGGAATAGGCATTATTGCTATTGTAGGCATCTTTTACGCCTTTTACAAGCAGAAGATCAATAAGGCACGTGAGCAGCAACGATTAACGCTGACGCAGAACATCAGTCACGAACTCAAAACACCTGTAGCGAGTATTCGCGGAGCATTGGAAACTATTCTCATGCATCCCGACATGACCGAAGAACAACGCCGACAATTCATTGAGCGTGCCTACCAGCAATCGGGTCGCCTTGCCAACCTTGTGGAAGATATATCCACTATCAACAAACTTGACACCCAAACCGACTTCTACACTCGCCTACAATTAGACCTTTACACCGTAGTGGAGAATGTGGTGCAGGACCTATCTTTGCGCGCTTCGCAAGCAGGTACTACCATTACGCACAATATACCTAAACACTTGATTATCACGGGTAACTACACACTACTCTACTCCATTTTCCACAATATCGTGGACAATGCCATCAACTATGTAGAGAAAGCAGAGATTAGTATTCAACTCATGAGCCAAGACCCTTCGAATCTATATTTCAGTATTACCGACAATGGTCAGGGAGTTCCAAATGAAGCATTGGCACATATCTTTGAGCGCTTCTATCGTGTGGACAAAGGTCGCAGTCGCAAAGCAGGCGGCACGGGTTTGGGACTCTCCATCGTAAAACATGCGGTGATCTTCCATGGAGGAAAAATCACCGCAATCAATCGCCCCGAAGGCGGATTAGAGTTCCAATTCTCCCTTGCCCGCAGAGCAAAGGTATAGCATAAACCCGTCAAAGACCCGTAATTGGTAGCGCAATAATAGGCAATTCGCTATTAACTCATCTCCAACATACGTTGAATTGGAAGGATTGCATCTTGGGCAATAGCTTCATCTACAAACACTTCGTTTGTTTCGCTGCGAAGACAGTCATACAGTTTTTGTAAAGTATTCATTCGCATATACTCACACTCATTACAACCACATTGATTAGCAATAGGTTGTGCAGTACACTCTCCTATTGTCTCTGTGGATTCAGGTGGCACAGGAATAAACACTACATCTGGACAGGCTTTTTGCATCTCATGAAGAATGCCACTCTCAGTTGCTACGATAAATCGCTTCTGTTCGGGGTGCTCTTTCGCATAATTAAGTAACGCTTGTGTTGAGCCAATCACATCCGCATTCTGCAACACAATCGCCTTGCACTCTGGGTGCGCCAATACTTTCGTATCAGGATATTGTTGCTTAAGCGACAAGATTGCTTCTACTGAGAAACGTGCATGCACATGGCATCCACCATTCCACAAATCCATCTTGCGCCCCGTCATTGAATTGATGTAACCGCCGAGGTTTTGGTCGGGACCAAAGAGAATTGGTTTATCTACAGGCAATTGCTTCACAATCTTCAGCGCATTGCTGCTGGTAACTACCACATCGGTCAATGCCTTAACTGCCGCGCTAGTATTCACGTACGATACCACCATGTGGTCTGGATGCGTAGCTTTCCATGCCGCTAAATCTGCAGCCTTGCAACTATCTGCTAACGAACATCCTGCTTCGGGCGCAGGAATAAGTACTTTCTTGTCGGGGCAGAGGATTTTGGCAGTTTCAGCCATGAAGTGTACACCACACATCACAATGATGTCGGCATTAGTCTTGGCAGCCTGTTGTGCTAAAGCGAGGGAGTCGCCTACAAAATCTGCTACATCCTGAATCTCAGGTCGTTGGTAGTAATGCGCCATGATGATGGCGTTCTTTTCGCGACACAATTGTCGGATTTCTTCTACAATGTTCATTATTGCACTTGTTGTCCTAAAGTATTGTAATACACCCCGTTAAACTCAATTAAGAGTTGACCATTTCGGATAATTTTGTTATTTGGCTTTTCAACAACAGTTTCCTCAATGTCAGAAGTTCCATTGTTGCAAGAAGTGATATAGCGAGAGTACGTGTAGGTAGTAGTGGTACCATTGCCTCCGCCTGAAGTATTGATAGTGATACTGCTAAAGGCAGGACCTTCATTTGTAGTACATGTCGGACTGGAGAAGCGCAATGCACCAACTCCAGATGGAGTGGTTGTTGGCTTCCATGTATAATCTTTCAGATTATTATTACCCGCCTTCAATTCGCCTATTTTCTTACCTGCGACAGCGAACTCAATGGTGTTATACTGAGCACCGCCCCAAGTACGCATATTGATGGTTATGCTCGTGATTTGGCTTGCGTCCAGCGAAGGCGATTCTGCATACGACTCTTTTATCATTTTCCAGTATTTGGATTGCTTATCCAATCCAGAAAGTGTCCAACCTTGTGTGTTATTCAGGTTCATAGTAATCGTAGCAGGAAGATTCACCGTCGTTTCCTCCTCTTCTAATTGAGCGAATACAGCATGGAAAGTAGTGTTTTGCATAATATCGGGTGCATCATCGGCGGTAGAGAACAAATCAGATGGCACATCATCGGTTGTGCCTTTGATAGCCTCTTCACTCCAGCCAACAAACTGATTACTAATCTCATCGCATGACTTAGGTGCAGTGGGCAATACAGTCACTACTCCACCCTTGTTTACAGATATAGTAGGATTACCAGCAGTATATACTTCGCCATTCACAAGCCATGTTACAGTACATTTGGTTTCAGGATCAACCGTACTGCCCCCCTTGAGATAACCATTGCTCTCACCAAGCACAAAACGGGAGTCGTATGCTGTAATTAGGTCGTCCAACTCTAGTGTTTGACCCGCTTTTTCGCCCCAGATAAACTCTGCCAAATAAGGATAGTCAATAAATGGGTTGCGGTTACCTTGCGTTTGTTGAATACCATTGTTACGGTCAATCTCTTTTTGCGAAACAGGGTCTTGGCGGTGCCATTTCATCAGGAGTGCCACACCATATTTGGTCAATCCGAAAGACCCCGTAGAATAGTTGGTGGTGAATGTCTTAGAACCTTCTCCATCTGTAAAAGCCTTGTCGCCTGCCCATTTCAGCAGCGCGCCCATGTATCCACGCGCGAAGTCACCTTTATATTCATCGCGAGGCTCAAACACGGTACCAGAAGCAGAGATAGTAGCGCCAGTATTACCAGCAATGGTATTTCCACCCGTGATAGTAATACTCTTGGCAGAACCTTTCTTGTTACCGTGTTTATTGTAGTCTGCGCTTGCTACTTCACCAAATGGATAATTGCTGCGCACGCCATTCACTTTACCATCAGTAGGAACAAGGTGGAAAATATCGCAACCTGGTCCTGATGTAGTACCACCATACCAAGATTTTGGAATAGAGTGTTCACGATTATAGCAATCACACTCATCGCTGTAATTACCACAGTGATTGGAGTTTATGCTTTTCCATGTACAATCACTGTACATATCCCAAACATATCCATTCTCGTGCAAGTCAGTATACTTATACGCACTCCAGAGACCATCATATCCCAGCGAGGAATAGCCCGTTTTGGTTACTTTTTGCACAGCATCGAAAAGTGTTTTTCCAGATTTTCCATCAATACTTTCGTAATAAGACGGCAATGAAGCAGCAGGAGTAACAGAATTAGCAGCAATTGCTATTGCAAAGAAACTGCAAAAAACAAATAAGAAAGTTCGTTTCATATTGATTATGTTTTAGATGTTTACATATTTAGAGGACAAAGGTACAAACAATTTACGAAATATGCAAATTTTTGTTCAGAGTTTCGCGTTTAGTGGTTAGAAATTATGGTGATTATTCGGTAAAGGTAGCCGAATCACTAACTAATCACTAACTAATCACTAAGAGTTAGTAAAGAGAGAGTAAGGTGAAAGGTGAAAGGTGGAAAGGCGGGGAAGTTTCCAGAGTGCTGGCAAAGACAAAACGGAAAAGACAAAACGGAAAGGGGGGGAATAATAAAAAAAGTGTATCGTTGGTTGCGATACACTTTTTTAGAAGTTATGCAGTAATATTCGTAACTTATTTAGAAGTTTTGTTTAGAAGTTATGCAATAGGATTAACGTCCTAATGCATTCTCAATTGATTTGATATCTTGACGCAAAACAGCATCGTATGTCAATTGTCCTTCCAAGGTGCTCAAAGAATAAGCCACCGTGGCATGATCACGATGCACACAAGCACCAATCTGCGCAAGCGAAGAATCTGTATATTTCTTGATTAGATACATCACGATATTACGGGCACGAACCGCTTCACGTGTACGAGTTTTAGCCGCAATTGCCGTTTCCGAGATATTCAAATACTGACACGTTGTTCGAATAATATCGTTTGGATTATATGATTTGGGTTGCAATGCTACCAAACGCCCTACAACAGTTTGAGTCAAAGTCATATCAATAGGACTGTCAGTCAAAGTCGAATATGCTAACAAACTTGCTAAGACACCCTCCAAATCACGGATATTGTCCGTTACATTCGTTGCAATATAGTTTATAATCTCATCGTTTAATTTTACGCCATCTCTGCGGATACGATAGAGCAATATATCATGACGCAACTGATAGTCTGGTCGAGTAATCTCTGCTGCTAATCCCCATTTGAAGCGTGATAACAGACGATCTTGCACGCCACGAAGCTCCATCGGACTACGATCAGATGTCAAAATCAGCTGTTTATGACTCTGCTGTAAGTGATTGAATATCTGGAAGAATGTATCTTGTGTACCCTTTAAGTCTGAAAAATATTGTATGTCATCTACAATCAGCACATCCACCGACTGATAGAACATCAAGAAATCTGGTACACGGTTATGATTTACCGCATCTTGAAACTGCAATTTGAACGTATTTGCAGTCACATACAAAACTCGCGCAGTAGGATTCAATCGGCATACTTCGTTTCCAATAGCATTGGCCAAGTGCGTTTTACCTACTCCACTACCTCCAAACAAGAATAATGGGTTAAAAATCGTTTTACCAGGATTCTTTGCTATCTCAACAGCAGCAGCACGCGCTAACTTGTTGGGTTCACCCTTAATAAAATTATCGAACGTATAATTCTCGCTCAACTGACTATCCCAAGTTTTGACAGCCATATTTAGTGATTGGGCTGCAACTTTAGGTGAATTAACTACTTGATGAATAGATTCGCTTGGTACATCAATGCTGCTACCTGCCATCAATATACGATATTCCAGTTGCACTTGCGGACCAAACACCTTTCTTAATACGCGTGAGAGAATATCTAAGTAGTTCTCTTCTATATATTCTACTACAAACTGACTTTTTACTTGCAACACTAGCACATTATGCTCCCATTGGATAGCTACTACAGGTGCAAACCACGTTTGGTATGCACTCTGAGGCAAGTTATCCTTGAGGACCTGTTGACACTCAGCCCACAATATGTTTACATTTTCTTGCATTGCTGCGTATAAAAAATATCAGTATCACATAGTGAAAAAACGTGTTTTTCACAAATTCGAGTGCAAAGGTACTACTTTTTTTTGAAATACAAAAATGTGCTCCTGCAGCAGTTCATTCATTAAATGATATCTATCAATATTTCAAACAGTTAACTATTTTTAACTGATTTTCTTCTGGTTATACATAACCAATCTACATAACCAATTGAAAATCACACAATATCTCTTCATTTGTTCCACAAAAAAAAGTTTCACAAAAAAACCTAACCTATTTGATTATCAAATGATTAGGGATTTTTTCAACGAAAATTAAAAATTAGACAATCGAAAAATAATTACTTTGGTAGTTTTTTCTGAATAAATGGTCTTGCCTTGATTGACATCACTACAGAGTCCACATTTACAACTACATTATCTAGGTCTTTTAAGGCCGTATTCAAGTTCTCATAAAGAGTCTTATCATTCAGCAAAAGCCCCAATGTACCATCTTCAGAATCTAATGCTTCGTTTACTGATTGGATAGCCTTATTGAGATCAGCAATAGTATTCTCTATCTCTGCTTTACGTACAGCTGTCATCACCGTTTGCAAGTCTGATAATGTTGTATCTACTTTGCTCATCATTTCGGGCAACTGATTGTGCGTCAATTGTCGTATATCCTGTCCACTCACTTGCAAGTCTGCCGTCAGTTGCTCAATATGCTTCAAACTACTATGCAGATTACCCTCTCCTAGTTCACTGTTAAGTGTAGCCACCAACAAGTTGGCCTCTATAAGCAAACTATCCAAATGAGCGAGCACACCTGTTTGCAGATTATCAACCAATCCTGGTAGTATAGCCGTAGGCAAAGTGTCGCCTCGTTGATATGGCATAGCTCTATTAGGCATATTAGGCAACTTCAATTCGATAGCAGCTCCACCCAATAATCCATCAGCAACTAGCGCCATCTCTGTTCCACGAGGCAATACGATTGCTTTATCTATATTCACACCTACTACAAATGCAGGCGTTTGAGTGAAATCATATGTCACAGTCTCTACTAGTCCTACTTTATGTCCCAAAATATAGACTGGTGCTTGTTCGGTCAATCCGTTGCTTTTTTCAAACATGCCATAATAGCAATGCGTTGGGGAGAAAATATTTATACCTTTAAGGAAATTAAAGCCAAAATACAATATCACTGCACATACTACTGCTAGTGCTCCCACTTTTAATTCTCTTGAGTACTTCATTTTTTATAATATTTTTCAAAGGCATTAAAAATGCCGTTAACAATTCCTTTTTTACCCTCTTCGCTAGCTAGCCATTTTTCTTCTTCTGCATTGCTAATAAATCCCATTTCTACAAGCACACTTGGACATGCCGATTGTAATAACACCCAAAATGCAGCTTGACGTACGCCACGATTTGCACGTTGTAAGGTCCCAACAAACTGATTTTGAACCAGTTCTGCAAATACCAAACTATTATCCATATATTGGTTTTGCATCAATTCAAAAATTATATAGCTCTCCACGGAATTAGGATCAAATCCTTGATATACAGTCTGATCCGCTTCCAACTTCATCACTGCATTCTCACGCATAGCCACATCCAGATTGTCTTCCATGCGGTCAGTACCTAAGATAAATGTTTCCGCCCCTTGTGCCTTACGATTTTCTGCAGCATTAGTATGAATACTTATAAATAAATCAGCATGATTCTTATTAGCAATATCCGCACGCTGTTGCAGAGGTAAGAACACATCTGTTTCACGCGTCAAAACTACTTTTACTTCAGGATAGGCTACCCGTATTTTGCTAGCCAATTGTTTTGCAACATTCAAGTTCAAATCCTTCTCTTTCAAACCTTTTACCAATCCTATTGCACCAGCATCCTCACCACCATGTCCTGCATCTATCACCAGAGTAAATGACATCAACGAGAACAAACAAAACACAAGTATAATCGTACGTAAAACCTTATTCATTTTCAATCAAAACATATTATTTACCAAATCTTCTGCAAAGTTACTACAAAAATCGCAAATATGCAAAATATTTTACAAAATTTATTTTGAAATATCATTTTATTCTCTTTCTCACACCGCACTATTACCGCACTATTACCACACGATACACCTATGATTTATCTACTTCAACCGAAGGAAACCTATGCCAAATCGCTGTACTGCGGCACGTTCCAAATCCTCTCTCACAGAAGGATCTGCAATGCTAATCAATGCTTTAGCGCGCTCCGCCAACGGCAAGTTGCGCAGATATACTATTCCATGTTCAGTTGCTATATACTGTGCCTGAAAGCGTGTAGTCACCACACCAGCACCAGGGGCTAAGTTAGCAACAATCTTTGATTGTCCTTTGCTAGTCATACTTGGGAGTGCAATGAAGCACTTTCCTCCTTCTGAGAGCGAAGCACCATACATAAAGTCATGCTGTCCACCCACACCTGATATAATCGTTTCGCCAATTGAGTCCGCACAAATTTGTCCTGTAAGATCCACTTCTATGGCTGAATTTATAGCCATTGCTTTGGGATTTTGGCGGATATTTTGTGGGTCATTAGTAAATGCAACATCGCGAATAACGAAATCTGGATTATTATCCATATATTCGTACAAATGTTTCGATCCGAGCACCAAACTACCCAATGACTTACCTTGGTAAATTTTCTTGAGTGAGTTGTCGATAATCCCCTTCTCTATCAGTGGCAACACACCATCGGTGATGGCTTCTGTATGCAGTCCCAAATGCTGATGTCCGCTCAGCGCGTTGATAACGGCATTGGGTATTCCTCCTACACCAATCTGGAGGGTTGCGCCGTCAGGAATCTCATTGGCAATGAAGTTTCCAATGCGCGTTTCTATCTCGCTGGGCACAGGTGTTGGCACCTCTATCAGTGGTTCATCGCCACGACACATGGCTGCAATCTGGCTGACATGTATCACTGGGTCGCCAAACGTGCGAGGCATATATTTATTCACTTGAGCAATAACCGTTTTTGCACATTCCGCACCCGAAAAAGCGATATCGGCAGATATACCATAGGAGCAATATCCTTCTTCATCTGGCTCACTAACATTTAGAAACGCCACATCCACAGGAAGTTGTCCGCTACGGAACAAACTAGGAACCTCACCTAAAAAACATGGGATTGTATCTGCCACACCCTCACGCATCGCACAACGTAGATTATTTGGAACGAATATATTCAATGCTCGAAACGAGTCCATCAATTCACGTTTGGCATATGGTGCTTCTTCGGGATGTACACCAAACCCTGAAATGATAGTTACATTACGCAATTCATTAGCACGCTCTGTTAGCGCACGCAGTAATACCATTGGTATGGAAGTAGAACCTTGTACTACGATAGTATCTCCTGATTTTACTAGGCGAATAGCCTCTGCGGGTGAAATATAATTCATCATGGTATTGAGTATGATTAGCGATTTGTTTTCTTTAACGTATACTATCTAAATAGCCTTCAAGAATGATACATGCAGCCAGTTTATCTACCACCGTTTTGTCTTGACGTTGACTTTTCTTCATTCCACCTGCAATCATTGCTTGATGAGCAATAACAGAAGTAAAACGCTCATCATACTCACGTAATGGAATATTAGAAAATACCTTTTTAAAACGATTAATAAAAGGCTGAATATACTGCATCGATTCAGAATCTTCTCCGTTCATCTGATACGGATGTCCTATCACCACTTCATCTACTTGCTCTTTGGCGAAGTAATTAGTCAACCACGCTTCTAACGTATGAGTGGGGATTGTAACAAGCGGATTAGCCGTTATACGGAGCATATCCGTAACGGCTAATCCTGTGCGTTTGCGACCAAAATCTATCGCAAGTATTCGTCCCATTAGTCAGCTAGTGCTTGATACTTATCATCCATACCTAGACGATAGTAAAGCGAACGCAAAGAGCGCTTGAAATCATAATTATCTGGCTCCAACTCATATGCTTTCTCAAAGTATGGAAGAGCATTTTGGAATGCCTTGTCAATCTCAACCTTTGCTTTAGCATATTCCTTTGCGTCTAAATATGCTGCATCATCGTTCAGTTTATTACCAAGATCCACATAAGCAAAACCTATACTTTCTTGGAAAAGGGCATTGTTAGGTTCCAATTCTATCGCCTTTGAAAAAGCAACCAAAGCCTCATCAAAACGACCTATACGAGCTAGAATAGACGCTTTGGAATTGTAGTATTGACCTACGTTTGGTTCACGGTTAATAGCAATATCTAAATATTCAATTGCTTTCTCCTCTTGGCCAGAGTTAATATAAAGATTAATAAGGTTTTGCATAAACCATGGTTCCTCTGGGAATAGTTCAATACTCTTTTTGATTGACTCTATTGCCTTTACGGTATCGCCCTGCTCAATATAGATTTGATATATGTACTCATTAGCAAAAATTACTTCTTTACGAAGAGCATTTGCATTTGCAAGTTCACTATTCATTCGTTCAAGTGCCACTATAGCGTCATCAAAACGTTTTGCCTCGTATGCAAAACGACCTGCGTAATAAAGACATGTATAATAACTTGTATCACGAATAAGTGCTGATTGTTCTTCAACGTTGTCTTGAAACATCTGCAATTCTGGAATATTAACATGCTTAATAAACATATCATATGCCAAAGAAGGGTTTTGTGCCTCATATGCGTTAAAACCTGCAATAATCAGTGGTTGATACATAAAATATTCTTGCATTTTAGGCAAAATATTTTTAGGAGTACGTGTATCATATTTAGCTCTGCCTTTTTTATCGTATGTTGGAATCATAGCGAGTTCATAAGCTTTATTCCAATAGTCAATTGACTCATATACAGCAGCGCCCCATTTGTCGAAATCAATGTTGCGACCTATTTGGCGATTCAAGTTTGCAGTTTCAAATTCTTTGTAACCAATAAAACCTGCCACATACCATGTGTTGGCTTGGTCTTTAGTTTCATCATTTTGCAAAGCTTCCGCAATCGCAGTGCGTGCACCTTCATAATCTGGGATCTCCGCATCTGCTAAACCACGAGCCTTATTTACATTAGCTTTTTGTGCGAAACAGCCTGCGCTTATCAGCACGAGTGCTGCAAAAAAAATGGATTTTTTCATATTTGTAAAGTTTTAATGTTTTTTAAAAGTTTTAAGAATTTCAAAGGTTACTCTTCGGTAGTGGTCGTTTCTTCAGTTGTTACTTCTTCGGATTCTGCCACTTCATCTTGCTCCTCTTTTGGCACCACACAACCAAACATAAGTGTATCGTTGCGTTTTTGGAGTTCTATGAGTTTAACACCTTGTGTAGCACGTCCCATCACGCGAATGGTATCCATTGCCATACGGATAGCGGTACCCGATTTGGTAATGAGCATCAAGTCTTGTTCATCGGTCACAGCCTCCAAACCAATCAAATTACCCGTCTTATCGGTGAGGTTCATAGTTTTTACACCCTTACCACCACGGTTGGTGATGCGGTAGATTGCCTCGCCATTCTCATCATCGAGGTCGGTACGCTTACCAAATCCCTTCTCCGAAATCACGAGTACTGACTCTTTGCTACCCTCCTCTACACAAATCATGCCAATCACGCGATCTTGACCATCTTCATCCAACTTAATCGCGCGCACACCTGTTGCGGTACGACCCATTGGGCGAACAGTGGCTTCTGGGAAGCGAACCACTTTACCGTTGTAGGAAGCCACCAACATTTGACTATTGCCATCGGTGAGGGTCACGCGAATCAAGCGGTCATCCTCACGCAAGCCAAGCGCGATAATACCATTGGCACGTGGACGGCTGTAGGATTCGAGAGTGGTCTTCTTCATCAAACCATTCTTCGTTGCGAAGATGAGGTAATGATTTTGTACATACTCCATATCATTGAGGTTCTTCACGTGGATAAACGCGCAGACCTTGTCGCCCTTTTGGATATTGATCATGTTTTGCAACGCACGCCCCTTCGACTGGCGGTTGCCCTCTGGCAGTTCATATACCTTCGTCCAATAGAGGCGACCTTGCTCGGTGAAGAACATCATCGTAGAGTGCATATTAGCTTGGTGCACATATTCGATAAAGTCTTCATCGCGGGCAGCACCTGCCTTAGCACCGATACCACCACGACCTTGCTGACGGAAGTCTGCCAATGGAGTACGTTTGATGTAACCCAAGTGAGAGATAGTGATGACCATATCATCATCGGCATACATATCCTCTGGGTTGAACTCGGTAGCCATCTTGATGATACGTGTACGACGCTCATCGGCATACTTCTCTTTTATTTCTACTAGTTCGTTTTCAATCACTTCGTAGCGCATTACCTCGCTTGCGAGCAGCGCGTTCAAGTGTTGAATCAACTCTTGTAACTTAGCATATTCCTCTTTCAACTCATCAATACGCAAGCCCGTCAGTTGCGATAGACGCATATCCACGATGGCTTTGGATTGCAGGTTATCCAAGTTGAAGCGTGCCTCCAAGTTCGCTTGCGCGTCAGCAGGGGTACGGCTTGCGCGGATAATCTTCACCACCTCGTCGATGTTATCTACGGCGATGATCAATCCTTCTAATATATGCGCGCGTTCTTCGGCTTTTTTGAGTTCGAACTTTGTGCGACGTACTACTACCTCCATACGGTGCTCGATGAAGTTCGCCACCATGTCGTGGAGGTTCAAGAGTTGTGGACGACCTTTCACCAATGCAATGCTATTTACCGAGAAGCTGGATTGGAGTGCGGTGTATTTATAGAGCTTATTCAGCACGACTTGTGCATTAGCATCGCGTTTGATTTCGATAATGATACGCACATCGCGTTTGGATTGGTCGCTGATACCAGAGATACCTTCGATCTTCTTATCGTTTACGAGGTCAGCGATATTCTTCACGAGGTCAGACTTCACCACACCGTATGGCAACTCGCCAATCACGATACGCTCGCGACCGTTGTCTTCGGTCTCGATCTCTGCTTTAGAGCGGATGATGATACGTCCGCGACCTGTCTCATACGCGTCGCGCACGCCTTGATAACCGTAGATAGTACCACCTGTTGGGAAGTCTGGTGCTTTGATATGCTCCATAAGTTCAGCCACGGTGATTGGCTCCACTTCGGGATTCTCCACACGCGCCACTGCGTTCTTCACGTATGCCACGCAGCCGTCAATCACTTCGCCCAAGTTGTGAGTAGGCATGTTCGTTGCCATACCTACTGCGATACCGCTTGCTCCGTTCACCAACAGGTTAGGGAAACGACATGGCAATACCACTGGTTCGCGCAACGAGTCGTCGAAGTTCAGCTGCATATCCACGGTGTCTTTGTCTATATCGCGAAGCATCTCTTCGGCGAGTTTCGAGAGGCGTGCTTCGGTATAACGCATTGCTGCTGCGCCGTCGCCGTCAATCGAACCAAAGTTACCTTGTCCGTCCACCAACACGTTGCGCATGTTCCATGGCTGTGCCATACGCACCAGTGTGCCATAGATACTGCTATCGCCGTGAGGGTGGTACTTACCCATCACCTCACCCACGATACGTGCGGATTTCTTGGTTGGCTTGTCACTTGTGTTGCCCAACTCGTTCATACCAAACAGCACACGGCGGTGTACTGGTTTGAAGCCGTCGCGCACGTCAGGCAATGCGCGGGCTACAATCACACTCATCGAGTAATCGATGTACGAGGTTCGCATTTCCTCGTCAATCTTTACAGGAATAATTCTGTCGTTGTCAATCATCTATATAAAGTTTTAAGTAATATCTCTTTAAACACTAAGCAATGGCAAATCTGTCACGTCCTCTAAACACTAAACAGTAGACGCTATACGCCACTCACCAAACACCCCACTCTTCCACGCTGCAAAATTACTACATTTTTTTGATATACGCAAATTTTTATGCGTTTTTTTGCATTTTTTCTTATTTTTGGCTACCACCCCGATTTTTTATCCTCATGCTCTTAAATCGAAAATTTAGGGCATTTATACATACATCACCACTTTACACCTTTCACATATGACGCGCGCGCGAAAACATCTCCACCAAAAAAAAGGCGTTTTATTAAGATTTATTTTCCAAATTACTATCCCATAGTTTTCCCGAAGATATCCCGAAAATATCCCGATGATAGATTACACAAAAAAGTATCATTTCTTAAGATACATCACCACCTAAACACACATTATCACATTAAAATGTGCGAACGACTTGCATATATCAAAAAAAATAACTACTTTTGCAGCGATTTTACCGACTAATGCCAGAAATATTACTTCATTACATATGGCAGAAGCGTATTTGGTCGGGCTTTCCGCAAACAACAACAGATGGAAAGCCTATTGAAATTGTGTCTGTAGGGCAATACAACATACATGCAGGACCAGATTTCAACAATGCACATATTCGAATTGATGGACAAGACTGGGTGGGAAACATAGAGATACACGTTAATGCTTCCGACTGGTATAAGCATCGCCATCATATGGATGCTACATACGACAACACCATCTTACACGTAGTAGCCAAAGCCGACAAAGAGGTATGCAATACACGCGGAGAATGCCTCCCACAATGCGAACTGCAATATCCGCATGGGCAAGACTATCTCACGCAACTGCTTCACTCCACAGAATGGCACGCATCCTTGTCTGGCATACCAGATTGTGGCAAGCAATTGCTGGAGAACCCTACCCTGCTCACGCCAGACTGGAAAAAGAATTTATTAGAACAACGATTGGAATGTAAACGCCAATCCATCACTCAACTACTTGGTATCACGCAGCAGAGTTGGGCGCATGCATTTTATATCAGTTTTGCACACAATTTTGGTTTTCATACCAATGGGTTACCCTTCGAGGCTTTGGCATTAGCCACCCCACTATCTTGTTTGCAAAAACATCGCAATAGTCTCTTTCAACTAACAGCTATATTGCTCGGACAATCTGGTTTGTTGAAGGAGGGTGACAGTAACTATGAACCAGGATTATGGGAAGAATATTGCTTCTTACAAAAGAAGTTTTCACTAACACCCATACAAGGCAGCATGTGGAAGAAAGCCCGAATGCGTCCTCGAGGTGCACCAGAAGTGCGAATACGACAATTTGCGCATTTATTATACCAATCGGAGCATTTATTCGCCAATCTAGTGGAAGCGAAGACACTAGAACAAATGGTGGATCAACTGACTTTACAGTATGCAGAACAAAGAGCATACAAACGCGTAAAACGCCCTTTACCACTCGGTAGAACATCTATTGATATATTGCTAATCAATACGATTATCCCGTATCGCTACGCATTTGCAAAAGAGCGCTGTTTGGATGATGATAATCAAACTATAGAAGAAGCTATTGCTTGGCTAGAAAAAATCAAGAAAGAAGACAATATCATTGTCCGAAAATGGGCAATATTGGGACAAGAGATACTATCAGCAGCCGATACACAAGCGTTGATACATCTATATCAAAACTATTGCCAACCACACCTATGCTTCAACTGCCACGTAGGGCATCAGGTGTTTAACCAGAAGCAACTCACATTATTTTAATCATTAAGCGAAACAAAACATAAATTTTTATACAAATATGAAAAAGATTTTATTATCCATTCTCATGGCAGGAAGTATGATTTCTTGCTGTACTAAAAACTGCGACCGCAATGCAGAAACGCAAAATCCTATTATGCCCATCATCTATGAAATTGGCGAGGATTTTACTCAAACCATCTATCTTACTGACTATCTACCCCAAGTAAAATGCTTTGATAGTTTAGTATTTACCACTGAGCCAAGCTACGAAGTCCTCAAGGTGGAAAATGGTCTACTCACATTAACTGGTGATTACACATTGTCAGTATTATCTGTTAAAGACTTGACTACTGGTATCACGTATGACATCCCCATCATACCTAAATCACAATACGAAGTCGGTTTAGTAACTAAGTCTTTCACCGACTCCACTATTACCTTGAACGTTTTAAACAAATATGAGCATCTACAATTTCGTATTTTCTGGCAGGATCAACGTGCTAACGAATATGTAAAATACGGACAATATGATTCTGAGGCCGTCATTACTATTGAGAAAGCTTGGCGTGAAAGCAAAGGACGCACTTTCATACGCGTGTACGCCTTGGCTGATGGCAAACGATTAAACGATGTGCTAATTCCATTGGAGAATGGCAAAGTGGTTAGTGATGTAAAAGAACTTACACGCCATGATGACCAAGCACAAGTACTCTACTCACTCATGATTGACCGCTTCCACAATGGCAACAAAGCCAACGACTGGAAAATGAACAGCCCTGAAGTACTCGACATCGTGGACTATCAAGGCGGCGACATCGCAGGTATCACACAAAAAATCAAAGACGGCTTCTTCAACGAACTCGGAATAAGCACTATTTGGATTTCTCCTATCACTCAAAACCCTTGGGATGCGTGGGGATATTACCCATTTGCGAACGGCAACAAATACGATAACACCAAGAAATACACCAAATTCTCTGGCTACCACGGCTATTGGCCAATCTACACTACCGAAGTAGAAAAACGCTTCACAACCGAAGAGGAATTGCATGAGATGTTGGCTGTAGCACACGAACACGGATTGAACGTCATTCTTGACTATGTAGCCAACCATATGCATATCAACTCACCGACGCTCAAAGAGCACCCTAATTGGCACACTGACAGTATCCTGCCTGACGGACGTCGCAACTTCGAGTTATGGGATGAGGCTCGCCTCACTACTTGGTTTGACGTACATATCCCTACCCTTGACCTTGAGCGCCCAGAGGTATGCTCTCCTATGACCGACTCTGCACTCGTATGGCTTGATAAGTTCGCTTTCGATGGCTTCCGCCACGATGCTTGCAAGCATATCCCACTGAACTACTGGCGCGAACTCGGTGCAAAAATGAAGCAACGCTATCCAAATCGCCATATCTGGATGATTGGCGAGACGTATGGCGATCCATCGTTGATTGGCTCATACGTCAAGAGCGGTATGCTCAACTCACAATTCGACTTCAATATCTACCACACCGCTATTGACGTGCTGGGCAAACCAGAACAATCACTCAAGCGTATGCATAATACGGTAATGGAGTCACTGGCAGCTTATGGCTCACACCACACCATGGGTAACATCTCTGGCAACCACGACAAGTGCCGCTTCATCTCGCTCGCTGGTGGTGCTGTACGTTGGGATGAGAACGACAAAGCTGCTGGTTGGGAGCGCGAAATCGGCGTAACAGCCGATGGCGATGCCGCTAAAGAAGAACAAGCTTACAAGGCTGCGATGTTGTTGGAGGTAATCAATCTGACTATCCCTGGTGTGCCATGTATCTATCAAGGAGATGAATATGGCGAGGCAGGTGCCAATGACCCAGACAACCGCCATATGATGAAATTCAATGGTCTAACAGAACGTCAAGAACAATTCCGCAACGAAGTACAACAACTCGTACAAATGCGTCGTAATTCATTGCCACTTATCTATGGAGAATACATACCTGTAGAAGTAGCTGACAACAAATGGGTATTCGACCGCACATACATGGGCGAAACAGTTCGCGTGACCATTGACTTGGCTAACCTAGCATATTCAATCAACTAATCATTTATAAACAAACAAAACAATGAAAAAAATCCTTATTCTCGCACTCGGAGCATTGGCTATGATCTCCTGTGCAAAACAACCATGCGACGCTCGCCACACATGCTGGGCATACGACGCTACTATTTATGAGCTCAACACACGTCAAGCTACTCCAGAAGGTACTTTCGCAGCAGCTGAGGCACTCCTTCCTGAACTGAAAGAAAGTGGCGTGGATATCATCTGGATTATGCCAATTCAAAAGATTGGCGTGCTTGAGCGCAAAGGCACATTGGGTAGTTACTATGCCATCACCGACTACTGCGAATTTAACCCTGAGTTCGGTACACGCGCTGATTTTGAGCACTTCCTCGCAAAGGCACACGAACTGGGTATGAAAGTTATCCTCGACTGGGTAGCTAACCATACTGCTCCTGATAGCGAGTGGACCAAAAACGAAGGCTGGCACTACCGCGATAGCCTTGGCAACCTCATGGTGCAATACGACTGGACCGATATCTCCAAACTCAACTACGACAACCAAGACATGCGCGCTGAGATGAAGAAAGCAATGCACTGGTGGATGGATACCATCGGCATTGATGGCTTCCGTTGCGACGTTGCAGGCGAAGTTCCTACCGATTTCTGGAACGAAGCGATGGCTGAAATCCGCGCTAAGCACCCTGATATGTTTACCCTCGCAGAAGACGAAGCAGAGGCACAAGACCTCACCGAGAGCGCATTCGATATGTACTATGGTTGGGAGCTCCACCACCTCATGAACGGCGTGGCACAAGGCAAAAAGACGGTAGAAGATTTGTGGGGTTATTTTGCTAAGGTGGACACCACCATCCGCAAAGAGGCAATCCGCATGAACTTCACTTCTAACCACGACGAGAACTCATGGAACGGTACCGAGTTTGAGCGTATGGGCGATGCTACTGACCTCTTCGCTGCATTCACATACATCGTGCCTGGTATGCCTATGATTTACACTGGTCAAATGAGCGGCAACCACCATCGTCTTGAGTTCTTCGAGAAGGACGTGATTGATCGCGTAGAAAACGCACCACAAAAAGCGTTGTACAAGGGTCTCAACGACCTCCGCGCTGCCAACCGTGCATTGTGGAGCAACGAGAAGGGCGCACCTATGGTTCGCCTCGCAGCAGACAATGACAAAGTGTTCGCTTGCGTACGCACAAAAGAGTGCCCAAAACATGGCGATAACACCGTGATTGCTATTATGAACATGTCCGCAGAGCCACAAACTGTAACGCTAGACATGACCAACTTAGATGGTGAATATAACTGCATCTGCGGTAAGACAATGAACGTAGAAACTAGCCAAACTTTTGAACTCGCGCCCTGGAAATACATCATTCTCACAAAATAATAACAACAATGTATATACCACAACAAAAGCAGCATTTGTGCTGCTTTTGTTGTATATTGAAACAACTACTTATCATTTGATAAAGAAAAGACGCTTAACGATATTTTTTAAACATTGCATTATACACTCCTTCAACCAAAACAAAATATTATTCGTCCAACGTTGAGGGTGTGTAGTTATCATAATGCACGCAGGTAATGTGTTGTTTTTCACGGCATTGATAATATCGCGAGTGTGATGATATACCCAACTTTTCGCTGTCCATTCATCTTGATATACAGGCACTTTATCGCGTACTGACACTTTATAACCATCCCAACGCCTTCCCGTATCGGTCAAGTAAAAAACACGAGAAAAATCTACATCAAAATAGGGTTCACCCACGATGCCATAGTCATGATAATCATACCCTTCCCACAATGCTTTACTATCCCATTTACTTGTAGGTGCACCGTGCATACAAATAGTGCGCACAGGATAATACTTGCGGAAATATGCCAATGCTTCCGCAAAATGAGCAATGGCCTTTTGTGCATCACCACGCGCTATGCTCATATCTTCATAGTGGTATCCTATCTCATGTCCAAGCACTGCTATAGCTCGAATCATAGCGGGCTGATTACTCTGTTTCACTACTCGAAAATAATAGGATGCACGAATGCCCAACTCGTGCTCTATCTGTGCAGTAGCAACGCTATTCTTTACTTTATCATCCACATCATGTCTCAGTATGATAAAGCGCTTAGGCAAATCACTTACAGGTGTACTGCAATACTGCTCAAAAGTGAAAAACACATATCCCTTCTGCAGCAATTCAGACAATAATTTTCGATATATCTTAAGGGTAAAGTCCAATTTCTCGCGTTGTGATAAAATATAAGTAATCAATAATGCCCAAAACATACTATCAGAAGATTGCATTCAAATGTACAGCCAAACGAATACCTGCCATATACATTTGAAATTCAATAGTTTCTGCCCAACGATAAGCATAGTGATATGCATTACCTGACCACGTAGGATGATATTGATATATGTCATCGGTAACATGATACGTGTGAAGCAAAGTCTCTTCATCGCTCATCTTCTGAATAGCTTTACGTTGATTGTCATACATATCATGCAAATAATTAGCATATTCCGTATATGAAAAACCTTTATTCTCAATCAATTTGCTATCCCATACAGAATGCAGATTCGTGTTCGCGCCAAACCATTTCATTTTGACGCCATTACCTCCTTTATCGTCTAGGTGAGCCAAATGCATAGGGCAAAAAAGATCTGCCATCATATGCACATAAAACACCAACGCATCGTGGCTGTTAGGATTACGCATAAGCACAGTTTCCAAACTATCCAATGCCATAAACAAATCTCCACCCTCTTCTGGATAATTTGTCAGCGTTGCTATCACGGCAGAATCGGTCATACCACCTGGCAAATCTTGATAATGGCATGTGAAGCTAGTAGGATAAATAGTATCGCTTTTTATTTCATCGGGCCACGTTGACAAGTAGATCATACCATGTTTACCCAACACTTTATCCACATGCTTGCGAGCTTTACAATCCAGATTGTCGTATGCCACCTGTGCTACAATGCGATGACCTCTAGGTCCCCATGCCAAAATATTGGTTGCAATAGCAAACAATATTATACATATTGTTATTCGTTTCATATTCATCTATTTATCTCTATTATCTATACAATTACGATATACTACAAAACGTTGATAGAGGTACTCCAACGATAAATTGAGTAGCATATTAATGATTGTTACTACATATTCATTCCACAGCAAGTCTTCTGCCAACCAATCTCCCAAAAGCGTAGTTGTAGGTGTAAATACTGCATAGAAAGCCAATACTAGTAGCATCGCCCTCGTTATGTTAGCACTTGACTTAAATGTAAAGCGTCTATTAAACGTAAAATTCCACAGAATACTCAACAGCAACGATATCAAATAGCATGACCAATAGCGCCATGTCGTACATTCATTAAGCAATGCAAAAGAGCCAAACTGTATTATTCCCGCACTTGCAGAAAACAACACAAACTTCAAAACCCTAACCCATTCTGTTGATTTTTTCATAAAAACTAAACGCTAATACAACTCTATCCACTCCACTGTATTGCCTATGCACTGTAAATATTGCTCAAAGTACTCACGTTTAATCACCACCGTACCACGGCAATCATTTGGATGAAAACTTAGACTATCAGCTTGTTGTAGATTTTTATCAAGGAATAGTATCACATGATGTCCTACATCATTAATTAATCCAAAAGGACTTACACTGCCGGGCTCTAATCCCAAATAACGCATCATGCGTTCTGGGCTAGCAAACGACAACTTGCCTGGCGATTTTTTCCCTGCAGCCATGAGCGATGCTTTTAGCCGTTGCTCCAGATCGTGAATAGCCAAATCGTAGTCACAGTGAAAACATATCAAATAGTGTTGCGTACCTTTATGATTACGCATAAAGATATTTTTGCAATGTACACTACCATCCTCTTTCCACCATCGTTTTGCTTCTTCGATAGTTCTGCCTTCTGGATGATTATAGCACTCAAACGGTATCTGATGCTCAGTCAAATAAGCCAACACCTTCTCTTGTCTTTCCATAACCTTTCTCCTTAACCTTTAGTCATAAAGCGACGTCCCTTAACCGCTTACCTACGCCTCTATCACCACTTCACGCAGCACTTCGCTTACTGTTGGGTGTGGGAATACCACTTGTTTAAATTCACCTACAGTATACCCCATACGGACGGCAAAACTAGCTGCTGCCACAAACTCTGAACATGGATTACCAATCATATGCACACCCATAATCGTTTTGCTGCGCTTATCTACAATCACTTTACAAAGCCCCATCTCCCCCTCATTCTCTGCTACGAAACGTCCAGAAAAAGTCATTGGCAATTTATGCACTTCGTATGGTACAAATGGCTCATCTGTGGACATCGATGGTGCGAAGTCCCCTTCACGAATCTCATCCAAATCTTTCTCAGTCAATCCCACACATGCAATCTCTGGATTAGTATATACTACACTTGGAATAGCATTATATGCTATACGCTGCAGAGGTATTTGCTTGAGCATACGTCCTACTGCCACTTCGGCTTGACGACTTGCCACGTGCGCAAGCATTATCTTACCAGTCACATCACCTGCAGCATACACATTTTTCAGATTCGTACGCATCATCTCATCTACCACAATACCACCGCGAAACATTTCCAAGTCGTTCAACGCTTCCAATCCTTGTAAATTAGCACGTCTGCCTACCGAAACTAGGATATGCTCTGCTTCATATTCACCATTCGTGGTCAGCACTTTATTTCCTTGTACTTCTGTCACTTTGGTATCGGTAAGTATTTGAATGCCTGCTTTGCGATATTTATCTAGTAGTATTGTCACCACCTCTTGATCAAGGTTAGGCAAAATGGTTGGCATCGCCTCAATCACCGTCACAGGCACACCCAACTCGTGATACAACGTCGCAAATTCCATACCTATCACACCACCACCTACGATAATCATCGACTGAGGCAACTCCTTGCTATCCAATGCCATAGTTGAATCCCAAATTGCTGGATTATCTTTCACGCCAGGGATAGATGGCACAAAGTTATTCGATCCAGTACAAATCAACAAATTCTCTGCCTCGTATTGTTCCTCACCGCATGCGATTACCACGTTATTATCCGTACGACTCACCACCGAAGCAGCACCCATAACTACGGTACAATGCTCATTATTGAGTTTCTGTTTGATACCTGCAACCAGTTTACGAACTACTTTTGTCTTGCGTTGTACTATCTTCGCATAGTCAAAATTCACATTTTCTGCTTTCACACCATACTTCTCCGCGTGCATAGCATTGTAGTATTGTTTCGCGCTGTACAGCAACGTTTTAGTAGGAATACATCCCACATTCAAGCAAGTGCCACCGAGTGCTGTTTGCTCAAAAATTACTACATCTTTACCCGCTTTCAAAGCAATTTCTGCGGCAGTGTATCCTGCAGGACCACCACCAATAATAGCTAAAAAATAGTTCATATCTCTAAACACTAAACTCTAAACACTTAACTCCTCCAAAAACATCCTCACCGCACTTGCCACCATTTCCACACATGGGCGTTTCTTATAATATTCCTCAGTGCGAGGAGCTGGCGTAGGGTTATCCCATTTATCGGTCCTAACTCCTGATTCCTGACTCCTGATTCCAGACAGCAACTCCGCACATATCAAACTGCCATTCACTTCTTTGAATTTCGCAGCCAACTCCTGTACCAACTCATAATTCTGTTTTTTACCTTCCGCATCACCTGGTGTAGAACTACCATTCTCCAAACCTGCCAACATAAACATGCCGCATGCCGCACCGCATGTCCCACGCATACGCCCTATTCCACCGCCAAATGAAGCCGACAAACGCAATGCCAATGCCTCATCCTCTATACCATACAAATCTGCACATGCCGCAAACACCGATTGACTGCAGTTAAAACCTTGCTTAAACAACGACTTCGCTTTCTCTACTCGTGTCTCTATTTCTTCTTTCTTCATTTCTTACTAAACACTAAAACCACCACCTTATCTCACAAAACTTGTCTTTATCTTCTTTGCCTCCGCTTGTGGGATATTTTTTGTTTGCAAATCGCGCATCATCCACACCATATTCCTTGCCAACGTGCGCATTGTCTGCAAGCCTTCTTCATCTTGCAGTACTTCGCCTGGAGCTGCACCATGTACACTATTCCAATACTGCGATGGTACAACTGGCATATTGTTGATTGTAAAGTACTTATTCAGTCTATCAAAAGTGGCACTAGCCCCACCGCGACGACATACGGCCACTGCTGCTGCAGGCTTATATGCCATCAATCTACCACAGGAATAAAACAACCTGTCCATCAGTGCACACAACGAGCCATTGGGTCCTGCATAATAGACTGGCGAGCCTACGACCAAACCATCTATTCCTTGCTCCAGAATACCGTGAAGGTGGTCATACAGTGGGTCAGAAAAAGCGCAACACGTATTGTTCTTGCGACAAGCCCCACAACCAATACACCCGCGTACTGGCTGCACACCAATATGCACGGTTATCGTTTCCACCCCCGATTCTTCCAATATCTTCGCCACTTCATCCAAAGCGATACTTGTATTGCCCTTTTGATGTGGGCTGCCATTAATCAGTAGTACACGCATATCCAATTTTCTGCAAGTTATCAATTTCTCTGCAAAAGTACAATAAAAATCTGACATACACAAATAAAACAGACATTTTGTTAAAAAATGTAGCACTTCACTTGCATATTCAAAAAAAAAGCAGTACCTTTGTCGGCTGGTTAGATTAAGAATATGAAAACCACTTAAAATGACAATAACTAAATTATTAACAAAATAAAGGTATAAAAAGACAATGGACAACAAGAAACGTGTTTACACCTTCGGTAATGGTAAAGCAGAAGGTAACGCTCAAATGCGCGAAGTATTGGGCGGTAAAGGCGCAAACCTTGCTGAGATGAACCTTGTGGGCGTACCAGTGCCTCCAGGATTCACAATCACCACTGATGTTTGCAACGAGTACTACCAAGTAGGTCAAGAGAAAATTGTAGAAGTACTGAATGCAGAAGTAACTGCAGCAGTTGCTCACATTGAGAGCTTGATGAACAATAACTTCGGTGATCCTAGCAACCCTCTTTTGGTGAGCGTTCGCTCGGGTGCTCGTGCGTCTATGCCAGGTATGATGGATACTATCCTCAACCTTGGTTTGAACGATGAGGTGGCTGCTGGTTTGGCTGCTAAGACCAATAACCCTCACTTCGTTTACGATAGCTACCGTCGTTTCGTACAGATGTACGGTGACGTGGTGCTTGGCATGAAGCCAGTTAACAAAGAAGATATCGACCCATTTGAGGCTATCATCGACGAGGTAAAAGAGATTCGCGGTATCAAGCTTGACAAAGACCTGACCGTTGACGAGCTCAAGCTTCTTGTGGCTCGCTTCAAAACAGCTATCAAAGAGCAAACAGGTCACGACTTCCCTACCAACCCAGTTGAGCAACTCTGGGGCGCTATCTGTGCTGTATTCCGCAGTTGGATGAACGAGCGCGCTATCCTCTATCGTAAGATGGAAGGAATTCCAGACGAATGGGGAACAGCCGTTACCGTACAAGCCATGGTATTCGGTAACATGGGCGAGACCTCTGCTACAGGTGTATGCTTCAGCCGTGACGCTGCTACTGGTGAAAACCTCTTCAATGGTGAGTACCTCGTAAACGCTCAAGGTGAGGACGTAGTGGCAGGTATCCGTACTCCTCAACAAATCACCATCGAGGGTAGCCGCCGTTGGGCAGCACTCCAAGGTATCAGCGAGGAAGAGCGTGCTAGCAAGTATCCTTCAATGGAAGAGGCTATGCCTGCTATCTACGCTGAGCTCGACGCTATCCAAACTAAGTTGGAAAACCACTACCGCGATATGCAAGATATGGAGTTCACCGTACAAGAGGGCAAACTCTGGTTCCTCCAAACACGTAACGGTAAACGTACTGGTACTGCGATGGTTAAGATTGCTATGGACCTCGTTCACGAGGGTCTTATCGACGAGAAGACCGCTATCATGCGCTGCGAGCCACAAAAGCTCGACGAACTACTCCACCCTGTATTCGACAAGGCTGCATTGAAGACCGCTAAGGTAATCACTCAAGGTTTGCCTGCTAGTCCAGGTGCTGCATGTGGTCAAATCGTATTCCACGCTGACGACGCTCAAGAGTGGCACAAAGATGGCAAGAAAGTCGTTATGGTTCGTATCGAAACCAGCCCAGAAGACCTCGCAGGTATGTCTGCTGCTGAGGGTATCTTGACCGCTCGTGGTGGTATGACCTCTCACGCAGCCGTAGTAGCTCGTGGTATGGGTAAATGCTGCGTATCGGGTGCAGGTGCTATCGTAGTTGATTACAAAGCAAAGACCTTGACTATTGAGGGCGTTACCTATAAAGAGGGCGATTATATCTCTATCAACGGTTCTACAGGTCAAGTATATGCAGGTCAAATCCCAACCAAGGCTGCTGAATTGAGCGGCGACTTCAAAGAGCTCATGGACCTCTGCGACAAATATACCCACCTCCAAGTACGTACCAACGCAGATACTCCACACGATGCACAAGTAGCTCGTGACTTCGGCGCTAAGGGTATCGGTTTGACCCGTACAGAGCACATGTTCTTCGAGGATAAGAAGATCGTGGCTATGCGCGAGATGATTCTTTCTAAGACTGCTGAGGGTCGTGAGAAAGCATTGGCAAAACTTCTTCCTTACCAAAAAGCTGACTTCAAGGGTATCCTTGAGGCTATGGATGGCTATCCAGTAAATATCCGTCTGCTTGACCCACCATTGCACGAGTTCGTGCCACACGATGCTGCTGGTCAAGAGGTTATGGCTAAGGAGATGGGCGTAAGCGTACAAGAGATTAAGCAACGTGTTGACTCTCTCGCAGAGAACAACCCAATGCTTGGTCACCGTGGTTGCCGTCTCGGTATCACCTTCCCTGAGATTACCGCTATGCAAACTCGCGCTATCTTGAGTGCTGCTTGCGAACTCAAGCAAGAAGGCAAGAACCCTATGCCAGAGATCATGGTTCCATTGATTGGTATCCTCTACGAGTTCCACCAACAAAAGGAGATTATTGAGAAAGTAGCTAAACAGGTATTCGCTGAGTATGGCGTAGAGGTAGAGTTCGAGATCGGTACGATGATTGAGATTCCACGTGCTGCTCTTAC
Source organism: Paludibacteraceae bacterium (assembly GCA_045601825.1). Lineage (GTDB taxonomy): Bacteria > Bacteroidota > Bacteroidia > Bacteroidales > Paludibacteraceae > Colicola. Next base: position 68,201 of record JAZSAI010000011.1, on the reverse strand, counting down.
TGCAGACCGTATCGCTACTGAGGCACAATACTTCTCCTTCGGTACCAACGACTTGACACAGATGACCTTCGGTTATAGCCGTGACGATATTGCTAGCTTCTTGCCAGTATATCTCGAGCAAAAGATTTTGAAGGTTGACCCATTCCAAGTTTTGGATCAAAACGGTGTTGGTCAATTGATTAAGATGGCAGTAGAGAAAGGTCGTGCTGTTCGTCCAGGATTGCGCACTGGTATCTGCGGTGAGCACGGTGGTGAGCCAAGTTCTGTTAAGTTCTGCGCTCGCGTAGGTATGAACTATGCATCTTGCTCTCCATTCCGCGTTCCAATCGCACGCTTGGCTGCTGCTCAAGCTGCTGTAGAAGACGCAGAGTAAGACCACTCTCAATAATAAAAAAAGAGTTGCCCCTTCGGCAACTCTTTTTTTTAATTCCAATACCCTATAGGCGCTCTGCGCCGGCCATTATCCCATAGCGCAGCGTCCTCAATTGTCAATTGTCAATTGTTCTATCGGCTGCATACGACTCTTCTCCAGCCCTCTCACTTGAAAGTCTGTTCGCTTAAAATCAATCTTCTTTAGGTCGATGCAGCGTATATTACTATTGTACATCGTGCGATAGTACAAACGTTGATTTTGCAAGTCTGACACTATCGTTATCTGCGTCGCACTAGGCATGTTGGGCACTTCTTCTGGATTGCTAAATTGTATTCCAATAGGAATATCAAAATTATTCATCAAATGAAATGCTTGTGCCACAGTCTCTTCGGCGGCCGCCAATGTGGGTGCCGTACTCTGTAGTATGGCTGCACGTACAAATCGGCTTGTGGACGTCATATCGCCGGGTATGCCTTGCAATCCTGTGCCTCCGCTAAGGGCTTTCAACTTCAGCGAACCCATCTCACGCTCTTTTACGGTGCCTGCCATCATGTTCACATAGTTATTCAGATTAGTGATATGCCACGTCAACTCGGGCGAATTGGTCAGCACGCCTAGTGGATTCTCATGTATTTTCACTTCTTCATCCACTATTTCTATCACCACTTGCCTACCCGATGGCTCTGTCACTCTCCAGTGTACGGTAGAGGCACGAGGGTCGGTACCTATCACACGAATTGTTGGCATCAGTGCCACCAGTTCGTCGATGGTAGCACACGAGCTCAACACCCATGCCACAAACTGCATATCGCTCACGCACAGCGACTTATCTTCCTCTTTGTATGGCATATATTTGCCATATTCAGGGAAATAGAACAGTCCAGCACCTAATCCTGCTTCGTTCACGCCTTCCATCACGAATGCATCATCTTCCACGGCTATGCCTACGTAGCCGTAGTTGGCAATAAACTCTTTGCCTTGTGTTGTGCCGTCAGGCAGAAACGATGTTTGTTTCTGTCCTCGTGGTACTACCACAAACATCGCATTTAGTGGTGTAGCAGCCCATTCGATGCTGCGTGCTGTGATGGGTTGATTACTTTGTGTGTGCAGTGTGATACCTGTACACGCTTTTGCTTCGGGCAACGCCATTGCCCATATCATCAGAGCGATGACTAAGATTTTTCCTTTCATAGTTTTACGTTTTTGGTTTAATATCTGTTATCCCTCTCCTCGAAAGGGAGGTTATGTAGGGTTCTCGCTCAACTGTCAATTGTCAACTATTAACCATCAAATCCCGTGCCAAAACCTTTTCCTTATATCTCGCATCGCGAGCGTCCACTAAACAATCTCTTACCAATTACGTATCTTTTACGGTAGATACACGGTAGATATACGGTAGATACACGTAGGATATACGTAACATATACGTAGGATATACGTAACATTTAGCCACCTTCACCAAAGGATTACCGCTTTTACTGAAGGCAACGCAGAAGTGGCAAAGCCTCCATTATCCATTAGCGCAGTGTCCGTTATCCAGAAAACAGCGATTTTTTTCGCTATTTTCTTGCACATCCGCAATATTTTTACTACCTTTGCGACCGATTCGGTAAAGCGTTACCCATCACTAAATATTTAATATAGCGTTATAAGCCAAACTTGAGTTTTTGAAACTTCGACACTTTTAAAAACTTTTTATCTATCAAGCAAAAGACTATCGACGCTCGCGCTTTTGGCGTAGGCTTTTTCCGTAGATTTTGATTCTCAAAGGTAGTCGAAGACCTCAAAATGTCAATTGAAGCGAATGAAAGTTCAGGCTCTTTTTGCATATATATACCTTGTTATATAACACACGATACAAAACAAATCCATATATAAACACCCTAAAAACCAAATTATTATGAAACGGATTTTCACTATTATCTTGATGGTACAGAGCCTTCTTTTGGCTCCTATGGCACACGCACAGACCTATTGGAATGGTACTGTTGACAAGTCATGGACAGGTTCGGGTACGGCAGATGATCCTATCCTCATTTCAACGGCAGAGCAGTTGGCGGGCTTTGCTGATAGCGTTAATCGTGGAGATGACTTCTCGGGACGCTATATTGAGTTAGCAGCAGATATTTATCTCAGCGACTCCACTTTGGGAGACAGTCTCAAATACGAGTGGACACATCCTATTGGTCAATTCCAGAGTGGTGGTTCAGGATGGGAATACACCTTAGATACCGCATGGTTTAGAGGTAATTTTGATGGTAAAAACCATACGATTTACAACCTCTTCCATGGTACAACGCCTGATGCCCCTGATTGGGATGATCCTGATAATCCTCTTGGAGGCATGGGGGGACCTGACTTCTCTGGTTGGGCTAAAGCATTGTTTGGCTTCGTGGAGAATGCTACTATCAAGAATGTCCGTTTGGAGAATGCGGTCTTGACAGGTGCTTCTAGTATTGCAACCCTCGCATTGCAAGTAAAAGGAAACTCTGTGATAGAAAACTGCCACGCTACGGGAATAGTAATGAATACAGACCCAGACTATGGTGGTCCTGCAGGCGGTTTGATTGCAGAATTGATTAGCGGACAGGTTCTCAATTGCTCTGCCAATGTAGATGCATACGCATCGCGCGGTGCAGGTGGACTGATTGGCTATGTGTACGCTGATGGCATTGTGCGTAATTGTTCTGCTGCTGGTATCGCACATTGTACAGAATACAATGCAGGTGGCTTGACTAGCTCTAACTCAGGTTTGATAGAAAACTGCCACGCTACAGGTCGTGTGTCGCGCGCATACTATTATCATGCTTATTTTGATTGTGGTGGTTTTGTAGGAACAAATGTACAAGGTGGTATAATCCGTAACTGTTCTGCCAAAGGCAATGTACATATCTATGGTCAAAGTGGTGGCGGTTTTGTGGGATGGAACAGAGGACATATAGAGAGTTGTTATTGCACAGGTGATGTGCATGACGAAGGTGACGGCTACGCATCTTCGGCATCTGCATTTTGCGGAATGAATGGTCGTAATACCTCTAGTATTTATGAGGAGGACCTACCTGGTACATTAATTAACTGTTTTGCTACGGGTAAGACGGATATTCGCAATGAATTGAATCTTACTGGCTATCCTGCAGGGCGTCCATCTAAAGGATTTCTTAGTAGTTACGGCGATCGTTTGGGAAAAATTGTTAACTGCTCATACCGCCAAGTGCGTCCAGATACGTTGATGGGTATATTGGGCGGCGTACAAGAACTCCAAGAGTCGTATATGAAGAGCCAAGCATTTGTGGACACGCTTAATATGTTTGCTGCTCTCTATGGTATAAGTACATGGCAGTACAACGCAGGTGACTACCCCACACAGACAGGTATAAAAGCCACCAATATTACGGATTATTTAGCTGGTGGTTCGGGTACTATTGATGATCCTTATCGTATTAGCAATAAAAGAGAATTAAAGAATTTTGCGACCTACGTCAATAAAGGATATGATTTTAGAGGTGAGTATGTGAAGTTGACTGCTGATATAGAACTTAATCGTCCACAAAGCGAATGGGGAGAAGAGATGCCTACGCAGTGGTTGCCTATAGGAAGAGACCTTAACTGGGAAGCATATGATAATCCTAACAGGGTTCATAACTATTATTTCCGTGGTAATTTTGACGGAGATTTTCATGAGATAAGAAATCTTTACTGCGATGATATGGATAATAATACTGGATTTTTTGGCAATGTCTGGGGAGATTATGTGGGAAATGTCCATATTAAAAATTTAGGTGTCGTAGATATGTATCTCAATTCGGGAGATTATTGCGATGCAGGCGGTATTGTATGTTATACGCAAGGTAAAACTAGGTTAACACAATGTTGGACATCTGGTATTATTGATAATAGGGCTGGTAACCATTCTGGATTGGTAGGCGGATTTAATATCAATGGTAGTTTAGTAATGAAGAACTGCTATTCGTCTGCTGACACCAAAGGAGATGCTGTTGCAGTCAATTCAGATGGAATGATTATTTATGAAGAAGATAGCACAACTATGTATTTGGGTAATTTCTTATATTATGGAGCCCGTGCTAAAAATGCATCATTGTGGATAGGACAAGGTTGTTACGATGCTGTGTATTACAACAAAGACTCTGCAGAATTGAATTATCCTCAACAAGGTGCTTCTTCTACTAAAACGCTTCAGAGCATAGAGTTTGTTAATAAATTAAATTATTATGTTGATTGTTCCAATTCAAAGGATAGTGTTCAATTACATTATTGGCAGTACAATGAGGCTGCATATCCTACCTTTACATCTACAGCTCCGGGGCTGACAGTATCCTTTGAAAGCAATGGTGGTAATGCTATTGTGCAGCAGCATATTTATCCTAACACGCACGCTATTCGTCCAAATAATCCTGTGAAAGAGGGACATGCCTTTGGCGGCTGGTATTCTGACGAGACTTTGACAGAGGTGTTTGAGTTTGATTCTGTAGTGCTTAGTAGTGATATTACGCTTTATGCTCAATGGATTCCTCTTATTGAGCCAGACTATAGTATCTTCCAAAATCCTTTTTCAACCACTTATACTATCCGCACGAAAGAGCAGTTGTATGGTTTTGCTTGTGCTATGAATGGTGTAGAGGGAGTGTTGGATGCTTCTACCTTTGAAGGTAAAACCGTAAAACTAGGTAATGATATTCTCATACAGGATACCACAGATTGGCAGTATTGGGGTAAAGTTATTCCTGCTCTTCCTTTCCCTTCGATGGGTCGCGAGATCCCATTTCAAGGTACTTTTGATGGACAAGGATATAGTATTATAGGTTTATTTATCAATCCTAAATCTAATAAGGATTCAAATCAAGGTCACTTGTTTTATAGTATTGGCGACAAAGGTGTAGTGAAGAATGTAAAATTCGATGCTACTGTTTTGTATGGTGTGATGCAACATGCAGGTGTACTGGCTGGTCAGTTGGATGGAGTGGTAGATAATTGTCATATACGCGGTATGGCTTATCATGTACGATCAAATATATCACGCGGAACGGCTGAAGGTTACAATAATTTGGAAATACTAGGAGGTATGATTGGTACAATGTACCGCGCAGAAGCAACACTTACAAATAGTTCTGTGAATATGATTGTAGAAGGCTATAAAACCGTAGGAGGATTGGTTGGACTCATGCAAGGTGGTACTATCCGTAACTGCCATGTTGTAGGACAGGTGTCAGCCTTGGCAGAAGGTGTAGGTGGATTTATCGGCGGTAACGATAATTTGGAAGCTGACATTATTATTGATAGTTGTACAGTTCGTGGAAAAGTATTTGCTCGAACAGATTGGGATGATGATTTGTATATACCTAATGAGTATATGTATGTGGGTGGTTTTATTCCAAGTACGAACCATTATGGTGAACTGCTGGTTACAAATTGTTATGTCTATGCGGATGTGATAGGTTCATCGCGCAACGATTGGGATTATACGGGTGGATTTATTGGCGCAAATAAGCGCAAAGGAGCATATGAATACTGTGGATTTGAGGGAACTGTGACGGGAAAAAACTATGTAAGTGGTTTTTGTGTAGATGTAGAAGGAAATTCGTTGAAATACTGCTACGCTAAAGGTATTGTAACTGGTGAACAATATGTCTCTGGTTTTTGCGCTAGTGGTTATCGTTCTTATTGTTCTGTCTCGCAATGTTTCTTTGAGGGAGAAGTACGTGGCAAAATGTATGTGAATGGTTTCTCTGGGGCTACAACTGGTATTTATGATAGTTATGCACGTGCTCATGTAGTGGGAGAGGATTATGTCGCTGGTTTTGCACAAAGTACTGGCAATGTAGGAGGAACCAATTTAGCATTACGCGACTATGCCGCTTGCACAATTGAGTGTGCAGGAGAGAACAAGGCTGGTTTTGTATTGAAAGGATTGGATACACAAACGAGAGATGTGTATTATGATAGTGAATTATGTGGCATGTCGGGTATGCAGGCGGGCACTAATCCTAGAACTACATTACAAATGAAACAAGTTGAAACATATGTGAACTGGGATTTTGAAGATACATGGGGTATCCGCGACACTATTAATGATGGCTATCCTGTGCTTAAATGTTTCTATCCTAATGATTTTTATGTGATAGACGTAGAAGATGTTAAAATGGAACGCGGAACGACCTTCCAATTAGCACCTATTGTTAAGAAAAGACCTGATTATGCTGGAGGGTTTGTGTATACTACTTCAGATTCTACAATTGCTACTGTGAATGAAACAGGATTGATTACTGCAACAATGCAGTGTGGACGCTGTAAAATTTCGGTAGCTACTCCTGACAACAAAGGTTCTGTTGTGATTGATTGTTATGTAACGGGGGTAAATGCTGATAGCGTAGTGCTTTCGCACAAAGGTACAATAGACGTACCATTAGGAGGAACTGTACAAATATCAGCTAAGGTATATCCAACAGAAGCTTCTCAAGTAGTAGGATTTTATGCTACAAACAACACGTATAATTATATCAGTATAGATGATAATGGCGTCATTACAGGACTTAAACTTGGTGGTTCGCCACAAGTTTATGCTAGAACATTAGATGGTAGCCCATCTCATCAATCTGAATTATGCAATGTGAATGTTTATGATCCTAATGTCATTCAATCTGTTACATGCACATTGAGTAAAGACACGATCGGTATGGGTGAAACGTCTCAGATTATAGTATCAGTACATCCAGAAACAGCCACAAATTATACGATAGAATATAGTACATATAGTTGGTATGTTGCTGTGGATGCCAATGGTGTAATAAGTGTGAAAGAAGAACCCAGAGGAGAGTATTCCTATGAGGTGATTAGGGTCGATGTAAAGCAGGGGAATAAAAGTATTTCAAGAGAAATACCCATCATCCTTAAAAAATCAATAGTTCCCATCACTAAACTGAGTTTCCTATATAATTCTATTTCAATGACAAAAGGTGAGACTAAGAGTGTAAATGTCTCAGTGGAACCGAGAAGAGATTATTGGGAAAATATAATTTGGAGTAGTAGTAATGAGAAGGTTGTGATAATAGAAGAACAATATGGTAATAAAGACTATTGTCTAATTAAGGCTCTTGCTGCGGGTAAAGCAACTATAACGGCAACCAGTGAGGTGGGTGGTATTTCTGCCTCTTGTGAAGTAACAGTTACCTCCAATGACTTCTTTACTATCACTTTCGTGAACGAGGATGGTACTGTATTGCAGACGGGGCAAGTGCGCGAGGGAGAAATGCCTGCATATACGGGTGCAACGCCTACGAAAGCCGCTACTGCAGAACACACCTACACCTTTGTGGGTTGGACTCCAGAACTAGTGCCTGTGACTACAGATGCTACTTATACGGCCACCTACACAGAATTTAAACGCAAGTATCAAGTTTGTTTCTTGAACTACAACGGAATAGAGTTGCAATCCTCAGAGGTAGAATATGGTGCATTGCCTGAATATATGGGCGAAACACCAACTCGTCCTTCTACCGCTCAATACAATTATGTATTTGATGGGTGGAGTCCAGAGATTGTCGCTGTAACCAAGGATGCTAACTATACTGCCACCTTTACGAATATCCTCCGTCAGTACACCGTTACTTTCCTTGATTGGGACGGCACGCAACTTAGCCAGCAGGTAGTAGATTATGGTACTGCTGCTATTGCTCCTGCCAACCCTGTACGCGAAGGATATACTTTTGTTGGTTGGGATAAAGATTTCAGCAATGTGCAGAGTGATTTGACTGTGACGGCACAATACGAAAAGATTATTATCTATTACACCATCACTTTCGTTAATGACGATGGTACCGTATTGCAAGCTAGTCAAGTAGCAGAGGGTGAAATGCCCGTTTATACAGGCGAGACACCTACTAAAGCGACTACCGTAGAATATACTTATACATTTATAGGTTGGACACCAGAATTGGCTCGTGTAACTACAGATGCAACCTATACCGCCACCTACACTGCAACAAAGCGTAAATATCAAATCCATTTCTTGAACTACAACGGTACGGAATTGCAATTATTGCAAGTGGAATATGGTTCAGTGCCAGAATATACTGGAGAAACGCCAACTCGTCCTTCTACTGCACAATACAATTATGTATTTGATGGATGGAATCCAGAGATTGTGAGTGTAACTAAAGATGCAAATTATACGGCTACTTATGTAAGTTTCCTCCGTCAATACACAGTCACTTTCTTGGATTGGGATGCTACTGTATTGAATGAGCAAGTGGTAGATTTCGGTAGTGCTGCTATTGCACCTGCTGCTCCTACCCGTGAGGGATATACCTTCAAAGGTTGGGACAAAGACTTTAGCAATGTGCAATCTGACCTAATTGTAATAGCGCAATATGAGAAGAATCCAGAATCGGCAGTAGAAGATATAGAGGCACAAGAGAACTCTGTTCGCAAAGTGATGGAGAATCAGCAGTTGTTTATCATCCTACCAGATGGCAGCAAATACTCGGCTACAGGACAAAAAATGCAATAGTTCAAACATAGTTCAGCAACTTCCGTCCAATAGGCAGAACACTGTCCTATGACTAGTAGGATATTATACTCTCTATACAAACAAAATCGCTCTTCGGGGCGATTTTGTTTGCACTTTGCAACACCTATTTATCAAAATAAATAAAATTACACTATTTTCACACACAACACTTGCGTATGTGCAAAAAAATAACTAACTTTGCACCCCGAATTGGTCACAACATTATACTCAATAATTATGACAATCGGAACTCCCCTTACATCTGTAGCCACTAAGGCACTCCTGCTCGGAAGTGGCGAATTGGGCAAAGAAGTTGCCTTAGAGCTCCAACGCTATGGCGTGGAAGTGATTGCGTGCGACAAGTACGCCAATGCTCCGGCTATGCAAGTGGCGCATCGCTCTCATGTGTTCAACATGTTGGACGGAGAGAAACTCCGCCAAGTGATTGAGCAAGAGCAACCAACGTTGATTATCCCTGAAGTAGAAGCTATTGCTACCCCTACTCTCGTCGAATTAGAAAAAGAAGGTTACCGCGTTATCCCTACGGCTAACGCGGCTTTTTTAACTATGAACCGTGAGGCCATCCGTCGCATGGCAGCCGAAGAGTTGGGTTTGCCTACTGCAAGATATAAGTTTGCAGACACGCACGAAGAGTACCTGCAAGCCATCGAGGAGATTGGTATCCCATGCGTAGTGAAGCCCATCATGTCGTCATCGGGTCATGGTCAGTCGACCGTAAAAACCGAAGCAGATGTAGAGCCAGCATGGACCGAATCGCAGATGGGTGGTCGCGCAGGTGCAGGCCGCGTGATTGTAGAGGGCTTTGTGCATTTCGATTATGAAATCACCTTACTGACCGTGCGTCACGCAGGTGGAACTACTTTCCTCAAGCCAATCGGTCACCACCAAGTAGATGGCGACTATCGCGAGTCATGGCAACCACAAGCGATGACGGACGCTGCATTGGCACAAGCAGAGGATATTGCAAAGAAAGTGACTGATGCCTTGGGCGGATATGGCATCTTCGGCGTGGAGATGTTTGTGGAGGGCGACCATGTGATCTTCTCGGAGGTGAGTCCTCGCCCACACGATACAGGTATGGTAACGATGATATCGCAAGACCTGTCGGAGTTTGCATTGCATGCACGTGCCGTGCTCGGATTGCCTATCCCAGAGGTGCGTTTCTTCGGTGCAAGTGCATCGAAAGCCATTGTGGTAGAAGGCGATGCTACCGAAGTAGTCTTCAGCGGTGTGGAAGACGCATTGGCTATGCCAGGCGTGCAAGTGCGTTTCTTCGGCAAACCAGAAGTACACGGACACCGTCGCTATGGCGTAGTGTTGGCGACCGATGAAAACACGGAGAAAGCCGTAGCGAAAGCCATTGAGGCCTTCAACAAAATCAAAGTAGAAAATAAAGACTTACATACAATATGATTGAACGTTACAGCCGCGCAGTCATGCGCAACATTTGGACAGAAGAGAATAAGTTTCGTGCTTACCTCGAAGTAGAAATCTTGGCAGCCGAAGCATGGAGCACCTTGGGCGTAGTGCCTGCAGAAGATGTGAAGTTGCTTCGCGAGAAAGCCACTTTTGATGTAAACCGCATCCACGAGATTGAGGAGATTACCCGTCACGACGTAGTGGCCTTTACCCGCGCCGTGAGCGAGAGTTTGGGCGAGGAGCGCAAGTGGGTACACTATGGTTTGACCTCTACCGACGTGGTAGATACAGCCAATGGTTATCTTTTGAAACAAGCCAATGAGATTCTGCGCAAAGATTTGCACTCTTTCCTCGAGGTATTGAAACGCCGTGCGAACGAGTTTAAGTACACCCCTGTGATTGGTCGTACCCACGGCATGCACGCCGATGTGAGCAGTTTTGGATTGAAATGGGCACTCTGGTACGAGGAGATGCGCCGCAATATTGAGCGTTTTGAGATGGCAGCCAAAGGCGTGGAGGCAGGTAAGCTATCAGGCGCAGTAGGAAACTATGCGAATATCCCACCTGCTATCCAAACCTACGTATGCGAGCACCTCGGCATTGAGTCAGCGGCAATCGCCACACAAGTGTTGGGTCGCGACCGCCATGCTTTCTACTTGGCTACTTTGGCAGTGATTGCGGGTACCTTGGAGCAGATGGCATTGGAGGTACGCAACATGCAACGCCAAGAGGTGCGCGAGGTGGAAGAGGCATTCAAGAAAGGACAAAAAGGTTCATCGGCTATGCCACACAAACGCAATCCTATCTCCTCTGAAAATATATGCGGGTGCGCGCGTGTCATGCGTGGATATATGTGCACCGCAAGCGAGAACATCGCCCTCTGGCACGAACGTGACATCAGCCACAGTTCTACTGAGCGTATCGTATTGCCAGACGCAACGATGTTGCTTGACTATATGTTGGCACGCTTCGAGGGTATCCTCGACAACCTCGTAGTATATCCAGAGAACATGCTCCACAATATTGGTCTCACACACGGCGCGATCTTTGCGCAACGCGTGATGAACGCGCTCATCGAGAAGGGCTTTGTGCGTGAGCAGGCATACGACCTCGTGCAACCTGTAGCGATGAAGACATTGATGGAAGGCGGCGAGATGCAAGAGAACCTCAAACTGACCGAAGGCGTAACCGCACACCTTACCAACGAGGAAATTGACGCTTGCTTCAGTTTGGATTACTACATGAAGAATGTGGATTATATATTCCAACAAGTTGGGATTTAGTTTAGAGTTTAAAGTTTAGAGTTTAAAGGCAAGATTATATGAAAAAAGTAGATGTCGTATTAGGCATGCAATGGGGCGATGAAGGCAAAGGCAAAATCGTCGATGTATTGACCCCTCGTTATGAAGCAGTAGCACGCTTCCAAGGTGGACCAAACGCTGGTCATAGTTTGTATTTCGGTGATAAGAGTTTTGTGCTCCACACCGTACCATCAGGAATCTTCCGCGATGGCACCACCAATATCATTGGTAATGGCGTAGTGATTGACCCAATCATCCTCATGGAGGAGATTCACGCTATTGAGGCAATGGGTGTGGATGTAAAGAGCCGTTTGCAAATCGCTAAACGCGCGAACTTGATTCTCCCTACCCACCGTATGTTGGATGCCGCTTCGGAGAAGAAGAAAGGCGATAAGAAAGTAGGTACCACTGGCAAAGGTATTGGTCCTACCTACACCGATAAGATTGCGCGCAATGGTCTTCGCGTAGGTGATATCCTTCGTCCAGACTTTTTGGAGCGTTACAACGCCCTCAGAGCTGCTCACCAAGAGCAATTGGGCGGCATTGAGTTGCCAGACGACAGCGCATGGCTCAGCGCCATCGAGGAGATGAAGCAGTTCCCAATCATGGATAACGAGATTGTGGTGAACCACATGCTTCGCGAAGACAAGGGTATCTTGGCAGAAGGTGCACAAGGTTCATTGCTCGATGTGGACTTCGGTACTTACCCATTCGTAACCTCCAGCAATACCCTCTGCGCAGGTGCATGTACGGGTTTGGGTGTCGCTCCACAACATATCGGCGAAGTATATGGTATCTTCAAAGCATACTGCACACGCGTAGGCGAAGGTCCATTCCCAACCGAGTTGTTTGATGAAACAGGTGAGATGCTTCGTAAGATAGGACATGAGTTTGGCGCTACTACTGGTCGTCCACGTCGTTGCGGTTGGCTCGACCTCGTAGCATTGAAATATACCGTGATGATGAACGGCGCAACATCGCTCATCATGATGAAGAGCGACGTGCTCAACGACTTTGAGACCATCAAGGTGTGCGTAGGATATGAGCTGAATGGCGAGAAGATCGACTACTTCCCATTTGAGGCAGACGCAGATAATATCAAACCTATCTACAAGGAGTTCCCAGGATGGAAGTGCGATGTATCCGTATGCCGTACCTACGAGGAGCTACCTAAAGAACTCAAAGAGTATATCGCTTACATTGAGCAAGAGACGGGCGTAAGCATTGATGTAGTGTCTGTAGGTCCAGATCGTAGCGAGACAATCCTTCGCTAAGGTTAAAGGTTAAAGATTAAAGGTTAAAGGCAAGAATATGAAAAAAGTAATTTTGAAACTCTCCGATGGCACCTGCTTCACAGGTACATCATTTGGCTACGAGAAGAATGTAGCCGGAGAGCTCGTATTCAATACCACCATGATTGGTTATCCAGAGGTGCTGACCGACTCAGGTTTTGAGGGGCAGATTGTGGTGATGACCTATCCATTGATTGGTAACTACGGCGTGCCTGCATGCAGCAGTTTGGAGAACGGTTTGTCCGAGTTTATGGACAGCCACCGCATCCACCCTGCGGCAGTCATCATGACCGAGTACAGCCCTGAGTACAGCCACTGGAATGCCAACGAGGATTTGGCATCATGGCTCATCCGTGAGCAGATCCCTGCTATCACAGGCGTAGATACCCGAGAACTCACGAAGCATCTTCGTGAGAACGGCACGATGCAAGCTACCCTCATCTTCGAAGGCGATGACACTACTCCTGTAGCGAACGACGAAAACCTCGTGCCACAAGTTTCTTGCAAAGAGGTAGTAACCTACAGCGCTGGTGCAGGCAAGAAAGTGGTGCTCGTGGATTGCGGCGTAAAAGAAGGAATCATCCGCTACCTGCTCGCACGCGGCGTAGAGGTGACACGCGTGCCATGGGATTATGACTTCAATACCCTTGAGTTTGACGCATTGATGCTCAGCAACGGCCCTGGTGACCCAGAGGATTGCGCTGTGACAATAGAGAACATCAAGACCTTCCTCGAGAAAGGCGAAGACAAACCATTGTTGGGCCTCGGACTCGGTAACCAACTCTTGGCTCTAGCAGCAGGCGCAGAAGTTTTGAAACATAAATATGGTCACCGTGGTGCTACCCAACCTGTACAAATCGTAGGTGGCGAACGTTGCTATATCACCGCACAAAACCACGGTTATGTAGTGGACGGCACTACCCTACCTGCGGAATGGAAAGAGTGGTTCATCAATATGAACGACCGCACCAACGAGGGTATCCGCCATGCAGAGAAACCATGGATGGCAGTACAGTTTATTCCAGAAATGAACTGCGGACAGGCGGGGTCCCCGACGGAGCACGTGGCTTCGTGGGGTGCTTCAAAGGACTCTGAATTTGTATTCGATAACTTCTTCCAACTTCTTAACAAATAATGGCCATGGAGAAAAAAGATATCAAGAAAGTATTGGTGCTCGGCAGTGGAGCACTCAAGATTGGTGAAGCAGGCGAGTTCGACTACTCTGGTTCACAAGCCCTCAAGGCCCTTCGTGAAGAAGGTATCTATACCGTACTCATCAACCCTAATATCGCTACTGTACAAACCAGCGAAGGTGTTGCAGACAAGATCTACTTCTTGCCTGTTAACCCATTCTTCGTGGAGAAAGTGATTGCGAAGGAGCGTCCAGATGGCGTACTTCTTGCCTTCGGCGGACAAACCGCACTCAACTGCGGTGTGGAGCTCTACAAGAGCGGCGTATTGGCGAAATATAATGTACAAGTGCTCGGTACCCCAGTACAAGCGATCATGGACACCGAGGACCGTGAGCTCTTCGTAGAGAAACTCGACGAGATTAATGTCAAGACTATCCAAAGCGAGGCTTGCGAAACTATCGAAGCAGCTCGTGCAGCAGCTAAGGAGCTTGGCTACCCAGTTATCCTCCGTGCAGCATACGCACTCGGTGGCTTGGGTTCTGGCTTCTGCGACAACGAGGAAGAGCTGAATATCATCGCTGAGAAAGCCTTCTCTTTCTCTCCACAAGTGCTTGTCGAGAAATCGCTCAAAGGCTGGAAAGAGATTGAGTATGAGGTAGTTCGTGACAAATACGACAACTGCATCACCGTCTGCAACATGGAGAACCTCGACCCACTCGGTATTCACACAGGTGAAAGTATCGTGATTGCTCCTACCCAAACATTGACCAAATCAGAGGCAGCAAAGCTCCGCGCTTTGGCTATCAAGATCGTTCGTCACGTGGGTATCGTAGGTGAGTGTAACGTGCAGTATGCGCTCGATCCTTATTCAGAAGACTACCGCGTGATTGAGGTGAACGCTCGCCTCTCTCGCTCTTCTGCATTGGCATCCAAAGCGACGGGTTATCCATTGGCTTTCGTAGCAGCAAAGATCGCTTTGGGCTATGGTCTCTTCGAACTCAAGAACTCAGTCACCAAAGATACTCCTGCTTTCTTCGAGCCAACATTGGACTATATCGTGGCTAAACTCCCACGTTGGGACCTCGGTAAGTTCCGCGGCGTAGATCGCGAGATTGGCTCCAGCATGAAATCTGTGGGCGAAGTGATGGCTATCGGTCGTACCTTCGAGGATACCATCCAAAAGGGTCTTCGTATGATTGGTCAAGGCATGCATGGTTTCACCGAGAACAAGCAACTGCATGTGGACGACCTCGACCACGCTTTGGCTGCGCCAACCGACAAGCGTATCTTCTTCCTCTCGCAAGCATTGCATGCGGGTTATAGCATCGACCGCTTGCACGAGCTCACGAAGATTGACCGTTGGTTCCTCGAGAAACTCCAAAATATCGTTAAGACCGACAACGAACTCAAAGCAGCTGGCACCCTCCAAAACATTGACGAGGAGTTGATGCGCAAAGCCAAGATTCAAGGTTTCTCTGACTTCCAAATCGCGAAAGCCGTTGGACTGGGTGAACAAATGGACATGGATTTTGCGGTACTTGTAGCACGCAAACATCGCCTCTCATTGGGCGTTAAACCAGTTGTAAAACAGATAGATACACTGGCAGCAGAGTTCCCTGCTCAAACCAACTACCTCTACCTCACCTACTCAGGTATAGCCAACGATGTGAAGTATATGAACGACCGCAAGTCCGTCGTAGTACTCGGTTCAGGTGCATACCGTATTGGTTCGTCTGTAGAGTTTGACTGGTGCGGCGTACAAGCGCTCAAGACTATCCGCGAGAACGGCTACCGCTCCGTGATGATCAACTACAACCCAGAGACCGTCTCCACCGACTACGATATGTGCGACCGTCTTTACTTCGACGAGCTCACCTTCGAGCGCGTGATGGATATCCTCGAACTGGAGAACCCTCATGGCGTCATCGTATCTACTGGTGGTCAGATCCCTAATAACCTCGCACTCAAGCTTGATGCACAACATATGCCTATCCTCGGTACTACCGCTCGCAGTATCGACAATGCCGAGGACCGCGATAAGTTCTCCGCCATGCTCGACCGCATCGGCGTGGACCAACCAGAGTGGAGTGCCCTCACCTCTATGGAGGATGTCAAGACCTTCATCGACAAGGTAGGCTTCCCTGTACTCGTTCGTCCATCGTATGTGCTCTCTGGTGCAGCGATGAATGTCTGCTTCAACCAAGAGGAACTCGAGCGCTTCCTCAAGATGGCGGCTACCGTGAGCAAGAAGCACCCTGTGGTCATCTCTAAGTTCATGCTCAACACCAAGGAGATTGAGATGGACGCGGTGGCTAAGGATGGAGAGATCATCGCATATGCCATCTCTGAGCACGTAGAGTTCGCGGGTGTACACTCAGGCGACGCGACTATTCAGTTCCCAGCACAAAAGCTCTATGTAGAGACCGTGCGCCGAATCAAGAAGATCTCTGGTCAAATCGCACGCGAGCTCAACATCTCTGGTCCATTCAATATCCAGTACCTCGCTCGTGAGAACGAGATCAAGGTAATCGAATGTAACCTCCGTGCTTCACGCTCGTTCCCATTCGTATCTAAAGTATTGAAAATCAACTTCATCGACATAGCCACTCGTATCATGCTCGGTCTCCCAGTAGAGAAACCAAGCAAGAACTTCTTCGACTTCGACTATGTAGGTGTCAAGGCATCGCAGTTCTCTTTCAACCGCCTGCAAAAGGCTGACCCAGTCATCGGTGTGGACATGACCTCTACGGGTGAGGTTGGTTGCCTCGGCGAGGACGCTAACGCTGCCCTCTTGACGTCTATGCTTTCCGTAGGCATGCGCGTACCAAAGAAGAACGTACTCTTCTCTATCGGTTCGCCTAAGCAAAAAGCACAGATGCTCGATTCAGCTCGCCAACTCATCGCGAAGGGCTTCAATATCTACGCTACCCTTGGTACAAGCCACTTCCTCACAGAGGCAGGTATCCCTAATACTACGGTTTACCAACCATCTGAGGAGGGTACTCCACAAGCTATTGACCTCATGCGCGAAGGCGTGATTGAGTTCGTAGTGAGTGTACCTAAGGATATCGTTACTGACCCACAAAACGATGTTTGCTACCATGTTCGTCGTGCGGCTATTGACCTCAACGTGCCATTGCTCACCAATGCACGCCTTGCAGCAGCGTTCATCAACGCCTTCTGCACCGTTGATGTTAACGACCTCGCTATCCAATCATGGGATGAGTATAAGTAATTAAAGTATAACACATTTTCGCTACCCTTGCGCTACCTTTGCGCTAGGGTTAGCGAGATGATTTTCTTCAGTATCTTTCGAGTCTATTGCCTACGAATTACGGCAACGGCAGCACCCTTTACCGAGAGACGACCGAGAGATCACCGAGAGATAAGCGAGCAAAAACAAACCATCAAACATTGACAAAGTATGACAATGAAAACAAAAACTTTAATTTTAGCCACTATAGTACTAATATCCATTAGTTGCAATCCACAAGCAGATATAGATCGATTGAACATTAACAATCCTGTAAGTTGTGTTGTGGATAGCGTTCAGTTTAGTTACTATTTAACAACTACGGACTACGAATTGACTACAACATTCCGTCAGAAAGAGGGATTGGTGGTACATTATGATTTTTGCAATATATCTACGACTCACAAAACATTAGCACACGACTATGTGCATCCTTATATACAAGGATTACATGGGATATGTTATACGAAGGATGGCGTTAAAGTTCCTTCAATGAGTTTTAATGCAGACAGATCATTGGTATATAATGGTGAAAATGATTTGTTTGAGATAGGCACTTTTGAGCTATCACCACAAGC
Source organism: Paludibacteraceae bacterium (assembly GCA_045601825.1). Classification (GTDB taxonomy): domain Bacteria; phylum Bacteroidota; class Bacteroidia; order Bacteroidales; family Paludibacteraceae; genus Colicola. The sequence goes on along the minus strand of JAZSAI010000011.1, from coordinate 50,307 downwards.
GACAATACAATTTGAACGTCATATATCAGTAGACGTGGTTCCTGGTGAATATTATTATGAGACCACTCCTATATTGCGCATATATGAAAATTATATTAATGGTATCCCTGCAGACACCATTACTTTTAATAATATAACTCCTTTACGAGTTTATTTTGTGGTAAAATAAATTATAATAGAACACATGAAACACTTGCTTACATTACTTTTTTTTATTTGTAGTATCGGATGCATACTTGGAGAGGGTGGAGATGGTTCTACTGGTATTTCTGGTGACACCAAAGTTGATTTTGTCCTCACGAAAATTGAATAATCAAAAAACATACAACAATGAACGCATTAACAACCACTGATTTTAACTTTCCTGGTCAAACCAATGTGTACCACGGTAAAGTGCGTGATGTATATTTCATCGGTGAGGACTGCCTCGCTATGGTAGCCACCGACCGTATTTCTGCTTTTGATGTTATCCTGCCAAAGGGTATTCCATTCAAAGGTCAAATCCTCAACCAAATCGCGGCTAAGTTCCTCGATGCAACGGCTGACATCGTTCCTAACTGGAAGCAAGCCACTCCCGACCCTATGGTGACCGTAGGTGTTCGTTGCGAGGGTTATCCTGTAGAGATGATCGTTCGCGGTTACCTCTGCGGTTCTGCATGGCGTGCTTACAAGAGCGGCGTGCGTGAGATCTGCGGCGTACAACTGCCAGAGGGCATGCGCGAGAACGAGAAGTTCCCTACCCCAATCATCACCCCTACCACCAAAGCTGAGATTGGCGCACACGATGAGGACATCTCTCGCGAAGAGATTATCGCTCAAGGACTTATCCCAGAGGCAGAGTACGAGCAATTGGAGAAATACACTCTTGCTCTCTTCGCTCGCGGACAAGAGATTGCCGCTAAACAAGGTCTTATCCTCGTGGATACCAAATACGAGTTTGGTAAGCACGGCAACCAAATCCTCCTCATGGACGAAGTACACACCCCAGACTCAAGCCGCTACTTCTATGCAGAAGGCTACGAAGAGCGCTTCGAGGCAGGTTTGCCACAAAAGCAACTCTCTAAGGAGTTCGTACGTGAGTGGTTGATGGACAACGGCTTCCAAGGCAAAGAGGGACAACAAGTACCAGAGATGACCGATGAGGTAGTAGCAGGTATCACCGCCCGCTATATCGAACTCTACGAAGGTATCACAGGCGAAAAACTCGTCCTCGACGCTTCTGCCGAAGACCTCACCGCTCGTATTGAAAATAATATAAAACAATATTTAAACGCGAAATAACGTGGCAGGTTTCTTCGGAACTATTTCTACAACCTCCTGCGTCACCGATGTCTTCTACGGCACCGACTACCATTCCCACCTCGGTACACGCCGAGCTGGTATGGCGACATTCGACGCAGAAAAGGGCTTCAAACGAAGCATTCACAACATACAAAACTCTCACTTCCGAACCAAGTTCGAAGATGAATTACACGAGTTCAGTGGCAACGCAGGCATTGGTATCATCTCCGACACCGATGCCCAACCTCTGCTCATCAACTCGCACCTCGGACGGTTCGCTATCAGCACCATCGGCAAGATTAACAATATGGATGAATTAGTCAACCATTTGTTGGATCAAAACATGCACCTCACGGAGTTCAGTAGCGGACGCGTAAACCCCACAGAATTAGTAGGTTTGCTAATCGTTCAAGGCAAAGATTTCGTAGATGGCATCGAGAATGTGTACAAGCAAATCAAAGGTTCATGCAGTATTCTCATTCTCACCGAAGATGGTATCATCGCTGCTCGCGACTCATGGGGACGCACACCTATCGTATTAGGTAAGCGCGAAAGTGCGGGGTCCCCGACGAACCACGAGGGTTCGTGGGGTGCCAGTGCTTTTGCTATTGCCAGCGAATCATCCTCCTTCTTCAATCTCGGCTTCCAAACTGAGTATTTCATGGGCCCTGGTGAAATTGTTCGTGTATATGCTGACCACGTGGAGCAATTGCGCAAACCCAACGACAAGATGCAGATTTGCTCTTTCCTTTGGGTGTATTACGGCTTCCCCACCTCCGACTACGAAGGTCGCAATGTAGAACAAGTGCGCTATGCTTGCGGTCATGCTATGGGTAATAGCGACGACGTGAAAGCCGATATTGTCTGCGGTATTCCTGATTCAGGTATTGCTATGGCGATTGGTTATTCGCACACTTCGGGCGTGCCTTACCAGCGTGCCATCACTAAATATACGCCTACTTGGCCACGTTCTTTCACCCCATCGCAACAAGCCACACGCGACCTCGTTGCTAAGATGAAACTCATTCACAACTACTCTATCCTACGTGGCAAGAGTGTGCTCTTCTGCGACGATTCTATCGTGCGTGGCACGCAACTCCGCGACAACACCCGTTGTCTCATCGAAGCAGGTGCCAAAGATGTGCATATGCGTATTGCGTGTCCACCTATCATGTATGGCTGTCCATTCACGAACTTCACCACATCGAAATCGGACATGGAACTCATCACACGCCGTATCATTGCGAATTTAGAGGGTGAAGAAGCAGCCAATAATCCAGAGCGTATCAAAGCATATGCGACGACCGACTCGTTGGAGTACCAACGCATGATTCGTGCTTTGCGTGATCGCTTCGCGCTCAAGTCGCTAAAATATACCAAGATAGAGGACCTCATCGCCGCCATCGGATTGCCTAAGTGCAAAGTTTGCACCTTCTGCTTCGACGGCTGTAATCCAGATGCGCCAGAGGCGCGTTGATGGCGGCATAGCCGCGAAAGTGGCACATATGGTGCGAAAATGGCTAAAGCGAAAATGGTCTACAACGTAATTTTTCGTGAAGCGCAGCGAACCACTTTCATGAGCGAAGCGAATCATTTTCGTGAGCGCAGCGAACCATAAACGTGAACAAAGTAAACATATTATGACTCCTTTTAACAACGAGAAATACATCCGCATACAGTCGGAGCATATCAAAGAGCGCATTGCGCAGTTCGGTAATAAGCTTTACCTAGAACTTGGAGGCAAACTCTTTGATGATTTCCATGCTAGTCGTGTGCTACCAGGCTTTGAGCCCGATAGTAAACTGAAGATGCTAACACAATTGCGCGACACAATGGAAATCGTCATCGTCATCTCTGCGGCCGACATCGAGAAGAACAAAGTGCGCCAGGACTTAGGCATCACCTACGATGTGGATGTATTACGTCTTCGCGAGGAGTTTATGAACCGCGGTTTCCTCGTTAACTCCGTGGTTATCACCCACTACAGCGGTCAAGCGTCGGCACAAAACTATAGCCAACGCCTTGAGCGCCTGGGTATCAAGACCTACTTCCACTACACCATCGAGGGCTATCCACACAATGTGGCACTCATTGATTCCGCAGATGGTTTTGGCAAGAATGATTATATTGAAACTACACGCCCCTTGGTAGTAGTTACCGCTCCTGGTCCTGGTAGTGGCAAGATGGCAGTTTGTTTGAGCCAGCTCTACAACGAGCACCAACGCGGTAATCAAGCAGGATATGCCAAGTTTGAGACTTTCCCAGTGTGGAATCTCCCGCTCAAGCACCCAGTCAACAAAGCCTACGAAGCAGCGACAGCTGACCTCAACGATGTGAATATGATTGACCCATACCATCTAGAGGCATATGGCAAGACGGCAGTTAGTTACAACCGCGACACGGAGATATTCCCTGTATTAGATGCCTTATTTACAGGCATTTACGGACACAACCCTTACAAGTCACCTACCGATATGGGTGTAAATATGGTGGGCTTTTGCATAGATGATGACGCAGCATGTTGTGAGGCCAGCAAACAGGAGATTATCCGTCGCTACTACCATGCGCTGAACGATTTTGCCAATGGCGACATCAGCGAATCGGTAGTCAATCGTATTGCCCGTCTGTTCAAACAAGTAGGTATTAGTACCGCAGACAGACGCACAACGGTGGCTGCCAACGAGCGCAAAGAGCGCAATAGTGCGATGGCAGTAGCAGCTATCGAGTTGCATGACGGTACCATCATCACCGCCGAAGCCTCTCCCCTACTCGGTTCGAGTGCAGCACTCTTGCTGAATGCGACAAAGTATCTCGCAGGCATTGACCACGATGTGAAACTCATCCCCCAGGAGATGATTGAACCTATCCAACACACTAAGATCAGTTACCTCAGAGGGCGCAATCCTCGATTGCATACTGATGAAGTGTTGGTAGCACTATCAGTCCTCTCCTTACACGATGAGAACTGCCGCAAGACCTTGGAAGCCCTACCCCAATTGGCTGGTTGTCAAGTCCACTCCACAGTAATGCTCTCCGAAGTGGATCGTAAAATCTTCCGCAAATTGGGTATCGAACTCACTTGTGATCCTATACGCAAATAATCCATAAGACATAAATATACTATGAAAAAAAATCACCTATCACTCCATCGTATCCTAATCATGATGGTTGCGCTCACGACCTTAGTGGGCTGCAAGAAAACAACTAGTCGTACACTCACTTCTGCTACAGGATCTATCTACGAATGTCTAGTAGTAATGAACGATGTACCACTGACACAAGACCAACTCAACGAAGTGGCAAAACTATCGCTAGTCAACGAAGCTTCGGGCTATACCAAACCTATAGCAAGCCTATACGATTTGGTAGAGGCTGTAATGGGAGCAGATATGCCTTGTATGCCACAAGTAGAACCATATTTTCGACTAACGCACATTCCTACTGCGCAGTTTGATGATATGCTTAAACCTACTCGCAATATCTTATTTGTGGACATCAACCCACAAAAATACACACAAATCAAAGCCAAAGTATCCAACGACTATTGGTCCACCCCACAAGCCTTATGCCGCATCCAATCTCCTTCGCAAGAAGAATTGGTAGCATACTGGTTAGAGCACGGAACGGAAATCCGTGAATGGTTTGTAAATCAAGAGATTAAGCGTCAAATGAAATTCTACCGTGCAAGTACCAACAAACAAGCACGCGCTATCCTGCAACAACAAGGATATGACATGCTTATCCCCGAAGATTATGTGGTCATTATGGATACAACACTTGCAGGAGCATCCACCTATAGCCTACGCAATCCTATTGTAGTAGCACCTGAAGTTAAGCTATTATGGTGCTGCAACAACAAAGGTAGTATGCGCCGCGATCTAGTGATATACTCTTATCCTTATACCGATGAGAATACATTTACTTTAGATTATCTCAACCTCAAACGTGATGCTGTACTCAGCCGCGTAGTTACAGCTAGTGTAGAGGGATCATATATGGGTACTGAATACAACATATTTCCACCTCAAATGCGTGCTATCACCGTCCAAGAGGATGAATATGCTACAGAAGTTCGCGGACTATGGAAGATTATCAATGGCGAAGCAATGGGAGGCCCATATGTTAGTCACACACGTTTGGGTCAAGTGAACGGACGCGTAGTAACTGCCGAAGCATTTATCTATGCTGCTGGGCAAAAGAAACGTACCGCACTACGTCAAGCAGAAGCTATACTCTATACATTGCAATTGCCACAGGATACCATTAAATAGTGGCTACAGTTACTCCATATCTATTAGTAGAGAACCTTACGAAATCAGTAGGATCGAAGGTATTATTTAGCAATATCAGTTTTGCCGTCAACAAGGGGCAGCGTATTGCCCTTATTGCACGTAATGGTATCGGTAAAAGCACATTGCTAGATATTCTTATGGGCAAGACTGATTACGACAGTGGTAAGATCACATGGCGTAACAATCTCAAAATCAAGTATCTACCTCAACACTTGTCACCTACTCCTGAAATGGTAAATCTGAGCGGAGGACAACAGAAAAAACTACTCTTGCAGCAGGTTCTGGATGATGAACCCGACATACTCCTCCTCGATGAGCCTACCAACCACCTTGATCTGGACACTGTCATATGGTTAGAAGAATACCTCGGCGATAAACGCACTGCACGAGGAGAACGTCCACTCACCATACTGATGGTCACTCATGACCGCTATTTTCTAGATAGCGTTTGCACCGATATCTTCGAACTCGAGGCGCATAATCTCTATGCCTACCATGGCAACTACGCATATTATATTGAAAAGCGTGCAGAGCGCATCGAAGCGCAAAACGCAGAGGTAGAGAAAGCACGCAATCTCTATCGCAGCGAACTAGAATGGATGCGCCGTATGCCACAAGCTCGGGCACATAAAGCACAATACCGTATTGACAACTTCTACGAACTAGAAAAAAAAGCCAAGCAACAACGTAGTGAGGCGGATGTGCGTCTAGCTGTCAAATCGGGATATATTGGCAACAAAATATTCGCTGCGAAGGATGTATGCAAAGCATTTACATCTCCTACAACTGGCGAAAAGAAAGTAATTCTTGACCATTTCGATTATGTTTTTTCAAGGTACGAAAAGCTAGGTATCATTGGCAATAACGGTACTGGCAAAAGTACTTTCATCAAACTTCTCTTGGGCGAAGTGCCACTGGATAGCGGTAGTTGGGATGTGGGTACTACAGTGCGTTTTGGCTACTATGCACAGACAGGTTTACAGTTCGACGAGGGTAAAAAAGTCATTGATATTGTGCGCGATATAGCCGAAGTAGTGGATTTAGGCAACGGGCAGAAGATGACAGCCAGTCAATTCTTGCAAATGTTCCTCTTTTCTCCCAATCAGCAATACGATTACGTAGGAAAACTATCTGGTGGTGAACGCCAGCGCTTACACCTATGCTCCGTGTTGATGCGCAGTCCGAACTTCCTTATTCTAGACGAGCCAACTAACGACCTTGATATTCCAACCCTGAATGTGTTGGAAGAATATCTAAGAAACTTCCAAGGGTGCTTGATTGTGGTGAGCCACGACCGCTATTTCATGGATCGCGTAGTGGATCATATCTTCGTTTTCCACGGGAATGGCAAGATACAAGATTTTCCTGGCAATTATACGCAATATCGTTTAGAGCAAGGACCCAAGACCCAAGAACCAAGATCAAATACAACTGAGACTAAAACCGAGAAAATCAAGACCGAGCAGAAACGCCGACTAAGCTTCAAAGAAAAGCGGGAACTAGAACAGTTAGAGCAACAAATGCCTATGTTAGAAGCAGAGAAAGCAGAATTAGAGCATCTTCTCTCTGGCGGTGCTACCCTACCCGATGATATAGCAAAAGCCTCTGCACGCTACAAGGAGGTGCAAGAGGCCTTAGACGAAGCAGAGATGCGTTGGCTAGAAATAATCGTTCTTGTTGAATAACAAGATAAGAACTCAGCGAGATTGAATAAATGCTGGATTCAAGTATTCTTCCTCTATCTTGCCTATTTCGATCAAGTCATTTTCCGTAGGTAAATACGTTTGATTACACCAAAATTCTTCTATTTTGCGTGCTAACACCTGTGTAGATTCAAAATTAACTCTATTCGCAATGTTTTTTAGATTCATTACACGCTGACGCACCGACTCTACACCATGTTTGGCTAGTTTTTCACGAGAAGGGGTAATCGCATGTTGCAGGGTATCAAAATCCACGTCGTATAGTAATGTACCATGTACGATTGTAGCGTTAGATAGCGCATAGCAAGCGTTTCCTGATACTTTATGCTCACCCACCATGATATCGTTGTGAGTAGACTTCACTGCCTCGTATCCCATTGTGCGCAAGCAATCCGACATCCTATCTAGATAGCTTTGGAATACCTGTTCGCTATGTGGAGAAGTGGATATATAACTCACCATCAGATTGCCCTCATCTGCATAGACACACCCCCCCCCACTCTTACGGCGATACATGGCAATACCATGCGTAGTGCAATAATCTATATTTACCTCATTCGCCATCACCTGATGACGCCCAAATATAACAGTTGGAGGCACTATCCACGTGAATAGTACCTCTCCCGAACCTTTGCCATACCCTTGCCAAAGAGCATGGATACGCTTTGCAAAGTATTCTTCTGCCGCCAAGTACCACACGAGGCGCTTACCCGAAGGCAGATGAATATGTATTGCTTTTTCCATTTATCAAGGATTATCCGCCACAGCGGCTGTAGCCACACTCACGGCAGTGCATACAACCCTCTTCGAAGATCAAAGCGTTACCACAATTAGGACAACTTTGTCCTTGTACCACTGTACCATCTTGGATATACTTCTTGAGAGCACGCTCTACACCGACTTTCCAAGAATTAATGGTTTCAGAATCCATTTGCAGAGAACTAATCATCTTTATTACTTGGTCAATAGGCATACCATAACGCAAGACACCAGAGATCAGTTTTGCATAGTTCCAGAACTCTTTGTCAAACTTATAACTCAAGCCCTCCATAGTGGTCTTAAAGCCACGTGAGTTAACAAACTGGAAGTCATAACGCTTGGTTCCATCCTCTTGTACTACGCGAATAATCTTACCTTTGGTAACTGATTTAGGTAGTAATATACCCTCTTCGTCATCTGCAAGACCAGTAAAAATCTCGTAAGGTACACCTTCCTTGAGACCAACGAAAGCAATCCATTTATCCTTATTGTTTTGGAAGCGAACCACATCACATTCCAATTCCGCAGGACGAACGCGTACTTTATTATCAAAGCAAACGCAGTTTTTATCTTCTTTCTTCTCCTCTTTCTTCTTCTCCTTAATGCCTTCTAACACACCTGTGCGCGATCCGTCGCGATATACGGTACAGCCCTTGCAACCAGAGCGCCATGCCTCTTCGTAAAGTTGACCTACAAGCTCTTCACTTACATCATTAGGCAGGTTGATAGTCACAGATATAGAGTGATCCACCCATTTTTGAATAGCACCTTGCATTTGTACTTTCTCTAGCCAATCTACATCATTGGCAGTAGCTTTGTAATAAGGTGATTTTGCCACAAGTTCGTCAATCTCAGCTGGCGTATAGCGGTGAGCAGAATTATACTCATAGCCATTTGCTTGCATCCATGTGATAAACTTATGGTGGAATACCACATATTCCTCAAAACTATCGCCTACCTCGTCCACGAGATCCACATGCACGTTCTTATCATTTGGATTCACTTTGCGACGACGGCGATATACAGGTTGGAATACAGGCTCAATACCACTAGTGGTTTGGGTCATGATACTTGTAGTACCTGTAGGTGCAATAGTCAAACAAGCAATATTACGACGACCATATTGAGTCATTAGTGCATATAGCTCTGGATCTGCCTCTTTGATACGTTGGATATATGGGTTATTCTCCTCACGCTTAGCATCATACACCTTGAATGCACCACGTTCCTTTGCCATTATCACACTGCTACGATATGCTGCCAATGCAAGAGTTTTGTGTACTTCTACAGAGAATGCAGTAGCTTCAGGTGTACCATAGCGTAAGCCTAATGCAGCAAGCATATCGCCCTCTGCAGTAGTACCGACACCTGTACGACGACCTTGCGTAGTCTTAGCCAAAATCTTCTCCCACAATTCACGCTCTGTACGTTTGATGGTCTCTGCCTCTGGATCAGAACTTACCTTAGCCAATATTTTCTCAATCTTCTCTACTTCAAGATCAATAATGTCATCCATCATACGTTGAGCTACAGCTACATGCTTCTTAAAAAGTTCAAAATCAAACTCTGCTTGCGCTGTAAAAGGATTCTTCACATAGCTATAGAGATTTATTGCCAACAGACGGCAACTATCATAAGGACACAATGGAATCTCACCGCAAGGGTTGGTACTAACAGTCTTATAGCCTAGATCTGCATAACAATCAGGTACAGATTCCTTAGTAATTGTATCCCAGAAGAGTACACCTGGCTCAGCCGATTTCCATGCATTATGGATAATCTTCTTCCATAGTTTTTGGGCATCTATTTCCTTAGAGAAGGTTGGCTCTGCGGCATCAATAGGGTATTGTTGCTGATACATTTTGCCAGCAATAGCTGCCTCCATAAAATCATCGTGAACCTTAACCGACACATTAGCACCTGTCACTTTCCCCGACTCCATCTTAGCGTCAATAAATGCCTCACTATCAGGGTGTTTGATACTAACACTAAGCATCAATGCACCACGGCGACCATCTTGCGCTACTTCACGAGTGGAGTTGCTATAGCGCTCCATAAATGGCACAAGACCAGTAGAGGTCAATGCTGAGTTCTTTACAGGGCTACCATGAGGACGTATATGACTAAGGTCATGACCTACGCCACCACGACGTTTCATAAGTTGTACTTGCTCTTCATCAATTTGGATAATTGCACCATAACTATCGGCACTGCCATCTTGACCAATTACAAAACAGTTACTCAAACTTGCTACTTGAAAATCATTACCAATACCCGTCATTGGACTACCCGCAGGTACGATATATTTAAAATCGCGCAAGAGTTCAAAAAGCTCTGCCTCCGACATAGGGTTAGCATACTTGTTCTCTATTCGCGCAATCTCCCCTGCCAAACGATGATGCATATCATCTGGGGTCAACTCATACAGATTACCAAACGAATCCTTGAGTGCATACTTAGTGCTCCAAACACGCGCAGCTAGTTCATCGCCACCAAAATAGCTAACCGATGCTTGTTCTGCTTCTTTTTGAGTGTAAATCTTTTTCTCCATGATATATAATTAGTTATATTTTTCCAAATAGTATAGGGGCGAAATCGGTTGCAAAGGTACAACATATTTATGATATGTGCAAGTTTTTTGTCATAAAAAGTTTTCAACAGCAATACAAAGTTATCCAAAATAAAAACGCAAGTTACTTATTAATAGCAACTTGCATTTTTTATCAACACCCAAAAGTTGTCCAAAAAGAAAAAGTTATCAACAGGTTAGGCTATCTACTTGTGCGATTCGCGCATTACAGCAACTTATCCCATTATCATCCACTTGCTGGTATTGCACGCCATCCAAAGTTTTCACGAAGCGTGTCCACATCTTGTCGCCTTGGTACAACTCTTTCACATAGTTGATATCCAATCTAAATGGCTTTTGATTATCAAATGCTTGCACGGCATTCACCATCCACTCGAGGTATTTGCAGGAGTTGCAGTGGCGGTTATAATCCACGTCTGAGTATTGTATTTCGTGCAAGATTTCGCCTGCTTCTAGCGCACTAGCATCATCTTCCAAGTTATCTAGGAGAATTGGTTTCAATCGTGGAGCACGCGCCATATTCAACACTTCGCCATCCACCGAACCATCAAACATAGGCTTGTCGAAGATATTCACTATCTCTCGTGATGTAAGGTCTAGCACTGCCCACACGGACTTGGCGCAACCGATCAGACGTTCGGTGCCATCCTCTTGTGCTTGGTAGATACGAAAATCACGCACCGAGAGCATATGCGCATTGCGCTCGATCCATGTTTCAACGATCATCTCTTCGCCGTGCTTAGGCAGATAGAGCATCTCCATATTCATATGGGTGATGATCCATGTGTAGTTCATTGGCAACAAGTCGGGGATGCCAAATCCCATTGTATCTGCCACTTTACCTGCGATATTGAGCAGGTAGTTCTCCATTGTATATAAACGCACGCGTCGCGTCGCATCTACATCTTGATAGGGTACAATAATACTATGCCTATACTTCATAATCCAATAAATTATGCGACAAAGGTAGTAAAAAATTTGCGAACATGCAAATTTTCATGTTTTCTTTTAGAAATCACGTTATATATACGTTACATATACGATAGATATACGTTAGACACACGATAGATTACCTTATTCTTACCATAGGGATAGCTATACTCACACAGAGTTTCGCCAGTATTGCTGTTTCCACTTATTGCAGTTAGTTTTACGAAAAATCACCAAAAATCATCAAAAATCTTGCATATATGCCAAAAATGTTGTAACTTTGCATCGTGAACCTGCGCCGAGGGATGTCTGACATCGTTGGCGGAGGGTAGCAGACATATTAAAAGGCGTTTATTGACGCTCTGTTCTGACTTCTTGGAATCTCGCAAGTTTCAGTACATTCAGGACTTAGCAACGATAGATGTCCTACGGGATATAGATTATCTCTCTTGTGCCTATTGGTTACGTCTTTCGCGTATATACGTATGCGCATACGCGCACCTTAAAACTATGGTCGCACAAGAGTATAAAAATTTATATTCGGCGTGGGCTTCGCGTTGTCGGTTCTAATGTACAAGGCAATGCGAGAGCCTCAAGAAGTGGAACTGACAAGAGTGCAGTCCCGCTTTTATTTTTGTACCCTATATTAAGGATAAATTACAATAATATAAATCTCAAAAACAAAAAAAATTATGAAGAAATCAATTATGGCAATTGTACTATGCCTAATGTGTACACTTAGTTTTGGACAATCTATCGTATGTCAATCTGATAGTACTCCCATTATCTTACCAGGATGTAGTTATGAAAACCAAGAAATTACTGTATTTGATTTAGTGCCAGATGCCACAAATACAATTGAAGTTTTCAAAGATGGCTATCTTTATGAAAGTTTTAATACTACGTCATGTCAATTTAAATTTAAACTAGAAACTGCAGGAACATATGATGTTACTGTTAGCACTCCCTACTTAATTCATAATCAAAAAATTATTATTTTACAACCCATAGTATCATCACCTAACGATAGTATTACTATGTCGAATGATACCATCAAATAAATATTAATTGACATTTCTACCCTAATAATATGAAACATCTAATTAGTGTCATTGCGTTTTGCACAATGACTAGTATCTGCACTTTTGCTGCAACCGAAAAGAAACCCACTTTAATGATTCTCCCAAGCGACCATTGGTGTGAGCAACGTTTTTACATGACTACTTGGGATAACCAAGGAGTGAAAGTGAAAACGGCAGATTATCAAACAGCTTTTTTGCAGGACCGTGAATTAACGCAAGTTATCAGCAAGATTGGTCAATTACTCACGAAACAAGGTTATTCACTAAAAGATGCGGAGCAAGAAACCAAAGCTGTTTTTAATCGTATTGCGGAGGATAATGTAACGATGAGTAGCACATCATGGTCTACTCTTGCAGAAACACCGCTTGATATGATAAAGAAACGAGCAAAGATGGACATATTAATTCAAATTGATTGGACTATCAATAGTGATCGAAGCGTAACGTTTACTCTTGAAGCATTTGATGCTTACACCGGTAAACGTATAGCTACTTCTACTGGCACAGGCAAGCCAACAGAAGAGATTGTACCTGTCATGCTTGAACAAGCTATCAAATCTAAAATCAAAGACTTTGATAAACAAATGGACAAATATTACACAGATCTCAATCAGAACGGACGTGAAATAGTTTTGACCATTAAATGCTGGGCGAACTGGGATGGCAATCTTGAAACAGAAAATGAAGAGGGGGATGAGTTAATTGATGTAATCCAAAAGTGGCTCAAGAAAAATACCGTAAACGGAGTCTTTAATCTCAGTGATGCTACCGAAACATTCGCGCAGTTCGAACAAGTGCGTATCCCATTGTATGATGAAGAAGGTGATGCCCTTGATGCAAGAGGTTTTACTACTATGCTACGCAAACACCTTGTAAAAGAAAGTGAAATCACTTCTAAAGTAATGACTCGTGGCTTGGGTGAAGGAATTCTAGTACTTGGAGAAAAATAATACTATTATGAAACGCTTATCTTATCTTGTTGTTATATTGCTATTGGCTAGCAATATGTATGCTCAAACATTGGATGATGTAGGACGCATGTCTATTAATGTCCAACGTCCTAACAATAGAACGATTCCAACGGAAGCATTAGATATTTTGGAAGATAGAATGCATCAGATTATTACTACAAGTGGTATTTCTGACAATGCATTCAACAAACGCTTTGCTTTGACTGCTACCGTTAGCGTAATAAAAAAGGATATTATCGCAGGTTCTCCTGCTCGCGTTAGTCAGACATTGGAACTCGTGTTCTATGTGAAAGACATTATTGATGGAAAGGAATATGGTAATTCCTCTATTTCTACAGTAGGAGTGGGTTTGAATGAAAATAAGTCTTTTATTATGGCGTTCAACAATGTCAAACCAGGCAATCCTCGTCTTCAAAAAATGATTGAAGACAGCAAGCAATTGATTGTGGCATACTATCGTACCAATATTGATAAAATTATTGCGGATGCTTATACACTTGTACAACAAGAGCAATTTGATGAAGCGCTATATGTAATTGCACAAGTGCCTGATGTGTGTACCGATTGTACAGATAAATGTCGAAAAGCAACTGTTGATATTTATCAGAAAAAAATCGATGCTAATGGAATGCATCTCCTACAAGAGGCACGTGCAGCATGGGCTAGTTCTCCTAATGCAGACGGAGCAACAAAAGCTGCGCAGGCTCTTGCACAAATAGACTTACTCGCATCTTGTCAACCAGAAGTCGAAGCTTTGATGTTAGAGATGAAAGAAAAAGTAAAAGATGATGAACGAAAGGCTTGGGAGTTCGAATTGCAGCAATATGCAGATGCAAAGGCTCGTGAACAACGCGATTTTGAGTTTCGTGTGCGCCAATATGAAGAGCGCGAAGCAAAAGAGCAAGCACGATACGAAGATGAGAAAGCACGTGAGCAACGTAACTTTGAATTCCAACAGCACAAATATAATAAGGACCACGAAAGGGATATGGCTATCATAGAAGCCAGTCGCCAAGTAGCATTGGAATATGCCAAAAATAGTACAAATTATTAATTAAAAATCTAACTTATGAAAACAATGATAGATAAGCAATTATCTGCTTAGCGGCAAAGATATTGAAGAACACTTAGATAAGTTATAAACAATAAAGGCTTTATACCTATGAAAAAAGTATTATTATTCATTGCTGTTATCTTTTTTACAGCAGCCACATTCGCTCAAGACGAAGTAACTCTCACTGTTATTGGAACTGGTGAAAATGAAGAAAAAGCCACTTTGCAAGCATTGCGTAGTGCCATTGAACAAACATTCGGTGCTTTCGTGTCTGCAAACACAACAATCTTGAATGACGAAATTGTTCAAGATCAGGTGGTTAGTATTTCAACTGGTAATGTAACAAAGTATGAAAAAAATGCCGTTATAACTCTTCCAAATGGACATATTTCAGTATCTTTGAATGCAACCGTCGCTATTAATAAATTGATGTCATATGCTCAAAGCAAAGGAATTAAAGCCGAATTTGCAGGAGCTTCATATGCAACTAATGCAAAGTTATTACATTTAAAAATACAATCTATACAAAAGGCATATGAAATATTGGTACAACAATTGGAACATATATCCAAAGAGATGTTTGATTTTGAATTGACACTTGGAAAACATCAACGAGTATCTGATATGTATACCTTTGATTGTGTCGTAGATATTTATCCTAATATTGCATCTCATAACTTCCGTTCTCTTTACATGAGCACAATGAAAGAATTTAAATTAAATGAAAGTGAAATAGAATTGTGCAAGCAAGAAGGTATTCCTCTTGTGGGATATGACTCTCGTTTAGGAGCTAATTTCGAAATTAAAAAAGATGAGGAAGATAAGGAAGATATTCCTGATATATATGAAGCAGAAATATATTCATCACCCTATAATTATGTCGAGGCAAAGAATCTGGTATTAGAAAAAATGAAACAATACACATGTACCATTCCTAATTTTAGTGTTAGCACACAGCTCTCAGATATATTATGTCAGGCTCTTTGTAGATACAAAATTCAAGAGATTAATAATTCTAAGAATGAGTTTAAGCCAACGATTCACAGAGCAGATTTAAATCCTGATGACAGACTTATGTTTTTAGGAACACCAGATGATTCCTTATCACCAATAGATGTGCAATATAAGTTACATTTTGACAAGATAACTATAATACCCCAATATGACATTAAACAAATCAGAGGAACTATGGTTCCTGAATATTTATCTTGTAGAATATTGGCAAGACCATTGGAAAAAGAGATGAAAAAAGAGTTAGAATCAAAAGGAATGACAGAATTTACGCATGAAGCCCAAGTTGCTGGTTCTATCATTGAACAACATCGCTTCACTATAGAAATTCCTGTTGATAAAATGACAACTTTTCAGGGCTTCGAGGTAATAAATGCTTCTGCGCCTAAAGAGAAATTTTATATAACATTGCCTAAAGAATATCGCAAAAAAGAGACGAGTGTACGACCAGAAGATTTGTGACGATCTTTGTTTTGATTTATTTTAATATATTAATGCATTTATGAAAACGATAAAAATATTCTTATTCATTTTGATACAATTGGGTTGTAATATAGCTTTTTCTCAATCATACAACTCGGAATTGAATACGCTAGGACAATATTTGCAACGCATGTACATGAATGAACCATTTGAAGGTGCAAAAGTGATTTCTGATGTAGATAAATGCTACTTAGTTTGTTTGGTTGCTGAGAGTGCAACTGCCAATGAGTATGCAACGCAACGTAAAGCAGAAGTAAAAGCAATGCGTTATGCCAATGAGTATCTCAATGGTACACAGATTTCTAGTAATACGATTGTTTACACAGAAGAAACTTCAGATGGATATTCCTATGAGGAAATAGAAGATTTTATAGAATCACGTGCTATGGGATATGTGCAGACGATGCAAGTTATTTCAACTTTCACAACCGACGCTGGCAAGAAAGTATTTGTATATTGTAAAGAACTTCCTATGCCCGAAAAAGCTAAAACTAAGAAAGGACGTAAGAGAAAGTAATTGACACCTTAGAGTAACCATTCATAAAGTACATATTAACACAAAATATCAACGACTGCATTTCCATTTGGACTTGCAGTCGTTATTTACTATTCTTTATATTGGGAAAATATTAGAGTGGTACGAGAGTGGTAAGGGAGTGGTAAGGGGATTTCTACGTGTATTAAGCGTAGTATTTTATTCTTCGATTGGGAAGACGCCAGATGGGCGCAAGATGGTATATTGGGTCATCTCTTGATTAGAGCGGAAGCCCACACCTTTGATGATAGATGATTCGCGGGTAATGACAATACTAGAATCAGAATACACCGACTCAGATTTCTGCTCCCAAAAGAGCAAAGGCGTCTCAAACTGTTCACCCTCCAAGTTGATAGCCTTGACATTGCCTTGCAGTGTCCAACGTTGAGCAGGCTCGTCGTAATGCGCATAATCCGCCTCAATCGTAGCATCTGCTTCAAGATTCAAATTAAATTTCTCCAAATAAATGCCATCAGGAAACTCCCAATAGGGTGTATCCGCTTTGTCATACACTTTCCACATAGGTGCTTTGATTCGATAGCGAATAATGCCAGAATCGGAAATAATAGTATTTACATCGTGTGCCTCCAACACTGCAATGGCAGCACGATCCACAATAGCATCTGCACGCAAACGTACATCACGACGATGACAAGCCATAACAATCAACACCAAGAGAATCAATAAGATAATTCTCTTGGCTGTCGATTGTGTGAAGGGATTAAAGAGTTTCAATGTCTTAAAAATTCATTATTCTACTCTTGAGCGGCAGATAGTAGTCTTACCAACCCATCCTCCTACGCGGAAAGGTTGTCCCTCGTTGAGTTCCTTATGGAAGAAGACATCTTCTTTACTTGGGAAGTATTGGCTATATGTAGCAATGAGTTTGTTTGCATCACTGGTACAAGAAGCATCCATTGATTTAGCTTTGCGGAACATATCACATGCCACCCAAAATACAGAACGTTGCAGGATAGGATCATCATACACTTGTGCACTAGCATAGCAGATACCCATGAGCAAATAGCAACGACCGTCTTCTGCATTGATATCCAATGCTTGTTGTGCGTAAGCTACACCTTGTTGGTAGTTCTTCATTGATACATATACATTTGCTAGGCGATAGAGGTAATCTGCTTTGTCATCATCGTTAGTAACCAATGTGAGGGCTTGCTTATAATACTCAACGGCACCAGGCAAATCGCCTTTCTTGAGGCACATTTGCGCACAACCTGCAGCAGACTCGTCGGTAGGTTGCAATTTGTGAGCGTGCTCAGCAGCTGCAAAATAAACATCGCTCTCAGTGCAACCAAGACGACGATAAAGCTTCATGATTGAGCCAAGTTTCTCTATGTCGTTAGCGCTTTCTGCCACTACACTAGCATACATTTGATCCATTTGTCCACAGTCTGCAGCACCAGAAGCCGCATAGAGACGATCAATATATGCTTTTTGGCTAGTTGCATGACCTGCATTCTTACCACCTCCAACAGCTATTTGATCCAAAGCTGCCGCAGCCATTTGGTAGTCAGCCAAGAATTGATCACTATATTGATCGGTATTAGACTTATAGATATTATAGCTCACTTCAACTAGTTTGCGTAACACTGTGATTTGAGACTTATCTCCCAAAGCTGTTACAGACTCCTTCAGCCAACCATAAGCAGGCAAAGCCAACTCATCCTCTGGGAAATAGGTAAGATAGTCTATCGCCTTTACACCTAACACATAAGAATCTGGATAACGTGCCTCATCAAAGTATTTGATACGATCATCATGCAACTGCATGATAGAATCACGCAATGCCTTACGTACATTTTCATCTGTAGCTTGTTGATAGCGATAGTCTAGAATTTTGGCACCATCGGTATAGATAGCCTTATTCAAGTCTGGACGACTTTGATACACAGGTAACCAGAAACCATAAGCTTCTTCAAATTGGTTGTTCTTAACCGACTCGTGGAAGAGAGAAAGATTAACCATGCACTCCTCATCAGACAATGTAGTAACTACGGGAGCCTCCACTACTGGTTCTGCATTTTTCTTTTTCTTTTTAGATTTTTGTGCGAAACCCACCATTGGGATTGCTACGCACAAAGCGATTAATAAATACTTTTTCATTGCTTTTGTTATTTATGTAGTTAAATAATTTTATAATTTACGCTTAAAGAACCAGTGCTCTGAAATAGATGCATTAATGACAAATCTCAAATAGTTTTCGTTGAGCACATTAGTCGTGAATCCTCTTCTGCCATACTCTAGGGTAGCATTAATCACCGTACCGATTGTACGTAATGGGAAACCAACACCAACAGAAACACCTAATTCTGGTTGTGTATATTGGCTAGTATATGATGTAGAATAGTTTGCTCCTACACGCCAATAAATCTGATCTATATACTTTCGACTAGTTGGGTCATTACGATATTCTGCACCTATAGCATAACGATGTCGTTTTTTCAATGAGTTGCTTTCACCAAAATAGAGCACATTCGACCAATCTTGGCACATATAGTCAATACCAATTAAGATACGGTCAGCATATGTATAACTTAAACCTGCTCCATACATCATCGGTAATTCAAAGCCGCTATCACGCGTGGTAATAGTGTCACTAGTAGTGGTTTCTAGTTGCTGATAACTCATACGTGAGAAAGGTTGCTTGTTCTCAAAAACACCACCTAGAGTAAACGAATGCTTACCAAATGTATGGAAAAATTGCAATCCGTAACGCAAACGCAGACTATTGGCTATCAAAGTAGATACCTGTTGCACAGAATCCAAAGCAGCATTAGCAAAATTGAGCGATCTAGTTTGCTCCACATCTCCAAACATGTAATAGGCATTTACGCCTAGTGCCACCCAATTGCAAATATTGAAACTTAATCCACCATATACTTGTGTGAAACCTCCTTCGCCACGATATCTCTTGGTAAAATAGTAATCAGAATTGATAGAGTCTGCCAATGCAAAATTATAACCTACTGCGGAATAGGGATTAACACCTAATGACATCGCGATATATTTACGCCATAGAGGGAACTGCATGGTAATATATTCCAAGTTGCCATTTACTTTATTACATTGCCCATTGGCATCACCATAATTGGTATATAAAAACGAACCAGCGATGTCAAACATAAAAGTCATAGAATCGCATGCAGTATAAGATGCTGGTTGTGCAGGGTTGATTACCTTGTTCGAACGCATACCTATTCCCACTCCACCCATTGCTCGATACGCATTAGGCAAGTTGCTATTCAGTTCACCATATCCAAAACGTGAAGATGGTGAAGAAGTGGCATTTTGTGCAGATGCTACCACAGCAATCATGCCTGCAATAAATATGAATAAATATCTTTTCAAAATAACGTTATTTTTTTGATTACTAATTATTTATATTATATTCTAATATACAATTCAATCCGATAAGCACCAAATGTGGTTCTCCGATGACATCTTTTTTCATGGCATCTAAAATATATGGTGCATGTCCACCCGTGATATAGGTAGTAAACGAGGTCTTTTGCTCCTTTAGTGCACGCATATAACCTTTTACCTCAAATACTACACCCCGTACTACGCCCACAGCAATTGCCTCACGGGTATTTTTGCCAAATAGCGGTCTAAAGGCATTTTCCTCCACTTCTACTCGAGGCAGTTTCTTGGTCATCTGATTGAGTGCTGTCAATCGCATCTTCATACCTGGAGCGATATTTCCACCCAAAAAGCCTTGTTCTGCTGATACAAAATCATATGTAATAGCTGAACCAGCATCCACGATTAGCAAATTATTATGAGGGCATAGATAGGACGCTCCTACTGCCGAAGCAATGCGATCATGTCCCAAAGTCTCTGGAGTTTGATAATGATTTGCAATGGGCAACGGCGTTAGATGGTCAAACAAAATAAAGTGTTTGGATAAGCGATGCAAAGCATTGACTACAGCAGGCTCAATATTGGCAACCGATGATACAATAGCATTGCTGATTGGATACAACGAAAACAACCGCTCTACATCTGTGCTAGTAAACAGCTTATAGATCAGATTCTTAACGATACGCCCATCCTTGAATAGAGCAATCTTCGTTCGCGAATTACCTTGATCAATACACAAATTCATATCACGCTTGATATAAGAATCGCTTGATACTCTTCTTAGGGGTTTTCTCAAACTCGTGTGGGTAAAGTTTGATAAGGTTAATTTGTTCGTAAGCCGCCAATTGTTGGTTTACCAACTTGCGATTCTCATCCATAGCCAAATCTAGTTGCTCTTGCGTGAGATGATCAGCATCTACCGCCTCAAAGTCGGGACATACTAATGCCACTAACTTAGTATCCTCCTTTTGCAAAACAAGCGACTCCAATACATATGGCATATTATTGATTTTCGCCTCAATCTCCTCTGGATAGATATTTTGTCCACTAGGTCCTAACAACATGGTTTTACAGCGACCTTTAATGTAGATAAATCCATCCTTATCCATCGTGCCTAAATCGCCCGTTCGCAACCAACCATCTTCCGTAAAACTCTCTTTCGTAGCTTGCTCATTCTTATAATATCCCAACATCACATTCTCGCCACGCACTTGTATCTCACCTACTCCATCTGCATCGGGGTTTGCGATACGCGCTTCCATAAATCCCTCTAGCACTTGACCACACGACTGACTTCTAAACTCAGTCCATGGTGTAAAACTAATCAGCGGAGCTGTCTCAGTCATACCATAACCAATGGTGATTGGAAATTTGATACGGCGCAAGAATGCTTCTACTTCAGCATTAAGAGGGGCACCACCGATGATAATTTGCGAAAACTCACCACCAAATGCTTCCATCAGTTTCTCGCGTATCTTATTCAACACTACTTTATCAAGCAATGGCATTTTCAACACCCAACTAACAGCCGTACGCGAGATTTGAGGTTGAATCATCTTTTTGTAAATCTTCTCTAATATCAACGGTACGGATAATATCACCGTTGGCTTCACTTCAGCAAATGCCTTCAGCAAAATCTTCGCAGACGGAGTACGACCAATCAAATAGGTATGTCCACCTGCCGCCAAGCATGCTAGGAAATCAAATGCACATCCGTATGCGTGCGCCAGAGGCAAGAATGCCACGTGGCGACAACCAGGATATACCAATCGAGTCTTAAAACCAAACACTATATTTCCTGCTAACGCATTAGCTGGAGTCATCACGCCTTTGCTAAAGCCCGTAGTTCCCGAAGTATAATTGATCGAAGCCAACTCGGCGTTGCTACGCTCTATATACTTCACATCATCCTTCGTAAAACCATTGGGATATGCATCAGCAAACAATTCCTCTATTGTCATCTTATCTACCGCTTGCTCTATAGGCAAACGACTGATAATCATATCCATCGTATTCAGCGATAATACCGCCTTAAGGTCAGGCACTTGTTCTGGATCAATATTCTCCCAAATCAAATCTGTGATAAAAAGAAGTTTCGATTCGGAATGGTTGACAATATGTATCGCATCATTGGCTTTGAAATCTTGTAGAATAGGCACAATAACCGCACCATATGTAATCGTAGCCAAAAAGGTAGTTACCCAATTAGCATTGTTCTTACCCATAACTGCCACTTTATCACCCTCTTGAATACCCACTTGCTTGAATAGCAAATGTAATTTGGCGATATTTTCAGCCAATTTGGCATAAGTCAAAGTATTGCTAGTACCATAATCAGTCACTGCTTCAAGCGACCAATTCTTGTGAAACGAATGTTCGTAAATCTTGATTAGATTTTCTTCTGGTTTGGTTAGCATATCATTGTTAAACTTGGATTCAAATTACTAATTAAAACACTTCAGGCACTGCAAATGGATCATCATACACACTGGGAACACTCAACGGCTGAACCGACACAATCGAATCCACCACATATTGGCTATTGCCACGCCATGGCAAAACACCTAGATAACGCTTCCAATGTAGTTTGATTTGACGGCTAGAATTGTTCTCAATCTGTCGCGCCACCTCCTCATCATCTACTGAGAACTTGAATTCATTAGATTGGATAGTAGCACTTGAGTTACGGGAATTATAGCCCGTCTGAATCATCTTTCCCTCGTAGGTCTTAAAGATGAATCCCTCCTTTTGAAAATAATTGATATCTCCCTCATTCACCCCTTCACTATACACAAAGAAAAATTTGACAAATACAAATACTCCTAATGCAATGACAAGCACTGAAGAAACTATTGTGACAATTTTAGCAGATGTACTCATAGTCATATCCTTTCTCTAACATTTAACTAAGCGCCATAGGCGCTGCAAAGGTACAAAAAAAAAACGGAATGTACAAATATTTTGTACAATATCCGATTTTTTTAACCAATATTTAACTTATAAGATAGGATTTTTATGTGCTATGCAGAAGGTATAGGTATGTTCTAAATTGTTTATTTGAGTAAACACTACCCCATTTGAATCTAATAATACATCATGTAAATCAGCAATGATACCTGTACCTTTCATCTTAAGCAGAGCCTCCTTTTGTGTCCATAACCGTGTGAATGTCCAATCGGGATTTGCGGCCGAGAAAATAGCAGACTGCTCCACAGAGTTCATTGTTTTCCTCACCAAATCCACTTTTGGTGTACGAATAGATTCGATATCAATACCTATTGGAGCATCAGACACAGCTACTGCTATGCCTGATTTACAATGGGATATAGAGAAATACGGACCATTTTCTATAGATGGTGCTCCATATTGATTATATAAAAATTCAGGCAATACTATATCGTCTTTCCCCATCCACTTAACCAATAACTCAACAAGCATTGTGTAAGATTTCAAACAACAAAATTGCCCACACAAATGGGTATATCTCAGTGCCTGTTCTTGACGTTGCTTTGACACTAGTGGCAACAAGCGCGCAATCTCTTGCACGCTACATTGGGTCATATCATCAAAGATCTGATATAGCACTAGTACTATGTTTAATATTTATTGATTTCCCCATGTTACAGGCCATGGATTATGGGTAATACCTGCCATCTTAATCATCTGATTATGAGCTACCTCACGCAAACGCTCTACTTCAATTTTGCGAGGCTTAGTAGTATCTGGCAAGATTGGTTCACCTATCGTGACAGTTAGCAAAGGCAAGTTTTTCGAGCCAAACAAACGGAAAAACCCTTTGCGCTCACGGAATGTAATGACACAAGGTAGCAAAGGTTTATTGTATTTATAACTCATAGTAAACGCTCCCTTTTGAAATGGGCGCAATGGCTTGTAGAAGTCCCAACGACATGCTTCTGGAAAAATATGAAACCACCAACCACGACGATGAAACTCATCAAATGCTTCATTAAATTTCTTTAGAGCCGACATATTGGTTGCCGAGTCTGGAATAGGCACTCCTCCTGCAAGGCGCATGAAAAATCCATCTTTCGTGCGGAAATTGGGCGCGAACATAGGTATTCGCGTGGTGTGCATGCCATTCACAGCTAATAGCACGCAGGGGCAATCCAATCGATAAACGTGATTAGCAATAGTAATCGCACCATTTGCGAGTTCCTTCTTGTATCGTTTTAGTACATCACGCCCCCGTATACGCAGACCCATTTGAATGCGTAGTTTCAATCGCAAAAGTAGATGAACTACCAAATAGTAGCCCCACAAGAGATTCAGTTTGTATCCTAACGAATCATCCAAATAGGGATAGTATTCATCAAAGACGATATCCTTAATCTGCTTGGGAAATAGGGTTCGTTCAAAGGGATTCTCTTGCGGATAATCCATCGCTGGTTGCGGAATGAAGACACCTTCTTCCACTTGTAGTTCCTGATACTGTTTGTTCATACCACAATTGATTTTGTTGGCAAAGGTAATCATTTTTTTGCGAATGTGCAAAAAAAAGCCATCTAATCGTCTAAATTAGGTGGCTTTTTTATTAATTTTGCTTTTCTGACGCCTTGTTATCATGGTCTGCAGCAGGAATCGTCAGCATTTCTCCTTTTCTATTGTAGAAATAGGTTTGCAACATTCCTAAACTTTGATTTTCTATGGTACGCACACCATATTTCATTCGCCATTGTTTTTTCAGACTCCACAGTCCTTTTGATAGATAGGCATGGATATATGGGTGCACGTGTAGGCGCAATCCTCTGCCAAAAAGTTGTTTCATTGCCAATACTTGCTCTTGCAGTTGCTCTGTAAAGAGGATAGATGGCTGAACTTTTCCTTTTCCCATACATGTCGGACATGTCTCCATCACTTGCATTTCCACCGCTGGGCGCACGCGTTGGCGGGTGATTTGCATCAGTCCAAACTTGCTGAGTGGCAATATGTTATGCTTTGCCCTGTCGTTATCCATCAATTCGCGCATATGATCGTAGAGCGCTTGCTGATTGGTCTTGTCATCCATATCAATGAAATCCACGACTATGATTCCACCAATATCTCTTAGGCGAAGTTGATGCACTATTTCGTCTGCTGCTAGCATATTGAAATGAAATGCATTTTTCTCTTGGTCTTCAAAGAGTTTCTTGCTGCCACTATTCACATCTATAGAGAATAATGCTTCCGTACGATCCATGATGAGATAACCTCCGTTTTTGAATCCTACGGTACGCCCCAAACCTGTTTTCATCTGTCGTGTGATGTCAAACTTATCAAAGATTGGCTGTTCGCCAGTATAAAGTTTGACCACTTTTGCCGACTCTGGTGCAATCAGTTCGAGGTATTGTTTCACCTCCTCAAAAACCAACTTATCATTCACGTGAATACTCTCGAAATTAGGCGAAAAAATATCACGAATGATTCCTATTGTTCGTCCTAATTCTTCACTAATGAGGTTAACTGGTTCTTTGTGCTGCAACGTACGAATAGTATCTTCCCATCGTTTGACTAGCACACGCAATTCGTTGTCTAGTTCAGCCACTCGTTTTTCCTGTGCTACGGTGCGCACAATTACTCCATATCCTTGAGGCTTTATAGATTGAACGAGTTGCTTGAGACGTCCTTTTTCGGCGTTGCTGCTAATTTTGTTGCTAACCATCACCTTATCTATAAAAGGGATTAACACAAAATTACGTCCTGTGATAGATATCTCAGCCGTCAATCTTGGTCCTTTCGAGTTGATAGGTTCTTTGGTCACTTGCACCAAAACGGCATCTCCCACTTTCAGGTAATCTGATATTTGCCCTTCTTTTCCGCAGGCGGGTTGTCGCTCCGTTTTATGCATTTCTGGTATTCGTCTTCTGTCCGAAACCAACTTAGCGACATATTTCTGCTGTGTGAGAAACTCTGTTCCTAAATCAAGGTAGTGCAGAAAAGCTTCTTTTTCATGTCCTACATCCACGAAGGCTGCATTGAGTGCTGGCATAATTTTTTTCACTCGACCATAGTAGATATTTCCCACCGCAAAGGTATCTACACCTCGTTTTTCGCGGTTTACCTCCATGAGTCGATTGTCTTCTGTCAGCGCTATTGCAATCTCTTGTGGTGTAACATCCACAATCAATTCGCTTTTCATATGTCAATCTGTTTTATTGGGCTCACTTGCCCTAAGTAAAAAAAATGCCTTGTGGCAACCTATTTGCGCCCAAATAGGTCTGAACCACAAAGCTGTTAGTAGAGCGTCAAAGCTTACTTATGCTTATGACGATTCTTGCGCAAACGTTTTTTACGTTTGTGAGTAGACATCTTATGTCTTTTGTGCTTCTTACCGTTTGGCATAATTGTAATTATTTAGTAGATTATTTTAAAATTTCTGTAAAACTATCAGCTGGTTTGAATGATGGAATCTTATGCTCTGGAACAAGAATAGATTCATTCTTTGTAATGTTACGAGCAACCTTAGCTGCACGAGTCTTTGTAGCAAAGCTACCGAAGCCACGGAGATATACTGCTTCGCCTTCTGCTACAGTCTTTTTGATGTTGCACATTGCAGACTCCACTACATTCATAATAGTAGTTTTGTCATAACCTGTTTGGATTGCAATAGCGTTAACGAGTTCTGCTTTTGTCATAATAATTTTATATTTAATAAGTTATACTTTTTATCTTCAAAAGTGAGGCTCATCGCCTACAAAAAACCGAAATCGGGTGCAAAGGTACTATAAATAAATGAATTATGCAAATATTTTAGTAAAAAAATATAAACTTTTTGCATTTTTATACTCACCTTATTTTATGCTTATCCTCTTGGAGTGGTAACGGTGTGATAACGGAAAGGTATAGTTTATTCTTAACTATAGGCTAACTATAGGTTAACAAACCCTTGCGCAAAGGTAGCGCAAGGGTTGCTAAAAGTTAGTATCTTATTGCTCAATATTCAGGGGGGGGTATTGTTTGATCACTGGGATATTTTCTTTTTCACATACAACACCTATAAACTCATCAATAGCAATAAGTTCTGTGAAAAAATCTATACTAGTATGCATCCACTCTGTATTTGTCGTTCCAAATACATAATATCCTTGATAAGACTTTTCAAGGGTATAATATGTGATAGTATCAGGACGAATCACCACCGCACCGTACGCGGCTAATGGCGAATTAAATGGCTCTGGAAAGTCGTATATAACCATGTTCAAACTACCCCCCTGCTGACCAAACGTATAAACTTTCAGACTATCCCAATCAAAATGCTCGTGAATATCAGGGTAATTAGTTTGAATGTATGTACGCCACATTTCTAAGTCATTTAGTAAATATAATTCTTTGTTTTCTTCTTGTTCTTGATACGTTTTAATCATAACAGGAATCCAACGATATTCCATTTGATAATAAGCCTGTTGTCTTGGATCATTATCCTTTGCATGAACATGAATGGTAGTTGCTAATAAGAGCAAAAATAAATAATACTTTTTCATAAAACGGGGATTTTCTTGCTAATTAGACCGCAAAGTTATAAAAAAAACTAGAATCATACAAAAAAAAAGAAAATAAAAACGATTTTTTCTTGCGCATGTACTATTTTTGTTGTACTTTTGTAGCATAATGAACTATAAGTTACTACATAATGCTCTGATAGAATGGTACGAAATGAATCATCGTATCCTGCCTTGGCGCGAGACGGATGATCCATATAAGATATGGATTTCGGAGATCATTCTTCAGCAAACTCGTGTGGCACAAGGTATGGAATATTACATGCGCTTTGTGAAGCGATTCCCTGATATTCAGTCGCTTGCAGATGCCGAGGAGGACGAGGTATTGCTCTATTGGCAAGGATTGGGTTACTACTCGCGAGCGAGAAACTTGCATAAGGCGGCGCAGTTGATGCGGGAGCATGAGATTTTTCATCAGTCGAAAGGCGAGAAGGAAGGCGATGAGGCGATAAGACTAAAGGCGAGAGGCGAGGAGATATTCTCTGCGCTCAAGAGTATGCCGGGTGTAGGTGATTATACGGCGGGGGCGATTGCTTCTTTTGCTTTTGACTTGTCCTACCCTGCTCTGGATGGCAATGTCTATCGCGTCCTCTCGCGACTATACGACTGCGAGATTACTTTCGACACCACCGAAGGCAAGAAGCATTTCCGACGATTGGCAGAGGAGTTGCTAGACAGAGAGCGCCCACGTTTGTTCAACTCTGCTATTATGGAACTTGGCGCGCTGCACTGCGTTCCTTCGGCGCCGGATTGCCATACTTGCCCGCTCAATAGGTGGTGTAAGGCGCTGGCTAACAATACGGTAGAACTATTGCCAGTGCACAAACCTCGTCCGAAAGTACGTGAGCGGTACTTAGAGTACACCATATATATTACGCCTAATAATACTACCTTGATTCATCAACGCAAAGGCAACGACATCTGGAAGCATTTGTGGGAATTTCCCTTAAACGAATATCCAACGCCGTCCAATAGCTCAACGGGCATCCAATATCCTATAGGCGAAACGCCGTCCAATAGCGCAGCGTCCTGCAACCTCACCCATGTGCTGTCGCACCAGCGTTTGCATGCGCGTTTTGTAGTAAAGAACGTGCCAATGCTTCCTGATATTCCTGACACGTTGGTGGTTCATTTGTCCGATCTGGACAATTATGCCTTTTCTCGCTTAACGCTGAAGGCATTAGAGAAATTACTCATCACTTATAATTTATAATTTATAATTCATAGTTTATTACTTACCAAGACTATGTGATTAGTATGTGATTCAGAATACATCCCTATAACTCTACACGACAATACAATAAACTGGAATAGGAGCCCAAATAGAAGATACTCCAAGCCAAAGAAAGAACTCTAACAATCCGAGATGTAGCCCATAGTTGATTAAATGACTGAATACGAAACCTGCACCATTTTTTATCGCTTTTTTCACTTGTCTTTGGCGTTGCTCGGTCATGGTGTGCGTAGCAGTGCAATGTACATGTATATTCAAATGTGGCTGATATAGGAACCCACAAGCTTCAAACAGATCTCTCCAGTGACTGTAATTATGAAAATTACGTGTTTCAACATATATTGAATTCTGGGTAACTCTTTTTGCTGCAAGCAGTAAAGCACTTAGAGCATCATTACTGATTTGCTCATCTAGAAGCGGACCACCAATGATAATAGATCGACAAGTGAAGTATTGTTTAATAGGATTTTTTTCTTGTGTAGTATATCCCACAATGACTCCTGCTAAGTGCCCATTTTCTTCTACACCTATGGCAAAAGGAAAAAGTTCGGCGCTAACCGATGCATAGAACTCATACGCCTCCTTGGTTTGGAACCACGTGGCGTAGGGCGAGCGGTCGATGAGCGCTTGCCATTGCTGTGGGTCTATGTCGGGGTAAGTGAGGAGCTTAATCATTAGAATATATGATTCGCAATAATATTATCCAATTTCCTGTTTATCAAACTGTTAAATATATTTTGTCCGCTTTTTCCGTGCAAAAACACACTATTTCGTCCGCTTTTTCCAATAAAACCGGCTGCAAAGTTACTGAAATTCTTTTATTTATGCAAATTAAACTGCACAAAAATAGAAGTTTTCCTTGTCTAAACTGCACAAAAATAGAAATTTCCCTTATCTAAACTGCACAAAAATAGAAATTTTCTTGAAAATCACACTATCGATTCATATATCGCCATCAGGCGCTTGGCCACTTGCTCATTGCTGAGCCCCATTTCGAGGATACGTTCGCGACCTGTGGTACGCTGTTTGTAATCAAGTGCTTGCTTTAGAAGTGCTACCATTTCATCAAGACTCTTCTCATCAGCATCCCAACGCTCATGCGTAGGACGAGGATTACGCAAGATGAAATGTCCTAGTAAATTGCCCAATAAGGTGCTCACATCAGCAATATCAGTCGCTACTATAGGGCAATTGCATGCCATTGCCTCCTTGAGAGCTTGTGGTGAGCCTTCAGAGTGAGATGGCAAAGCAAATAGGTCGCAGGCATTCATACGCAGCACGCACTCTGCACGGCTCAAACCTTTCATCTCTAGACATACGATATTACCACATCGTTCCCCACCCTCAACAAGAACCCATGGTGCTTGCTCGATGCGCTCAACGGCATCACGGAGGATTGCGTAATTTTTGCGTAAATTACCAAATCCACCGCCAAAGAGGATGTATTTTACACCATCTTCAAAACCCAATTGCTGACGTGCTGTAGTTTGGTTAATGACATGGCAATCATCCATATTCACGCCACATGGGATAATGGAATAGTTTTTGGCTTTTAAGTGCACTAGGTCATAGATATGTTGCGCCACATAAACTACGTGTTTAGCGCGCAACGACATGAACGAGGTTAGCCAGTTAACATGCCAATTAAGTGTCTCGCCATTGTGGAAAGTGGTCACAACAGGCACAAGCGACTGCAATTCTGCTGTCACGGCAGATAATCCATAGTGCGCATGTACGATGTCGGGGTTACAACTACGAATTTTCTTCTTCAACGCATGTACTGCCAACAAGTAATTGCCTTTTATGGCAAAATACTCAATCTCGCAGCCCAGTGCACGTAACGACTCACCTTGCTCCAACACGAATGGAGATACATTCATCGGAAACTGTAGATGACACCTTGCTATTATCAGTATTTTCATTTATTTTATCTCTTTAACATTTTTCTAATTTTCCCATACAAAGCAAAGACCTCAACCGTCAGGCGTAAGCCAACATATCGCTTCAGTAGAACCACTCGCTCGGACTTAATAGATATACTATGCTCCAACAATGTGGCATAACGCTTCAGTATAGCATATGCCTCTGATTTATCTTCACGAGCGATCTGCCCATACGCATAGAGACAACTGGTGTACATCTGTGCCAAATAGCCCATAGTAATTTTCCAATACAATTCGGTAGCAGCATCTATAACTCCCTCGTTATAGAGTTGCACAAACTTGGCAAAGATATGCTCATACGAGCGTAGATTGCGGATGGTATATGTGGTCGAAATACTACCTTCGCGGTGCTGATAACCATACATTGGTAGATTGACGGCACGGACATTCTCCACATATTGCCACAGGCGCAGACTCCAGTCCACATCTTCGCTCAATAGCCCTTTCTCGAAATATATCTGATGCTGCTCTAACAATTCGCGTCGAATAATCTGAAAACATGCGCTCATATTGAAACTCTGCGTGCGTACCAGTTGGTGGAACACTTCCATTCCACTATGCGAAGCTATCCATGCCTCATCATATGCCTTGCGTACAGATTGATGATTGGGATAGACATCCACTGCTTGAAAGAGCAATACATCTGGTTGCTCTGCGTGCGCTAAAGCCATCAGCAACTCCAACCCATCATTCTGCAAATAAACATCGTCGCTATCGAGGAATGCAACATAGTCGCCAGTAGCCACTTTGAGGCCCGCGTTGCGGGCAGAGCTGAGACCACCGTTCTCCTTATGCACCACCTGTATACGACAATCCTGCTGTGCCAACTGATCACATAATCTGCCCGACGAATCTATACTACCATCATCCACAAGAATCATTTGCAACTCTTGATAGGTCTGCACAAGTACAGACTGAACGCAAGATTGCAGATACTGCTCCACATTATATACTGGTATGATGATACTAAGTTTCATGGTTTTGCATTCATTAAAACAGGTTTCTGCCATTGTTTAAACTGGATATATTCCACATTTATCGCCAACATACATATAAACAACATAGCAACTAGATAGGTCTCACGACAAGTGGTAGCATTATACATAAAATAGTCATACAAGAAGACACCCATCATTACCCATCTGAAGCGTTTGGGCCGACTACGACAATATGGAATTAGCGCAAAGATGGTCATCAATATCGCACCAACTACACCAATCGTAGCATACATCTGGAAGAATCCCGTACCCGCTCCCTTATAGCTCAAATGTATAGTCAGTGGTATTTTATCAAACTCCTCATACGTCGTACTATAGAATGTACTCAATCCTGTTCCCCAGATATCTTGAGTGGTTAATTTGCGCGGACTAAAAATCAATTTTACTAATTCTATCGTGGCATTTCCACGTCCATACGCTTCTATTTGATCGCTTTGTAGACCGTACATTCCATCTTTATACATCACTTGTGTATTCTCCTCCAATGCCTCGCGCTGTCCTTCTATACCTTCTTCACCGAATTGATAGGTATTAGCATAATCCCACATATATTCCCAATCGAAACTTCCCCATACCTTATGCTCGGGGTTAAATGTTGGAGTCAAACGTGCACCGAAATAAATGAACAACGGGAATGCCAATAGTCCAAATGCCATATATTTGTTAAATTTAACTCCTCGTACATAGGTAAAAAACAATGCAATAACCAATGGTAACAACAGCCATACAGCTCGCTTACCAGTTGTCCAACCAAGAAGGAACAATCCCACTACCATGAACCAGTCAAGTTTTTTGAACACTCCCTTACGATAGATATACAAAATATAAAAACCAATTATAGGGAATGACGTTCCAATTCCTCCTCCAGAAATAGTGAAAGATCCCACCAATCCTTCGATTTGAGTTCTAAAAATTAATAATTTAAAGACGGATATGATTATCTGGATGATAACAATCTCATAGAGGAATTTCAATAGATAATCTTTTTGATTACGATGGTATATTGCATTTTTCAAGATAAACCACAGCAAAAACATTTCTAAATACCGTGCATACTGACTAAAGATAATCGTCCAGCCATCATGGGAATAAAACAATGTAGAATAAAAAAATGCCGCCGAGAACACTATAAAAACGAATAAATAGATTTGATCTATCACAGAGTATCTCCGCCATACTTGCCGTTCCCAACCAGTATATACACACATCAACAGAAGCGTTACTTTATATATATTCTCAACATCTTTTCCCATGAAAATAAACACACGAGGAAAAAAGAGTAGTGTCAAAAATATCAATAAGGAATCCCGCTTATTTCTCCACAACATATATACCAACAATATGGTTACAAATAATTGCATCCATATCTGACCAGAAATTGATATCCAAGGGAATAATTCGAAGCGCATATTCTACTTTGTTTTTAACACTTGTGCTGGTACGCCACCTACCACTACATTAGGTTCCACATCCTTCACTACCAATGCTTGCGCTCCAACTGTAACATTATCTCCAACAATGACACCACCTATCACCTTGGCTCCACAACACACCTCTACATTATCACCCAGAACAGGTAACTTATCATCATTGTATCCGATAGTAACCTGCTGAAAAATTTTAGCATTCTTACCTATTTGTTTGGCAGTAATAATCGTAGCAAATCCATGTTGAATTAATAATCCTCCACCAATATCTCGACAATGGATATACAAACTATCCAGTGGAGGGCATATCCAACGTAAAAAATATTGCGCTTTGCCCATACGATAATAACAAATATTGCGAAACTCACGATACTCCGCCATTAGGAAAACAAACGTCCAATACGACGAATTATATGGACATTGTTTCCATTCTTTCCATCGCAACATATCAGCTACAAAACGAGTGTTATTGCGTACTAATGGATATAATATCCATAGTTTTAATGCATATAATATATGTAGTAATCTATGCATAATCATATCAATATTTCGTCTAAAACTATATTAATGTTATTATTCTCATATTTCGAACTATACAATACATTTAAATTGGCTTTTTGAAATTCAACAATCTCAGCAATGGCATCCGCAGAAAGATCAATTAGAAGAGCACCTTTTTGATTGTTTAATAATTCTAAGGCTCCGATAGTCTTGGTAGCAATTATTGGCTTCTCCAAACACTGTGCTTCACATAATACCAACGGTAATCCTTCTGCATACGAAGAAGATAAATAGACATCGGCCGATTTCATGTACGGATATGGATTGTCTTTATATCCTAAAAAATGGACCATATCTTCACATTGACATTGTCTCAACAGCTCTTTCAATAGATTTTCCTGGGAACCTGTTCCTAATATCCAAAAATCCACATCTACATTTCTGTCTTTTAGAACCTTAGCTGCATTTATCACCATATCATAACCTTTTACTTCTTCTAACCGACCTACAGAGCAAATAGTAAATTTATTTTTAACAATATCAATAGGTTCTAACGATTTTTCCTTTATTTCATCTACGTTAATAACATTTGCACAAACATATTGCTTAACTGTATTTGGCAAATCAAATACTTTGGCAAATTGTTTTTTTGCATATTCACTTACAAATACTAATTTATTGAGTGACGTATATGCTTTGAATTCATCATTACCCAAAAAATGACGTTTTGACCAATGATTTTCGAGAAAATCTGTATGTACCCAAGATACATTATTGTTCGCTCTATCATACAAAAACGAATGGTATAACAAAGAGTCTCCTTCTAAAAAAGAAACAATTGTATCATATTTTTGTTGTATTCTTTTGCGAGTTATATTACGTATCAAAAAATCTATCCCCAAATTGATATATAAATATTTTACTAATTTGTATAAAACATTTTTTGCTACTGGAAATAACGTATATATATTTACGTCTGATATTTTTTCATTACCCAACCTATCAGCAAATATCACCAGCAGATTAATGTCGTATGCATTTTTATCTATTATCCCAAACAAATTCAACAGCGCTTTTTCTGCACCTCCCCCAACTAATCCTGTAATGATAAATAATATTTTTTTCTTCTTTAACATAAACACTTATTTCATCAATCTATTAGCTATTCGTAATAATAATTTTACAATCTTATTTTCTCCCACTCTACTCAACCTTGGATACTTGCCCATTAACAGATAATCTCGCTGCATGCGTTTAGTCATATACCTATCCAAAATCTGCTGGCGCTCTTTTACACAGAGTTCAGGACTATGGTAGCTCAGACCCGTATTCTCAAAATAGGCAATATCCACATCTTTATACTGCAACCTCACCTCATCATGGAATGCGATCACGCGGAAAAACCAGTCGAAATCGGAGCAAATGCGCATATCGGTATCGTACATACCATATTTATCAAACAAACTGCGACGGATAAAAGATGCTTGATGCTTCATGCAGCTATTGTATAAGTCCACGAAACTTGGATTCTCCACTCCGCGAGCGATACCGACGCGATTACTATTACCGTCAACGATGATTTCGTTGCCGTAGAGAATGTCTGGTAGGCGATTAGGTGATGAGGATATTAGGCTATTAGGTGAGAACATGCGTTCGAGGACGTCATCTGCACAGAATGTATCGCCGGCATTGAGGAAATAGCAGTATTCCCCGTGCGCAAGGCGAATGCCTTTGTTTTGAGCGTCATAGACTCCCCTATCTTTTTCGGAAATCCATGTAATAGGCGATGAGGTGATAAGGTGATTAGGTGATAAGGCCAGATTATCAGCTTTGCTATTTTCTTGCCTTATAGCCTCATTATCCGCATACTGGCGGATAATCTCAGCGGACTCATCCGTCGATTCCCCATCTACAATAATATGCTCAAAGTCGCGAAAGGTTTGCGATTGAACAGATTGTATCGTGCGAAGCAGACCTACTGCGTTATTATATGTAATGGTTATTATTGAGAGTTTCATAATACTCATATTTCTGGAATCTTTTTTAATGTATTCAAAACAAGATTATCTGGTTTAAGATAATTTTCATAATAATTCTTGTTGGCAATCATCATTTCTTTTAAAGCAACTCTATTAGATAAAAGTGAAGAAATTTTATTCAACAAATCATTCGAGGTTGTAAAACTAAGATAGTTTTTACCTTCCGTAAAATCTCCTGGTAATTCATAATTTAAAGGTTCTGATACAATTGCACGAGAAGCAGCTACATATTCACCAAACTTCCAACCTATAGAATCATACAAACCAGTCGTCGCAATACATATATTGGATGATTGCATTAATCGGAGATAATTTGCTCTATTGGTAATCGCATTAGATACTAGCAATTCTTTTGGACAATGATTTAAGGAATACTCATCAGTCTGTATGCCTCCCAAAAACATATCTCCAAATGCATCACGACATTTTCTAATGGATTCTATCCGTGTTTGGTTGATTCGCAATCGTTCCTCTCTCAATTTTTCATCACAACAGTGCACAGGATTCCATAATCGGGCTAAGAATAATATACCTCCGTCAAGATGAATAACAGGGTGTTGCTCAAATTCTTCTGATAAAAAAAACAATTTATCTCCCCTCCATTTTATCCCCAACTTTGTGCGGAGTAAATTTTGTTTTAATCTTGAAAATCTCAAAGGCATGTATTCAGGATAAATGTCATAATTTAACCCAAGAGGTAAATATTGAAAACGATTGTTTACTAGAGATTCTAATTGAAGTGAATAAGAGCGCTTAAAATAATAATCTACACTAAAATCATGCTGAGCAAAATAATCTAAATTTTCATCATGAGTCAAATCATCTCGCCAATTTAACCCATCTAAACAATCGTACAAAACCTTTACACCATTAATTTCTGCAAATACTAAAGGCTTTCCACCTTTACAATTCTTATCAAAAATATATTGTACTTCACAAATACCTAATTTTTGTAATTTCGCAAATCCATCATAGATTTGATTTAAATGTGGAGAATTAAAATAATTCAAAATTACATTGTATTTTTTATCTGATTGCATCGTCACAAAATTCATATTATTCTTTAAAACTCATGAGATTTTTAGTCCATTAAAAAATTCAATGGTTAACATATTTATTCCCTCTCTATTCCTATAAGAACGAATACTATTTTCATTTGCAATAATAGGAATTCCAGCCGCTAAGAATTCCTCAATACGAGTGAGGGCACCTGTGGTCGCAGGTTGGTTGACAATTAAAGCCTTACAATGTACCTGCAAGTCAAGCAATTGCTCATCCGCTACCCCACCAATTATATGAATCTCACCAGACTCGTGTTTCTTCAACTGTTCTGTACCAAAACCCGCAACTACTAAAGGAACCAAATTATCCCATGCGTTTAACACCTCTTCCATACCTATACGCGTCGGAGAATTGATAGCAGACCCCAACATCAGGTAATAATCTTTTGAAGATTGTTTGCGCAATTCAGCCACCTTATCACATTGTTCCTTTACTGCATCAGGCAACTCATACAACAATGCAGAAGCATTTACTCCCATTAACTGCAAAAGCCAGGTTTCTTCATTAGAAATGGCATATACCTTTTCGCAAGCACGCAATACCTGCACCTCACGGGCCAAACGTTGCTCAGCATTCCATGAAAATAGAGTAGATTTTTGACCGGCCACCAATGCTTCTATATTATGAGGAAAAGCCACTACTTGTTTATTATATCTTTTAGCTAAATAAGGCAGAATATACCACACGTCACGCGTACTTTCCCAATGGAATGAATCTACATCTTTCGTTTGAAAGAACGCAACTAATTGATTGTATATCAAGGATATATTCTTTACATGTCGCATAAACACGTATAGTGATTTCCAATCTCTATAGCCATACACGTGCAATAGCATCCAAAAAGTACGCCATAATGCTTTTACAGATAGATGTTTCTCGGGTACCAATGACAAAGGTAGAGGTTCTACGCCATTATCGGCATGCCACTCCTGCAATTGACAAGAACGTTTCTCTCCACCATGTCCAAATGCCTTTGGTTCAAAGATTCTATGATATAATACTTGTTTCATTTTCACTATATTGTTTTAATTACTTGTTGAGCCATTTTGTGCCATGAGAACTCGCCCGAACGATCTAACGATTGTTGCGCATATTTATCTCTACCATCATGACGTACTTGCTCCATTGCAGACACCAACATATTGACATCAGTAGGATTAATGGTGATTCCAGCCATACCAACCACTTCTGGCAAAGAAGACACATTGCTGGTTATCACGGGGGACCCACACTGCATTGCCTCTAATGGAGGTAAACCAAAGCCCTCATATAAACTAGGATATACAAACATACTAGCACCCGTATATAATTGCGCTAATTCTTCATCTTCGATATATCCCGTAATGATTACTTGATTCGGATAAGGTGCATTCAACATATTTATCTGGTCAATCAATTCACCCGTCTTCCAGCCAATAGCCCCTACTAACACCAGTTGAGGCAGTTTAGTATCTACATTATTCTGCAATAAGTGCTCATAAGCCCGAACCACCAATTGCAGATTCTTACGAGGTTCCAACGTACAAACCGATAAGATATATTCACTATTGATACCTAGTTGTTGTCGCAATGTCTCTGACAATGGTGTAGGTTTGAAAACCTCTGCTCCCGCCAAGTGTGCCACGGTTACTTGTTTAGGTCGCAAGTCCGTACGATATGCTAACAGATCTTGTCGCGTGGACTCACTTACGCACACTACTCTATCTCGCTCTGTTACGCTATACACAATTGATTCTAATGTGTGTTTATTTGCATCTGTCGGGAACCATTCTGGATGTGCAATTGGTATCAGGTCATGAACAATCAAAGTAGCCGTTAATCCCTGCTGATGTACCCATTGAGGGATTGGGTAATAAGTCGCCAAATAATGTGCATTTTGATTCACCATAGGAATCTTTTTGCTTAGACATAAACAACGTAGCATCCTACCATATGTTAGCAATAGATTCTTCCATAGTTGATACCATCTTTTCGAGAAGCTATTTTGTGCCAATATTTGCTTTTCTCTGCAATCATCTGCAACTTGTAATGCTTTATCGGTTAGGATAATATATGCTTTAGATTCTAGTGATAGTAGATGACACGCAGGATAATTAGGCATCACATATTGACGCATAATACGCTCACGTCCCATAGTATCGTATAGCCATATATCATAATCATTCGATTGTTGCAGTTGCTTCAACAATTGCTCGGATACACGATACAATCCAGTACGGAACAATTTAGTTTCGTATGCATTGACAAATAATGTAGCATCAAATATGATTAGTTTCTTTTGTGGCATAGAGTATTTACAACTGTGTTTCCATTATACGCTTATAGTTATCTAACCTATTATTTAGAAGATTTCTTATCGTTAACAATAATCCTCGAGATTTACGCTGCACGAAAGATAATTTATTTAATTGATTCATACGTTCTGCTGTCGTATATTCATTATGTTTTTTCTGGTAATAACACTCTATTTGGGAGTAATGTATATAATTATTATTCAATAAATTCTTGCCGTATTGTTTACACAAACCCGTTAACATTGTACCTTCTTGCATGGTTATGCGATTTTGATATTTCGAGAATACATCTGGTTTAAATGGATTGTAACCTGAAAAATGAAAAAACACGAGCGGATGCTTCTCTTGTTCTTTTTGTATAAAGATCTCATTATCACAAAACAATATATTCCGCTCATGCAAATTCCAATAAGCGACATTATATCCCAGATTCCTGCATACACATACTTTGTTAAAATATAACGGAACAAAATTTATCCATATTTGGTCGGTGAAATGCCCTGATTTGAAATCAATATCCGCCTTATCTCTCAATCTTTCCTTCCACCAATAAACCATCTTTTGTCCTTCTTCATTATTCTTAATAGAAATATATCCTAAATTATACATACCCGTGTTCAAAATATCTTCTTCGTTAGGGATATAACCGTCCAACGGATATGGTGAAGTAATATGTGGGGTCAATATGAAATTGTAATCCTTTATGAGTGATTCTATTAATTCTAGTGATTGATACACATATATATCTGGATCTAAATATGTAACCATATCACAATCATATTCTTTTTGAAAAAGATTTGAAAACATATATGGTTTTATCGCTGTATTTAATTCCACTACAGAATAACGATTGACCATTTGTTCAAAAAAAGGAATTCTTAGATCCTCTACGAACACAACATTTGCTACTGCTGAATAATTTATTTTTTCATTTTTTTTATCAACGATACATGCATAAAATTCACATTCTGGATTACTTTTACGTAACGATTGCTCAAGTACAATTGCTTGTGCAAAATAATTATTTGAACATATCGTGAATATTAGGTGTTTCATATTATGCGATATAGATTGTATTTATAACCTTCTTTATCAACGTACAAATCCCTATAACCTCTTCATCCTTCAAATCATAGTACATCGGCAGACGTACTAAGCAATCTGCATAGCGGTCACACTCGGGTAAAACGCGACCATCGTGTTTATCTTGATAGTATGGACTGCTATGCAAACTTAGATAATGGAATACCGCCAATACACCATTATCTTTCAAGTGCTTAATCAACGCGCTGCGTTGCTCCAAGTTATTGCAAACGAGATAGAACATATGGGCGTTGTTGGTGGCATAGGAAGGGATAACTGGCAGGAAGCCCCCTCCCTGCTCCCCCATGAGGGGGAGTGAATCCCCTTCCGACTTCCCCACAAGGGAAGAGATAGACGAGAGATTTGTATAGTAGAGATCCCACAAGTGTTTTCTACGGGATTGGATGTCATCAAGATGTTCCAATTGTGCCCAAAGAAAAGCAGCAATCACCTCGCTGGGCAGGAAACTGCTACCCGTATCTACCCAACCGTATTTATTCACCTCGCCACGGAAGAACTCAGCACGGTTAGTACCCTTCTCCCAGATAATCTCCGCACGGCGAATGAAACGCTCGTCGTTGATACACAGCATACCACCCTCACCTGCGATGATATTCTTCGTTTCATGGAAAGAGAAAGCAGATAAATGACCGATAGCTCCAAGTGGACGATCCTTATAATACGAGTCTATCGCTTGCGCTGCATCTTCAACTACGATAAGGTTATGTTTCTCTGCAATCTCCATGATGCGATCCATATCGCACGCTACACCTGCATAGTGTACAGGTACAATCACCTTGGTGCGTGGAGTGATGAGTGATTCGATTTTCTCCGCATCTATATTAGGGTTTGATGCCATAGAATCGGCAAAGACAATCTTTGCTCCCTCACGGACAAATGCCAAAGCAGAAGACACAAAGGTGTAGCTTGGCACGATCACTTCATCACCTGGCTGGATATCGCATAAGATAGCAGCCATCTCCAGTGCATCGGTACAAGAGGTAGTCAGCAAACATTTCTTGAAGCCATAACGCTCTTCGAAGAACTGCTGGCATTTCTTCGTAAACGCGCCATTGCCAGAGAGTTTTCCCTCGGCAACTGCTTGGTACATATAATGGGCTTCTTTGCCCGTAAGATGAGGGATGTTAAATGGGAGTTTCATATTATCATGCATATTGATGAATGAACAAATAACGGAATAAATATAATATTCCAAATAGCACATGTATTGAATATATTGATAAACAAATAATATCCTTTGGACGTTTATTGTAAATCAATTCTTTTACGATTGTTTTCAAACCATAATAAAAACAAAGCCACAAACTTATTACTATTTGCCAGTAAAAGTTTCCATGAGTAGCACGAGGGCCTCCTTCCTTACAAATTAGAAAAATTCCAATGGCACAAAACAACATCAATAAACACATCCAAAATTCATAGTCATGTATAACCTTCTGTCTATAAACTATGTATATCAACAACGGAAATAATAATGAGCATAAAATATATCCGAGCCTACTTTGCCAAAATTCATATGTAAAGATTGTTTGAAAATCTAAATACACATACGAACCATCCGAGGCATTTGAATATATAGTCAGATAAACAATTATCAAAAAGACCCCTCCGAATAAAATAGGTATTAGTCCTTGAAAGAAATATCTTGAAAACTTATATTTATGTAGTAGCAATATAGGATATGCAACACAAAAAATAAAGAAAAAACTAGGTTTAATGAATACGTTACATAAAACCAAAATAATCATCTGCCCAATAATTAGTTTATCAATCTTACCTCGCAAAATTTCAAGCGACCTAAAATATAATAATAATGCAAAAGGGAATAAAAAAATAGTTGTACTATTATGCCATATATTAGGCACATAATAATCTAAATACCAATTAGAAAGAATTATTGATCCTTTAAGAATATATATAGGTATTATGAATACAAACAGCAGACTTATACTCAAAATGGTTGACTTAACCGAGTCTATTTGTTCTTTTCGAAAATTCTGCTTCACTAACCAATAGCGCCATGTCGTTGCAAATGCTAACAAAGCACATAGAGATAACTTCATTAAACCCCATATACCTGTAAAAAACGAGAAAAAATGTATTAAAAAATATAGTAGGAAATTGCCAGAAAAAAGACAATCTTCTTCATATTTCTTATGCGCTATAATAACATGTTGCCCCAAATCAGAATTACAAAACCAGTAAATATATGCATACACGAAAAATAGGATAATAAATAATAATATACAGTCCTTATTACTATTTAAGATACTCTTGATTTTATTTATACTATACACCTTCATACACTAAATCAGATATTACATTAAAATTAAGATTATGATATTTTCTAAATGCCACATTGTAACAATGATTTACATCATTAGCCACTTCATTAGATTTAAGTAGCCCAATTCTTGAATAAGACGGCATAATGTATCTCCACATATCGTCCATTAAAGAGTGGTATTCTGCGCCATCTAATGGTTCAAGGAACACTACCTCCTGATTTCCTTGCGCTTGCAATTCATGAATCATTTGCATACGTGCATTTTCACTCGCTTTATATGCCTCCAACTCAGGATATGCGCGGCAGATAGCATAAATATTGTTTGCGACTACAAATAACAGTGCAAACATAGCAAAACAAATTAAGCACTTCGAAGAAATGATTGTCTTTGGAAATTGTGTACGGCAAAGATCACGAGCTAACAAGAATAGAAGTAAATATATTGCTGCAGGCAACTGCGCAAAAGCCCTTGTAATAAATGCTTGGCCACATGCCCATTGGCATAAAATCATAGAAAGCAAAAATAATCCAATCGTTATACCAACATTTGATAGTGTTCGTATAACTACATCCCGAATAGTAAAATTCTTTTGTTCTGTAGGTGAAATCATGAGTAACAACATTAGTACAAAGAAAATAACATAATAATGTGACTTAAAAAATATCATTTTAATAACTTGTATAGAACTAGTACAGATTTCCGTCAGAAACTCCATCATAGTTAACGAAGCTGCATCTGAATGTACTTCCATTCGTACGAATGTTCCTGGCGAAAAGACCATCACAAAGAAATTAATAGTCGCAATAATAAATATAGCACATAGTACTTTTTCTTGTTGTAATAATTGGAGTGCATTGTATGCATATTGCTTCCACATCTTTAATATGCGAACCCCGAGTAACACCAATATCATTGGTGCAAATACTTCTGTAGAACACCCTACAAAACAAGCACATATAACGATACCGACCCAATCATACCACTTGTTAGTAGAATATGAATATACCTTTGCCAACAACCAAACTGTCATACTAATTATCAAGGGATATGCTTTGGTACACATCCAATAGTAAGAAGATAAGTCTGGTAGGCACATTACAAATAATCCCCACGTCAATATGGAAACAGATAATGTTTGAAATACCGACCACTTGGTGAACATTCGAAATGAACTATAGAGCATCACTATTTCACCTACATACAACAAAAGTGCATATGGAATTGTAGATTCAAACAGCCCGTATATACGATACTGGATACCATGCTCAAAGAAACCTATATATCGACCTTGCCATGTCATATATAAATTTCGCACATACTCCCATACGGATACTTTCTCTAAATCATTCCAAAATATGATATCATCCAAAGAGAGACCATTATAGCATTCTGGTAGAATCAGGAAGATGATTGATGATACCGCTCCTAATATGTATAGGGCAGGAATAATTATTGTTCTGCTGATTGATAATAATTTCATATAAGTAATTAAATAAAAAACACTATTACTCCAATTATTATTATAGCTATGGCACTGATTTTGCGCCAAGTTAGTTTCTCTTTGAAAATTACAAATGACAATGCTGGTACAAACAAATAACTCATTGATTCGATAATACTCACCTCCTTAACTTGTACTCCCTTACTCATCGCAAAGATATTCATTACCATCGTCCCAAACATAATCGCGTATCCGCCTATCACCCAACCATTCGCATACTGTCTCCACCACTGCGCATACTGCTGACGCGCCCCCTGCTTGAGCAACATCTGTGCACAAGCGGCGAGA
Source organism: Paludibacteraceae bacterium (assembly GCA_045601825.1). Lineage (GTDB taxonomy): Bacteria > Bacteroidota > Bacteroidia > Bacteroidales > Paludibacteraceae > Colicola. The sequence goes on along the minus strand of JAZSAI010000011.1, from coordinate 6,063 downwards.
AATACGGATAGTATGACAATTATATATTTCATTTTTGAAGGAGTTAATGAATTAATGTTGAAGGAGTTAATGAGTTCGTTGTAGGCAATGGGAACGTAATCCAGATAATATCGCTGCTATCTTGCGAATTTGTTCTTCAATTTTAGTTAATTCAGTTTGAGTAATATATCCTAAATCACATGCAATATCCATTTGGCAGTGTACTTCCATCCAAGAACCAAAAGCCATTTCAAAGAAATGTGCTTGATCTTTCGCAGACGTTCTTCCACTACCTTCAGCGATATTAGATGGTACTGAAATCACTGCACGGCGCAACTGGTCACATAGCGCATATGTTTCCACCTTCGGAAATTGTTCAATTAGTCCATACACCATCTTTACAAAATTCTTAGCTTCTTTATACCCATCTAAATTTTTAAAACTATACTTTGCATCCATAATCCTTAAACCTTCATTCCTTCACTCAAATCCTCTCTTGCGAACAACACTATTCCAATAATGATAATCAATGCCCCAATGATATTATTCCATGTTATTTGTTCACCAAAGAGAAGAGATGCTAATAGCATTACAAAGACAATGCTAGTGCCTTTGAACATATATGCTACAGAGAGTTCGATGCGTTTGAGAACCTGTTGCCATAACACCGCATATACTCCCATCACCATCACTGCACCAGCAAATGCCAACACATATTCCCATGACATAAACTCCTGCTGCGATGCAAGTTTAGTAAAAATCGACACGCAGGCATATAGTAAGTTAATGGCGATGAGTGATATATAGTGTGTCAGCTTCATTGCATTTTACTCTTCAACAAATTAATCACATCGTCAAAGGATTTCATCTTTGCCATTTCATCTGGTTGAAATACTACTCCAAATTCTCCTTCGAGTTCAAAACAAATACTCAAATGATGCAAGCTATCCCATGCTTCGCAATTCCCTTGGGAACATGTGCAATCCAATGAACTATCGTCTAAAACAGTACGAAGAATATGCAAAACTTTCTCTTCCATAGATTTAATTGATTGTATATAATGGTTTTATTGTTAAATCAGCATTTCCAGGAATAATTCTATACTGTTTTGTGGTCTTATCTGCATTCAGCAATTCAAAACCCATCTTATCATAGAATGATTCCACCAAACTATTTTTAGCCGTTTTGATGTACATAGCCATTACTTCAGTATGTTTCGTATGCTTCAAGACATATCTCAAAAATACCTCTTCAATACCCTTACCCAACACTCGACAACTCAGTAGCATCGTATCTATTAGTCCATCTTGAGTAATGATTATGGCACCTGTTATACCACTATCTCCAAATTTATCAGAAACATTCAACGTCCAAATCTCGCATCCTGTAGATAGCATCATATGTAAATCTTGCTCCGAGTAACGACGAGTTGTCAAATTGAATTGATTTGTTTTTTGAGTCATTTGGGCTACACGAGGTAATAAAATCTCATTCACCTGACGTATCTGCAATCGTATATCTAACGAAGCAATAAAATCATTTAAATTGGTAAAACTTCGTTCTGCTTCTTTACGTTGTATATTGGCAGCATATTGTTTTGTTTTATCACGATCTTCATCCGTAAGCGCATAGACAGAGAAATAGTTCTCCACCAATTGTTGATACAAATCGGGTAATTGATAAGGTTGCTCTGGGAAATCAGGGACTACAACCATTGGTAATTGTTGTTTGATAAGTTCGCGTTCGGCAGGATTATCATCCACAAACACAAACGAATCCAAACCGATATTCAATTCCATGGCCAATTCCTGAAGATTAGTTGCTTTATCTTGCCAATTGATACGCATTGCCACAAAATCCGCTTTCTGCAACAGCATATCTGTGCGTTTTTGCCAGACTTCTTCCACATCTGCAATATTATTTTTAGAACAGATAGCCAACATCACACCACTGCGTTGTAGTTCCTTGATACCTTCTTGCCAAAGATGGAACACCTTACCAGGATAATCACCACTCAATTGGATACCTTCTACTCCATCTTCACCTACTATTCCTCCCCAAAGTGTATTATCTAAATCTAGTACCAGACATTTTTTTCGTTGAAGCATTATGGATTGTTGTTGACGTAGCCACCAAGTGCGGAAAGCGCGCACCAACTGTGGATTGTAAGGTATTTGAGCTGTGAAATAATATTTCCAGTCCACTAACTCATTAACCGAATATCTATGAATAAAATCCCATATATCAACCGCTTTGATATTGCTATACTGCAATGATAATTGATGTATATATTCATTAAAGTCCAAAATAGCCTCCTTAAGTAGATTATTATTCAATTCGATTTGAGGCAACACTGACATCGGTATAGTAAAGATGTAAAATACTTTACTATTGGAAATGTTTTTAACCAAATATTCCACCTTTGACCGATACATACGAACCTCTTCTGCCAACTGTAAAACATCATATCTCAATGGTAACTGATACCACCAGATATACGACTCTGCATCAGGAACAACGCTGATATCGTCATACCCAGAGAAAGTATAATTAGCGCCAAAAAATGGTTCAATGGTATTATTTCTAAAAACAAATATCATTCTTCTACTAGTTCAATTAATCCCACTTGCGGATGCATCATATAACAGATACGTTGATTATTGATAGCCACAGCTCCTACTGGTTCAAACAATGGCATAAATCGTTGTGTTCGAAGTAACATGACTGCCTTTTCTATATTTGGCACAGAGTAGCACACATGGTATGTACCTACTCCAGACTTCTTTAAAATATTACATATTGGTGCTTGTTCATCTACGGGAGCTACTAATTCTATTGTGGGGAAACCTGTTCTATACAAGAATGCAATATATGTATTTTGAATAGGATCCAATATCGTATCTGATTTTGTCCACCCCGTCTTCAGATAGAATTGTGCAGTCGCATCAATATCTTTAACCGCGTAACCAATATGATGAAATGATAGATTTTGTAGCATATAAAAATCAATTCACTAATCTTATTAAATCCAAAGACGTCCAACGGTCTATTTTTTTAGTAGTTTCTTTGACATAAGCACTATATTCTTCAGTACTCTTTGCTACATAGCATGTTGCTCCAACAAAAGTATATTTAGCAATTATTAAGTCATTTGCAATTGTTGCATTAATACCTATAAAACAGTTGTTCGCTACAGAAGTGCAACCACCAATAACCACTCCGCTAGATATAAAACAGTAATCACCTATTTCTATATGATGTGTGATACATGCTCCGTAAAAAAGTATACATCCTTTCCCTATTAACACATTCGCACCTATTTCCACATATGGTAAAATAATTGATCCAACACCTATAGAAACCTTTGGATCAACCTTGGCTCTAGGAGAGATATATGTAAATTGCTTATATTCTAAATTTTCACATTGCGTAGTTATTCGCTTTCTAATGTCATTCATTTGAGCATATCCAATTGTATTTAACACCAACACATTAGACATATCGTATAACTTTGGTAAATCCTCAAGAGCAACAATTGGACGATTACAAAATATAGAATCTTTTAAAAATTCTTTCTCTACTGCAAATGCTATGATTTTAGCTAGGCCATCTTGCTCTATTGATTGACATACTATTTCACTAAATGCAGTAGTCCCTATAATTATCAATTCAGTCATAATTCAAATTTCTTTGTCGCTTGATAAATAAAATATCCACTTCTCTCTGCACTACATGTCACATGATGCAATTCAGTATCCGTTTGCTCTGCTTGTACGATTTCTGGATATTGTTTTGAATTCATGATGTATGTAGCAACTTGTGATGTTTCCGCAGACAAGAAATATACTCCTGAGTGACATTTGTCCAACAACACAGGTTCGTTGAATTCACCTAATGCCACTTCTATCACTCCTTTCACAAAATCATATCCCGTACTCAGTTGCACCAAATCACTACCAATAAAATCTCCTCCCATTCGCGCGCCGACCTCCATAATGGCAATGCGTCCATCATCCGTAATCTTGTATTCCGAATGGCTCGCGCCATTGGTCACACCAAGCGCGCCCAAAGCTCGATTAGTAATAGCATATATCTTCTGATACATATCCGCAGAAAGAGAACTAGGTTGATGATGTTCCAATTCCACAAAATGAGGTGCACCTGTAGTCATTTTATCCGTAATCTGCAATGGATAGTGCTTGCCCTGATACGAAATAAATTCCACACTAATCTCTCTGCCATCAATATACTCCTCCACCATTGCCTCATGCTTAAAAGATGCCTTTTGCGCTTCGTGAATAGCAAGCGGAAGTTGAGCCCAATCAGTAACCTTATGTACCGCCAAACTACCTGAACGATCCGATGGTTTTACAATTAGTGGCAAGTCTATATTTCTCCAAAGATACGCCAATATATCATCATCCAATTGAGAAAAGCAATAAAACTTAGGACAGGGAACATCGGACGAGATAAATGCTTGACGCATCAAGTACTTATTATTCGCCTTGAGCGATGCCCCATAGGAGTTGCCCACCAATCCCATTTGTTCTGCCACATATGCCACCGTAGGAGCAGCCACATCACTAGCAATGGTACAGATACCATCAATGTGCTCTTTTTGGCAAATTGCTAAAATCTGCTCTTTCTCCACAATAGAGATGGGATAAAACACATCCACAATATCCTTGCACACGGCTCCCTCCGCCCATGCAAAACAGATAGTGCGCAATCCCATCTCTCTAGCTTTTTCTGCCAAAGGGCGTTGCAGATATGAAGCTCCTATAATAGCAAGTGTTTTCATCTAATAATGTTAATCGTATTCCGTACCACATAGATTGGGCGTCCTTTAACTTGGTCAAAAATTTTTCCTATATACAGCCCCAATATACCCATTACGAACAACATCAAACCACCCACGAACCAAATCGAAAACACAGTAGTAGTATAACCAGGAAAAGAGATAATTCCAATCATACGCGCCACCACATTATATAGTGCCAACAAGAATGATAAGGCAGACATGCCAAATCCTAAACCCACCGCCATACGCAGTGGTTTGTTACTATTGGAAATAATGACATCAAATGCAAGTTTAAACATTCGAGATAATGTATAACTGCTTTTCCCTTCTGCACGTTCTGAATGCTGTGCGTCAATAATAGCAATGCGAAACCCTAAATATAAAATCAGCGAACCAAATGAACGCGACTGTTCTGGTATCTTATTGTATTCTGCGATGACACTACTATGATATATGCCATAGTTAGCAACATCCTTATCCTTATTCAAACCGCTTAATCTATTCAACACCGCATTAAACATCTTGGATGTTGTTCGCTTGAACCATTTATCCTGCCTATCCACACGGCGGGCATAGACGATATCGTACCCCTCCAATGCCTTTTGATAGAGTGCAGGTATCTCCTCGGGGCGGTCTTGCAAATCGCAGTCCATCACCACCACCCATTCGCCCTGGGCATAATGCAAACCAGCCGTGATAGCATAGTGCTGACCAAAATTGCGACTGAGATTGATACCTTTCACGCGCTTATCTTGCGCACATTCGTGCTCAATAACCGACCATGATGCATCGGGCGAGGCATCATTCACGAGGATAATCTCGAAATCCTCGGTGATAGTGGTGACACTTTTCACAATACGCTCCACCAACATATGCACCATCTTTTCGGCGCGATAGACAGGGGATACTATGGATAGTTTGATATTCGACATCATTATATTCTATTTAGCGCGCAAAGTTACAATTTTTTTTTGAATTCTGCAAATATCTGTGATATTTTGGGTAAAAAAGGTGTGATTTTAGGAGATTCTTTCAAAAAAATCCGACGCCTGTGGAAAAATATACCACCGAATAGTATAACTGTGGAAAAATACGCAGATCGCCACTCTGTGGCAGATGTGAATGAGCGTGCGGCATATGCGTACACGAAAGAACGCCGTGTGCGTTTGGCGAGCTTCTGCGCCAGCGGCAACAGGCGAGAGTTCTTGACGGATATCACGGGCAATAGGCGATGGCTGCCGTTTGAAGTGGAGGAGATACAAAATCCGTTTTACACGACCTTG
>JAZSAI010000010.1:0-18269 GCA_045601825.1 Paludibacteraceae bacterium | reverse complement strand
TTCTGAAATATTAAAAATGTTTAACGACTGGCAAGATGTTTGACTAGTTGGATAACGGCAAAGATTAGGCAGTAAATAACCGCCAGACAAATGGAAATAAACCAATATTCTCGTGACCATCTTCTCATGTTTATCTTCGGGATATCTTCGGGGTATCTTCGGGGTGTTAGAGCAACATTTTTTACAAAAAAATTTGCACAATCAAATAAAAAGCCGTATCTTTGCATGTTTTTTCGCCATTCTCTTCAAAATATCATTAGATAATGATATTATTTATGTGTATTGGTTAGGTGTAGAAAACAATATGTTTGATATTTATACAAAAAAGACATAACAATGATACAGTTTTTTATTGAGGTAGCTTCGGAGAAGCATATACCTTATGTAGCAGAGATTCTACAAACAATTGAAGAAGCAGCAAAAGATCGCGGTACAGGTATTGCCAAACGTAATCCTGAGTATGTAGCACAAAAAATGCGTGAAGGCAAGGCTGTGATTGCAATGGATGGCGATAAGTTTGCTGGTTTTAGTTATATTGAGTGTTGGGACCATGGGCATTTTGTAGCCAACTCGGGTTTGATAGTAAAGCCCGAATACCGTAAAATGGGCTTGGCTAAACAAATCAAAAGTCGCATTGTTGCACTATCTCAGGAGATGTTTCCTAATGCAAAGATTTTCTCACTTACGACAGGTGCAGCAGTGATGAAAATGAATACAGAATTGGGTTTTAAGCCAGTGACATTTCAAGATTTGACTACCGACCCCAAATTTTGGAAAGGTTGTGAGAGTTGCATCAATTACGATGTACTATGCCGTAATAATTATGAGCGTTGCCTATGCACTGGTTTACTATTTGAGCCACCACATAAAAAACGCGTAGTAGTGGCCTATAGCGGCGGTTTAGACACCTCTTACACCGTGATGTATCTAGCTAAAGAAAAAGGTTATGAGGTACATGCAGTATGTGCTAACACCGGTGGCTTTAGTGCTGAGCAATTGCGTCAAAATGAGGAGAACGCATACAAGTTAGGCGCTACAACCTACGTCACTTTAGACGTGCAACAGGAGTACTACGAAAAGAGCATTAAATATATGGTATATGGTAATGTACTTCGTAATGGCACCTACCCTATTTCGGTGAGTTCGGAGCGTATTTTCCAAGCTTTGGCTATTGCTCGCTATGCGCGCGAAGTGGAGGCCGATGCTATCGCACACGGCTCTACAGGTGCTGGTAATGACCAAGTACGTTTCGACATGACTTTCCTCGTAGCCGCTCCTGGTGTGGAGATTATCACATTGACCCGCGACAAAGCGTTGACCCGTCAAGAGGAGATTGACTACCTCAACGAGCACGGTTTTGCAGCAGATTTTGAGAAACTCAAATACTCCTACAATGTCGGTCTCTGGGGAACTAGTATCTGTGGTGGCGAGATTTTGGATAGCAAACAAGGACTTCCTGAAACGGCATACCTCAAACAAGTTACCAAAGACGGCGAAGAGGATATAGTACTCGAGTTTAAGAATGGCGAGTTGGTAGGCGTTAATGGCACTATCTACGAAGATGGTGTGAAAGCTATTCAAGCCGTAGAGGATATTGCAGCGCCATATGGCATTGGTCGTGACATGCACGTAGGCGATACAATTATCGGTATCAAAGGTCGTGTAGGCTTCGAGGCGGCGGCTCCTATGCTCATCATCTCTGCGCATAAATTTTTGGAGAAGTTTACGCTCAGTAAATGGCAACAATATTGGAAGGATCAAGTGGCGAACTGGTATGGTATGTTCCTCCACGAGAGCCAATACATGGAGCCAGTGATGCGCGACATTGAGGCAATGCTAGAATCAAGCCAACGCAATGTAAACGGCAAAGTAACTATGCACTTGCGTCCATATATGTTCGAGACAGTAGGTGTGGATTCGAAGGATGACCTCGTCAAAACCAAACTGGGCGAGTACGGTGAGATCCAAAAGGGTTGGACCTCAGAGGAAGCCAAAGGCTTTATCAAGGTACTCTCTACCCCTCTCCGCGTGTATTACGCTAACCACGATGATGAGACGCTATGATTAAGGCAGGAATTATAGGAGCAGCAGGTTATACTGCAGGCGAACTCATCCGTCTCTTGGTGAATCACCCAGAGGTGGAGATTACTTTTGCTCATTCTACCAGCAACGCGGGTCAACCTTTTTATGCGGTACATGCTGGTTTGATTGGCGACACCGAGCAATGCTTCTCTGACAGATACGACCTCCGTGCCATTGATGTGCTCTTTCTATGTTCTGGGCATGGTAAAAGTACGATGTTTTGGGCAGAAAACGAGTGTCCAGATGGGTTGAAGGTCATCGATCTTGCACAAGACTATCGTGATGAGCACGATGGCTATGTATATGGTCTGCCAGAGCTACACCGCAAGAAAATTTGTGCTTGCACCAAGCTTGCTAACCCTGGTTGTTTTGCTACTGCTATCCAATTGGCATTGCTGCCAATGATAGGTCGAAGCACAGAAGCCAACGTAACTGCTATCACGGGTTCTACGGGTGCGGGGCAAAAGCCAACTGCCACTACTCACTTTTCTTGGCGTAATGATAACATGTCGGTATATAAGGCCTTTACGCACCAACACTTGTTGGAGATAGGTCGTAATACGGGCATGAAAGTAGAGTTTATCCCTATGCGAGGCGACTTCTCTCGTGGTATCATTGCCGCTGTGACTATGCCATTCGATGGCACCGCAGAAGAGGCATATGAACTCTATAGCGCATACTACAAAGACGCCGCCTTCACCCATGTCATCAACCGCGAGGTCAACCTCAAGGACGTGGTGAATACCAACAAGTGCGTCTTGCAAACTGAGGTACACGAAGGTCGCCTGTTAGTAACCTCTGTGATTGACAACCTACTCAAAGGCGCCAGCGGTCAAGCATTGCAAAACATGAACCTCATGTTCGGATTGGATGAAAAAATGGGTTTGAACCTAAAAGCATTGGCATTTTAATTATGAAACTATTCGATGTATATTCACTCTTTGATGTGACACCAGTCAAGGCTGAGGGCTGTCGCATCTGGGACGACAAGGGACAAGAGTACCTTGACCTCTATGGCGGTCATGCTGTCATCAGTATTGGTCACACGCACCCACACTATGTGGAGGTGTTAACTGACCAGTTGGGTAAGATTGGCTTCTACTCCAATTCTGTCCAAAACCCGCTTCAGGAGCAATTAGCTGAGCGCCTCGGCAAACTCTGCGGCTACGAGGACTATACATTGTTCCTCGATAACTCGGGTGCAGAGAGCAACGAGAACGCTCTCAAGTTGGCTTCTTTCCATACGGGCAAGAGCCGTGTGCTGGCGTTCCATCGCAGTTTTCACGGTCGCACCAGCGGTGCAGTAGCTGTGACCGATAATCCCAAGATCCAAGCGCCATTCAACCAATGCCACGCTGTTACTTTTCTTGATCTCAACGATGCGACAGCCCTAGAGCAAGAACTGGCGAAAGGCGATGTAGCAGCGGTGATTGTTGAGGGTATCCAAGGTTGTGGTGGCATCCATGTGCCAACGACCGAGTTTATGCAGTCGCTTCGCCAGCTCACCGAGCAATATGGTGCGGTGCTGATTTTGGACGAGATACAGAGTGGTTATGGCCGAACAGGTAAATTCTTTGCCCACCAGTGGTATGGCATCCGTCCTGATATTATCACTATGGCCAAAGGTATGGCAAATGGTTTTCCATGTGGCGGTATATTGATTTCTCCTATGTTTCAAGCCACGAAAGGTATGTTAGGTACCACCTTTGGTGGTAACTACCTAGCAATGGCTGCTGCGTTGGCAGTGCTGGATGTGATGGAGCAAGAGAACTTAGTGGAGAACGCTCACCAAGTCGGCGAATATATTTTGGCCAACTTGCCAAAGAGCGATAAGATCAAGGAGGTTCGTGGCCGCGGTATGATGATTGGCATCGAGTTCCACGATAGCGTAGCCCCTATTCGCCAAGCCTTGCTCAAGGACTACCACATTTTTACCGGCGTCGCAGGCACCAACATGGTCCGAATCCTCGCACCACTGTGCTTGACCCAAGAGCAAGCCGACCGATTTATTAACGCACTAAAAGAAATCCTATGAAATCATTCTTTCATGTACAAGATATAGGCGATTTGAACCTCGCATTGGAAGAAGCTCGCCAAGTGAAAGCTACTCCATACGCTTGGAAGCATTTGGGCGAGAACAAGACCATCATGCTCGTGTTCTTTAACTCATCCCTTCGCACTCGCCTCTCTTCGCAGAAGGCAGCGCTCAACCTCGGCATGTCGCCTATTGTGCTCAATATTGGGCAAGATAGTTGGCAACTCGAAACGGAGCTCGGCATGATCATGGACGGTACCAAGAGTGAACATCTACGCGAGGCAATTCCTGTGATGGCGAGCTATTGCGATATCATCGGTGTGCGCTCGTTTGCAGGACTTACCGACCGCGAGTTTGACTATCAAGAAACCATCTTGCAGCAGTTTGTTCAGTATGCAGGCAAACCAGTTATCTCGCTGGAGTCAGCTACCGTACACCCTTGCCAAGCCTTTGCCGATCTCATTACCATCGACGAATACAAAGAAACCAAACGCCCTAAAGTAGTTCTCACATGGGCTCCACACCCAAAAGCATTGCCACAGGCTGTGCCTAACTCCTTCGCCGAGTGGATGAACGCTGCGGATGTGGATTTCGTGATTACCCATCCTAAAGGCTACGAATTAGATCCTCGCTTTGCAGGTAATGCTCGTGTAGAGTACGACCAAATGAAGGCCCTCGAAGGCGCAGAATTCGTCTATGCCAAGAACTGGTCATGCCCAGGTGTGACAGAGCCAGAGAACTATGGTAAGATCCTCTGCAATGACCGCAGTTGGATGGTGGACGAGGCACATATGGCAGTAACCAATAACGCGCGTTTTATGCACTGTCTTCCCGTTCGCCGCAATGTGATTGTGAGCGATGGTGTGATTGACTCGGAGCGCTCTCTTGTCATCCCCGAAGCAGCTAACCGCGTGACGAGCATTCAAGTCGTAATGAAACGCATGTTGGAGAGTTTGAAATGATACAAGTAATCAAAATAGGTGGTGGCGTGCTAGAGAACGAAGCGCAACGCAATCAATTCCTACAGCAGTTTGCAGCCATAAATGGCAAAAAAGTATTGGTACACGGTGGTGGCAGATTGGCTACTACCATGGCTGAGCGTTTGGGCGTGAAGACACATATGATAGAGGGACGCCGTGTGACAGATAAGGAAACACTTGACATCGTCACCATGGTGTATGGCGGATTGGTAAATAAGCAAGTGGTGGCTCAGTTGCAAACTATGGGCGTGAATGCCATCGGTTTAACAGGCGTAGATGGCGGCTGGATGCGCGCTATAAAACGCCCCGTCAAGAACGGCATTGACTATGGCTATGTGGGTGATGTGACTGAAGTTAATGGCATTCTTCTACGCACTTTATTAGACAACGGACTGACCCCCGTCATCGCTCCAATTACATATAGTGTAGACAACTTATTGCTCAACACCAACGCTGACACTGTAGCTTCGCAAACGGCAATTGCGCTCGCACCAGAAGTGGAACTCACCTTTTGCTTCGAGAAAGCTGGTGTGCTAAGTAATCCTGATGATGAAGCATCGGTGATAGCAAAGATTACCCCCGAGATTTATCAACAACTAAAAGCAGATGGCATCATTTTGGGAGGAATGATACCTAAGATTGACAACGCTTTCGCTGCCATAGAGCATGGCGTGCAATCCGTTCGTATTACCCATTCTAGTCATATACAAAGCGGCACTATTATTGAGCAAATATAATGGACAAAAAGTACATAACACTACTGCAACGTATGATTCAAACTCCCTCTATCTCTGGAGAGGAGGATGCCGTTTGTACGCTATTGGAGCAATGGATGAAAGCTGAAGGCATAGCAGTTCACCGCATGGGCAATAACCTATGGGCAGAATGTGGCGAAGGAGAAACTGTACTGCTCAATGCACATATCGATACGGTCAAACCATCTGCATCCTATACCCGCAATCCGTTTGGCGGAGAATGTGATGGATCAACGATACATGGACTAGGTGCAAACGATTGCGGAGGGTGCGTAATAGCTATGTTAGCGGTCTTTATGGAGCTACAACAACAACCCATCACAGGCAAACGCATCGTACTCACCTTAACCGCTGAAGAAGAGAATAGCGGCAAACGTGGTATAGAGTTGTTGTTGCCCGAGATAGGACATATCAACTGGGCTATCATAGGTGAACCCACGTCGCTAGAAATGGCGGTAGCTGAACGCGGTTTGATGGTGCTAGACGGCGAAGCCAAAGGCAAGGCGGGACATGCCGCACGCGAAGAAGGAGTGAATGCCCTATACATCGCGTTGGACGATATACAGACCTTGCGAAACTACGAGTTTGAGGAGGTTTCGCAATTCTTAGGTAAAGTAAAGATGACTACTACAATGATTGAGGCAGGTACGCAACACAACGTAGTGCCAGATACATGCCGTTTTGTGGTGGATATTCGTTCGAATGGGTTGTACTCTAATGAGGAGATACATGCGTTGTTGCAACCATTGGTGCAATCCACATTGACACCCCGCTCCACCCGACTCAATGCCACATCAACACCGATTGAGACAGCTATCGTGCAGCGAGCAAAAGCATTGGGAATACCGCTTTATGGCTCGCCTACGCTGAGCAATATGGCACTGCTATCCTGTCCAAAAGTGAAGTTTGGACCTGGCGATTCTGCCCGCTCACATACCGCAGATGAATATATCCATATCCACGAAATAGAACAAGCTATTACGCTATACAAACAATTACTACAATGAAACTTTGGGACAAAGGTTACCAGATTGATGACGCGATAGAGCGTTTCACTATTGGCAAAGACAAAGAATTGGACTTGCTACTTGCTACGCATGATATATTAGGAACCATGGCACATGTGACCATGCTAGAGCATGTAGGTTTGCTATCCAAAGAGGATTTAAATATTCTCCTTCCTGCGTTGCGCGAATTATACAAAAAGGCTGAAACAGGTGACTTCATTATCGAAGAAGGAATAGAAGATGTGCATTCGCAAGTGGAACTGATGCTTACCCGCCAATTGGGTGAGGTGGGCAAGAAAGTACATACTGGCCGCTCGCGTAATGACCAAGTGCTAGTGGACCTCAAACTCTTCACCCGTACTGAGATTGAGAAAACAATGGGATTGGTAGAGCAACTCTTCCACACCTTGCAAAAGCGCAGCGAAGAAGGCAAATCTCTCCTTATGCCTGGCTACACCCACTTGCAAGTAGCCATGCCATCATCTTTCGGACTATGGTTAGGTGCTTATGCCGAGGCACTTACAGACGATATGCGCTTGCTCGTTACGGCTTTTAAGCAAGCCAACCTCAATCCTCTTGGCTCTGCCGCAGGATATGGTTCTTCCGCTCCGCTCAATCGCACCATGACGACGCAATTGCTTGGATTCGTAGACCTTGACTACAATGCCATCTATGCCCAAATGAACCGAGGACGCATGGAACGCACCGTAGCTTTTGCCTATTCATCGGTAGCAGAGACTATTGGACGACTAGCGATGGACTGCTGTATGTTCAATTCGCAGAATTTTGGGTTTATCAAACTGCCTGATACCATGACTACGGGCTCAAGCATTATGCCACATAAGAAGAACCCTGATGTGTTTGAACTGATTCGTGCGCATGCCAACCATATCTGCGCATTGCCAGATACCATTCGCCATATCACGACAAACCTGCCTGTAGGATACTTCCGCGATATGCAATTGATTAAAGAAGTGTATTTCCCTCTCTTTGACCAACTCAACAACTTGCTGGAGATCACCACCTATGCCGTAGAGAATATGGAGATGAAAGCGGACATCATGTCCAATCCGCTATATGCACCTGCGTTCTCGGTGGAGGAAGTTAATCGCCGTGCAGCGAATGGTGTGCCATTCCGCGATGCCTATCGTCAAGTAGCAGATGAGATTACCAATGGAACTTTCCAGCACGAAGCAACAATAGAGGATACACTATCGCACTACACCCACGAGGGATCAATCGGCAATCTCTGCAACGATAAGATTAAAGAGAAGATGGATATGCTCATTAACACAACCCCTCTTCAAATGGTGCATATAGCTATCAATCAACTACTTAATCGTTAAAACATCTACCTCTTCGTCGGTATAACAAGGTGGCAACGGACGGCAGTTATAGGTAGATGCCATCGACTCTCCATAAGCCCCTGCACTGCGTATAGCCAATATATCACCTCGTTGCGTTGTGGGTAACAGCACATCTTTGTCAAATACATCGCTCGACTCACAAATCGGACCCACTACATCATATATTTCCCTCTTTTCCGATTGAGAAGTCAGGTTCTGAATCTTATGTTTCGCTTGATATAGGGCTGGGCGTATCAATTCTGTCATACCTGCATCCACAATAGCAAATTGCTTGGTTGCCGTCTGCTTGACATACAACACACGCGTAATCAGACTGCCACATTGCGCCACCACAGAACGACCCAACTCGAAATGCAACGACTGCTCTGGACGCAGATGCAAATGCTGAGTGAACACACGAAAATATGCCTTGAAATTAGCTATAGGATGTTCAGAAGGCGACTGATAATCAATCCCTAGCCCACCCCCGACATTAATTACCGTAGGATAGATTCCATTTTTATGAAGCAGGTGCTGAATCTCGTTGATGCGCTCGCACAATGCCACGAAATCATGCATATTAGTTATCTGGCTGCCAATATGGAAGTGCAACCCAATGAAAGAGATATTGGACAGCTGCTGCGCCAATTGCACCACCTGTAGCATATCATGGAGCGCAATGCCGAACTTGTTCTCCGCCATGCCTGTGATGATATGCGTATGGGTATGCGCTTCTACATCAGGATTGATACGCAAGCATACACGTGCGACTTTTCCTTCACGGGCAGCTAAGAAGTTGATAACTTCTAGTTCAGGAATACTCTCGACATTGAAGCAGAAAATATCGTGCTGCAGGGCAGTCAATATTTCATGGTCGCTCTTCCCTACCCCTGCATAGACAATCTTGTCCGCAGGAAAACCCGCATCAATTGCCCTTTGTACCTCGCCACCGCTTACGCAATCAGCCCCTAAGCCTGCCTGCTGGATTATCTCAAGCAAACGAGGATTGGCATTTGCCTTCATGGCATAATGCACATGGTAGTTGGGATATGGCGCAACCTCCTTGGCTATAGCAGCCAATGTGGTACGCAGCAATGCGGTATCGTAGTAATAAAACGGAGTTTCTGGAAACATAATTGGCTATCAGTTAAACAAATACTTACTCAGCGATTCGAGGGCACGCTTCTTGTCGTGAGCAGAAACGAGGAACGATATATTGTGATTGCTACCACCATACGAAATCATGCGCACAGGCACATCCTTCAACGCTTCAGCAGCCACCGATTCGAAGCCCACATTTCTCCAATCCAAATCACCTACCACACAAATGATACACATATTGTCATCCACCTCCACAACACCCAGTTTCTTGAGTTCGTTGAGTATGGGCAAGAGATTCGTTTTATCATCTATTGACACAGACACACCCACCTCTGAGGTACAAATCATGTCAATACTGGTCTTATAATTCTCAAAGATTTCAAATACCTTGCGCAAGAAGCCGTATGCCAATAACATTCGGCTACTAGTGATATTAATCGCCACGATATTATCTTTGGCCGCTACCGCCTTGATTTTGCGATGCTCTACCATATTGCTAATCACCGTGCCAGGCGCAGTAGGATCCATCGTATTGAGCAGTTTAACAGGCACGTTGGCGTATTTGGCAGGTTGAATACATGTTGGGTGCAAGATTTTTGCACCAAAATATGCCAACTCAGCCGCCTCGTCAAAGTGCAAATGACTCACAGGAGTAGTATTCTCTACAAAACGAGGGTCGTTGTTGTGCATGCCATCGATATCTGTCCAAATTTGAATCTCCGACGCCGACAATGCGCCACCGAGTAGCGAAGCCGTATAGTCGCTACCACCACGCTGCAGATTGGAAATCTCGCCCTCGGCATCG
Source organism: Paludibacteraceae bacterium (assembly GCA_045601825.1). GTDB lineage: Bacteria > Bacteroidota > Bacteroidia > Bacteroidales > Paludibacteraceae > Colicola. The sequence continues at coordinate 8,158 of JAZSAI010000010.1, read as the reverse complement.
AGACAGATAAATCCCTGAGTGATATAGATTTGCTTATCTGGATAAAGTGCCAATTGTTTGCTAGCATGCTCTTGAATATACTTCAAATCTGGCTCACCATCTTGGTTGGTGCGCATAAACTCAAGTGCAGGTAATAAGACTGCGTTATAGCCCTGCTCCAAGAGGTAATTGGTCATCATATTGGTACTCAGTATCTCACCTTGCGCCACGATAATCTTCTCCTCACGAGCAGCAAAATCACCCTTAGTGAACGAACGGATATAGTCGAAAATACTGTGCAACAATTGCCAAGTCTGATTCCTATACTCATCGGTAGTATAGAGTTGGTCAATATGTTGACGGTACTTATCCTCTAGTTTGGTAATATAGGCATTGGCACCCTCTTGGTTTTGCTTATAGAGGTAGTCTGCAATCTCCAAAAGACTATTGGTAGTGCCCGACATTGCAGACAAAACCACCAGATTTTGCTCACCATCTGCAATCAATTCAACTACACTTTTCATTCTTTGTGGCGAACCTACAGAGGTGCCACCAAACTTCATTACTTTCATATATCTCTAATAAACCTATTCTATACTACTCCTTCTCCCCTATTGCTGCCAATCCGCCTTGCGAGGTCTCTTTATACAGCGATGGCAGGTCATGGCCCGTCTGCTTCATCACATCCACCACTCGGTCAAAGGATACGCTATGCGTTCCATCGGAGAAAGCGGCATACATATTGCTATCCAATGCACGGGCAGCCGCAAAAGCATTACGCTCAATACAAGGTATCTGCACCAAGCCACATACAGGGTCGCAAGTCATACCCAAGTGGTGTTCCAAACCCATCTCTGCTGCATACTCAATCTGCGATAGTGTACCGCCAAACAACTGATTCACAGCACCTGAAGCCATCGCACAAGCTACACCTACCTCACCTTGGCAACCAACTTCCGCACCCGAGATAGAGGCATTCTCTTTCACTACATTACCAATCAAGCCTGCCGTAGCAAGAGCATGCAGAATACGTGTCTCAGAGAAGTCGCGCGAACGCCATGTATGGTACAAGACAGCAGGCAACACACCACATGAACCACAAGTAGGAGCCGTAACAATCTTACCACCCGAAGCGTTTTCCTCGCTCACAGCCAAGGCATAGGAGAACACCAAACCACGTGTACGGAGGTTATCCTTATACCCTGCCACCTTAATATAATAGCTCGCTGCCTTGCGACGGAGGTGTAATGGTCCGGGCAATACCCCTTCGTGATCCAAACCGCGCTCCACTGCTTCGCGCATCACTTGCCACACCTCGCGCAGATAGTCCCAAATCTCTTTACCCTCATAGTGCTCCACATACTCCCAATAATCCCAACCCATCTTATCGCAATAATCCTTGATATCGCTCAAACGCGTAAGTGGATAGATGGACGCTTCGCTGCTAGGCGATAGAGCACCCCAAAAATCAGCAGATTTTTCGGGGACCCCGCTGGCGATAAGGCGATGAGGCAATGAGGTAGGATCTTCTGCCAATGCGCCACCGCCTACGGAATATACAGTCCACTCATCTAGCAAATCACCATTCTCGTTCCACGCGCAGAAACGCATGCCATTGGGGTGAAATGGCAAAAACTCATCATGCCACACAATCTCCACCTCTGGAATCACATCGATAATGGCTGTATCGGTCAAGTGACCTTTGCCTGTAGCCGACAAACTGCCATACAAGTGCGCTTGATACTTTGCAGCATCGGGATGATGCTCCAGAAAAATCTCAGCCGCCTTACGAGGTCCCATGGTATGGCTACTGCTTGGTCCATAGCCAATACGAAATATCTCACGGATTGTTTTCATATTTATTATTTTTTGAGTCCCGACTCCCGAATCCAGAATCATGAAACTAGAATCACGAATCTATCTTCACTAGAGAGAGAGCCAGCAACCAAGCTGACTCTCCCAGTTGGAACATCCAGAGGGCATGCCCTCCAGATGAATATGTTACGGCATGATTACTCAGCCATCAAAAGCTCCATGATGGTGCAAGCTGACTTAGCCACTGGGCTACCAGGGCCGAAGATAGCAGCCACACCTGCCTTGTAGAGGTAGTCATAGTCTTGTGCTGGGATTACACCACCAGCGATAACCATGATATCCTCGCGGCCAAGCTTCTTGAGTTCCTCAATCACTTGTGGTACAAGGGTCTTGTGACCAGCAGCGAGTGAAGATACACCAAGAACGTGAACGTCGTTCTCAACAGCTTGTTTAGCTGCCTCAGCAGGAGTTTGGAACAATGGACCCATATCCACGTCAAAACCGCAGTCAGCGTAGCCAGTAGCTACCACCTTTGCACCACGGTCGTGACCGTCTTGACCCATCTTAGCAATCATGATACGAGGTTGACGACCCTCTTTCTTAGCAAATTCTGCTGTGAGTTCTTGTGCCTTAACGAAGAACTCGTCATTCTTAGTTCCTGATGCGTACACGCCTGAAATAGTTCTAATAGTTGCTGAATAGCGACCAACCACTTTCTCGCAAGCGTCAGAGATCTCGCCGAGTGATGCGCGGAGACCTGCTGCCTTAACTGCCAAAGCGAGCAAGTTGTTAGAGCACTTTTTACCATCTGCCCACTCTTGTACAGTAGCAGTAATCTCTGCCAACGCAGCTTGTACAGCTGCCTCATCGCGGTGAGCGCGGAGCTCTTGCAAACGAGCCACTTGCTCCTCACGAACAGCAGTATTGTCGATCTCAAGAATATCGATTGGATCCTCGTGAGCCAAGCGATGCTCGTTCACGCCGATAATCTTTTGCTCGCCAGAGTCGATGCGTGCTTGTGTGCGCGCAGCTGCCTCCTCAATACGCATTTTTGGAATACCAGTCTCGATAGCAGCAGCCATACCGCCGAGTTTCTCAATCTCTTGGATATGTGCCCAAGCTTTGTCTGCAAGCTCTTGGGTGAGTTGCTCTACGTAGTAAGAACCTGCCCATGGGTCGATGGCCTTACATACCTTGGTCTCCTCTTGGATATAGATCTGAGTGTTACGAGCGATACGAGCAGAGAAGTCAGTTGGCAATGCGATGGCCTCGTCGAGTGCGTTGGTGTGCAATGATTGGGTGTGACCCAACGCTGCACCCATGGCCTCGATACAGGTACGACCTACATTGTTGAATGGATCTTGCTCGGTGAGTGACCAACCAGATGTTTGGCAGTGAGTACGCAATGCCATTGATTTTGGGTTCTTTGCGCCGAAAGACTTCACGATCTTTGCCCACAACATACGACCAGCACGCATCTTAGCAATCTCCATGAAGTGGTTCATACCGATAGCCCAGAAGAAGGACAAGCGTGGAGCAAAGGTATCTACGTCCATACCTGCGTTCACACCAGCGCGAAGGTACTCCATACCGTCAGCCAAGGTGTAAGCCAACTCAATATCTGCGGTAGCACCTGCCTCTTGCATGTGGTAACCAGAGATAGAGATAGAGTTGAACTTAGGCATGTTTTGTGAGGTATATTCGAAGATATCAGCGATAATCTTCATAGAGAACTTAGGAGGATAGATATAGGTGTTACGCACCATGAACTCTTTGAGGATGTCGTTTTGGATAGTACCAGCCATCTCTTCAAGTTTCGCGCCTTGCTCCAAACCTGCGTTGATGTAGAACGCGAGGATAGGAAGAACAGCACCGTTCATAGTCATAGACACAGACATCTTGTTCAATGGAATTCCAGCGAACAACACTTTCATGTCCTCGAGTGAGCAGATACTTACACCTGCTTTACCCACATCACCTACCACGCGCATGTTGTCGGCGTTGTAACCACGGTGAGTTGGGAGGTCGAATGCTACAGACAGACCTTTTTGACCAGAAGCCAAGTTACGGCGATAGAACGCGTTAGACTCCTCTGCAGTAGAGAAACCTGCGTATTGGCGGATAGTCCAAGGGCGGAGAGGATACATGGCGCTATAGGGGCCACGCAAGAATGGTGGGATACCTGAAGCGTAGTTGAGGTGTTCCATACCCTCGAGGTCTTCTTTGGTATAAACTGGCTTAACATCGATGAGTTCAGGTGTTTTCCAGTTAGCTTCATTGGCTCCTTCTACATGCGAAGCAGCCACTTTCTTGATATCAATATCTTTAAAATTTGGTTTCATAATCGCATTATTTATTTAGAAGTTGAGCATTAAACTTTTTCAATGTTTCCAAAACATTCACTCTCACGTGGATAAAGTTCTCAATACCGAGTTTTTGCAAGTCTTCCATGCAAGCAGGAGCACCAGCCACGATAAAGAGTTCTTTTGCATCCTCAAGTTGCAACCATGCTTGTGGAGCGTATGTTGCGTACTCATCGTCGCTTGAGCAGAGTACGATGATATCTGCTTTTGCTTTGCGAGCGGCCTTGATACCCTCAGCCACAGATTTGAAGCCATTGTTGTCGATTACTTTGTAACCAGCGCATGCGAGGAAGTTGCAAGAGAATTGTGCACGAGCAATACGCATTGCCAAGTTACCGATGGTCAACATGAATGCCACTGGTTGTTTCTTAGCACCTTCGGTCTCCAGACGCAAGGTCTCAAACTCCTCAGCAGCACGAGCTACTGGCAAGGTAGCGATAGCACCTTCTGGTTTGGTCTTGCAGCAACCGCAACCACAACCTGTCTCTTTGATCTTCTTGCCTGCCTTCTCGGTGAAGTTAGGGAATTGGTTAGAGCCGAGCAATACCTCTTTGCGTTTAGCCACGTCGCTCAAACGAGTCTTCAAGTTAGCTGCCATTGCCTCTTGTACCTTACCTGCGGCTACCATCTCGTACATACCGCCTTGCTCTTGGATAGCGAGGAATTGCTTCCATGCCTCAGCTGCGATAGCGTTGGTCAAGTTCTCGATATAGTATGAACCAGCAGCTGGGTCAACCACCTTGTCGAAGTGTGACTCCTCTTTGAGTAGGAGTTGTTGGTTACGTGCGATACGCTCTGCGAACTCGGTAGGTACCTCGTAGGTAGCGTCAAATGGAGTGACCACAATCTCATCCACACCTGCCAATGCAGCAGACATAGTCTCTGTTTGTGTACGAAGCATATTTACGTATGCATCAAAGATAGTCATGTTGAAGCGGCTTGTTTCTGCGCAAACATTCATCTTCGCAGCATCTTTCAATGCAGCAGTGAAGATAGGAGCCTTGTATGCCTCTACGATCTTTGCCCAAAGCAGACGTGCAGCGCGGAACTTAGCCAACTCCATAAAGTAGTTACCGCCGATACCCATGTTAAAGCGAATCTCACGAGCAGCCAAGTAGTTTGGCAAACCTGCCTCGGTCATCATAGTCATGTATTCAGCACCCCAAGCCAATGCGTAAGCCAACTCTTGAGCGCAGTATGCACCTGAGTTGTTGAGGATAACTGAGTTCACGCCTACCACGCGGAAGTTCACCAATGTCTTAGCAGCCTTCACGGTAGCCACGATTTTCTCTGCTACTTTCTCACGGCTCAATGGTTTGCCTTTGAGCAGCATGTTCTTGATTGGGTCCACATTGATAGTACCTGTCACTGCCTTGAAGTCATATCCGCTGCGTCCTACGAGGCGAACCAAGATGTTTGCCAATTGAGGAGCTTTGCAAGCGCATACGCTGAAGTTCAGTGCTACTTTGTCGAGTTGGATACCCTCAAGCAATGTCTTGATGTAGCGATAGGTCAGTTTCTCTGCGTTCAAGCAGATGCCCAACGAGTTCACACCTTTGCTGAGTACGTCCAACGCTTTTGCATTAGCTTTGCGAGCGTTCTTGCAAGCGCAGATGTTTTGGCGGATAGCCCACTCATTGTTGGTTTTGGTACCACGCACGTAAGGGAATTGACCTGGTGCAGATACAGTAGTTTTCAGACCTTTGAGGTCTTCTTGACGGTAGAAAGGCTGTACGTTGAAGCCTTCTGTGGTGCGCCATACGAGTTTTTTGTCAAAATCGGCGCCCTTGAGGTCAGCTACGATTTTCTCCTTCCATGCTTTGGTAGAGATGGCGGGAAACTCGGCTAACATGTTCAATTTTTCTTCTGCCATGATTTTAGAAAAGTTAGTATTATGTTTATTTTAATGTTAATTTTCTATTTTCGTATGATTTGATAGATAGAGGAATTATCCGTTCATACTCTTCGTTGCCAAAGAGAGGAGAGGTGATAATCATATCTGCTGTTGTGCGATTGGTCGCAAATGCGATGTTGTATAGTGATGCCAATCGTGTTAGTGCTCCCACATCTTGTTGGTGTCCTTGCGTAATGAGGTTATCGCAAAAGAATATTAGTGCATCCAATTTCCCTTCGGCAATCATTGCACCTATTTGTTGATCTCCGCCCAGTGGTCCAGACTTCAGCAGAGTAATATCTTTGAGGGGATACTCGGTGTTTTCAGAATCTACAGGAATAGCAGCAAGGAGACTACCGGTTGTACCTGTTGCAAATAAATTATGATGTTTGAGAATACACGAATTAAAGGTACACCATTTCACCAATTCTTGTTTTCTGGCATCATGAGCAACCAAAGCGATATTCAATTTTTTCATAATCAATCTTTGTTATAATCCTTGTCTTTGTTCTCAATTCTTGATTTTTAGCTTCAAAACATGTTTTTCAGCAGTTTTTTTCGCGTTTTTAGCCCGCCATATTGGCGAAACCGCAAAATACGCGACAAAGGTACTACTTTTTTCGCACATACGCAAGCGCAATGCGCATTTTTTTCGTAAAAAGTTTAATTACACCTCTCTTTTTGCATTCCCACCCTACCTCTATAGGCGAAGCCGTCCACTAAATTGTAGCATCTGAGTCTACAAAACAATAGGGCTCTGCCCGTCCCATAGCATAGCGTCCTATAGGCGTTTACGCCGTCCCATAACCATCTTCCCCCCTTTTAGGGGGACTGAGGGGGCATGCCTCTTCCTCTACCAACTCGCTATCAACTACGGTAGATATACTGTTGATATACGGTACATACACGGTAGATACACGGTATATTAGTATATTCACACCGCAGGAATACCGTATCTATCAAATATTTACATAAAAACAGTAAAAAACTATACAAAAACTTGCATATTTCGCAAATTTTCCGTACCTTTGCACCCATAATTACTAATCCTTATCCCCTCCGACGGCAAGGAGGAGTCTCCCTCTGAAAACATCCGAGAGTTTCGTGAACTCGAGGATAGAGTGGAGGCATCGAGCGCCCTAACAACGACAACGTCGTTGGTCAATGCGTGAGATTGCCGAACACGATGGCACGCACTACTCTCTCTCATCCTTTCGACTCCATGTCGGGCAAACTCGCTTCTAAAGAAAAGATTGTTATGCGCACTCGCAATGGTCGCACGCATGCTTATGCGATTAAACATCCGTATAAAGGTCCTGTTGCGCCCGAACGCCAACGCACTATCACGGCTTTCAAGGACGCGGTCAACCAAACCACGGTCATCTTGAACACCCCCGAACTCCGTTCCGAGTGGGAGGAGAAATACGCTGCCTACCGCAAGAAAGCCGACCGCTATCCCAACACTCACCCCAATCCCTACACCACTCTCCGCGGCTTCATCATCGGCTCCCTCATCCACGCCTCTAAATAACACCTTGTGCATCTTTGTCCATTATCCCGAATGTATTCGGGCTATCCCCGCCTTTACACCTTACACTCTACACTAGAAAAATCGCCCCAAAATGCGATTTTTCTTGCACATCTCAAAAAAAAAGTGTATCTTTGCAGGCAGAATTGTAAATTGCAAAGAAAATCATGTCAAAAGAACTATTGAATAGCGCATCACCAATAAGCATCGAATCAATCTATGCTGCTATTCGTGATAACGGATTTTCAGAGCAAACAACACAACTGATTGATAATTTCACAAACGACATACTCAATGGAAAAACAAACCTTACTCAATTCAATCAAGCGGAGCATGCAGGTCTCTGCTGCGCAGGTGAGATGCTCATTGGGGCGTACCTCGTCAGCTGCTACGCGCGAACAAGCCTTGAAGCAAGTGCAAATGCTTCAGCAAGCCAAGTTAGCCCAGGAAATTGGGAGATAGATGAACTTCAAGAGCAACTAGTTCATCAATGGGCAGAAGCTAGAGGTATATGGTTCGATAATGCCGAAAAGGATATCGAAGCGGAATATGGTCCGATGATTGCCCAAGGAGCAGAAG
>JAZSAI010000009.1:0-3887 GCA_045601825.1 Paludibacteraceae bacterium | reverse complement strand
GTACAAAACATATAGTGTATTATTTTCACTCTGAATTCAATACTCCATGTTCAATCGGATTTGACACAAATGAGTTGAAGAAAATAGTTGACAAAGATTTAAACCTAAGCGTATTTGTCCGTCATGATAAACACCACAAGTAATATAAAAATGCAATGGAGTTTCACCAAGCAATCCTAATGCGGAAAAGTATAAGAAAGCCGCTATTCAAGAATTTGGAGAATAATTATGAAGAGACTTACTCAAGGAAGTATTATTGAAATTCATGTGCATCATGAATACTATGTCTATGCTCAATTTCTAAAAAATAGTTTTATTGCAATTTTTGACGAAAAGTATTCAAAACCTGTCTATAGCACAAAGGAACTTAATACCCAAAATGTGTTATTTATCATCTGTGTTTCCATTAGCGATATGATTAAAGATGGGAAATGGTTAATAAGAGGAAAGTTGCCTATAAACCAATATCTTGAAAAATTGCCCTTGCAATTTATTCAAGATGCTTTGAATCCTCATATTTTTTTCCTATACAATTGTGAAACAGGGAACACAATTCCAGCAAAACGTATTGAATGTGAAGGTTTGGAGCGATGTGCAGTATGGTATGGTAATCACATTGAAGACAGAATTTATTCTCACTATAATAACACAAAATGTCAATGGTTGACATCTATTGATGACTGGATTGATAAAACAAAATGATAATCAACAAGTAGAGTAGATGTGTCGAAAAAATACTTTTTGGAATTACGATACCAAGTGGGTGCAATTTGCAGATACTATCTTGATTTGTTTAATCCCATTTCTAATATATTTTGGAATTAAAGCCATACCTATTGTTTCGGTCAATAGGCATCTTGTTAAGGTGAAAGCTGTGATTGTTGATAAATGTTACAAATACACAAGAGCTGGGGAAAATATGATGGACTATTATTATGAATATAAATACAATGATATATCATACCACGGAATATATTCTACCCTTGCTTACAATGTATATGGAGAAATCGGCGATACCATTGTAATTCGCCTAAATGAGAATCGCCCATCTCGATCAATAATCAATTGTAATGATTTCCAATATAGGATATTAAAGGAGAAAGAGTATAGAGAATATCTAAAAAATCAGCCACGATGCAATGACTAATTTAGTATTAGAATTTATCCACTAATAATGCCTATATAACCTTGTCTTTTCGCCATCCCCATTAGTGCCATACCTTTGCACATGAAGCGAAACAGCCGCACCGCAGAAATGTCCTGTGAACATTTCAAGGAGTAAATGCGGCGCGCGAGTTTCGTGAGAAACATAGAACTCAAAATTGCAAGGATATGGCACTTTCTCTTATTACATCCATACCTGCAACCTGCTACACATCGCAGTTGCAGAAAATCGAACTCGCCTCGTCTGGATCTGCTGTCGAGTTTCGCATCTATCACCAAGCGCAAACCTATTACAGCGGCAACGGGCAGACGCTCATTTTCAAGGCATCATACAACACGCGATTAAGTCATGTTGCCATTTACGACATCGGCTCGCTCCTCGAAACCTATTTGGCACGATATTTGTAACAGACAAATCAAATTGGTAATAGAGGATATCCAGGTAATATAGATTATTACTTAGCAGCAGCTTTGGATTTTATCACCTTTTTATAACTAAAAATTAATAACTTAAAAAATTATTATGAGAAAAATTGTGTTGGCTATTAGTGCCGTAGTATTGCTAGCTGTTAGCAGTATGCCTGTTTATGCAGAAGATTCTGCAAGTTCAAAACATCACATTGAGTTATCATTCTCGGATGGAGGTGCTAGTTTGATTGATAGAAGACTCGTAGAGGGAGAATCTATTTCTCTATGGCGAGGAAGTATGTATGACTATGCCGAGAAAAGTGGTTTCGACATTCGTGATATGGGATATATTATTCCCTCTGTTACTTTGGGCTACTACTATCAAGTATTGCCATGGCTGCAAGTGGGTGGACAAATCAGCACGGGCACATGTTCACTGATTAATCTATATACTCCTAACACAAGAGATCGGATCGGTAGTTACTATAATCAAGGAATATATATCACTGCAGGTGTGCGATTTACGTATTTTCAAACAGACTTTGTGCAGTTGTATTCTGGTCTGTCCTTAGGTGCTCGCATGAATATTCACTCCAGAATGCTTCCTGACCCATATAGCAGTGTCGGTGCAAATGTAGAAAGTAGTTCGTTTACCTTCCAAGCAACAGCGTTTGGTGTGCGATTCGGTAAAAAAGTATATGGCTTCGCAGAATTAGGGTACGGTTATAACGGCATACTCAAGGTCGGTATAGGTACGCGATTCTAATACTAAATACAACCTCATTTTTGCTCCCTCAGTTCTTTGTGAACTGGGGGAGTTTTTTTTGATGGAGTTTAGGTTTTGGGAGGTGAGGGGATGATTTGTGGAAAAATACACCACAAAACAGTATAAATGTGGAAAAATACGCTACACGTATATGCCATAAAAGTAGTACCTTTGCAGCGAAAAATGAGAATATGAAACAACCCTATCAAACAACCCTAGAAGCACTCGTATGCAAGCGCGTTAAGCAGTTGCTCAACGAGCGTAATATCAGCGTTAGACAATTAGCAACGACCATCTACAAAGATCATTCACAACTCAACAAAATCCTAAATCAACAGCGTACATTACCCGCCGGTTTGATAGATGATTTTGCTAGATTCTTTGAGATTGATCGCAATACTCTCGTCATAGAGAGAAATCTCACTTATCACATCTCCGACAACAGCCAAACTATCACCATTAGCATACACACATCATCGTATGATATACACAAAAAAATTACCAAAATCATAGAAACTGTACAGCAATAATTTATCCTATGACAAAACAAGAAGCAGCTATCAAGTACATAACGGAGAATTACTTGGATTATAGACGACTGAGGCACGACATTGTTAGCGATAAACTCCAAATTCGCATGGATTTGGAGGAGGTTAAAGGCGTGGAGTATTGGCGGGAGATGACGAAGCAGGACATCAACTCTATCGTGTGTCATTGTGCTCAGGAGTATGATGCGAATATAACGAGTAGAGAAGTGATGACTGCACTGCAATCGGATTTGATACCCGATGTGCACCCGCTGAGGGAGTATATCCATGCGCTACCTCGCTACACACCCAATCAACCTGATTGGATCGACTATGTCGCCTCTCAGGTGAGGGTGCGCGAGAGCGCGACAGATCGGTGCGAAGCACCTGTAGATCGCCACTTCGTGGCTGTAGATGGTAGATCGGCTGCGCCTGTAGTATTTCACAACGAATCCACAGCGAGCAACGCGAGCGAACTACAGTGTAGCGCAAGCGAAACGAACTACAGCGAAGCGACCCACAGCTCGCAAAGCGAGCGATCTGAAGCAGACCGACTTTGGAGAGTCTGCTTTAAAAAATGGTTTGTGGCGATGGTGGCGAGTTGGATGAAGGATGAGGTGGTGAATCATCAAGTATTGGTGCTGATTGGTAAGCAAGGTATCTTCAAGACTACTTGGCTCGAACATTTGATACCGCCACATTTGAGGGCATATGCGTGTAAGTTAGCGAATAGCAATGAGTTGAACAAAGATGAGCGGTTGCGAATTGCGGAGTTTGGACTGATCTCGCTGGATGAGATTGACTCAATGAATAACCGCGAATTGAACCAACTGAAGTCGGTCATCACCGCCACCGATGTGAACGAGCGTGCGGCATATGCATACACGAAAGAACGCCGTGTGCGTTTGGCGAGCTTCTGCGCCAGCGGCAACAGGCGAGAGTTCTTGACGGATATCACGGGCAATAGGCGATGGCTGCCGTTTGAAGTGGAGGAGATACAAAATCCGTTTTACACGACCTTG
>JAZSAI010000008.1:0-32811 GCA_045601825.1 Paludibacteraceae bacterium | reverse complement strand
GCCCGATGGCACCATCAAAACGAAATGGCTACCCTCTCTCAAAGAAGCAGGACAAATGCTCTTGACTTTCGCCTTGGCAGTCTTCGGTTGGATTATCTTCCGCGCCACAGGACTTAAAACTCTTTCCGCATGGGTAACTGGCATCTTCGATAGCAGTTTATTTTCTATCCCGTGGCTAATGAATCGTGGCTATTATATTACATTGGTTATTAGTATTTTAGTATTAATTCTAGCGGAGTGGATCAATCGTACGAAAGAGCATGGATTAGTTTTGAGTATTAAATATAAATGGTTACGACTTATTATTTATTATTCTCTCATATTTGCTATTGTTGCTAATTGTGGACAAGAGCAATCATTTATATATTTCCAATTTTGACATGAAACGTTTTCTTTCTCAAATAATATTAATTATATTTCTTCCAACGGCTTTCACATTGGGAGTATGTGAATATGTATTGCGTTCTGTTCCCAATGATTATACATATAAACATCAATTCCTAATAACCAACCAAAATAATATAAAGATTCTTTCTTTTGGATCTTCACATGGTTATTATGGTATTCAACCTAAATTCTTTTCAAAACCAGCATTTAATATGGCATTTGTGTCACAAAGTCTAAAATATGATAGGTTCCTATATAAAAAATATGCTGCTGATTGTGATTCTTTAGAATACATAATATTGCCCATCTCATACTTTTCATTACGGAGTAATCTTGAGAAATCTCAAGAGTGGTGGCGCATAAAGGGATATTGTATATATATGGGGTGTGATTATCATGGAATCAATCCAATATATAATTTAGAAATTACGACGAAGAATAAGTTATTACATATAAAAGATGCCTTTTTAAAGCAACTTGATTATAGAACATGTGATACTTTAGGATTTTGTACCAATTATAACAAGGAACATCGAGCACAAGATTGGCAATCTACAGGACTAACAGCTTGCACTCGTCATTCAAAAGGGGAAAAAGAGAACATTGAAACTAATCTACAATATTTAGAATGGATTATTCAAGATTGTCAAAAAAGGAATATTAAAGTTATTCTACTAACAACTCCTACTTTTCATACCTATTATGATGTACTGAATCAAGAACAAGTTACTGAGAGGGAAGAAATTTGCAACAAATTGGTTAAGAAATACAGCAATGTAACATTTTTAGATTGGTTAAAGCATGAGCAGTTTAACGAAGATGATTTCTTTGATGCTGACCACTTGAATGAATATGGGGCAGAAAAATTAACAAAAATGTTAGATGAATACATTAAATAATCAATAGATTAATACAATTTATAGGTAACGACACAAAAACATTTCTAGCCTTTCTCCAAATACCTACCGATGAACATCGCAGTGGTAACGAAGTGGTTTCGAAGGGTACCATCAGCCAACATTTCGCCAACAGATAGGATATAAATAGGATACAGATTTGCTACAGTGGTCGCGAAGTGATCGCGTAGCCCGCAGAGAACTTGTGGCGCTTTCGGCGCAATCTTCGCGCGAAGAAACTTTTTTTGCAAAAAAATACACCTACGCGGGAAGCATAGTAGACACTATATTTCCCGCGTGTTCTATATACTATTTTACCCACAAAATTCTCCAATCTTCGACGCAAAAGTACTATAACGCCAAAGATACGGCATTACTATATTATATAGAGGCACACAAAAAAACAGAAAAGGTGAGAAGTGAAAACAGAAAAGCGCGGTTACTCCTTTGCCTTTGGAACAACAAAGCCCACGACAATACAGCCTATCAAGCCCGCAATCCATACAACAATACGGATAGGCATAGAGGAAATAAAGAAAATAGTAGAGACAGCCACCATCGTAGCCATCAGAAGAATAATTGATATGCGCTTGCGCATGGTCAAGCCACCCTTATCGCGATACTCACGGATATACTTACCCAAGAACGACTGTAGTAGCCATGCCTGCAAACGAGGCGAACTGCGATAAAAACACCAAGATGCCAACAGCACAAGTGGTGTTGTTGGCAATCCTGGTACAAATATTCCCACCGTGCCAAGCACAACGGCAATAACGCCGAGTATGAGGTAAAATGGTTTCAGAGTTTCAGGCGCCGTTGGCGCTGGTTTCAATGTTTCAAAGTTTCAGGCGGCACTGCCGCGTTTCAAAGTTGCAAAATTAAAGGCGTGGTGTCGCCACGCCTTTGATTTATTATCCGATAAAATCGGTAATTACTCGGCTTTTGGGCACTCAGCCTTAGCAGCGCAGCAGCTATCAGCTTTCTCGCATGGAGTAGCGCAAGCAGCCTTAGCAGCACAGCTATCAGCTTTGCAGCACTTCTTCTCTACACACTCGGTTTTTGGGCAGCACTCCTTAGCGCACTCGCCCTTGTCTGCTTTTTTGCAGCAGCAGCTCATAGCACACAATGCTACAGCAGCGATTAACAAAATCTTTTTCATACAACTTAATTGTTTTAATAGTTATTTTTATCCGATACCCAACATTAGAATCGAATAAAATCAGCGCAAAAGTAATATAATTTTTGGAAATATGCAAAAAAAATAGTACTTTTGCACAAAATTTAGTATTTTTTCAATACAATAACTCTTATTTATGGCAAAGAAAACAAGTTGGACTCAAACAAATTGGGGTTTCGTGCTCGTGAATATACTAATAGCTGCAGTTGTGGTAATAGTCATTGTACTAACCACCATAATTCTATTGCGTCACTACACGGAACATGGAAAAGAAATAGTTGTTCCCGAAATCACCAGTCTATATATTGAAGAAGCAAAGATTGTGGCTGAGTCAGAAGGATTGCACGTAGTGGTGATAGACTCCACCTTCTCCAACAAAACCCCTCTAGGCACTATTGTGGAGCAAAATCCACAAGCAGGAGCAAAAGTAAAACATGGACGCAATATCTACGCCATACAGAATGCACGTTTCCGCAGACCTGTATTTCTGCCTGAACTGCGCGACCTAAGTTTGCGACAAGCAGAAACAACCATAGGTGTATTAGGGTTGCAAGTGGCTGAAATAGTATATGAGCCATCCACTTACAAGAATATCATCCTAGATATTCGCCAAAATGACAGTTCAATAGTAGCAGGCACACGACTGGAGGAAGGCACAGCTGTCACATTAGTTGTAGGCAAAGGACAAGGTACGGCAAACGTAATAGTACCATCAGTAATTGGCAAATCACTGTATGACGCTCGCTCATGGTTGCTAGGGAACATGCTGACAGTAGGCGTAGTGGAATATGACGTAGAGCCCACAGAAGAAACGAAAGATTTGTATATTGTATATAGTCAATCGCCCGAAAGTGGCACAACAATTGTAGAAGGTACAAGTGTAAACCTCAAATTATCAACCGACATAGAAAAAACTGTGACGGCAGATAATGAGGTGGATGAGGAAGAGTTTTTTTAAACGGATAAAGGACGCCCTTGGGGCTATTGAATAAAGGTCAATGGATATGGAGCAAGAAATATGGGAGCGTTGGAGGAGTGAGGTGGACAAAGGTCAAACGCCACAACGAGTGGATAAGTACCTAGCAGAACATATGCCAGGTACTTCGCGTAATCGTATTCAAAATGCAGCAGACGCAGGTAATGTGTGGGTCAACGGCAAACCAGTTAGTAGCAACTACAAGGTCAAACCATTCGACATTATTCAAGTACTACTGGACCACGAACCACACGACTATACTATCCACCCCGAAGACATCCCTCTGCAGATAGTTTATGAAGACGAGGATGTGCTGGTCATTAACAAACCAGCAGGCATGGTAGTACACCCAGGGCATGGCAATTATGAACACACATTGCTAAACGCGCTTGCATACTACTTTCAAGACACACTAGATATCAATGACCCTAACATAGGATTAGTACACCGCATAGACAAAGACACTAGCGGACTACTACTGGTAGCCAAAACACCTGAAGCAAAGACTAATCTTGGGAAACAATTTTTTGACCACACTACAGAACGCACATATAATGCACTCGTTTGGGGGACCTTCAGCGAGAATGAAGGTACCATTGTAGGTGCGCTTGCGCGTGACACGCGCGACCGCACACTATATAGAATATGGGATTTGGAAGACAACCCTAATGCCAAAGAGGCTATTACCCACTGGCGCGTATTAGAGAGGTATCCATATGTAACACTCGTAGAGTGCCGATTAGAAACAGGACGAACACATCAAATACGAGTACATATGAAAAGCATTGGACATCCACTTTTTGCCGATGAGAAATATGGCGGAATGGAGGTACTGAAGGGTTTGCCCACGCAGAAATACAAGCAGTACATTCACAACTGCTTTGCCCTCTGTCCACGACAAGTGTTGCACGCCAAGACATTGGGCTTTACTCACCCCCGAACGGGAGAAAAAATGCACTTTGATAGCCCTTGGGCTGAAGATATGTTAAACCTAATAAACAAATGGAGAAACTATGAACCGAATACTTTGGGCAGATGATGAGATACATTTGCTGAAGCCTTACATCATTTATCTACAAGAAAAAGGGTATGCTGTTACCCCAGTCAACAACGGACAAGATGCCATTGACGCATGCCGTGAGCAATTATTTGATATCGTTTTCCTTGATGAAAACATGCCTGGTCTATCGGGTTTAGAAGCATTGCAAGAGATCAAAACGCTCTGCCCCACCCTGCCAGTGGTAATGATTACCAAGTCGGAAGAGGAGCATATCATGGAACAAGCTATCGGACAAAAGATTGCCGACTACCTCATCAAGCCCGTCAATCCGAGCCAGATACTGCTATGCCTCAAGAAACATATCCACCAACGCGAGATTGTGGAGGAACATACCAACACCACCTATCGCCAGGAGTTCTCCGACATTACCTATATGATTGACACCGCCAACACGATAGAAGAGTGGATGGCGATAGAGCGCACACTAACACGATGGGAGTTAGAATTGGAGCATGTAGATTCTGCAATGCATGATATGCTACGCATGCAACGAGAACAAGCCAACAACGCCTTTGCCAAATTCGTAATGAAGAACTATGAGCATTGGTGGGCCAATCCAACCACACGTCCGATTATGTCGCAAGACGTGATGAAGAAGTATGTGTTTCCGCTAGTAGATGAGGGCGAAAAAGTATTCTTCGTGGTGATTGATAACTTCCGATACGATCAATGGAAAGTGATACAACCCCTCTTGTCGGAATGGTTCACAGTGAAAGAAGAGCAGATGTACACCTCTATGCTGCCAACTGCCACGCAATATGCACGTAATGCCATCTTTGCTGGTTTGAGTCCGCTACAAATACAAGAGATGTACCCTCACTTGTGGATAGAAGAAGATGAAGAAGAAAGCAAAAACAACAACGAAGAAGCTTTGCTTCAAACACAACTTGACCGCTTCCGCAAACGCTATGGGTATAGTTATTACAAAGTGAATGAAAGCGACTTCTGCGAGAAAATCACTAAACAATTTAAAGGACTAAAGACACCACTCAATGTAGTAGTGCTGAACTTTATCGATATGCTTTCGCATTCGCGCACCGACAGCAAAATGATGCGCGAATTGGCAAATGATGAAGCAGCATATAGAAGTCTTACTTTGAGTTGGTTTAAGCACTCGCCTACGGCGGAGATGTTTCGCAAGATCGCTGCATTAGGGTACAAAGTGGTACTGACTACCGACCATGGCACTACGCACGTGAATAATGCAGTGCAGATCATTGGCGATAAGAACACCAACACCAACCTACGCTACAAAGTGGGCAAATCGTTGAACTTCCAATCGAAAAACTGCTTTGAAATCACACGTCCAAAGCAAGTTGGTTTGCCATGTCCAAACGTGAGCAGTAGTTATGTATTCTGCACAGGTAACGACTTCTTCGCTTACCCCAATAACTTCAATTATTACGCCCAATTCTATCGCAACACCTTCCAACATGGCGGTATATCAATGGAGGAAATGTTGATTCCATTGGTGGTGTTGGAAGGGAAGTAGTTTAGTAGTTTAGTAGTTTAGGAGTTGAATGTTTAGGGTTATTCGACGAATAGCATTGATATTAATGGCCATCAGCGTGGGTTGGTGCGCATGGTCACTATTGTCACACCGTATGCCGTGGCAGAAAATCAGAAGAACCGAACACGCATTGACAGTGGTGACATACAACACCAACGGTATGTTAGTGGATAAGAACGCGGAAGATAAACTAGCAATGCTAAACTATATCAAGCAACAAAAGGCCGATATAGTGTGTTTGCAAGAAGTATTGGTGTATAAAAATCCTAATCGCTTTACCTTACCCGATTTGCGCGATGCTATGCGTGAGTATCCTTATACCTATTACGATTTTAAAGTGTATAATAGCCGTCGGCAGTTTGGTAATGTGGTATTCTCGCGCTATCCACTGATCAATAAACAAACTATTCGCTATGAGTCGCAGTCGAATATCAGCAGCCAATGTGATGTAGTGGTGAGAAAAGATACGCTACGCTTGGTGGTCAATCACCTAGAGAGTTTTCGAATAGATGGCAACGATTTTAATCTTGACTCGCTGAGCGCTAATACACTGCGCAAAAGTTCGTTAAATCGGAAATTGACGCATGCCAACCAATTACGTCGAAAGCAAGCCTACTCGGTACGTAGAGCCATATATCACTCGCCCTATCCAGTCATCGCAGTGGGCGACTTCAATGCTATACCATTATCAGCTATATATTGGATGATGAATATGGGATTACGTGATTGCTTTGCAGAGAGTAGCGTGGGGCGCTATGGAAGCACCTATGTACGCAAAGGCATAGGTGTGAGGATTGACTATATATTTACATCGCGCGCCCTATATCCTCTTGCTTGTCGTGTGGGTAAAGAGAGGTATTCAGACCACTATCCTGTGATAGCCACTATTGGTTGGTAGGGTATTGGAATCAGAGACTTACAATGGTTCGTGGTAGTGATAATCACGATAATCTACAGAGTCATCATCACGTTTGATACGAGGATGACGCGGACGGAATAAGTCGCGCCATTTATTTTTGAATCTATCACCATACTGCCACCACAGAATCAGTATGCAACCAAATATCATACCACCAAGGTGAGCAAAGTGTGCTACATTATCGCTAGAAAAAGGTGCTAAGCCTGCGAAAAGTTCGATAAGTGCATAGATAATCACGAGCGTGCGCGCACGGATAGGTATAGGTATAAACATGATGAACATCCGCACATCAGGGAAAAGCCATCCAAAAGCAAGCAATATACCAAATACTGCACCACTAGCACCAATAGTCACAACGCGGTTAGCTAATTTACTAGCCATTACAGGATCAAGCGAAGCCAACACAGGTTGCAATTGCAGTGCCCAAACACACTCTTGTACTATTGCTGCACCTAAACCTGTAATTAAATAATAAATTAAAAAGCGCTTGCTCCCCCAATGCTCTTCTAAAGCAGGACCAAACATCATGACCGCAAACATGTTGAAGAACATATGCGTGAAGCCAGCATGCATAAACATGTAAGTAAACGGTTGCCAAAAATAAAAGTCAGACGCTGTGATATAGTGCAAGCCTAAATAGTGGTTGAGATCAACGCCATAACGTTCAAAAACAATACTTGCCAACCAACAAATAAGATTAATGATTAGCAGATTTTTTGTAATAGGGGGTAAATTACGCATCATTTAATAATTATGTTTTACACAAATTAACAACTACAAAAACTATGCAAAACAATTAAAACGAGAAAAAATGGCAGAAAAAATGCATTTTTTTGTCAAAAGTATTGGATATATCTAAAATTTGTAGTATCTTTGCCCAAGATTTTCGGAAAAGCCGATAATAATTAATTAAACGTTTAATAAATTAAATTAAGTTTGTATGAACAAATCTGATCTCGTAGCTGCTATTGCAGCTGAAGCACAAATGCCTAAAGCACAGGCTCAAAAGGCTCTCGAAGCAACTGTTAATGCTATTGTTGGTGCCCTTCAAAAGGGTGAGAGCGTACAACTCGTTGGTTTTGGAACATTCGCTGTTGTTGAGAAAGCAGCTCGTCAAGGTGTTAACCCTGCAACTGGTGCTAAGATTGAAATTCCTGCTAAGAAGGTAGCTAAATTTAAAGCTGGTAAAGGCTTGGCTCTTTAATAGTCGTTTATCGCGTATAACGAGTTGCTCTTTGGGCAACTCGTTTTTGCGTCAAAACCTCATTTAATCTATTAAGCGTAAGAGAATTATTAACTATAAAAACGAACAGACTATGTTAAATATTATTCTTTGTGGTGCTCCAGGTAGCGGAAAAGGAACACAATCTGATCTGATTGTAGAAAAATATGGTTTGCAGCACCTCTCAACAGGCGATGTACTGCGGCAAGAAATAAAGTCAGGCAGTGAACTAGGGAAAGAGATAGATGCCCTTATTTCAAAAGGCAACCTAGTACCAGATCACAAAATGAACCATCTGATTGAACATTATTTAGATGCACTGCCAGCAGACTGCAAAGGCATTATCTTTGATGGTTTTCCACGTACAGTAGTTCAAGCAGAAGCATTAGAGTTGCTCCTTGAGCGTCGCAACATGAAAGCTGTGATGATTGACTTGTATGTAGAAGAGGATGAAATCATCAAGCGCTTGCTGAATCGTGGCAAAACTAGTGGTCGTGCAGATGACAATTATGTAACTATCAAAAAGCGCATACAAATTTTCCACGAAGAAACACAACCTGTGTGCTCCTATTATTTGCATCGTCATAATTACTTTGCCATCAACGGCAACTACTCTGTTGATGATACGTTTAGCCAAATAGATCACATCCTGCAATTAATTCAAAAATAACCAAACACTAAACACCTAATAATGGCTTCATCCTCGTTTATTGATTATGTAAAAATATACTGCCGTTCAGGCAAAGGTGGTGCAGGTAGTTTGCACTTCCATCGTGCTAAATATGTACCAAAAGGTGGTCCTGATGGTGGCGACGGTGGACGAGGAGGACATATCATTCTTCGCGGTAATCGCAATCTATGGACATTGCTTCACCTCAAATATCAAAAGCACATCTTTGCCACCGATGGAGGTCATGGTGGTCCATCTCGTTCGTTTGGTAAAGATGGCGAAGATAAAGTCATCGAAGTGCCTTGTGGTACAGTAGTTTACAATGGTGACACAGGAGAATATATGTGCGAAATTAAGGAGCACCAAGAAGAGATTATCCTATTTCGCGGCGGCAAAGGTGGTCTAGGTAATTGGCATTTCCGTACAGCAACCAACCAGGCTCCACGCTACGCACAACCAGGTGAACCATGCATGGAAGCGAATGTAATTCTGCAACTAAAAGTATTGGCAGATGTAGGTTTAGTAGGTTTCCCAAATGCAGGTAAATCCACATTACTTTCCGTGGTGAGTGCTGCCAAACCAGAGATTGCCGACTATCCATTTACTACGTTAACTCCGCAGTTAGGTATCGTGTCATATCGTGATAACCAATCGTTCTGTATGGCAGATATTCCTGGTATCATTGAGGGAGCTGCAGAAGGTCGTGGTTTAGGACTACGCTTCTTACGCCATATTGAACGTAATGCGGTACTATTGTTTATGGTACCCGTCATCACAGAGAACATCAAAAAAGAATACGAGATTTTGCTCTCGGAATTAGAGAAATATAATCCTCAACTACTCACCAAGGCACGCATTTTAGCGATATCCAAATGTGATATCGCAGATTCAGATATAGATTTCAATAAACTCACCCGACAATTATCTGATGAACTGGATATTCCTGTTATTTGCTTCTCTTCTGCAAGCAACATGGGTATTACCGAACTAAAAGATATGCTTTGGGAAGAACTGAATAAAGAACAAAACCAAGTCATCGAAATATCACATAGCCCTATTGATGTGAATGTCATCGAACGCATGGAAGAGGATGAGGACGAAGATGATGAACCACATACCATCTACCTCAACGAAGTGGAAGAAGATTGGGATTTGGATAAATATCGTGGTATAGGTTGGGATACACAAGATGAATAGTTTTCACGTTCAGAAAGGTTTAACATAGTTCAGCGCTTTGCGTTCAACATTGAACCACATTAAACAACATTGAACAAGCATCTAACATACGATCGCTTTATTGCCTGGCGAGAGCAGCACGTCTCGCAAAAGAACCTAGTTCTCATTCTTAGTTTTTTTGTGGGAGCGTTGGCATCATGTGCAGCACAGTTGCTCAAGATGATGATTCATGGCATTCACCATTTGGTGGAGCACCATCTCATCGAGCAAGACCATTGGTGGTACCTCATCACCCCAATGATTGGTATCACATTGGCAGGGTTGTTTGTCAAGTACGTGGTGAAAGACGATATCTCGCACGGTATAACCAAGATTCTCTATGCTATCTCGCAACGTAAATCCATTATCAAAATTCACAATACTTGGAGTTCCTTGGTGGGTTCAGCCTTGACCATCGGCTTTGGTGGTTCTGTAGGTGCCGAAGCGCCTATCGTGCTAACAGGCGCAGCTATCGGTAGTAACCTCGCCAAGCTCTTCCGCCTCGATCAAAAGACGATGATGCTCATGATTGGTTGTGGTGCGGCAGGTGCTATTGGAGGAATCTTCCAAGCTCCTATTGCAGGTTTGGTATTTACTCTTGAGGTACTAATGATGGACCTCACAATGACTCGCATGGCTCCATTGCTGATTTCATCCGTTACCGCAACTGCCATATCTTTTTTAGCAAATGGACAAGAGGCAATGTTTCCTCTCACCCATAGCGAGCCATTTTTTGTAGAACGCTTGCCTTGGTATTTGATTCTAGGTGTGATGTGTGGACTGGTGTCGCTGTATTTCACCCGTGGCATGAATGCACTAGAGCAACTCTTCAAGCGCCATGTGCAAAATATTTGGGTAAAATTCTTAGTAGGCGGTTCGGTATTGGGCTTATTGCTTTTCCTCTTTCCGCCACTCTATGGCGAAGGATATGATGTGATTAAGCAACTTATCAATGGAGACTCGGTTTCGGCCATTGCAAATAGTCCTTTTGAGCATTTAGGCACAAGTTCGTGGATTTTGCTAGGTTATTTCTCTGCCATCGTACTACTAAAAATATTTGCTTCGGTCGCCACGAATGGTGGTGGCGGTGTGGGTGGAATCTTCGCACCATCACTCTTTATGGGAGCCATCACGGGCTTTATCTGCGCCCGACTAATGAATATTATTGGCATAGGTGTACCCGAAGCCAACTTTGCGCTAGCAGGTATGTCGGGTTTAATGGCAGGTGTGATGCATGCGCCACTGACAGGCATCTTTCTTATTGCCGAACTCACAGGTGGTTATCACCTTTTTATGCCGTTGATGGCTGTATCTGTCATCTCGTTCTTGACAATCAAGATATTTGAGCCCCATAGCTTGTACGCGATGCGATTGGCACAAAAGGGCGAACTGCTTACACACAACAAAGATCGCTCTGTACTAACACTAATGAAGGTAGAGAATGTCTTGGAAACGGACTTACGTACACTAAATCCCGAAATGACGTTGGGCGAGTTGGTCAAAGTGATTGCGCAAAGCAATCGCAATATTTTCCCCGTCGTAGATGCAGATGGCAAATTGTTGGGTATTCTGCTATTAGATGAAGTACGCAACATCATGTTCCAACCGCGCTTGTACAACCGCTTCACGGTGAAACAACTAATGAACTCTCCTCAAGCCGTCCTAATTGACACAATGCCAATGGGGAAAGTAATGGAAGTATTCGAGGATACGGGCGCATGGAACTTACCCGTAGTAGATGAACAAAAGCACTACCTCGGTTTCGTCTCAAAATCCAAAATTTTCAATTCTTATCGCCACGTACTTGTACATTTCTCTGAGGAATAAACACGGCATTAAGAGGCGAGCAAAGAGATAATTTTTATTAAATTACTCGTTATTTCTCAAAAAAAATCGTTTCGTTTTGCATATGTGCAAAATTTGTTGTACCTTTGTCTGCCATTTTGGCAGATTAGGTACCATTAAACTTTAAAACCTAGCAACTTTGAAACATATAATCAACTATGGAACTAAAAGATTTACAACGAATAAAACAACAGTTCAGCATAATTGGCAATAGTGCTCAGCTCAATCGTGGTATAGAGATTGCTGTGCAAGTGGCTTTGACCGATTTGAGTGTGTTGATTACAGGCGAAAGTGGTGTAGGTAAAGAGCATTTTCCAAAGATTATTCATCAATATTCCGCACGCAAACATGGTCCATACTTCGCCGTTAACTGTGGTGCTATACCAGAGGGAACGATTGATAGCGAACTATTTGGACATGAAAAAGGTGCTTTTACCGATGCTAAAAGTGAGCGCAAAGGATATTTTGAAATAGCAGATGGCGGTACACTATTCCTAGACGAAGTGGGTGAATTACCTCTCTCTACGCAAGCCCGATTGCTGCGTGTACTGGAGACGGGTGAGTTTATCCGTATGGGTAGTTCACACGTGCAAAAGACTAACGTGCGCGTAGTGGCTGCCACTAACCTCAATATTCCTCAAGCTATTGAAATTGGTCGTTTCCGCGAGGATTTGTATTACCGCTTGAACACAGTTGAGATTAAAGTGCCTGCACTACGTGAGCGCAAAGAAGATATTCCTCTACTCTTCCGTAAGTTTGTGGTAGACTTCGCTGAAAAATATCGTATGCCTGCTATCCGTTTGACGGATGAAGCAACGGAAATGCTCAAATCCTACTACTGGCAAGGTAACGTGCGCCAACTGAAGAATGTAGCAGAACAGATTAGTATTATAGAGCAGCGTCGTGAGATTACTCCCGATATTCTGTCGCATTACTTGCCTGTTCATCAAATGCATCAAGGTCTTGCACTTGTGGGACAACACGCACAAAATGCACATGATACCTATATGAACGAACGCGAATTGCTCTATAAGGTGCTCTTTGAGATGAAACGCGATATGAATCAGATGAAAGACCAACTTTCCGCATTACAAAATCACGATTCACGCGCCAAAAGAGAAGATGAACTTGTAGAATGGGAACAAGGTCAAGTTATAGCTCCTTCTGACTTGCCAGTAGTGCAAGAAATAGTGCCCGAAGTAACAATAGAAGAGCCTATCAAAGACTTAAAACTCGCAGATATGGAAAAAGATACGATACAACGAGCTCTGCTGAAAAATGGCGGTAATCGCAAGGCTACTGCCATTGAATTAGGATTGAGTGAACGTACATTATATCGCAAAATCAAAGACTACGGATTATAAATCACCTTACACCATGCTACACAAAACTACACCACACCATACCATTTGTTCTTGGCTCTTGGTTCTTGGTTCTATATTCCTAATGAATAGCTGCACTATATCTTATAAGTTCAATGGAGCTTCCATTGACTATTCCACCACCAAAACCATCTCCATCGCTGATTTCCCAAAT
Organism: Paludibacteraceae bacterium; assembly: GCA_045601825.1. Lineage (GTDB taxonomy): Bacteria > Bacteroidota > Bacteroidia > Bacteroidales > Paludibacteraceae > Colicola. Next base: position 19,398 of record JAZSAI010000008.1, on the reverse strand, counting down.
ATGTCAGCACTGGTATATGCGCCACTATCCAACAACTTATCGGATGGTATTCGCGACCTCTTTCAACGTCAAACACGACTAGAACAAGTGCGACGTGGTGGTAATCTAGAACTAGAAGGCGAGATTACGGGCTACCAACTCACGCCTATGGCGATTTCGGCAGACAATTATGCTGCAGAAACAAAACTGACCATCACGGTAAAAGTACGATTCACCAACAACGTAGCACCTGAAGAGAACTTTGAGAAAACATATACAGCATTCCAAACCTTCGATTCATCACAAATGCTGACTGATGTGCAAGATGAGCTATGCAACACTATGATTACTGAAATTGCAGAGCAAATTTACAACGACACGGTAGCAAAATGGTAAAAAATTTGGTGGTATCAAAAAAAAGTTGTACCTTTGTCGGCTGATTCGTATCTATTTACTGCGCCGTAAATACATTGCTAGAAATATTAATCGTTAAATATTAATTATAAAAATTATGTACGTACTATTAACTATTTTAATTGTTATTGCAGCAGTACTGCTCACACTTCTTGTGATTGTTCAAAACAGCAAGGGTGGAGGTTTGGCTGCAGGTTTCTCAAGCGGTAATCAAGTGATGGGTGCTCCTAAGACTGCTGACTTCTTGGAGAAAGCAAGTTGGACATTAATGGCTATTATCATTGTGTTGAGCATCTTGACCGTAGGTTTCAGCAAAGGCACTAACACACAAGCAGAAGAAGGTAGTGTTATTACCGAGCAAGTGCAAGAAGCTTACGAAGCTGAACAAGCTGCTCAAGCAGTGCCTGAGTTTGAGACAGAGGAAGTTGCTGAGTAATCACCAGTTGCGGCGAAAGATACCGCCTATTATACAAATGATTGTATAGAAGGGATAAAGTATCTCAAGCAACAAAGCAGTAAAGAGAGAGGCAGACGTGTCTCTCTTTTTTATTAGTGAATATTCAATAGGAAACTTAATGAGCAATACCAACGGGCAAATCAGTTGCAATAAGTTGGCAATCAATATGATTGCTCCGCAGCAAAGAATATCTTTGTCGGTGTATTTGGGCGCTTTGCCTGCCCAACGCATACGCTGACGGAAGAACGCCTTCCACGAGGTGTGAGGGCGAACGATAGCGGTCATTTCTTCGCTCTCGCAGACGGTAATCTTCAGCCCCCTCCGCTTAAACGACTCTAAGAGAAACATATCATCGCCACTCGGTATTTCGGGGTGCAAGTCGGGATAGGACTCCAACCATCTATCGCGCTTGGCGATGAGGTTCGCTCCGCTACACATCACCGCGTGCCTTCGCTTGGCTGTTTCTATGGTAAGTTGCTGAATGGCAGCATACTCGGCAATTTGCAACCGTTCCAGTAGCGACGGATTCTCCCTCTCCGACTCCATCCGAAGAGTCAAGATAAGCAAATCCATGCCTTTAACCTCTAAACTGTAGCCCGATAGGGCATCCTCTAAACTGTGCAAGATGACGTCGTCATCTTGCATCCACACATACTCTGTCTCCGCAGCGGAGATAAGTCGATAAAGAGCATGTTTTTTGCCCTTACCTTCGTCGTTAATTCCCTTTTGTGGTACAACAATAGTTATATTTTTCTCGCCTCTTAACACGAAAAGATAATCCTTCAGATTTATTGACCAAAATACGCCTTATAGATAGCATTGGCTAATGTTTCGACGACATCTTTCTCGGGATTGAACACATACCCATTGGTAATGGCTACGATACCCCAACCATCCGTTGGACTCCATATCATGATACTGCGCAATCCGTAGGCATCGCCCGTATGTCCCACGGGGTAGTTGCCTGGCGTATTGTAATGAGGATCATCTAGGAAGTCCACAAACTCCATGAGGCATAGTCCGTATTGGTCCTCGTAGTAGTCGTCCGTTAGCTTGATCCATACGGGCGTTTGCATGGTTTTAGCACTCTCCTCAGAGATGATACGCACGCCATTGAGCTGGCCATAGTTCATGTGCATCATCATATAGGTAGCCAAGTCGTGAGCAGAGATCTTTACGCCGCCAGTAGGCGAGAATATTGGTGCTGAGTAGCCCATGATGTAATCATCGAGTTGATGTGCTACGCTGCCGTAGGCATTGGACTCTACGTATTGTCCGTCGCGATAACGGTAGATGGCAGCACGTCTTGTGCTATCAAGCTCGTCATTGTTGTGACCTGCATGCAATCCAAGTGGTGTTATCACATTCTCCTTTACATAGCGGTCAAAACGTATGCCTGACACTTTCTCAAGGATAGCGCCTACGAAGTTGAGCCCTAAGTTAGAGTAGTTGTAGCCAGTACCTGGTGCGTAGTCGTAATAGGTGGCACTGCAATCGCTATTCACAGCAGGATTGAGATGATCGAGTGTGGAATAATTCTCTGGGTCGCGGAAACTGGCTGTGTGCGAGAGCACCATGCGCAATGTGATAGGTATCTCTGGGTGATGTGGGTTGCGTACTTGGAAACCAATGAGATCACTCACATCATCATCGAGAGAGATGACGCCTTTTTCCACGAGTTGCATCAGGGATGTAGCGGTGAAGGACTTGGAGATAGATGCGATACGCATGAAATGATTAGTAGTCAAAGGCGTTTGATTGTCGAGATTGGCATATCCAAACGCCTTTTCATAAACTATCTGTCCATCTTGGACAATAACAGCAGCGACACCTACTGCTTGGTAGTCATTCATCACTTGCTGAATAGCTTGGTCGGTGCGTTTCTCCGCGCTGGAAGCGCAACTTGTAATTACTAACATCATGGCAACTAAAGCCATAAACACATGATTGCTTCTCATATTATTATAATTTTAAGGTGTTAATTCGACGAAAATGTTCCATAAACTGCGGATAGGATTTGCTGATGCAGGCGGTGTCGTCCACTTCGTAGCCCGCAATCAACAACGCCATTGCCATGCGGTGATCTGCATCAGTGCGATGTTCACGCACGGCACGCAGGCGGTCGGATTCTTTCAATGGCAAGGACTCTACGCCTGTGGCGTGTAACTCAATACCCAATCGCTCGCAAGTGAGCGCGACAGCGGGGTAGAGGTCGGGGCAGTTTCCAAAATCCTGAACGAGGATTTTGGAACGGGACGCCGCTTGTGCGGCTATTGGACGCCCACCATGTGGGCTATTGGACGCTTCGCTATAGGCGATAGGCGAAAGGATGATGCCTTCAGGGGTATATTCAGTATGTACGCCAAGGTGAGCGAAGATGTCGGCAACGACTTTGTCGCCTTGTAACGAGTTGCGGAATAAGCCAGGGAGCGTAATCTCACCGCCATGAAGAGCCACATACTCGTACCAAAAGGCGGCGGAGCTCCAATCGCGCTCTACTTCTGAGTAAGGAGCAAGGACTAAAGAGCCAAGATTTGTTACCTGCGTCTGATCTGTCGTTAGTAATTTGTCTTTGTTCTTGGTTCCTTGTTCCTTATTCTTTATCATCTCGCGTGTGAGAGTGATGTAAGGGGAAGTGCTATTGGTTTGGACGTTTGCGCCGATGAGGAGTAAGGCGGAAACGAACTGTGTGGATTGGGGATTGTTGAGAGTAACTATCCTATGCTTATCCAATATACATCCCTTAATGCGCAAAGGCGGGAAGCCCTCTTCGCCCAAATACTCAATATCCGCTCCTATCTCACGCAAAGCATCTACCAACTGACCTATAGGGCGGTGGTGCATACGTTCTACGCCGTCTAAAATAGTTGTTTGTCCTTCTAACTGCGCGCAATAGGCTGTGAGGAAGCGCATGGCGGTGCCACAATTGCCGAGTTCGATACTCGAACAGGACGCCGCTTGCGCGGCTATAGGACGCCCTGACGGGCTATAGGACGGCGTTTCGCCTATAGGACGCTCGCTCTGCGAGCTATTGGATGCATTGTTTAGTGTGGTTAAGGCGCGATGGAGAATCTGCACATCTTCGGGCAAATCAGCGGAGACGGGCATAAGCTCGTCTCCGTGTATGGATTGCAAAATCAATAGGCGATTGGCAATGGATTTTGATATTGGCAATTCAATGAGCATTGATTTTGTAAGACAATTGGCGTCAATTAAGGTTGTCAATTATTGTCAATTCAATAGGTATTTTCGTTTTTGGCTCATAAGAATGCAACGTGTTGCATTAGTGAGCCAAAACAATACTCTCTAAACACTAAACAGTAGCGGCTATGCCGCGTTCACTAAACGAAATTAGTTCACATCAGGCAAGAAAGAATAGTCGCGTGAGTAGCGGAGGTGCTGCTCGATATAGCCCTCGGTATAGTCGAGAGTGACATCTGTGATATTGCCTTCTGCATCGTAGTGCGCGGTGTAAACAGGGTTTACGAAGCCCTTATATGGAGCTAGGTTAAGTTTCTCGTAACGCTCCAAAATCTCTTTGTGCAGGTCTTGATCTACTTTCACAGCATATTCCTCCACCATTGCTTTTGCTGCAGGGTAATCACCTTCAGAAGTGATGCGTTGGATCTCCCGGAGCAACTCGCCATAGAGGCGACGAATGCCCTCATAATCATTGATTTGGAGGTAGTGCTTGCCATCGCGCTCAATCATCTCCACCTCGTTGTTCTTGGCATTTTTGAATACCCAAAGGGCGATGAGCTGACGGTTGCGCATGTGTGATTCTTCGATGTCTTTGCCTGGCTCGATGCGCACAAGTTGGGTCATCAGACCGTTCATCATCTGTTGGTAGTAGAAGCCCTTGTATGCCTCTTCGTCCTCCAACAAACCGAGTTCTACCAACTTAGGGTCAGCCATATAGTAAAGACCGAGCAAGTCGGCACGTGCCTCCTCGATAGTAGAAGCGTGCTCCTTGAGGGCATCTTTGGTAACGCCTGGCATGAGTTTGCCTGAACCGTGACCTACGCACTCGTGGAGGTCGGTATGCAAGTCGCCACAAGCACCTGCTTTCTCATACATGGCAATCACCTCAGGGCTAATCATAAACTCCTCGTTGAAGCCATTGCCTTTGGCTGCTTCGTTGTAGGCGTGGGTGATATTGTCGATGGTCACAGACTTAGAACCATAGTCTTTGCGGATCCAGTTGGCATTAGGCAGGTTGATACCGATTGGGGTAGCAGGATAGCAGTCACCTGCCAAGATAGCAGCGGTGATAACCTTTGCGCTCACGCCTTTGACTTCCTCTTTCTTGTATTTGAGGTCGGTTGGAGAGTTGTCCTCGAACCATTGTGCGTTGTCGGAGATGGTTTGGCAACGATGGGTAGCACGCATGTCTTTGAAGTTCACGAGCGACTCCCAAGTACCTGTAATGCCGAGAGGATCAGCATATGTCTCGGTAAAGCCGTTCACGAAGTCCACGCGGCTGTTGAGGTCTTTCACCCATGCGATGCAGTATTCGTTGAAAGCCTTCAAGTCGCCTGTCTTGTTGAACTCAATCATCTTCTCAATAACGAGGCGTTGTTGGTCGTTCTCTGCAAATGGGAGGGCTTTCTCTAGGTGCTCTACCACTTTTTCGAGAGCGGCGCTATACATACCACCTACTTTGTAGGTGCGCTCTACGACTTTGCCGTTCTCCTTCACGAGCTTGCTGTTAAGACCAATCCACAATGGCTCAGCAGAAGTGTCTTTATGCTTCTCGTAGTATGCTTCTGCCTCTGCTTGGGTCACACCCTCGTAGTAGTTGTTGGCAGATGCGAGAAGGAGATCTTCGCCCTCAAGGCTGAGCGATTTAGGCATCACGGTTGGGTCGAAGATGACTGGTAGGATTGCCTCGTCGTAGGTTACGCCTGCTTCAGCACAAGCGTTTACGAACCACTCCTCAGAGAACTCTGGTTGGAACTTGTCAGAAGCATAGTGATGGTGAATACCATTGGCAAACCATACGCGCTTGAGGTATTTCTCGAAGTTGAGGAACTCCTCGCTTGTCTTGTCGCCCTTGTATTGAGTGTAGAGAGCTTCGAGTGCGCGACGGATGCGCAGGTTGTAGCGACCATTTTGATCGTAAAGGATATCACGACCGTGCAAAGCTGCTTCGGTGAGGTGATAAACGAGGGTCTTTTGTTGCAGACTCAGTGAGTCAAACTCTGGCACTTGGTAGCGCAGAATCTCGAGGTCATAAAACTTGTCCACGGTGTAGTCGAATGTTTGTTCTTGTTTGCAGCATGCGCTGAGTGCTACGAGCACCATGCCAAATAGGATTGTTTTTTTCATATGATTTGAATTGATTAGCTATATATTTCGCTGCAAAGGTAGTGATTTTTTCTGAAATATGCAAGTTTTTTTGAATTGACTTCAGATTTCCTGTTTTCACTTTCGATGCGTCTCTATAATAATGCTGCAAAAATCTTCGGCGCGGAAAGGGTTTTGCGCCGAAGAATCGCTTGCGATTAATCGTTCGAGCCCATTTGGCGAGATAAGACGATTGGAGCATTTGGAGGGTAAGATGGTATATACAACACGCGGGAAGTGTTGTATTTATGGGACTTCCCGCGTGAGTGTATTTTTTTTGCAAAAAGTTTTCGCGTGCCGAAGATTGTGCCGAAAGTTATCAATCATCAGCAAGGTTATTCCTTCGCCTTTGTATGCGCTACGATATGAATACTCAGTTCGTAGAGCAGGTATAACGGTACTGTTACCAGCAACAATGTGAAAATATCCGCTGTTGGCGTAATGACTGCTGACAAGATGGCTAACACTACTATTGCATGTTTGCGATATTGTACCAATAGCGGTTTGTCTATCAATCCCAATTTTGCCAAGAAATAAGCAATGATAGGTATCTCAAATAATATACCCATAAGCAATGATAACACCAATAGTGTTGATATATACGACTTTAGTGCAATTTGATTAATAACCATCTCTTGTACTTGATAGGTACTCAAGAAACGGAATGCGAAAGGGAATATTACAAAGTAATTTAGCAATACACCCAATGCGAACAATAATACTCCAAAGAATATCAACAGTCTTGAATAGCGTTTTTCTTGTGTGTATAGCGCAGGTGCGATAAAGCCATAGAGTTGGATGATGAGATATGGGAATGCTACTAACACGCCCATAATGACTGCCACTTGCAAGTGCGTAGTGAATTGCGATGCTAATTCGATATTGATAAACTCAATAGCGAACTCTCCTGGGCATAGTGCAGGCATAGACAATCGCTCTGCTAACCAACACAATCCGCGATAGAGAATAAAGTCGGATTTGGATGGAGTAAAGAGTATACTGAAGAGTACGTCCTTAAAGCAGAACGCAGCAATAGCGCACACTAACCACACAGCCAAGCAACGGAAAACAACCTTTCGGAACACTTCCACATGTTCCCAAAAGGTCATTTTCTCTTCGTTATTATTTTCCATTTTGGCTTGGTTGCTGTTCGGTAGGTTGTTGCGATGGTTGGTCTTCAGAAGGGCGTTTCACTTCCTCTTCCATCTCGTTCATTCCTTGTTTGAAGGATTTAACGCCTTTGCCCAAACCTTTCATTAGCTCAGGTATTTTCTTGCCTCCAAATAGCAATAGCACAATGAGAACAATAAAAATAATCTCAGGTGCACCAATCATCAATAGTGTCATGATTAGATAATTTGAATGTTAATACTATTCATATTTTTCCATAAGAATACGAGTACCCATATTGCAATCAAACAAAGTATAGCTATAGTCGTACTAATTACAGCCACCTTATTCCACACTCCGTGTTGTCTATTAAACCAACGGATAAGGAAGATGGCGAAGACAATAGTACTAACGTTAATAATTGCTAATAGAATGACCCCTATATTCATTGTGGCATATTTAGATATATCTCACAAGTATCAAAATTGATTTCCCAATGTCCGCCTTCACAAGATTCCCAATTGTATTTGGCTGCCATATCGTCCCACCATTGTTGGAACTTGCTGCCCGTTTCTCCCATATCTTTTACGAGCTTTTCATACAATTCTGCGTTATCAGCAGTAAGAATCTTTGCTAACTCGGTCAATCCGTTACGACGCTCAAATAGCGTTTGAATGGTGTTTTTTTCTTCGACAGTTACCTGTCCTACAAGTTTTTTCATGTCAGAATTCCTCCTTTACTTCAAATGGATCTAAATATGTGATTTCTTTTATCTCGTTGGTGACTTGATACCCTGCCTCTTTTAATTGTAATTGCAAGTCGCGTGCGGCATTGCGCTCAAGGTGTGAGATGATACATTGTTGGCGCGATGGGGTATTGTTGTCCCATGTGAGTTTTTGATTGAGCCAAATACAGCGATTGCAATGGTATGCATCACAAATGCGACAAAGTGGCGCATGGTCAAGTTGCAAGAGTTGTTTGTTTGGAATGTCAAGCCCCTTTTCTAAGTCGCCTACACTACGCGAAGCATCTTTGGTCTTATGATTTATGCGATTACTAATGCCCATTTGCTCATCGTAGTAGAACGCTGGGCATAGATAGAACTTTCCATTGGGCGCAAGCGTAATATTGCCAATACCTGCTTCGCAGTTGTGCATCTCGGTTAATTGCAGACGGTCAGTTAAGATGTTGAGTTGTGGATTCTTTGCCTGCTTGTACAGATTGAACAAAACGGCATTGAGTGTTGCCAATGCTTTTTTGTAATCTTCTATCTGTTCATCTGTAAATGACTCAATATCCGTCAAGCAGATATTAAGACGCGAGGTCTGTGGCAAGAGTGCTGCAATATCGTATTGCTTTGCGATAAACTCGGCAATAGTCAAACGTAATACAAGATTGTCAGTATCTGCTATTTGTGGCACATAATCTAATATTTGTACTTCTTTACCAATCTTCACATGGTCAATCGTCTCAATGAGTTCGTTGTATTCCGCTGGGAGTTCGTAGTTAGGATATACAAACTGAATCATTAAGTTTTGTTTCATGCCAAAGAGTATTGCTTTGCGCAAAGTCTCCAATGGCATCAAGTTGCGCTCTGTGAGCGGGTTATTGGCATGGCAGTAAGCCACGCTGGTGTCATCCAATAGGATAACTAAATATTGCATATATGGTTTCATGGCTTAACAGATGATGTCGTTTGACTGTTTCTTGTTTTGCTCAAACTCTTCACGTTTGCCTTCTAATTCCAATTTGCGGTAGAGTTTGTTCCAATAATAGTTGTTGGCACGCACACGCGCTTTGTGCATTTTGCAAATAGCGGTTGCACGTTCAAAGACGGTATGCGTTTTTGCTGCATCATAGTTCTCGCCTTGGCACCAAGCACATCCCTCTGCTACTTCACAATCTATGCACTCAGGCAATGATTGTGTACAACGGTCAAGTGTAAGGAATGGACGGAGTTTGTTGTTATCAATGCCATCGTGGATATTTCCGATAATCCATGCCTCTTTATCGCGCAGCGAATATTGGGCAAAGCGAGTACAAGGATAGAAATTGCCTGCCGCATCTATGGAGAGCATCTTGCCTGCACCACACCAGTTCAAATTTTGTAATTGGCAATCTAAGGGTTTACCCATATTTTCGGAGAAGAAAGAACATGCATAGTCTCTGTATAATTCTTTATCTATGATTGTATCTGCCAATTGCATAAGTTGTTCCTCAAAGCGTAAGTCATCGCCTTCAGCCCATACATCTTCAAAGACACAATTTATATTTACTTGATGAATGCCTAAGTCATAGAGGTGCAAAACAGATTCGCAGATATAAGGGATATCTGCTGAGGAGATGGTCACTTTCGTACCATCGCCGGGAAATTGGCTCTGCCACAATGGGATATTGCGTACGACATCATCATATGAACCGCGTTCTGGACCATCACCCTTCCATATACGGTTAAGGTCGTGCTTGCGGCGAGTGCCATCAATTGTAACGCCGATGCTTAGATGTCTATGGTTCTTTTCTATGAACTTTTGAACTTTATCACTGTCGTAATTGATACCATTCGTAGAAAATGAAAAACGATAAGAGTTAAACCAGTGGTGATTGCGACGGAAAAGTTCTTGCTTGATATAGTCGCAAATCTTATCTATAAGGTCAATTTCTAGAAATGGTTCTCCTCCTATAAAGTCCCATATAACAGACTCATACGCAAAGTTTGGGTCATATTCTCTATCTAACACATAATCAATCGCTGCCTTTGCTACTTCAAAAGACATGCGCTCTTTTTCGTTTTTGCCTACCAAATAGCAGTATTTGCAGGCAAGTTGGCAGTCTTTAGTAACAATAAATGTTATTGATTTCGACACTCCTGATTGCCAAGTGTTTAGTGATTCTTTGATATCCATACCAAATTTTATCAATTATATTTATTATAATCATCCAATATATTGTAATATTTATCAAATATCTCTTTGATTTTTTGAGTAATACATACATCGGAGTCTTCATATTCAAAGGTGCTCTCGTCTAAAAAAACTATGCCATTTTCAATCAAATCTTTTTTGATGTCAGAAAATAATTTTAGTGCAGATAATTTTATTGGATCAATCAATAACTTTGTTTTCTTCATGATGTTTATTATTTGATTTTAGATACCTAAATTTATTATAAAAATCCCACCCTCACTAACCCTATTACTTATCAACAAATCATCAATAATGAGATGATGCTGCATATGCTACCTACAACGGATAGCACTTCCCATAGGTTGACGTTCATCTTATAGTCAACCTAAACCTTAAACTTGAAATAGAATTTCATAGTGTTTAAATTAATAGTTTAACAATAATCTGTAATGCCTAATTGCTTAGGATTGTTAACAAATACTATCTCCAACCATGATCAGGTGAAGCTCCTCCTTTACATGAATTGTAGCATTGTCCAGAACAACTCCATTGACATGTGTTTTTGCAGTCATCTTTACAATACTCTTCACAACTACCTTTGCAACCTCGTGAGCAACTACCAGAACAATTGTAGTCACAATCGGTTGCCGCGTGCATTACATTAGGAATACTGGAGAGAACGACTGCGCCAACAACAGGTAACGCAGCTTTTGCGGCTTTTTTGAAGAACTCTCTACGCGATTGGAGTTCTTCATTTTGTTTTTTGTTTGACATAAAACTTAAGTTTTTTTTGCATAGGAACTCCCAACTATGCGGATTGTTGTTAATCGTTAAGGCATATAAAAAAAGCGTGGAGTCCGACTATTGCCGTTCCACTTATAGAGGCTCTCGCATTGCCCATCATCTTGAAACGACAACGCGAAGCCCACGCCGAATATAAATACTCTCCGTGCTATTTTCTAGTTAAGGTACGCGTGTGCGCATATACACATACGCAAATGGCATACCAAAATAGGCACAAGAAAGATAATCTATATCCCGTAGGGCATCTATCGTTGCTAAGTTCCGAAGATGATTGAAATTTGCGAGATTTCTATAAGTCAGAACAGAGCGCTAATAAACGCCTTTTAAATATGTCTGCTACCCCCGCCGATGACGTGCAGACATCCCCGGCGTGGAATTGCGGGTGCAAATATACAACATTTTTTTGACATGACCAAATAAAAGTTGCTTTTAAGGTGATTTTTGTTTAGAGGACAAGTTGATAGTACAACGCTTTTAGGAATGGAGTTAACAATTTTAGGATTTGAGTCAACCTTTTTAGGAAGCCAATCTTAACAAATAGCACTTTTTGTGGGCAAGGGGGTGTGCCGTTGTTCTGTCGCTCGTCTCCCGCTCGTCGGTCGGTAAAACGAGGGAAGGTATAAGAGAGGTAAATAGGACGGCAATCTTAATAAAAGTACTTTTTTGAGTTTGAGAGTTGGTAGGTTCATCCTAGGTTCGTCTTTGGTTCGTCCTTGGTTATTAACACGAGAAAGACAGAGAAGGTACAAAGGTGGGAAATCTTAACAAAACGCCACTTGTGCATGAAACACAAATGGCGTTTTAGTGGTATTTTGAGAAGTTAATGACTTTGGGGCAGTAAGGACTTGATAGTCGTTAGGGACATTAAAGCCAAAATTAAATTCTCTCTAATACGGTTTGTACGAGTTGTTTGATACGAGGTTTGTAGTCGGTGTTGGCAGCTTCGACTTTGCGTTGGGCAATGACACAGCAGACAGTCATGGCCTTGTGTCCCATCAGCAAGCTGAGGCCTGCGATAGCACTGCCTTCCATCTCGTAGTTGGTGATGCGTTGTCCCTCATAGCGGAAGTCGGTGATACGTTCGTTGATGTCCTTCACCGCCAAATCACAGCGCAACACACGGCCTTGAGGGCCATAGAAACCATTGGCAGCGATGGTGCAACCACGCATCATATCTTCGCCTGCAATGCGGTTGACCAATTCGGGGTTAGCAGCCACTACGTATGGACGAGCTGCTTTGGCAGGATAGTGGATGAAGTCCACGAGTGCATCCTCAAAACCGAGGTCGGCAATCTCATCACGGCCTTCGTAGAAAGCCAAGACACCGTCCCAACCGATAGATTTCTCGCTCACGAGGAAAGTGCCGAGAGGGATGTCCTCTTGCATACCACCACAAGTACCGATACGCACAATCTCAAGGGTGCGATGCTCGTCTTTCTCAGTACGGGTAGCGAAGTCGATATTGGCGAGGGCATCGAGCTCGTTGAGCACAATATCGCAGTTATCAGTACCGATACCCGTAGAGATACAAGAGATGCGTTTACCTTGGTATTTACCCGTAATGGTATGGAACTCGCGGCTTTGGATATCGCACTCGATACTGCCTTCATCGAAGAACGAAGCCACCATATTCACGCGACCTTGGTCGCCGACCAGTATCACTTTATCCGCCAGATGTTCAGGGCGAATGTGCAAATGGAATATGCTACCATCCTCATTGATAATGAGTTGGCTGGCTGGGAATGTTTTTTTCATACTTTTAGTTTAAAGTTTAAAGGTGATAGTTTAAAGACAGGGATTAGGCTTGACCGCCGCCGAAGGACATAGGGATAGTACTTCCTGGGGCAGGTGTGCCATTGATTTTGATGGTACCAAATTGCTTCTCGTATTTAGCTACGTTCTCTTGCAGCGCAAAAAGCAGTTTCTTGGTATTCTCTGGTGTCATGATGATGCGTGATTGTACATTAGCACTTTTTTGACCAGGCATCATACGCACGAAATCTACTACAAACTCCGATGAGGAGTGTGCTACGATAGCGAGGTTAGAATAATTACCTTCTGCCACTTCGGGCGAGAGGTTGATGTTGAGTTTTTGTTCTTCCATATGAGTGTTGTTTAGAGTGGTATTACCAGTATATTTTTTGTTTATTGATTGCATTTGCAGCCAATATGTACAACGTAATCAAAGGTAATATTATGTCATAGAGTATGATTCCCACTCCATATAGTTTCATTCCCAATTGATACGCTGCTCTATTGATTACGAATAATTGAACTAACGTTCTGATTAACCACAATGCAAGAATGACTATCCTCAATAGATTGCTGCCAAAAATCATGCCAAGAATCAGCAATAAGTATATCAATCCACGTGTAAAAGGTTCGATGGTCAAACGAATCTTACTGCCTAATGAGTATTGCGGAGACACTGACAGATGACGACGCTTCTGATGTAACCATGCATGCCAATTTCGTTTGGGTGCAGACCACGTCAATGCATCGCGGTTGCATACAACAGCAACATTCGTCCCAAAGCGATGATGCTGATAATAATTATTAATCACTTTATTGACAAATAAATCATCATCTCCTGCGCGTACGTTCAGCAGTCCTTGAAAGCCATTATTATTAAAAAAAGTGTCGCGGCGATAGGACAAGTTTCTGCCGACTCCCATGTATGCGTGTCCAGCACGTGCCATACCCATATATTGCAACCCGCTAAAAAGGGTATCATAACTAATCCAGCGGCTCAACCAAGTGCTATTCTCAAAATAAGGGCTAAACCCCAATACCATCTCCGTAGAAGTGTTGGTATATCCCGTCATCATTGCTCGTATCCAGTAACGACCTTCTGGACGGCAATCCGCGTCAGTGAGTAAGATATAATCATAATGAGCAGCTTTGATACCAATTGTAAGGGCCAGTTTCTTACTGCTAATGACCCTTGCACCACGAGGAACAAACGTATGGTAGAAATTAGGATACTGACGTGCATACTGCTCTAGCACAAATAAAGAGTTATCCTCTGATTCATCATCCACTACAATGACCTCGTATTCTGGATAATCTTGCGACAATAATGTGTGCAAATAGTTTTCTAAATTTTCCTGTTCGTTGTGAGCACAAACCACTACACTTACTTTCGGCAATGCATTGGTAGGATTCTCCAAAGCTCTTTTAGGGGTCTTATTCGACATTCGAACCCAGAGATAACGGAAGTAGTAGTACAACTGGTAAGTTGTTGCCACCAATAGCCCCAGGAGTAGCCATAGTTCCCACTCTTCAAAAAAGGACTTCAGCCAATCTAATGCATTCTGGAATTGCACGATTATTTCTTTACAATTTTGCTAACTTTGCTTCCTTTTTGATGTTTTATCGCATCAGCAGCCATTTTAGCAACAGCCTTTGCTCCATCTTCTGTGAGCAAGAAGGCTTCGTTCTCGACTGCTTTGATGTAAAACATTGATGCCTCATCTTCCGACATTGACATCCACCACTCACGTGTCAATATTTCTAAATCTATCAGCGGCAACTCATAATGCTGTGCCAAACGGCGTATAGCGTCATCATATCCCCCTAAACGATCAATCCATCGTCCTTCATAATAATAAGGACGCGCTACTGGTGTACAGAGGACCAATTGCAATTTCTTCTCTTGAGTAGCATCAATCAGCACTCGGAATCGACGTGCAAAGGCATCTAGCGTACTATATTGCTCTGGGCTCAAATCATTTAAGTCGTTACCACCAAACTGCAAAAACACCATTGCCTTGTCTGGCAACTTCTCCAATTGCTTGAGTCCGCCATTATCCATGAATGACTTTAGGCTCATACCATTCTTTGCTTCGTTGTGCAAAACTACACCTTTCGCGAGGTGGTTTTTCAAAGCCTCTCCCCAACCGAGTACATAAGATGCCTCCGCAGCTGCCATTGTGCCATCACCGATTAACCACACCTGAGGTTTGGCTGCAAAAGCGACAGATAAACTGAAGCATGCGAACATCAAAACAGAAGTAATTCTTTTCATAATTTATCAAAACTTATATTATTATCACAAATTTAACGCGCAAAGATACGACTTTTTTTGCAGATATGCAAATTTTTTAGTAATTTTGCCCCCATAATTGAAGGATTAGATGAATACGTTAGGAAAAAACTTCGTTTTTACCTCTTTTGGAGAGTCACACGGCAAGGCAATTGGCGGTGTGCTTGATGGTGTACCTGCAGGTGTGCGTATTGACATGGATATGATTCGCGAGGCATTAGATAAGCGGGCGGGGAGAGTGAAGGTTAAAGGTGAAAGGTTAGAGGTTAAAGGCACAGTATCACCTCGTGCGTTGCGCGAGGAAGATGAAGTGGAGTGGCTGAGCGGAGTAATGGATGGCGTGACATTGGGTACGCCAATCGCGTTTATCATTCGTAATAAAGATGCTCGTCCAGAAGACTACGAATGGCTAAAGCACTCGTATCGTATTGGACATGCAGATCGCACGTATCAAGAGAAATATGGTATTCGTGACCACCGAGGTGGTGGCAGAGCATCGGCACGAGAAACCGCTTCACGAGTGGTCGCAGGTAGTGTGGCGCAGCAGTTGTTGAAAGAGAAGGGTGTGGATATAAAGGCTAAGTTGGTGCAAGTGGGTGAAGAAAAGAACCCTGAGCGATTTGATGAGTATATTGCTGCCATTCAGCGCGATGGAGATAGTATAGGTGGAATAGTAGAGTGTGTGATTACGGGATTGCCCGTTGGAGTGGGAGAGCCTGTTTTTGATAAGTTGCAGAGCCATTTGGCATTCGCTATGATGAGTATCAATGGTTGCAAAGGATTTGAGTATGGCTCTGGGTTTGAGGGCGTTGGTTTGAAAGGGAGTGAGATGTATCTATCTGATAACCACACTTTTATCTCTGGTGGCATAGCAGGCGGTATATCCGATGGTACACCTGTGGTATTCCGTTGTGTCTTCAAACCAACTGCTTCCAATCGCAAGACATTTGAGGCAATAAGGCGAGAAGGCGATGAGGCGAAAGGCAAGAGTATAGGTCGTCATGATGCCTGCATCGCCGTGCGAGCTGTGGCAGTGGTAGAAGCGATGGCAGCCCTGGTTCTGCAAGATATCTTCTCTGTGTAGTTCCTATTAATTTCTTTCTTGTACTTCGGCAATAGCGTTGAAAACGCTGTTGTCTGCTATGCTTACCACAATGGGCATTTTGCTTTTGCGGGTGATGATGCATACATCCATAGGGTCGGTAATCAAAGACAAGTGTTTGCCACATTCCTTGCAAGTAAACAATCCCAGATTGCCAAAGAATCCACCTGCTCCTGCAATACGGCTGGACTGGATGCCATGTGGATAATGCTCAATCTTCACAATCTCATCGGCAGGAATGTTGATTCTCCATGTGATGAGGTGGATATTGATTGCTTCCTGTGTTACAGTCAGTTTGCGTGGGATGAGCACCATACAACTTAGTAGGGCAAGGGCTACAATCACGAATGTGACCAATAGCATCACTTGCTTGGTTGTGTACCATTGATAAGCCATATAAATTATTGCAACTATGATGATTATCAAGGCAAGCAGAGTTATCCACTTAATAGATTGAGATAGAGGAAGGAAATGGGTCGTTTTCATAAGGCTGATAATTTAGAGTTTGTATTGTCGTTGTATAGATATGTAATAATATAGTTTTGCAGATGTTGGTACAAATCAGCAGAAGACACACCTAATTTATGAGCAATGCGCTGTTTGTAGTTGCGTATGCTTTTTTCGGAGTAGTAGATATATTGCGCTATCTCATCTAAAGTTAGGTGAGGATAAACGAGGAGATAGGTGCAGAATTGCACCTCGCGTTCTGCTAATTGTGTGCGACTTTCGAATGATGCTATCCAATTATTGAGTTGAGCGTCAATGTCTTGGAGCATGGAGTTGTAGTTTGTCCAAGTTTTCTCTGGAGCGGGGTGTTGTGTACGGATAGTCGCTAGGCGTTTGTCTATTTCGTATAGGTGTTGTTGTTTGAGGAGTGCAGCTTCTTGCTCTGCCATGCGCTGAGATAGTTCGTCAATCTTTTGATGGGCAGCCTGCAAACGAATGAAATTTTGTTTGCGATATGAGAAAGCAGCGATACAGATAATCGCCACGCCCAATAGCATAATGAGCAAGTCTATTATTTCCCCTATTGATATGTTAAGCACTTGCATTTCCATTTCGTTTGCAAAGGTAGTGTTTTTTTTGCAAATAAGCAAGACTTATGTGCATTTGCACACGCGGCAGAGGTAATTGTACATGAAAATCAAGGGATTAGATGGTTGATTGTACACGGGGGAGATATGCATTTAGCGACTATAACTCCTGCCCCATTGCGTTATAGATCTTGCCATCGCGGAGGATGAGGAGTTGATTGTCGCGGATAATCTTTTGGCAATTGGTCATTGGCAATTGGATGTCGGATACACTTGTTGGAGTGCCTAATGTTGTAAATTCGCCCGAATAGATAGTAATAGGTTGGTTTTCTGCATCTTTGGTTGTGATGCTGTAAGTGTATTGTGTGGCTTCGGTCAAACCAGTAACGGTGAAGCGATAGCCATTGCCTGCTTGTTCTGCGTATTGCGCTGGGTGATTGCCATTACGACCTGGAGCGAAGGCGATAGTGAGCAACTGACCATTGGTATTGAAAGTCAAGGTACAGAATACCTCGTCGCCTTTCCTAATGACAATAATATATGTGTCAGCTTCCGTGTGCGTAGGCCATGTGATAGAAACCGAATTGGTGGAAGGCACAATAATGACACTATCCGTGACTACATTCCCATTTTCTGCACCAATACACTCAATCTGCTTGAAATTACCCCAAACTATATCCGAATAATATGCCCGATAATTTTCACAGGACACATGTACAATGGCATTGTAGTTTGTGAATGTGGATTCAAATGCTTTGGGTGGATTGGTTGCGTAACAATATATATCGTAGAGTTTTGTGGTATATTCACCACCAAACGCTTGTTCTCCAATTTCTTTGACTCCTGTGCCTAATGTTACCTTTGTAAGTGACTGGCAATCAGCAAAAGCTGCACCTGAAATATGGGTAACGCTATTGGGAATAGTCACCGATTCAAGAGCAAGGCACATATGGAATGCTGCTTTTTCAATAGTCGTTACGCTATTAGGAATCGTGAGCGAGGTCATAGAAGCACACGCAAGGAAAGCTTGCTCGCCAATGCTTGTTACATTCTCAGGAATCGTAATGGAAGGGATTGCAATACAAAGGGCAAAAGTATGTGGTTCTATTCGCGTTATACCATTGGAAATGTTGATTGAGGTAAGGTAGATACAACTATGAAAAGCACCTTCACCAATACTTGTAACACTATTAGGAATGACAACAGAAATGAGAGATTCACAGTTACAACTTGCCAAAGCATACTTTCCTATATATGTTACGCTTTCGGGAATCGTGAGTGAGGCAAGGGTTTCGCACTCCCAAAAAGCATAGTCCCCAATACCTGTGACAACATAAGTAGTGTCATTATGTACTACAGAAGAGGGGATGTTGGCGGTGGTAAGATAGGGATAGTTGTTAGATGCGACTTTGCCAATCTCATTGGCTACTTCAACGGTATAAGGAGCCGTTTGGCTTGTGATATTGTAACACAAATCACCCACTCGGAAATCATACGCCCAAAGGGTAGTATTGGCGAATAGTAACAAGAAAAGAGGGAATAATTTTCGCATTGTGGTTTGATTTAAGTTTCCTGTTTTCAATGAATCAAGTTTGGAATGATAACGCTATATTAAATATGTCAGGCAACGGTATCGTTGCGGGATTAACTATAAACTATGAGTGATGAGTTATAAGTAATTTAGGGGGTTAGTATTTTATTTTTTAATAAACTTCACAATGCAATCAATACAAATAGGAGTGTCAGAAACAGCATCAATAAACACATTTGCGGGGTGCATATCTTCTAAGTGTAATCTTTCTCCAATATAATTTACACCTCGTCCATCGCCATTGTCACGAAAGCCCTTTTGAGCAACCATGAGATCTATCTCTTGCTTGGTAGCCAATCGTTTGCAGGTAACATAAGGCTGCGTACAAATAATACGGAACATTCCATCGGTATCACGTGTAAAACCAATCACATTCATGGGCGTTTCCGCAAAGAGTGCATTGTGCAATACGATAGATTCTAACGCTCTGCCGAGTGTGGCATAGATGGATGTGCGTAGCTTGATTACTGAGGTGTCGCCGTTTTGGTAGTAAACTTTGGCTTCTGCTCCTTGGGCAATCATCGGACCATATTCCGCTTCGATATCCTTTTCGGCATTATCGAACCATATACCTCTAGCTTCTGCCCATTGATGAACTAGTTGCTCTTGAAGT
>JAZSAI010000007.1:0-115850 GCA_045601825.1 Paludibacteraceae bacterium | reverse complement strand
AAACTTTTAGCTAAAGAATGTGTAACAGTGTAACACTTCTTTTACTATTCTCGTCCACGCGTGTACGGGGACGAGACATAAGAAATAGTTGTTACACACTGTTACACCGTTACACGAAAAATAACCCTTAAATTAACTAATTTTTTACAACTATGAACAAAAGTCAAATTCGATTTGCGATGGCCGCACATGCTGCATGGCTAGTGATGAAAAATCCAGTATTAACCCGCGTGTACATGAATCAATGGGAGATGATGTACCCACGCCCTTTGTCGGTGGATGGCGAAGAACTGACGCTGTATGGGTATGTGTTTCATGTGATGTACAAAGAGGCGTAGGACGCTTCGCTACCCTTGCGCAAAGGTAGCGCAAGGGTAGCGGAAATACAATACAATACAATACAATACAACACAATACAACACAACACAACACAATACTATACCACACTATGAACAACCTACTAGACATTTACCTACGTGATATCCGTGTATATCCCCTCTTAAGTAATCAAGAAGAACAAGCCTTAGTCCAGCGGGTACAAGCTGGCGATGCAGCAGCACGCAAGCAACTGATAGAAAGTCACCTGATATTGGTAGTGCACATAGCAAGGCAATACCAACACACTGGGGTGGAAATGTTGGATTTGATTCAGGAAGGAAATATCGGCCTGATGAAAGCAGTAGATATGTTTGACCCGACAGTGGGTAATCGCTTGAGCACCCTGGCTATGTACTGGATACAAAAGTATATATTGCGCTTTCTGCGTGATGAGCAAGATGAGACCGTTAGTTTGGATATGGAGATTAGCGAGCATGGCGAAACCTTGCTTCTGAGTGATACTATAGAGGACAAAAGCACCCTCTTGGGGGAGCAAACCATCAAGAATATCGAAAGCATGATAGAACACGAAGAGCTGCAAAGATGTGTGCATGGGCTGCTCTCCAAACTGTCGCCACGCGAACAACAAGTGCTGCAACTGCTGTATGGTTTGGGAGATTATCCTAGCCAGAGCCGAATGGATACAGCGAAAGTGATAGGTTTGCAAGCGGACCAAGTGAGTCGAATTAAGACAAGGGCATTGAAACATCTTAAAGAGGCGATGGAAACAAATGCGATGGGTTGAAAAGCCCATCGCATTTATTTTTAGCGAAAAAAAATGAAAATCACGTACAGTTTTTTGGAGGTTTTGTGTATATAGGGGTGTAGGACGGCGCAAGCGCCTATGGAGAGCAAAACAAAATGCGAAATTTAATAATGGCAAAAGTGTCAATACGTATATAAGTCCCCCCAAAATAATTAATCCATTAAACCTAAACACTAAACTATGGCAAAATTCCAACCGATGGAGCTTATCGACAAGATGTCGGGTAAGTTCCACAGCAAATCCAAGTATTACGCCGCAGAGAAGTACGGCACACAGTACACGGGTGTGGTAGGCAAAATCAGTGTTCCGCCGACCGAAAAACAAATTGCAAACCGCACGAAGTTCGCAACTGTTCGTCAGAATGTGCTAGCCCTCTCCGAGGAAGAGAAAGCAGCCTATGCGGCTGCGTTTAAGAAATCTCCGGGCAAGTACAAAAGCTTGCATGGGTACATAACTGCAAAGGAGTACGAGAAGTTGTAAACGTCGCCCGATGGGCGAGGTGATGTCCCTGCGGGAGGTGATGCACGCTATGCGTGGGTAATGGCTACTGCGTAGCGGTAACTTCGGCGAAGCCGACATCACTCGCCAACGGCACATAACTTCGGCAAAGCCGACACAATCCTTTAACCTAACAAAAACTATGGCAAAAATTACTTACATTGATCCTGTAAAAAGTGTCAGTGGTAAACTGACCAAGAAACACCATGTGGTGTACAATGTGCGAAAAGCACCAACCAACAATCCCGACATGATTGCTAACCCTAACTACACCGCTTGGCGTGATCCAAACAAACGTATGAAGTTCAGTGCTGGACAGCAAGCATGGCAAGCAGAGTTTGCACAAATCATCAAGGACACTCGCGCTCGTATGGCTAATGCGCAACTTATGCCTACCGACCGTGCCGAGTTTGCTATGCAAACCAAGTACAAGACCCTCTGGGCGTTTGTATTCAACAAAGTGAAGAACGGCGAAGCGTGATGTCGCCCTGTGGGCGAGGTGGTGTCCCTGCGGGAGGTGATGCACGCTACGCGTGGGTAATGGCGGCGAAGCCGCGGTAACTTCGGCAAAGCTGACACCACCTGCCAACGGCGCACAACCTACATGGGACACAACCTCACAACGTGAGATAAGCTACCCGAAAGGGCATAAACTAAAGATACATGAGACTAACTGATATTCAAAAACAACGCCTTCTGAAGGCAATCAAATACTTTGCAGTGGCTATTGCTACAGCCGTTGGTATGGCTCTGGGACTGACCTCGTGCAATGTGACGCGCACGATTACTACCGAAAGTAAATCACTCACTCAGGGCGATACAGCCATTGTGATTCAAACGAAGACCATTGAATCCTACAACGCAAAGAAGAATTAAAGCAAAATCGCTCCTTGTGAGCGATTTTTTTTTTGTCGTATTTATAAAAAGGGAATTATATACAAGTTGACATTGATTTTATTTGAAACGACAATTCATGTCAATTATCATCCATTCGAGGATTGTATTTTGTTTTGGTTGGAAGAATGCGCTGGGCGCATTGGCAACCCAAATAAAATTTAGGACGGCCTGCGGGCTATTGGACGGCTATTAACCCGCGTGTACATGTAAAACGACAATTAGAGTCAATTTTGATGTCAATTATTGTCAATTCGAGGATTGTATTTTGTTTTGGTTGGAAGAATGCGCTAGGCGCATTGGCAACCCAAACAAAATTTAGGACGGCTGTGCCTATTTAACTACATAAAAAAAGAGTCGATTTTGGGTGGTAGTATTGATAAAATTGAAAAATATATTCAAAAATTTGGTACATAACAAAAAAAGCAGTACCTTTGCAAACTAAAATAAATGATATTCGTATGGAAAAGAAGGTAGCGGAAAACCCTTTCAAAAACCGCGTGGATGAGGTTAAAGGCGAAAGGTTAAAGGTTAAAGGCGATGAAATTAGAGGCAAGAATACTTCCTTTATTGTGGTAACTGCATTGTTTGTGACGCTGTATGTGGTGTCCAATATCATGGCAGTGAAAGTAATTGGTCTTTGGAATCTGTTTTATTTTGATGCGGGAACGATTACTTTCCCGTTTGCATACATGTTAGGCGATGTACTGACCGAGATTTGGGGATACAAGACCGCTCGCAAAGTTATCTTTACTACATTTCTATGCAATATCGTTGTAGTAATCTGTACGCAGATTGGTGTATGGCTGCCATCGCCTGATTATTTGGATGCTACAGCGCAAGCGTATAATACGATGTTTAGTTATGTGCCTCGTATCGTGATTGCTTCGTTGACTGGATTTTTGTTGGGTGAATTGAGCAATGCCTGGTTGATGGATAAGATAAAGAAGTGGACAAAAGGCAAGAGACTATGGGTGCGAACAATAGGTAGTTCGGCAGTGGCGTATGTGTTTGACTCTCTACCATTTGTGCTGATAGCTTTTGCGGGAACCGTCTCTGCACGCGATTTAATGTTGATGATAGCATTCCAGTATGTGTCGAAGTTGCTGATAGAGGCAGTGTTTGGTACACCGATGGCGTATGCGGTGGTTTCCGCTTTGCGGAAAAGGTTATAGGATATAGGATATAGGATATAGGATATAGGACGCTTCGCTATTGGACGCGGCAGAGCCGCTATAGTTTGGTGTTTAGAGATAAATTTTTGAGTTATGGCAAAGTATGAAGAAGTAATGATTGGTTTGAAGCAAGGCAAGTATGCACCTGCGTACATGCTTTGTGGAAAAGAGTCGTATTATATAGATAAGGTGGCAGACTATATTGAGCAGAATGTGTTGGATGAAATGGCGCGTGAGTTTGATCAAACAATCATCTATGGCAAGGATTTGAGCGGAGGAGATGTATCGCCTGTGATTGGTGCGGCACGTGGGTTTGCTATGATGGGTGGATACAAAGTAATCATTGTGAAAGAGGCACAGAATATCAAGAAATGGGACGCATTGGCAATGTATATGGATAATCCACAGCCATCTACTATCTTGGTTTTCTGTTATAAGTATGGTTCGCCAGATAAGCGTTTGAACTTGTTTAAGAATTGGGAGAAGAAAGGCGGCGTGCTGATGGAGTCGGAGCAACTGCGTGATTATCAGGTGGAGAAATGGATACGTGACTATGTGGCGGAATGGAATGAGGCGATGAAGCGAGAAGGCGAGGAGGCGATAAGGATTGATGAAAAAGTGGCGAAGATATTGGCGGATAGTATAGGAAATGATCTGACACAGATAGTGGGTGCGTTGCAGAAGTTGATTGACGGTCGTCCTGATGGAGTGAAAGTGATTGATGCTGCGTTGGTGGAGCGGAATATTGGTATATCGAAAGATTTTAATGTGTTTGAGTTGCAGAGTGCATTGATTGCGGGCGATGTGGTGAAAGCCAATCGTATCACGCAGTATTTTGCGTCGTCTAAAGATCACCCCATGGTGAAGGAATTGGGGATATTGTATGGCTTCTTTGCTAACTTGATGATTTACCATTACTTACCCGATAAGAGTGACCGAGTAGCAGCGAGTGCGTTGGGCGTATCGCCGTTTTTTGTGAAGGATTATGCGGCAGCAGCACGCCGATTCTCTGCGGGCAAGACCTTTGCAATTATTGGCTATTTCCGTGAGATAGATGCGCGATTGAAGGGTATCAATAACCCGAGTGCGAAGGATGCGGACTTGTGGAAAGAACTTATTTATAAGATATTGCATTGATAGATCGCTGCGCTGTAGATCGGCGCAGGGCGCCTGTAGATGGTAGATCGCCCTTTGGGCTGTAGATATAATAAAAAAAAGAATTATATAGGGGTTGACACTGATTTTATTTTAAACGACAATTTAGGTCAATTATGATGTCAATTATCGTCAATTCGAGGAAATATTTTGTTTGGGTTGGAATGAGCGACTCGTCGCTTGCAACCCAAAACAAAATGAAAGACAACTATTTTTCTTACTCAATGATATAACCGCTTGCAATAGCGTGTTTCTTGGGGTACACTACCTATTCGACCTCGTGTGAACACGAGATTTGTGAGGATAGATTTCGGACGCCGCCTGCAGGAGAGGACAGATTTCGAGGACACCGACCTCGTGTGAACACGAGCCCACCTCGAAATCATAGAAGGGATTTAGCTAAAATGTATGCAAAGTTACTACAAAAAATGCGGGTATATACGCAAACAATCATTATTTTCAAAAACAGCGTTGCTGCTATCATAAGCCATCTCAATGCCCTCTTGTAAGCGAGCTTTCAGAGGGCATTGATTTGTCTTATAGGATAGACAAAAGTCTATCTTTTTTGAAAATAATGCTCGCTTTGCTTGCGTATGTGCATTTTTTGTTGTAATTTTGCACCCGATTTTGAAAGAGGATAGATTTGGACTGCTTGCGACCTCTATAAAATAATGCTAAAAACTTGTTCCACAAGACCCAAACAGTCGCTTGTGGATTTTTTTGTTTATTGGGAACCAAGAACCAGGAATCAAGAACCAAGACATATTAGTTGCAACTAATCATACGACACATATAAGTCTTTGCTCCTTGTTCCTTGCTCCTTAATTACAAACAATATGAACTATTTATTTACATCCGAGAGTGTCAGCGAAGGACACCCAGACAAAGTGGCAGATCAAATTAGCGATGCCATCCTAGACCAATTCTTAGCATTAGATCCTAACTCCCACGTGGCTTGCGAGACCATGGTGACCACAGGACAAGTGATTGTGGCAGGCGAAGTGTCAAGCGAAAAATATGTGGATATCCAAAGCACCGTGCGTAAAACCATCGCTGAGATTGGCTATACGAAGTCTGCCTACAAGTTCGAGGCAGAGAGTTGTGGCATCTTAACTGCTTTGCATGAGCAGAGTGCAGATATTGCACGTGGCGTGAAAGGTCAAGGTACGGAGAACGTGGGCGAGCAAGGTGCAGGCGACCAGGGAATGATGTTCGGCTATGCCAGTGATGAGACGGAGAACTATATGCCATTGACGTTGGACTTGGCACACACCTTAGTATATACGCTCGCGCGTGTACGCAAGGAGGGCGAGGAGATGTTGTACCTCCGTCCAGACTCGAAGAGCCAAGTAACAATGGAGTATAGCGAGGCGGGTGAGCCATTGCGTATTGATACGATTGTGGTGAGTACCCAACACGATGAGGATGTTACTCAAGAGCAAATCAAAGCAGATATTCGGCGCGTGCTGTTGCCTCGTGTAGCCAAACGCGATGCACGTTATGCCGAGCTGTTGAAAGGCGACTTCAAGCTACTTGTCAATCCTACAGGTAACTTTGTGATTGGTGGTCCTCACGGCGATACGGGTTTGACAGGAAGAAAGATTATCGTGGATACTTATGGCGGTCGTGGTGCTCATGGCGGCGGTGCTTTCTCAGGCAAGGACCCATCGAAAGTGGACCGTTCGGCAGCGTATGCCGCTCGTTGGATTGCGAAAAACATGGTGGCAGCAGGTGTGGCTAAGGAAGTGCTGGTGCAAATCAGCTATGCGATTGGTGTGGCACAGCCAGTGAGCGTCTGCGTGAATACGTATGGTACTGCCAAAGTGGCAATGAGCGACGGCGAGATTGCTAAGAAAGTGAGCGAACTATTTGACCTCCGTCCACAAGGCATCATCGAGGCGTTGAAACTCAAACAACCTATGTACGAGGAGACAGCCCGCTACGGACATATGGGGCGCACCAACGAGGTGGTGAAGAAGCAGTTTGTGGACAACGGACAAGTGATTGAGCGCGAAGTGGAGTTGTTTACATGGGAGAAACTCGACAAGGTGGCTGAAATTAAACAAGCATTTGGACTATGAGCAAAGTAAAGCAATCATGGCTTGTGGTTGGCATCGTGCTGTTGGCATTGGTGCTTGACCAAGTGTCGAAGGTGTATATCAAAACGCATTTCGAACTTGGCGAGGCACGTGAAGTGTTCTCGTGGTTTTGGATAGTATTTGTAGAAAACAATGGCATGGCGTTTGGAATAGAGTGGTTTAGCAAGTTGCTGCTGACGCTGTTTCGTATAGTGGCAGTGGGCGTACTTGGATGGTATATCCACACGATGATTCATAAGCAGACTGTGCGTACTGGCTATCTAACGACCATAGCAATGGTGATTGCTGGTGCATTGGGCAATATCATCGACTGCGTGTTTTATGGTAAAATCTGGGGCTATGCCGAGTGGTTTCATGGTAGGGTAGTGGATATGCTCTATTTCCCATTGATACGCAATGCGGCAGGCGAATGTTTATTCTTCCGACCCGTATTCAATATTGCCGACTCGTTCATCACGGTAGCGGTGATATTGATTATCATCTTCTATCGTAAGGATTTGGATGATAGTTTGAATCAGATTTTTCCGAAGAAAGAGGTGAAAGGTTAAAGGTTAGAGGTTAAAGGTTAGAGGTTAAAGGTTAGAGGTGAAAGGTGAAAGGTTAAAGGTTAGAGGTGAAAGGTTAGAGGTGAAAAGTTCGGGTTTAAAGATAGTGTGTGTGCTACTTATGTGTGTGGCGATGATGGGTTGCCGTCCACGAGGTGTGTTGTCTAATCGTGAGATGCGAGATGTGCTGTATGATTTGCATCGTGCAGATGGTGCAATACAAGTGGCAGGATACAACTATTCCCACGATCAGGAGTTGTCGGGGTATTATAAAAATGTGTTAGATAAGCATGGAATCACTCAAGCAGAATTTGATTCTTCGTTAGTGTGGTTTACGGATAATCCTCAGATTTTTAATAAGATATATCCCAAAGTAATAGCACGTTTGGAGTTGGATATGGATGCAGAGGAAAAAATACGTGAAGCCAAGCGTGAAAATCAATCAGCGGCTGCAGAAACCAAGAAAGCCGTACGTCGTCCGTTGCGTGATATAGAGGAAATAAAGAAAGAAATGCAAAATGGCTATGAAAATCCATGGAAATTATGGACGCCTAAAGAATTTTGCAAAAAAAATGTCGTAATATTTGGTCAATTGGGTGCGGGCGATGCCCTCGCATCTACCGACACGCTTGTAACTTCGAGGGCACCAATTTCGTCCCTAGAAGGGACTCAACCACCTCGAAGCTACGGTCGCTAGATGCAGCCTATGTGCAACTTTTTTACTAAAAAATGCATTTTTTCTAAAAAAAACTTGCACATGTGCATTTTTTGTAGTACCTTTGCACGCTTTTTCGGGCGACTTGGTTGAATAGCCATTGAAACCCTTAAAACTTTTGAAACATTTAAAACTTTATTTATATTAATTCGCCATGTTGGGCAGTGGGGCTCACGGAGCACGTAAAGTTGTCTGTCGGCATGGTCAAAACATTAAAAACAAATGGATACATTAAGTTACAAGACTGTATCAGCTAACAAGGCAACCGTTCAAAAGGAATGGGTTGTGATTGATGCTGAGGGCCAAGTACTTGGCCGTATGTGCTCGAAGGTAGCTAAGCTCCTCCGTGGCAAGTACAAACCAAATTTCACTCCTAACGTGGATTGTGGTGACAATGTGATTATCATCAATGCCGACAAAGTGCAATTGACTGGTAACAAGTGGAATGACCGCGTATATGTACGCTACACTGGCTTCCCAGGTGGTCAACGCGAGATGACTCCTGCTCAAATGCTTGAGAAGGGCGCAGATCGTTTGATCCAAAAGGTGGTTAAAGGTATGCTTCCAAAGAATCGTCTTGGTCGCAAGATCATCGGTAACCTCTACGTATTTGCAGGTGCAGAGCACAACATGCAAGCTCAACAACCAAAACAAATTGACATCAACACACTTAAATAATTGAAGATATGGAAATGATTAATGCATTAGGTCGTCGTAAAGCAGCAGTTGCTCGCGTTTATGTACAAGAAGGTACCGGCAAGATCACAATCAATGGCCGTGATTTGGATGTGTACTTCCCAAGTCCAATTCTTCAATACGTTGTTAAGCAACCTCTTAACAAGCTTGAAGTGGCTGAGAAATATGATATCAAGGTGAACCTCGATGGTGGTGGTTACAAAGGTCAAGCAGAGGCATTGCGTCTGGCAATCGCACGCGCACTCGTAAAGATCAACCCAGAGGACAAGCCAGCGTTGAAGGCTGAGGGCTTCATGACTCGCGATGCTCGTGAGGTAGAGCGTAAAAAGCCAGGTCAACCAAAAGCACGCAAACACTTCCAATTTAGTAAGCGTTAATATCCAAATAGCAGTGACTCCGTGGTGGCAATATGTTGCTCACCGCGGATTACTCTGTTATTCCTCCTATGCGCGCTTCTCTGCGTAGCGGAGGCAACGGATAAATTATGTAATAAATAATTCAAAACTAATCAAACAAAATGAGAACAAATTTTGATCAACTTCTCGAGGCTGGCTGCCACTTTGGTCACCTCAAACGTAAATGGAATCCAGCTATGGCTCCTTACATCTACATGGAGCGCAATGGTATCCACATCATCGACCTCAACAAGACCGTAGTTAAAATCGACGAGGCTGCTGAGGCATTGAAAGCTATCGCTAAATCTGGTCGCAAGATCCTCTTCGTTTCTACCAAGAAACAAGGTCAAGAGGTTGTGGCTCAAAAGGCACAAGAGATCAACATGCCTTACATCACCGAGCGTTGGGCTGGTGGTATGTTGACTAACTTCCCTACAATCCGCAAGGCTGTGAAGAAAATGTCAACCATCGACAAGATGATGACCGACGGTACTTTCAACAACATCTCTAAACGCGAGAAACTCCAAATCACTCGCCAACGCGAGAAACTCGAGAAGAACCTCGGTTCAATCTCTGACTTGACTCGTCTTCCTAGCGCAGTATTCGTTGTTGACGTAATGAAAGAGCACATCGCTGTAGCTGAGGCTAACCGTTTGGGTATTCCAGTATTCGGTATCGTTGATACCAACTCTAACCCTAACAACATCGACTTCGTAATCCCAGCTAACGACGATGCTACCAAGTCTATCGAGGTAATCTTGACCGCTGTTTGCGCAGCTATCCAAGAGGGTCTTGAGGAGCGCAAAGTAGAGAAAGCTGACGAAGAGGCTGCTGCAGCACAAGCTGCTGGCGAGGCTCCAGCTCCAAAAGAGCGCCGTCAACGCGTTCGCAAAGCTGCTCCAAAAGCAGAGGCTGAGAAAGTAGCAGAAGTAGCTGCTCCTGCAGAAGAGGCTAAAGCTGAGTAATTATTGATAAACAGATAAATTCTAGAAACAATGGCTGTTACATTAGCAGATATTAAGAAACTGCGCGACATCACTGGCGCAGGTATGATGGATGTCAAGAAAGCACTTGAGGAGGCTAACGGCGACTTCGAGGTAGCTAAGGACTTGCTCCGTAAGCGTGGTCAAGCTATCGCTGCAAAGCGTAGCGAGCGCGAGGCTTCTGAAGGTTGCGTATTGGCTAAGGCTGAGAATGGCTTTGGTGCTATCGTAGGCGTTAAGTGCGAGACCGACTTCGTAGCTAAGAACGAAGATTATGTCAATATGGTTAAGGCTATTCTTGAGGTGGCTATGACTGAGAAACCAGCTGACCTTGAGGCTCTTAAGGCTTGCAAACTCGGCGACTTTACCGTACAAGACGCTGTAACTGAGCGCTCTGGTGTGACTGGTGAGAAGATGGAACTCAGCGACTACGCTTTCCTCGTAGCTCCAAAGGTAGATGCTTACAACCACCTTGGTAACAAGCTCAGCGCACTCGTTGCTGCTGATGCTGAGGATGCTAACGCTGAAGTACTCCACGGTATCTCTATGCAAGTGGCTTCTATGTCTCCAATCGCTTTGGATGCTGACCACGTGGCACAAGAGATTAAAGACCGCGAGCTTTCTGTAGCAATCGAGAAAACCAAACAAGACGAAATCAACAAAGCAGTTGAGCAAGCTGTTCGCAAGGCAGGTATCAACCCAGCTCACGTGGATAGCGATGACCACATTGAGTCTAACACTGCTAAAGGTTGGTTGACCCCAGAGCAAGCTGAGACAGCACGCCAAATCCGCGCTACTGTTCCTGCTGAGGCTGAGGCAAACATCAACATGAAGAAAGTCGAGATGATTGCACAAGGTCGTCTTGGTAAGTTCTTGAAAGAGAGCACTTTGGTAGAGCAACAATACATCATGAGCGAGAGCAAAGAGCTCGTGAAAGACGTTTTGAAGAAGAACAACGTAAACGTAATCGACTTCAAGCGCGTAACCCTCAACCAAGAGTAATCAAACTGATAAAACAGCCCTCCGCGCACACGGGGGGCTGTTTGTTTTTTAATTTATCCAGATTAACGGACTCCCGACTCGCGACTCCCGAATCTGAAAATATAATACTATGTCACAAGAAGCTATCACACCAACCCCTAAAAAACGCCTCCTCTCTTTGGATGTTTTGCGTGGTATCACCATCGCGGGTATGATTCTCGTTAACAACCCTGGCACTTGGTCGCATATCTATGCACCTCTTCGCCATGCGGCATGGAATGGTTGCACACCTACCGACCTTGTCTTCCCATTCTTCGTCTTCTGTATGGGTATTGCCATGTATATCTCCCACAAGAAGACCAACCATGCCCTCACTTGGCGTGTGGCTCAGAAGGTTATCACGCGTGGTTTGTTGATTGTGCTGATTGGTTGGGCGCTTAGTTGGCTCGGCATGTTTCTTGGACAAATCACTAAAGAAGGTACCACCCTCTTGCATGCTATTTGGACCTATCCAATCGAGCATATTCGTATCTTGGGCGTGTTCCCTCGTTTGGGTCTTGTGAGTATCTTTGGCGGCTTGCTTATGCTGGCTGCTAAACCTAAAAACTGCCCTTGGGTGGCTGCTGTGCTGATGATCATCTATTGTATCATGCAGAGCGTAACCAATAGTTTCGAACTCAACGCTGCCAATATGGAGTCTATTGTGGACCTCAAGTTGCTCGGCGACAATCATATCTACCATATGACCAATGCTGCTGGAGAGCGTATCGGTTTTGATCCAGAGGGTGTTCTCTCTACTATCCCTTGCGTGGCACATGTGTTGATTGGCGCATGGATGGGACACCTTATCATGAATGTCAAAGATAACTGGGGTAAAGTCACCCGCCTTCTTCTCGCAGGAGCGGTGATGATGCTTCTTGGCTTCTTGCTCGATTATGCATATCCTATCAACAAGAGCATGTGGTCTGCTAGCTATGTGTTGGTTACATGTGGTTTGGCAAGCTCACTGCTGGCAATCCTAACTTGGATTCTTGATATCCGCTTACCTGAACGCAATGCAAAAGAGGCTACTACCAAGTGCGAGATTGCGACTAAGAAAGTGGCAAACAACTGGTATAAGTTCTTTGAGTGTTTTGGTGTTAACCCATTGTTTATCTTCTGCTTGAGCGCTATTGCAGTCTATGTGATGCGTAGCATACGTTTTGAGTTCAACGAACAGATGTACAATGTCTGGAGCTTCTGGTACAAGGTCTGCATGCAGCCTCTCTTTGGCAACGAAGGTGGTTCTTTGGCATGTGCATTGAGCTTGGTTCTCGTGTTCTGGGGTATTGCTTACATTCTCTACCGCAAGAAGATTTATATTAAACTTTAGTTTAGAGGACGCCGCTGAAGCGGCTACAGGTTAGAGGTTAAAGGTTATAGGCAAGGATTATGCCCAAGATAGCAACTATAGGATTTTTTGATGGTGTCCATCGCGGGCACCGTTTCCTGTTCGCTCAATTGCATGAGTATGCCAAGCACCATCAACTCACGCCTACTATCTATACGTTTGACCGCCATCCCAAGGAACTGCTGACGGGGCAAGCTCCCGCTATGCTGACTACGCATGACGAACGAAAGGCCTTGCTCCAGAACTACGGCGAAGTACACTTCTTGGATTTTGCTGCGGTGCAACAGCTTACTGCTGAGCAGTTTATGTGCTACCTCAAAGAGCAAGAAGGAGTGGCGACTTTGCTCATGGGCTACGACCACCATTTTGGTTCGGATCGCCTGAAAGGTTTTCATGAATACGAGAAGATCGCACACAAAATAGGCTTGCACATGGTGCGCGCGCATGAGTGTTTAGTGGATGGAGTACCTGTGAGTTCGTCTCGCATACGCAAACTACTTGCTGCAGGACAAGTGCACGATGCTAACCGCCTTTTGGGGTACGACTATACGCTAACGGGTACAGTCACCCACGGCAACGGAATAGGTGCTCAAATCGGTTTTCCTACTGCCAATATACAAATGCTGGATTCGAAGCAACTACCGATGCAGGGAGTCTATGCAGCACATGCGCAAATCAATGGAGTAGGTTACAACGCAATTGTTAATGTAGGAAATAATCCTACAGTAGGCAATTCGCAATTATCAGTAGAGGCACATGTGTTGAACTTTGAAGGTAATTTATACGAACAGACCATCTCTATCACTTTTCAGCATTTTATCCGTAAAGAATGCAGGTTTAGTTCTTTAGATGAATTGAAAAAACAAATTCGAAAAGATATTCAATCATTATAACATTGTTATGAATAAATATATTCTACGACTGATCCTAGTATTTACTAGCATTACGTTTTGTTCAAATGTAGCTTCTGCACAACATGGTAAATATGTGGGTGGAGATATTTCGATGTTACCTCAATATGAGAAACATAATTCGCCCTATTTAGATGCGAATAATCAGCCTATTGATGACTTAATCACATGGTTGATAGATGAATGTGGATGGAATACTTTTCGGATACGTTTGTTTGTGGATCCATATAATCCTACTGATCCATGTGTGTGCCAAGATTTGGAATATGTTAAGCAACTAGGCAAACGAGTCAAGGATGCTGGAGCATATTTTATGTTGGACTATCATTACTCTGACTCGTGGGTTGATGCTACTCATATTCAAGCTCCACGTGCATGGAAGGATTGTACTGTGGATCAAAAGGTTGATAGCATAACAGCCTATACTCGTACTACATTACAAGAACTAATAGCATATGGTGCTGCACCTGATATGGTACAGGTTGGGAATGAGATTATGTATGGTTTTATGGGGGTGTCTGTTCATCCTTATGCTAATGCTGCAGATGATTGGGATGGCTTTTTGAAAATTTTAAAAGCGGGTTGCTTGACGGTACGTGAGATGTTGCCTAACGCGCAGATAATCATTCATACAGATCGCTTGTCTAATCAGCAATATAATCAATTCTATTATGGTAAATTGATAGAGAATGGAGTAGATTTTGATGTAATAGGGCTGTCTTATTATCCGTTTTGGCATGGATTCCTCAAAGACTTAAAGACGGGACTTGATGGAATTAAACGAGATTTTCCTGAGAAAAGAGTACATATTGTAGAGACTGGCTATTATTTTCAATATTGGCCTAGTACAGGCGTTAATTACAACACCTCAACTGTATGGCCTGCAACACCTTTGGGACAATATAATTGTATGAAAGATATCATCGCTTTTCTGCGCGATTATGATCAAGTAGAGGGATTTTGCTATTGGAATCCTGAAGATGCAGGTAATGGTGATGACACGAATTGGAATACCACTCCTAATGGCAGTGTAGCGGCATATTGGACCAATCGTGGACTGTGGGATCCTGCTACGTCGAAGACTGGACACAAACCAATCACATGTAGCGAGGGTATGGTGCATTCTGTTTTTCGCGACTTTCTTGCTAATCAAGTAACTAATGTTGAAAAAATGGAGATAAAAATATCTCAGCCACGTAAACAGTTTATCAATGACAACTTGTATATTATAATGCCCAATGGTGCTACTTATGATGCCTTAGGACGATTGAAGAAATAATATAATTTTGTACATATACACATAAAATCTCTAAGAATATAACTTCTTCGAGATTTTTTTTAGTAAATCTTGTGTATCTCAAAAAAAAGTAGTACCTTTGCACCGACATTTGTGGTCTATAACTAACTGGATACAAACCGTATCCACTAAAACGATTAAATTAAGATGAATATTGTAAGAAAGGAGATTACTCTCCCCGATGGGCGTGTGATTACGCTCGAAACTGGCAAGTTGGCTAAACAAGCCGATGGCGCTGTGATGGCTACACTCGGTAATACCATGTTGCTTGCCACTGTTTGCTCCGCTAAGGATGCAGTTCCAGGTACGGATTTCATGCCGCTTACCGTTGAGTACAAAGAGAAATTTGCTTCTGCTGGTCGTTTCCCAGGTGGTTTTACTCGCCGCGAGGGTAAGGCATCTGACTACGAGATTCTTATCGCTCGTCTCATCGACCGTGCTTTGCGTCCTCTTTTCCCTGCTGATTATCACGCAGATACTTTCGTAAATGTAACCATGTACTCTGCCGATGGCATTGACATGCCAGAGTCTATCGCTGGTCTTGCTGCTTCTGCTGCACTCGCTTGCTCTGATATCCCATTTGAGGGCCCTATCTCTGAGGTTCGCGTAGCGCGCGTGAATGGCGAGTTCGTGATTAACCCAACTTTCGCTCAATGCGAACAAGCTGATATCGAGCTCGTTGTGGCTGCTACCCTTGATAACATCATGATGGTAGAAGGTGAGATGAAAGAGGTTAGCGAGGCAGATATGCTCGAGGCAATCCGCGTAGCTCACGAGGCAATCAAACCTCAATGCCAAGCCCAAATCGAGATGATGGAAGCGTATGGCAAGACCGTTAAACGCGAATACTGCCACGAGATCAACGACGATGAACTCAAGCAAGCCGTTCACGACTTCAGCTACGCTCGCGCATACGCTCAAGCTACTGCTGCGGACACCGACAAGCACCACCGTGAGGAGATGTTCACCCAAATCCGCGAGGACTTCAAGGTGGAGAAAGCCGAGTATATGGCTGCTCGCGCTGAGGCACTTGGCGTAGAGGTAGATGACATCGAAGCACTTGTAAATAAATACTACCACGATGTAGAGAAAGAGGCAATGCGTCGCTCTATCCTTGATGAGGGCAAGCGTCTTGATGGCCGTACAACCACCGAGATTCGTCCTATCTGGTGTGAGGTAGCTCCACTGCCAGGACCTCACGGTTCATCTATCTTCACCCGTGGTGAGACACAATCGCTCTCTACTGTTACTCTTGGTACCAGCCGCGATGAGAAGATCGTTGATGAGGCATTGGTTCAAGGTACAGATAAATTCCTTTTGCACTATAACTTCCCTCCATTCTCCACTGGCGAGGCTCGCCCACAACGTGGTGTAGGTCGTCGTGAGATTGGTCACGGTAACTTGGCTTGCCGCGCTCTCAAGAGCGTTGTGCCTGCTGATTTCCCATATACTGTTCGCGTAGTCAGCGACATCCTCGAGTCTAACGGTTCTTCTTCTATGGCTACCGTTTGCGCAGGTACTTTGGCTCTCATGGACGCTGGTGTACCTATCAAACCAGTTTCTGGTATCGCTATGGGTCTTATCTCTGAGTGCAAGGGTACCAAGTACGCTATTCTGAGCGACATCCTCGGTGATGAGGACCACCTCGGCGATATGGACTTCAAGACCACTGGTACACGCGACGGTCTTACCGCTTGCCAAATGGATATCAAGGTGGACGGTCTCAGCTACGAGATTCTTGAGAACGCGCTCGCACAAGCGCACCAAGCACGTATGTATATCCTTGACAAGATTGAGGAGACCATGCCTGCTGCTCGCCCAGACTTCAAACCTCACGCTCCACGCATCGTAAGCTTCATCATTCCTAAGGATATGATTGGTGCAGTGATTGGCCCTGGTGGTAAGATTATCCAAGGTATCCAAGCTGAGACAGGTGCTGTCGTTTCTATCGATGAGATTGAAGAAGGCGGTAAAGTGGAGGTAGCAAGCAACAATCAAGAGTCTATGGACGCTGCTGTGGCTAAGATTAAAGCTATCGTGGCTATCCCAGAGGTTGGCGAGGTGTACCAATCAACTGTTAAGTCTATCATGCCTTATGGTTGTTTCGTAGAGTTCATGCCTGGTAAAGAGGGCTTGCTCCATATCTCTGAGATTGATTGGAAACGTTACGAGACTATGGAGGAGACAGGTATCCAAGAGGGTGATAAGATTACTATCAAACTCATGGAAGTAGACCAAAAAACTGGTAAATTCAAACTCAGTGCTAAGGCGTTGAAGGAGAAACCAGAGGGTTATGTGGAGCCAGAGCGTCCAGCTCGTGGTGATCGTGGTCCTCGTCCAGAGCGTCGTGGTCCACGCCCAGAGCGCCGCAACCCAGAGGCAGATGGCGCACGTTTGAACCGCCGTTAATTCAGATATTAGAATCCCGGCTCCCGAATCCCGATTTTAGAATCTTGAGTCCCGAGTCCGGATTATTGATTCCTCGATACAGAAAGACTAAGCATTTCGCTTAGTCTTTCTGTTTATTTATATTTCTTATTGATTATCCCACCCAATCTTCTCTATCCAAACTGCGATAGCCGATGGCTTCGGAGATATGTTGCATTTGGATGGTTGCTGAGCTATCAAGGTCAGCAATTGTGCGTGCTACTTTTAAAATGCGGTCATACGCGCGTGCGGAAAGTCCCATCTTATCCATAGCGAACGAAAGCATTTTATCGCCCTGCGCGTCCAATTGACAAAACTCGCGTACCAACTTAGGCGTCATTTGTGCATTGCAATGTACGGGCTTTTGTGCTTCTGCGTTGTATGCTGCAAAACGTTGCTGTTGCACCTTACGTGCTCGCATTACGCGCTCACGCATCACTTCGCTACTCTCACCTGGTTGAGCATCTTTCAGCGTGGAGTAGGGGACTGCTTGTATATCACATTGAATATCAATACGATCCAATAAAGGACCCGATATGCGGCTTATATAGCGATGAATCTGCGCAGGTGTACAAGTACAAGGGTGCGCGGGGTTATTTTCGCCATAGTGTCCACATGGACAAGGGTTCATGGCGGCTACCAACATAAACGATGCTGGATATTCCACACTCATCTTGGTGCGTGTCACACATATCTTCCTGTCTTCTAACGGTTGACGCATCACCTCCAATGCGCTGCGCTTATATTCAGGTAATTCATCAAGGAAAAGCACTCCATTATGTGCCAAACTGATTTCTCCAGGATGAGGGTTTGTGCCGCCGCCAACCAAAGCGACATCGGTTACTGTGTGATGAGGGCTGCGAAATGGTCGTTGTACTATCAAGGCACTTGACACACCATCGCTCTCTTTGCGGCGTGCCATCAGACCTGAAACGGAATAAATCTTGGTAGTTTCCAACGCCTCTTCCAAGTTGAGTGGAGGTAGGATAGATGGCATACGCTTTGCCATCATACTTTTGCCCGCTCCTGGAGGACCAACCATAAGCATGTTGTGTCCGCCAGCGGCTGCCACTTCCATCGCACGGCGTACATTTTCTTGCCCACGAACATCCGAGAAATCCAAATCAGAAGTGAAGGCATGGTTCGCAAATTCTGCAGCAGTATCTACTTGGGTGGGCTCAAAAGCCTGTGTTTCATTCAAGAAACGCACCACTTCTAGTAGGTTCTTCAGTCCAAAGACTTCCAACCCCTGCACAACAGCCGCTTCGCGGGCATTTTGCTCGGGCAAAATCATACCTTTAAATCCCGCTTTTCGTGCAGCTAAAGCCATAGGCAATACGCCTTGTATTGGTTGTAATGTACCATCCAATGACAGCTCACCCATAATCAGATATTGCCCCAAGAGCGCAGTCTTTACCTCTTCTTCTGCAGTCAGCATACCAATTGCTAATGGTAAGTCATATGCAGCTCCCTCTTTCTTAATATCTGCAGGTGCCATGTTGATTGTGAGCGTATGACGCGGTTTGTTGTAACCATTCACGGTCAACGCTGCCACGATGCGCTCATGGCTCTCTTTTACTGCATTATCAGGCAATCCTACGAGGGTAAACTCAAATCCTGGCACTGCATGTACTTCTATTGTTACAATTACCGCATCTATACCTTGTGGCGCAGCGCCATAACATTTAATCAACATGGGATATAATGTTTTAGTTTTTTGTTTTCTTTTTCTTTGCCTTTTTCTCTTTTTTTTGCAAAGATTTGGTATCGCTTAGGGCTTTTTTATCCTCTTTTATTGTTTCGGACTTTTTTTCCCAATTAAAATCGTGCTTAAATATAAAACCTACTCCTTGCACCGTATTCGCTTGACGAAGCGAATATTTATCTACAGTATGGGTATATGCTTTTGCTCGGAGTTTTCCATTAGGTGTGAGCAGGTATTCAATATCCAAGTCGCCAAAGAACGGACGATTGCTTAGGTCGTTGTATCGATATCCAAAATTACCATTGATTACCAATTGATTGATAGGGTGGATTTGGAAGTTAGCTTCATACTCTTGGCTTGCCGTTTCTCCCTCACCATCTGTTCGGAAATTGAATCCCATAGTGAAGACATCAGTCAGTTTGCTGAGCCACGAATTAATTTGCCCAGTAATAGTAGAAGATAGTAGCGAATAGGTCTCATTCAAACCTACATTCTGCGTATTTTGCAGATAATCAGGTGTGTAGAAGCGATTGAATACAAGCAGGTAAATCACTTGACGCATCAACATTTCGTCGGTATTAATCATCGAATTGACTTGACTTTGCACCGATTCATCTGACTGTGGCAACTCTATTGCAAAATTCAAAATAGGGTTGAATAGTTCGTCTTTCATATGCAGCACGCAATTGACTGGGACCGAATTACGGTCAGTAGCGATTTGACTACTTTCACTACCGAACAAATCGCGCAACGCTGCTGTTGTATGATAATAACCTGTAATATCCAACATAGGTGCAAGCGGATCTCCATCCCACGTGATTTGGCTACCCTCGCGAATGGTGAAATTACGCCTTACTACATTGCCCAACGAGAAGTCAAATTGACCAGATTGTAGGGTATATGTTCCTTGCATTTGTATGTCCTCTGATGGGTACTCATATACTAATTTCAGATTGCCTTCGCCACGTCCTTTGATGCCATCATCGGCACCTATTTTGATATAAATTTCGGCTAGTGGAGTTACTTCTCCCTGTAGTGATAACCGCATTCTGCTCTCGGGTTTGTTAATCTTAACTTTTTCTTCTTTGGGTTGTAGCAAAGTTAATAGATAGTTGGATGTTGTATCTGGCTGAACGAATGTGATAAAGTTGGATGTGCTTGCTTGACTTGCACTATTGATATTTAGGAAGAACTTGGTGTTGGCTTCTGTGCGAGCGTTTACGTCAATTTGGCAGTCCATTTCATCTCCGTAGATATGCACATCACCCGTGCCAAATACTTTCCCATAGAAGAATGATTGTTGATCTGCAGGTAAGTCCATAACCAACATATTGTTAGCACGAGCACGCAAATCAAAACTGATATCCAAGAAATTATCGTGATATACGCTACCACTGAATGTTCCTGGATTGCCAAACTGGTCATACACCGTGATATCTGGGAATCGAATGGCGGTGGAATCGAGGAAAATGGAGTCAGTTAAGTAGAACGTCGCACCAATTTGTGGTACTGTAATCTGTGCATCTTTAGCTAAAGCGCGCCCCGTTACCCATACTTTGTGCTCTTGTCCTTCTACTTTGACGCGCCCATAACCTCTACCTTGAGGGTTAGCGATGATGCCTTTAGTCCAAAAGTCGATAAAGTGAATATCTACACTATCGCATGCAATGTCCAGCCCCCACCATTTTTGTGCTGGAATCACTTTACCTGTTACATCTGCCACTTTGTGGTTAGTTGAATCTATGGCTTCTCCGTAGATCAATATGCTCTTGCTCTCTCTGTCTAAGACTGCTTCTGCGGTCACATCCCCTAAATATACGCCATTCAAACCTCCATTTGGAATGAATGCTTGTGCTTCCAACATAGGCTCCGAAAATACACCATACACCTGTGCTTTGCCCGTCACAGGTCCCATGATAGAAATCGCTTTGCTAGCTTCGGTGTAGGTAAGTATATAATCCAAATTGATGTTATGCAGTACCACGTCAATAGAGTCGTTGGCAGATTTAGAAGCACGACCATCTGCAGTAATCAGTTGATAATCAGTGCTCAAAGAAAAATTATCAATATCCATGATTTGCTCGGCAGAAGTGTACGTGATATTTGCTTCGCCAATGCTCCATGCAGAATCATTGAGAATAATATGAGTGGGCTGTACTTGAATGTCAAATTTGGGTTTACCCAAATGCCTTGTCACTTGTGATGACACACTGATGATGCCTTCGTTGCGAACACTGTCGGTATTGCCTAATTCCACACTCAAATCAATATTATCGTTTTGTGCGGTTAGATTGATATTCGCTTTTATATCTCCCAGCTTAGCTGCGGTGGGGTTGTCTTTCGGCAAATGATTCAGCACATAGACCGACATATTCAATTGCTCATCCATATTATCTAGCGAAATAGTGATATCTTCCATCTTTGCTCCGCTAGTGTTGAT
This sequence comes from Paludibacteraceae bacterium, assembly GCA_045601825.1. Classification (GTDB taxonomy): domain Bacteria; phylum Bacteroidota; class Bacteroidia; order Bacteroidales; family Paludibacteraceae; genus Colicola. The sequence goes on along the minus strand of JAZSAI010000007.1, from coordinate 94,400 downwards.
ATTCGGTATATATGCTTGAAGACCAAGTTGCCCTGTCTCCTCATAAATAAATCCTTTGATTGTGGGAAAGGATGGTAGTTCTACTCCTAGGTCAAGTATCTGTGTTAGTGAATCCAATCCTCGGAAATAGGCGTAAAAGTCCAGATTGTTGGTGTCTGTTCGTTTGAGGGTTGGTTTGTCTATTAAAGTTGGCAGATAATGATGTAGCAAATTTTGAATAGTAGCAGGTAGCGTTTGATAGCGGAATGCACCACTCATATTGGCTGTTAGATAATCGGATTGCACACGCAGCTGATGGAATGGTACACCTGCTTTTAACTCGCTATCAACGAGCAGTTTCAATTGTTCCATCATCGTTTGTACTTCACCATTTTGTATCTGCAGACTATCTATAATCACGTAGCCTGTCAAGTTGTCCAACATCTCTTCTGTTTTGCCAGAGGTGTACAAACTAATGTAGGTGGTAGCGCCTAATTCTAGATTAGGATATTGTTGAATCAGATTGAGTTTAGCAGGTTGGAATTGAGTTAAGTCAATCGTTAAATCCAATCTGGTATCTTCTTCTGACCAATCAGCCAATCCGTTGATATTGAGGCGAATATTTTCGTCGTCGATGGCTAAACTACCGTTAACTTCTTCAGAATACATTTCGCCATCAATTCGAATATTTTTGTATTTATAACCCAAAACTTCTATGCTATGTATATCCGCTTCTGCTACGCAATATGTCAGCGATGTAGAATCAATCTTGCCATCCACATGGGCATGAAAAGCGACTGCACCTAGGTCGGCTTGATTAATCAAATGTCCTAATTGGAATTTGCGCGTGGATAGGTGCCCGCAAAAATCAATATGCGATAGAGTGGTATCTATGTGTAAGTCACCATTCACATTCATTGCACCCAACGCCGTGGTGAAGGCTCCATGCAAATCAATATTTTCTAACCTTCCTTTAATATCACCGCGATAATGTACGTGCCCCAAATTGCTAACCATTGTAGGTAATTCTACTGGTTTCATCTGCAATTGCGACAGTAAATCTTGTAGCAAAGCATTATTGCAATACAAGTCATTACACTGAGCATTCATATATAGTGAGTCTAACTCCGTAGGATGATATACTGCCACATCACCTGAAAACAACCTTTCATTGCGGAATATTAATTGCATTTCTTTTGCAAATATCGAATCTAGATTACCGTTTAAGTTGGCTTCAAAACAAGCGTCTAGTCTATCCATCTGAGCACGCAAGTGTAATGAATGTAGTTGTACATCTAGCGAGTCCATACTCAGTACAGGCAATGCTAAGGCTACGTCCAATTGATCTACCAAAATCTCATTGTAGCGCACACGTGTCTGATCCAATACCAAATGATCAATATTTAACCGAAATGGGAAATTCACGGAATCACGCTTAAAGGTATCAATTAAGAATTGAATATTTAGCGTTGAATCCGAAGTAGAATGTAGGTTGATGTATGGATTTTGCAAACGCAGTTGTTGTATGTTGATTCGCTGTTCACGTAACGCTAAGGGGGCAAACTCCAATTGCAATTGTTCGATGAATGCGAGGGTATCTCGCTGTTGATCGCTGAGATAAACACTATCTAATACTAAATGCGATAGTGGGCGATAATGAAACGAGGCAATGCTTGCATCCACATTTAATTCTTCAGATAGTTTATCTGCCACCTTCCCCACGATAAACGTTTGCACACCTTTGATATGCAGCACACCTACTATGCTCCCCAGCAACAGTAAAGATACTCCTAACACGATAGCAACAATGGCAAAAGTTTTTTTCACTTTTGCTTTGCGTGTAGAGCGTTGTTGTTCAGCATTTACAACGTCTTGTTCGTTCTCAATATGTGGGTTATTTGCTTCTTGCACGATTTTCCCCAAACTAAAAATCGCGCAAAGATACTAAATTTCTTGCATTTATGCAAGATTTTCTTATTTTTTACTAGAAAAATAGCGACAAATGGCCTGAATACCGCACTTCTCGCACTTAGGAGTACGAGCTTGGCAGGTATAGCGTCCATGCAGTAATAACCAATGATGTGCCTTAGGAATAATCTCCTCAGGAATATATTTGATAAGTTGTTGTTCGCTGTCTAATGGATTTTTAGCTTTGGTTGTTAGCCCAATACGTTCAGCGACACGGAAGATATGCGTATCTACCGCCATAGTAGGTTGGTTCCACCATACAGCTAACACTACATTGGCCGTTTTTCGTCCGACTCCTGCCAAAGTCTGCAATTCTTCACGGCTATCTGGAATCTTTCCCCCATACACTTCCACCACACGCTTCGCCATTTGCACTAAGTGTTCGGCTTTGCTGTTTGGATAACTCACCGAACGGATATATTTGAGCACATTTTCTGCGTTGGAATCGGCTAAATCTGCAATAGTAGGGTAGGCTTTAAATAGAGCAGGAGTGACCATGTTCACGCGTTTGTCGGTACATTGAGCAGATAGCATCACAGCTACCAAGAGTTGGTATTCATTCTCAAAATGCAACTCGCTTTCGGCAACGGGCATGTTTGCTTCAAACCACGCCAATGCCCTTTCAAATCGTTCTTTGGTTCTCATTGTTTTGGGAGTCGGGAATCTAGAAGTGCGACACATTATTGCTCCTTGTAAGTTTTGCTCAAATATTGCAACACTTGCGTGGCTTGCTTCTGTACCTGTTGAGTTTCCGATGAAATCGGGCGTTTTTGCAGGTTAAGTAGCATTATTTGATAGAGCAATATCAGGCATGCCTCCACATCACTCATCGTAGGACGGTCGGTTTTGGCCTTCAATAGATTGAGCGATGGGGTAAGTTGAATCATTGCTGCACGATACGTGGCTTCTTGATCCAGGAGGTCGTTATGTAAATCTTCCAATTCTGCCAAAGCATTTTGTGCCAATTGTAGGTGTCCTCCTTCCATAATATTCTCTTGGTGCATCATCTCATTTAGGTTATGCAACTCTTGATTTGCTTCTGCTTGCTGAGGAAAGGCGCGCAGATAATCCTCTATCTGCCAGAGATATAAAATATACTCGGCAATATTATTCTTCTTCAAAATCATAGTCTTCGTCTAATAAATAGTTGTAGTCATCCGAGAAAAACTGCTCTATTTCTCGCCTATCTTTCTTGGTTGGTCGTCCTGTACCTCTATCTCGTCCGCTTTGTGCTGCATAGCGAGCCAGTTCCAATAGTTCTAATTGCTCTTTAGGCGTAATATCTTGTAGGTACTCTGGTACCATTTTTGCTCCCAATCGATTGTTATGTAGTTGTAATATGCGATAGGTGTAGGTAATAGGGCCCTTACGCACAGTAAATATATCGCCTACGTGAAATACGCGGCTGGGTTTGAGTTCTACGCCGTTCATCTTCACACGCCCACATTTGCAGGCGTCAGTGGCAATTGAACGGGTTTTGTAAATCCGCATTGCCCAAAGGTATTTATCTACTCGTACTTCCATAATCTTTGCCTTTCTCCTTTAACCTATAGCCTCTTTGAGGCGTCCTATAGGCGCATAGCGCCGTCCCCTCAACTGCAAATAAGTACGCTTATTTGCCATTGTATTGGTTCATGGTGCGATCCATGCCTTGTAGGCAGAAGGATGGTATGATCTCGCTCACTAATTTGAGTCGGTCGGGCAGAGTTTTCTTCTCCTCCTCACTCCATTCACCGAGAACGAAGTTGCATTGTGCACCTTTGTTGAAATCGTTGCCAATACCAAAGCGAAGGCGTGCATAATTTTGTGTGCCAAGCACTTGCTGAATATGTCCTAAGCCGTTATGCCCGCCATTGCTACCTTGTTTGCGCATACGGATACTACCAAAGGGCAAATTAAGGTCATCTACCAGCACCAGCATATTCTCCACAGGAATCTTCTCTTGTTGTAGCCAATAGCGTACAGCATTACCGCTAAGGTTCATATAGGTGGATGGCTTGAGTAAGATGATTTCAGCATTTTTTGCACGGCAACGGGCTACGAAACCATAGCGTTTGTCTTCCCACGTTGCATTCTTGCTTTCTGCAAATGCATCCACCATCATAAAACCAATATTATGACGTGTGCTGGCATATTCATCGCCAATGTTTCCTAATCCAACAATTAGATATTTCATGTGTTATTATTTATTAATCCTCCTCCCTTGAAGGGAGGTTTGGAGGGTCTCCTAAACTAATAAGAGTGGAAAAGACTCCTTTTCCACTCCTATGATACTACCGCTCTTATGAGTGGTGATATTATTTCTTTTTACCTTTGGTCTCTGCAGCAGCCGCTTGTTGGCTAGCACGAGTTGCTTTCACGCGAGCAACGCAAGAATCTGCAGGGTTCATCAGTTTCAGACCTTCGAGTTGAACTTCGCCTACATACAATTTCTTACCCAAACCAAGGTTGGTAACGTCGATTTCAACGCGGTTAGGAATTTGTGTGTAGATACCGTTAACTTTCAGTTTCTTCATCTCAAGAGCCAATTTACCACCGGCTTTCACACCTTCTGCGTGACCTTGCAATTGTACAGGGATAGCTACGGTTACAGGCTTATCTTCAGTTACCTCAAGGAAATCGATATGAAGCAATTGCTCGCTTACTGGGTGGAATTGCAACTCTTTTACTACAGCCATCTTCTTAGCATCGCCAATGGTCAAAGCCACTGCCATGGTGTCAGGAGTGTAGATGAGTTTGCGTACATCGTCAACAGTTACTGTGAAAGTTACGTTCTCGCCATTGCCATAGAGGTTGCAAGGTACGAGGTTCTCTTTGCGGAAAGACTTAGCTGCTTTCTTGCCGTACTCGCTACGTGGAGTACCTACCAATTCAAATGTTTTCATTGTTTATAAAGTGTTACTCAATAATAGGACAGAAATACATAATTCCAAATTCATAATTCAAAATTATTTTGTGTGGCTGCCCGTATCCCATCACACATATGAGATTTCTCTCAAAAAAAGCCCGTCGAGCGGGCTCTATTCTTTTTATTAGGGTCCCCGAAAATTTTTAATTTTTGGGGAGAGCGGAGGCATTGAGTGCTTTCAACTCGCCAAGCGAGTTCTGTGCGCTTCAATTGCCGAACGCGAAGTTGACCAACCTGGAATCGAACCAAGATTTTCAGAACCAAAATCTGACGTAATAGCCTTTATACCATTGGTCAATAATTTCTTCAAATCCGAAATCGGCTGCAAAATTACTGCTTTTTTTTGAATTGACCAAATTATTTGCTGATTTTTTTCAAAAAAATGCTATTTTCTTTGCAAAATCTCGTATAATGTGCTTAATCTTCGTATACAAGGCATACATTATCTACCCAAAAAACGTTGCCCTCTTTCCCAACGAATGCTTCGTATTTACCCGAAGTGAGCATAATGACGAGGTGAGTAGGTTCTAGTGTGCCGTCCCAACCTTCTTCGATGATAGGTGTCACTTTACCTTTTGAGTTCACTGCGCGTTGCATACACTTGAATCCCATGTAATCTTCGTACCAAGGTTCATCCGTGATATCTCCATAGTGGATAGGAATGCGGTGACCATTGACCCATGTGAGTTGATCTTTGGTAAAGCGTTCGTAGGCAGTGCCTACACGGATAGAGTGAATCTTGCCTTTCTCATCCTCCCAGCGATGTTGCAAATATAGATATGCTTCGGCTTCATCATGTCCATCTCGTTTCTTTGGCTTAGCAGTACCTTTAGCATACCATATCCAATTCTCAGGGGAAATGATGCATTTATAATCAAACTGCAAAGCACTTGGACGCTCTGTGAAAGGTACACCAAAATCAATGTTTTGATAAGGGTCAGCCGCAGTAGTAATAGGTTCTAGGTTACGTCCTGTAAACAATGTACCTGGCACTAGTACTTGTATATCAATCATTCCCATCACGCGAACACCCAGCAAATCCACATCCATACGGCAACATGTACCACCATCTTCTCTTGCTTCGGGTGTCATAGTGCCAGCGGCTTTTTCTATACCGATGATGTTAGCATAGGCATTACTGGTTGCCCAAGGATTGCCGTTCAATCCATAGGTATAAGATTCGTTTTCCCAAATGGTGTCGGTGGGAGCTAATGCATAGAGAGTTTTGGTTTGACCGCCTAATAGTTTGGACTCCTTGATGTAACGAACTGCCCAACTCTCCATATCTCCAAATGGAATAGTATCAATTCGTTCTGCATACATGCCTACTGTTAGACATAAAAAAAAGAGTATAAATACTTTTTTCATTTATTCAATGTGTGGAATTTACAAAATAATAGCTCCGCGCAATGCGAAGCAAAATCTGCGACAAAGGTACTATATTTTAAGCAAACACACAATTTCCACTGTTGTTTTCATAACAAATGATACCTTTTTATTACGAAATACCCTCTCTGAACAAAAATCAGCGAAGCTTCCGCCTCGCTGATCTCCTGCCTTTCGCCCATATCCTATAGCCGCTTGTTGCGGCGTCCTATAGCGAAGCGTCCTATCACCTTATTTCACTTCTACAATATAGTAATTCTTTTTACCCTTTTGGCAGAGCAGGTATTTGCCGTTGAGCAACATATCGGTGGTGATTGCTTTTTGTGGGTCAGTGAATTTCTCTTTGTTGATAGAGAAACCGTTGGCGATAATCATTTTGCGTGCTTCGCCTTTGGATGGGAATATCTTGGTTTTTTCTGCCAATAAGTCTAGCGGTGGAATACCTGCCTCAATGTCTTCGCGGCTGATTTCGTATTTCTCTACGCCGTCAAATACTTGCAAGAACATCTCCTCGTCTAGTTTGCTCAATGCCTCGTGTGTCGCATTACCAAACAAGATATTGCTTGCCTCTACGGCTGCCTCATAATCCTCGCGGCTATGTACCATCACGGTTACTTCCTCTGCCAATCGCTTTTGCAAGGTACGCATGTGTGGTGCTTCGTCGTGTGCAGCAATGAGTGCGTCGATGGTCTCCTTGTCGAGGCAAGTGAAGATACGGATATAGCGTTTGGCATCATCATCGCTTACGTTCAACCAGAATTGGTAGAAGCGATATGGGCTAGTATATCTGCGATCAAGCCATACGTTGCCGCTTTCGGTCTTACCGAACTTACCGCCATCAGCTTTGGTAATCAATGGGCAGGTTAATGCATACGCTTCGCCACCGCCCATCTTCTTGATGAGCTCGGTACCTGTGGTGATGTTGCCCCATTGGTCGCTACCACCCATTTGGAGTTTGCAGTTCTTGTGCTTGTTGAGATATACGTAGTCGTATCCTTGCAGCAACTGATAGGTGAACTCTGTGAACGACATACCCTGGCTATACTCGCCATTGAAACGTTTTTTCACAGAGTCTTTTGCCATCATGTAGTTCACGGTGATGAGTTTGCCCACTTCGCGCGCAAAGTCGAGGAAAGTGTAATCCTTCATCCAGTCGTAGTTGTTCACAAGCTCAGCAGCATTCTCGCCTTCTCCGAAGTTGAGGAAACGCTCTAGTTGCTTCTTAATGCACTCTTGGTTGTGGCGTAGGGTAGGTTCGTCCAGCAGGTTACGCTCGGCTGATTTACCACTAGGGTCACCAATCATACCTGTTGCACCACCAATTAGCGCGATTGGTTTGTGACCCGCGTTTTGCAAGTGCTTGAGCATCATGATACCACAGAGGTGACCAATATGCAAACTATCTGCAGTAGGGTCAATACCTAGATACGCTGCAGTAGGTTCTTTCAATAGTTGTTCTTCGGTGCCTGGCATCATGTCTTGCAACATGCCACGCCAACGCAATTCTTCTACAAAATTCTTCATCTACTATATATATAATAAGGTGTGTTACTTACAATGCTTTCAGTGTAGCCAATAGATAGTCGTAGAACTTAGCTACTGTAGCGATATTCACGCGCTCATCTGGAGAGTGAGGATACTTGATGGTAGGACCAAACGAAATCATATCCATGCCTGGGTAGTTGCGACCAATGATACCACACTCCAGACCCGCGTGGATAATAATCACACGTGGTTCAATGCCATAATTCTCCTGATAGGTTTGCTTCATCACTTCCAAGATATGGCTCTTGAGGTTGGGTTTCCAACCTGGGTATGAACCAGAGAACTCTACCTCTGTACCTGCCAAGGCAAATACAGAATGAATAATCTCTTGCAATTCCTCTTTGCGCGATTCTACAGATGAACGGGTCAAACAATATACGGTCACGCAGTTGTCTTCAGTCTTGAGCATAGCCAAGTTGTTGCTCGTCTCTACCACATCAGGCATCTCTGGGATAACGCGATATACGCCATGAGGACAAGCCGTGATAGCATGAATCAAGAAGTCTTGTACATCTTCTGGCAACTCTGTAGCAGGACATTCTACTTGCTCGGCCATGAAACGGATATTATCCTCCACGCCATCGTATTCTGCCACAAACAGGTCTTCAAACTCTGCTACCAAGTCCATCACTTCGTCCAATCCTTCTGCTGGAATAGTGATGATAGCTGATGCTTCGCGTGGGATAGCATTGCGCAGACTACCACCCTCTACACTAGCCAAGCGTGCCTCGTAGTTAGCCACTGCCTCTTTCAAGAAACGGAACAGCAGTTTGTTAGCATTCGCACGTTGCAAGTGGATATCACAACCCGAGTGACCACCTTTGCAACCTGTTACGCTCACTTTCACTGCCACATCGCCCTCTTCTACCTCTACTGGGGTGTATGCGAACTTAGCCGTGGTATCTACACCACCTGCGCAACCTACATACAACTCGCCTTCTGCCTCTGAGTCCAGGTTGAGCAAAGTCTTGCCTTGCAGCAAGCCACCTTCCAGAGCAAATGCGCCGTACATACCTGTCTCTTCATCTACTGTCACCAGCACTTCCAGTGGAGGATGCACCACATTCTTGTCTGCCAAGATTGCCATAGCCGCGGCCACACCAATGCCATTGTCTGCACCCAGTGTGGTGCCTTTAGCTGTTACCCATTCGCCGTCAATATATGCTTCGATAGGGTCTTTGGCAAAGTCAAAAACAGTATCATTATTCTTTTGTGGCACCATGTCCATGTGTCCTTGTAGAATCACTCCTGGGTGGTTCTCATAGCCAGGACTAGCAGGTTTGCGGATAATCACGTTGCCTATACCATCCACGATGGTTTCTAATCCGAGTGAGCGACCATAGTTAGCAAGGAATGCACTGACTTCCTCCTTTTGTCCTGATGGACGAGGAATCTGAGTAAGGTCGTAGAAGTTACTCCAAAGACCTTGGGGTTGTAAGTTCTTCATATATTTGTTGGTTTTTAATTATGCTTTGGTTAGTTCTCCGCAGATGGATACGGATAATGTCTGTTTTACTTTCTCCAAATCATCTCCATATTCTCCCAGCACATGCATCATCTTGGTCAGAATGGCTTCGGTGGTGATGTCGTAGCCAGAGATTACTCCCGCTTTCAGCAGGTTAAGACTCACGGCATACTGTCCCATGCTCACCGAACCTGTATTGCATTGGGTCTTGTTGACAATCACTACGCCTTTGTCCACAGCGGCTCTCAATCGCTCATACAGCCACTCATGGGTGGGTGCATTGCCTGCTCCAAAGGTCTCTAATACTACACCGCGTAGGGTAGGTATATTCAGTACGGCAGCCACTACTTCTTCGGTGATACCTGGGAAGAGTTTGAGTATGGCTACTCGGGTGTCGAACTTATCAAACACATGCAAGGGGCGAGCCGTGTTGCCTATGGGCTGAATCAGTTTGCTATTATAGGTGATATGTACTCCAGCTCGTGCTAGTGCGGGGTAGTTATAGGAGTTGAATGCTGAGAAGTGCTCTGCATTGCGTTTGGTAGCACGGTTGCCTCTGTAGAGTTCTCCGTCCATATAGAGTGAGACTTCGGGCACTATAGCCTGTCCATTGTCGTCTTTGGCTGCGGCAATCTCTATGGCAGTCAGGAGGTTCTCTTTGGCATCTGAACGCAATACGCCTACTGGTAACTGGCTGCCTGTAAAGACCACAGGTTTGCAGAGATTATCGAACATAAAACTCAGAGCCGAAGCCGAATATGCCATGGTGTCAGTACCGTGAAGAATCACAAAACCATCGTATTTGTCGTAGTTGTCTTTCACCACCTTAGCCATTTGCCTCCAGTTGTCTGGGTTGAGGTCAGATGAGTCAAGTAGTGGTTCAAATGGAATCATCTCCACCTGAATATCCCCTGCAAACAGTTCAGGCACAAAGTTCTTGAATGTCTGCAAGTCGGCAGGTTGTAGTGCACCTGTTTGTGGGTCTTTGACCATAGATATGGTTCCGCCTGTCAAAAGAAGCAATACGTTCATGTCTTGTAGTTCTCTTAATTTGCCTGCAAAAGTAGTATTTTTTTTGCAAATACGCAAGAAAATTCGCAGAAACTTTACTTTCAAGCAAAATATTGCTTGTAAATAGGCTACTCTATTTAGCTTTGAGCGATTTTAATAATTGTGCAGCAATATAACATTGCAGTTTGATATACTGCTTCTCGCCACGTTTGGGGTTGTTCAGTTGCTCCTCAAAGAGTGCTTGCCAATGTGCCAAACGTTCGGGATTGTTCATTTCGGCAACCACTTGTTGTTGTGCCACTTTAAAGAGCTCACGATTTGCTTCTGCACCTGCCGACCACTTTCCTTGATGCAAATGATAGACATACATTTCTTTCGGACCTAAACGAGGAGTTCCGTTTTTAGTTTTTCCATAACATTTACGACGTGTGACCATGACTGAGTCATTGCCACGATTTGTACAGATTTTTCCGCGCACCTCTTCTATAGGTGCTATGTAAGTGACTTGAGACATAGATGTAGTTATTTATGGGGACTTATATACCTGTTGACACTTGTTGTTGAAATGATTATTCTTTTGTTTTGCCCACCAATGTAGCGTGCTACATTCATTTGGGCAACACCAGAAGTTTCTTCGAATTGACATTAATTGATATCAAAATTGACCTAAATTGTCGTTTAAAATAACATTAGTGTCTATTTGTATATAGAATTCCCTATTTTTTATTAAGGTTAGTATTTTTTTTGTTTTTATATTGTTTCCTATTTTTCCTCTTCCCCTTGCTCCATTCTCCTTTCACTTTTCTCCATTTTCCATTCTCCTTTCACTTTCTTTACTCGCACCGCACAATAACCGCACAATAACCGCACTATTACCGCACTATTACCGCACAATTCCTATCACTTCTGTGAAGGATTACTGTGAGTTCAGCAGCACTTTTTTATATACAATCTATGCAACTCCGTTAAGAAGATTTTAGGTTAATTTTTTATAAACTCTTAAGGTAATAGGTCTTGGTTCTTGGCTCTTTGTTCTTGTTTCCCAAATTTTCTACAAAGATACAACATTTTTTTCGAATTTCCAAATTTTTCGAGCACTTTTTTTGAAAAACAACACTTTTTTATTGTTTAATTTTATAAAAGAAAGAAATGTGGCATTAAAGAAAGAAAAATCATACATGAAAAGAAGAGACCTCCCTTTTGGTGTGGGAGGTTTTTTAGTAATAAAGCCCTCTAAAACGAGTCCTTCGTGATTCGTAGATGTGGAAGATTTTCCCGAAAAAAAAGAGAGCGCGATGTCGCATCGAACTCTCTCCTCTATTATGAAAAACACTATTTTTTGTAACACGAAAGATTCGTGTTTTCGTCTTGACACATTATTTATCCATGTTCACCATCTTGTAACCCTTACCATGCACACTCATGATACGGATAGGGGTGTCTTCGCCTAAGTACTTGCGCAAGTGATTGACATACACACTCAGTGAACGAGCATTGAAATAGGTGTCTGCCCCCCAAATAGACATCAAAATACGGTTGCGATCTACTAGATTATTCATGTTCTGGCACAACATCTTTAGCAAATCATTCTCACGTGAACTGAGGTGCTGATTACCCAAAAGCTGACGAACAGAATCAAATACCAACTCACCTAATTGCCATTCAGTTTGCTTGGACTCGTTTGTCATGCGGAATCTACGCAAGACTGCCTCAACCTTACAAATCAATATATCCATAGAGAAAGGCTTGGTCACGTAATCATCGCACCCCAATTCATAAGCTGACATAATGTCATCACGTTCTGTTTTGGCTGACAACATGATTACAGGCAAAGTGGTATATTGAGCACGAATCAGTTTCAACAACTCAAAGCCATTCATCTTGGGCATCATAATATCGCTAATAACCAATTCATAATGCTTTACTAGAATTAACTCCCATGCCTCTTTTCCATTGTTGGCAGTCTCCACCGTATAACCCTTGCTGCGTAAATAATCAGCAAGAACGGTGCTCAAGCTGGCATCATCTTCCACTAATAATATGTTGGTCGGTATTGTTCTCATTGTATAAATTATATTACATAATCCCATACACAAATACCGTGCCAAACTGGTTAGCAGATGGCTAATTTTTATCAAAATTAAGATATGGGGTGAGCTTTTCGATATTTTCTGCCGAAAATTCACTTATGGAGTGCAATTGTTGGATAGAATCCAAGTTGATGTATTTTCTTCGGAGTTCATAGATAGCTTTTGCCTGCTCAAAGCGTAAATACGGATGACGTGCCAATCGTTGTACACCCACTTGATTGATAGGAATCTGCTCTACAATCACACTATCCATATAAAGATGTTGCAAGAGCGTGTCAGCATTTACACCGTCCATACCCTTTGCCTCTAGTACTTGCTCTACCCGTACAAACCCACCCAACTGCTCACGATAACGAACAATCTGCCGTGCACGATAGGAACCAATACCATAAAGCATTTTCAATTCCGTAGTATCTGCTGTACGTAAATTAATAATAGTATCTTTGTTTTCTTTCTGCCATTGGGGCAACGAATCCATTCGCACAGAATCTACCAAACTATCCACCTCCTCGCGCGCGATGTGTATATAAGGAGTCAATGCTTGATACATACTATCCGTCATACCGTACAACCTTTTCAGGTCATCTGGCTTACGGTATTTGCCTCCTTTGGCGCGGTACTTCAATAGGTTCTTTGCCTGCCATGGTTGGAAGCCCAAATGCACCAACGTGCTGCTATCAGCCGTATTGGGGTCAAACGCTTGCATACGAATCTCAATAGTATCACGGGGATATCGCTTTTTCCATTCAGTCTTACGTATGCTATCTTGTTGGGCTTGGTGAGCAGTGAAATGTGTCATTGTGGAGTCGTTTACCCAAGTAGAATCTTCCTCTTTTTTAGGTTGAAAATGCTTGACTGCCATCAGTGTGCCCACCACCAGAATCACCAACAATGCCACGCCCAACCATTGCTCTGCGGTCAATAGAAAATATATCTTTCTTTGTTTCTTCATTTCACTACCGATTCTACCACACCATCTTGGAGGTGAGTCTCGATTATGTCTCCAGACTTGATATCTTCTTGATTACGAACAACTTTGCCATTGACAGTAGTCAAACTATATCCCATCTTAAATATCCGTTCTGGGGAGTGTAACTCGATAGTTTTCTGCCATATAGCGAGTTTGCTCCTTTCCTGTGATAGCAGTCGTTGGGTAGCACTATGCATACGCTGCTGAAAGAGCAACAGACGATTCTTCTCTTTCATCACAGCCGCTTGAGTAGCGCGTTGCAATCGCAGCAGCAACCCATTCACTCTTTCCACTTGCTCAGCCACGCGCTCAATCAACCATTCGGCTGCTGCAGTGGGTGTCTTCACACTCGTATGTACCACCATATCCACCACACTCACATCCCTCGTATGACCAATTCCTGCCACAATAGGCAACGGGAACTGTGCACAATGGCTAGCCAACACATAGTCATCAAAGCACTGCAAATCGGTGGTTGCACCTCCTCCTCGAATAATCACCACTACATCCCATTCTTCCTCTTGCGCTGCAATGGTACCGAGGGCTTGAACGATGCTCCTGACTGCTGTATCTCCTTGCATGACAGCAGGATACAACTGAGTATGAAACTTAAAACCAAATCGATTGTGCTGCAATTGATCGCAGAAATCGCCATAACCAGCCGCATCTGCAGACGACACTACTGCCACTCTGCGCACCAAACTAGGCAACTCCAACGCACGTTGCAACTCCATCACGCCATCTTCGGTCAGTTGTCGGATAGTAGCTTGGCGTTGTTTGGCCAAGTCACCCATGGTGTAGGTGGGATCCACATTCCAGATATTCAGACTCAATCCATATACGGCATGAAACTCCACACTTACCTCTAGCAAGACCTGCAGACCCATGTGTAAGGTTTGCCCTGTTTCTTGCTGAAAATATGCGGATAATAGACCATAGACATTGCTCCAACAAGTGGCTCTCACTTTGGCTGCCAGCGTACCATTCTCGGTTTTCTCCACCAACTCCATATAGCAATGCCCGCGCACACTCATCGAAGCGATTTCTGCACGCACCCAATAGCGGTCAGGCAAATCAGTTGCTACTGCTTCCTGAATCCAACTACACAACTCTGACAAACTATATTGTTTCATCTTAATTCAAAATTCACAATTACCGCCAAACTGGCAACCACTCCTAGTAGCCACCACCAATGTACTTTGCCGCCACGTAGCATAAGCAAGCCGCAAATGATTGCTACATACAATCCTAGCACACTCCCCGCCGAGAGACTGAGTTGGGTAGTGGAGTAGGGGAGACTCTCTATCCATTCTACTGCCTCACGCAGTACCCATGTACACCATTTGGCGGCTGTACCTAGCCACTCGCCTACGACGCACCATGACATGGCTAACGTGCTGAAACCCAGACACAAAAGTACACCTGCCATCGGTATGACAATCAGATTGGTCAGTGCAAAGTAGTTGCTCGTTTGCCCAAAATAATGCAATGTGAGGGGCATGGTGCCTACTTGTGCAGCAATCGAAACGATGAGCAACCCGCCGATATATTGCCCAATCTTTCCTCGAATAAACACCTTTCGCTGCATGCCACTCCCCAATAACATGATGCTCAGTACGGCAGCAAAACTCAACTGAAAACTCACGCTCCACAACGATAAAGGGTTGATAATCAATATTATCACTGCTGCGGCTAAAATAGCATTCCAACGAGAAGTCTGTTGCTTGAACAGAAAACTACATTCTACAAAACTCAGCATCAATGCACTTCGCATCACCGATGGGCTTAGTCCCGTGATAAAGGCGTATCCCCACAATATCGTGATAATCAAGGTACTCAGTAGCCATCGTTTCCATCGTTCTTCGTAGAGTGGCTTGCGCCAGCCGCCCAAGGTCAACACCCAAATCACTATGCCCCATACTATGCCTGTGTGCAATCCACTGACTGCCAATACGTGCATGGCACCAGAAGCAGAAAACGCCCGTTGTACGTCTTTATCTAGTTCTTCGCGATAGCCCAAAGTGAGGGCAGATAATATGCCTAATTCCTTGCCATCTATCCCCATCTTTCTGTATTGCTCGTGCAAACGATATTGGCATCTCCGTGCATATCCTCTGATGCTTCTATCTTCCTCATGACCAATCACTTGCCAATTGCGTCTGTATGCCCAGCAACTACCTATAATCCCGTGCCTTCGCAAATACAAACCATAATCGAAATCCCCTAATCTTCCACCACGTTCTACTTTGGTCTTAACCATCAAGATATCCCCCATCTGTGGCATAGCCAAACTATCTTTTTGCAAGTAGAGCAACACTCTGCTCCCGTCTTCCATCTCTGCTTCATAGCGTATGGTTTTAGCCCTTTCTTGCCCATCACTTTGTAGGCGCATCGCCAAAACCGTATCTTTACCGATATAATCTACTTCGGTGTCTTTCAATAAGTTAAGCGGCTTACCGATATAGCCACTTATTAGAATTATCACCACCAACGGCACCAATGCTATCAACCACGTATGTGCCGCCAACCATCTCATAAACTCTAGCCTCTAACCTCTAACCTCTAAACTCTAAACTGTAGCTCGCTATGCGAGCGTCCTCTAAACAGCAATGGTTAACCCTCTTTCAAGAGATCTGCCATTGCTATAGGATCAGGGGCTTTGAACACCGCACTACCCGCCACCAAGATATCTGCTCCTGCTTTCCACAATTCGGGTGCCCATTTGGCATTCACACCGCCGTCCACTTCGATTAAGGTCTTCAATCCACGTTCATCAATCGTCTGACGAAGATAGCGCAATCTCTCCAATGATTCTGGAATAAATCCTTGTCCCCCATAGCCAGCTTGCACCGACATCAGTAGCACCATATCCACTTCGCCTAAGTATGGGTCGAGCAGGTGAATATCTGTTTTTGGATTGATAGTCAGGCAAGTACGCACACCTTTCTTGCGAATCAGCTCTATCGCAGGCATAGGGTCATCTACTGCTTCGATATGAAATCCTACACTCCATGCACCTGCGTCGCAGAACCGTTCTACATAGTTCTCAGGGTGCGTAATCATCAAGTGCACATCTAGTGGCTTGGTACAATGCTTTTTGCATGCTTCCATCACGGGAAAACCAAACGATATGTTGGGTACAAACACACCGTCCATCACATCAATGTGCAAGTACTCCGCACTACTTGCGTTGATCATTTCGCACTCGCGTTGCAGATTACCAAAGTCTGCTGCTAATAAAGAAGGAGATATTGCTCGCATAGATTCATTCATTTCCGCTACAAAGTTACTACAAATAATGCACATACACAAGTAAACGAGCATTTTTTTTGAAAATGGCGATTTTTTCAATGTTTTTTTGCATACATCGTATTTTTTTTGTACCTTTGCGCACTTAATATGTGTGATTAAAATTCATAATTCAAAATTCAAAAGTACTCCATGGCTAAAACAGAGATTTCTACCTTAGGCGAGTTTGGGCTTATCCAACACCTCACCAAAGACGTAAAGAACGCGCAAGCCTCTACACAAAAAGGCATTGGCGACGATGCGGCTGTGCTCAATTTCAAAGATAAACGCACCCTTATCACAACCGACCTGCTGCTCGAAGGCATACATTTCAACCTCGAATATGTACCCCTCAAGCACCTCGGTTACAAGGCGGCGGTTGTCAATTTCTCCGACATCTATGCCATGAACGCTACGCCCACACAAATCACTGTTTCTCTGGGCATTAGCAAACGCTTCTCCGTAGAAGACCTCGAAGAACTCTACAGCGGCATCCGCCTCGCTTGCGAACGCTACAACGTCGATCTCGTGGGTGGTGATACCTGCGCTTCCATGACGGGACTCACCATCTCTATTACCTGTCTGGGCGAAGCATACGACTCTGACATTGTCTATCGCAATGGTGCCAAAGAGCACGATCTCGTTTGTGTCACAGGTAATCTCGGCACTGCATACATGGGTCTGCAACTCCTTGAACGCGAGCGCATTGTCATGAACGCCAACGAAAATGCCACCCCTGCCTTCGAGGGGCGCGAGTACCTGCTCGAACGACAACTCAAGCCCGAAGCGCGTCGTGATATTATCGCCAAACTCCATGAAGCAGGTATCAAACCAACTGCCATGATGGACATCTCCGACGGACTGAGCAGCGAACTCATGCACATCTGCACGCAGTCCAATGTCGGTTGCGCTGTCTATGAAGACAAACTGCCAATCGACTACCAAGCCGCTGCACTTGCAGAGGAGATGAACCTCAACATCGTGACTTGTGCCCTCAATGGCGGCGAAGATTATGAGTTGTTGTTTACTTGCTCTCTAGATGATTATGAGAAACTCATCCCGCTAGAGGATGTGTATCTCATTGGTCATATCACCAAACCCGAATACGGCATCAACCTCATCGGCCGCAATGGAGAAGAAATCTCCCTCCAAGCCCAAGGATGGAACGCTTTTAAGGGAAAATAAAAAAGATAAGAAACGGGAAAAATGACTATTTATAGAAGTTCTTTCTAAATGCTTGAAAGTCACTTTTTTTCAGGATAATGCTGTGCCATATCGCACGCAAAAATCCTGTACCATAGCCGACTAATTGCACAAATCCCGCTACGATAGACAAGAGCCCTACTTTCAGGCTCTTGTTTTGTATGGTAGCATCCACACACAGGAGTGCAGAATACAAAACAATCAATAATAACGGACAAAAAACGAGAGCTTTGATACCAAGCGCCAAGCCAACAACAAGCATAGCAATCAATGCTGCCACACCTAATGTAAATAATGCAGGTAGCATATGCACCAACTTCAAGGAAGAGGGATATTTTTGATACAACGCAATGCGTGCAATACCTGAATTATGCACTTGTTTGAAAAATTGCTTAAAGGTAGATCGGCGTTTGTGCCAAACCCATGCTTCTTGCAGTAATCCGCAAGAATACCCCCCGTCATATACGCGTATACTAAAATCAATATCTTCGCCAAAGCGCATTGCAGAGAAGCCATTGAGATTATTGAACACCTCTCTTCGAACACCCAAGTTGAAGCTGCGAGGATAGAACTTATCCATCTTCTTTTTTCCGCCACGAATACCACCTGTAGTGAAAAAACTGGTCATGGCATAACTGATAGCTTTCTGAATATCGCTAAATCCTTCATGCGCACAATCGGGTCCTCCAAAAGCGTCTAAAGGCGCTTTTTTTAGGCAATTGCTAATGTTTTTTATATAGTCCGCAGGCACAATCACATCGCTGTCCAATATCAATAGATATTCACCATTCGCTCGTTCTGCACCATAATTACGCGATGGACCAGGACCAGAGTTGTCCTTCAGATAGTATCTTATGACTAAGTCTTCCTGTTGTTGGTATTTTTCACAAACTTCTTTACAGCCAATGGTCGAACCATCTTCTACGATGATTACCTCAAAATTTTTGTCACTTTGCAAACAAAGACTACTCAACAACTCATCCACTTCTTGTGGACGATTATACACTGGTACGATGATGGAGAATGTTGGTTCTTGCATAGGATTGTTTTGTTTTACCTTGCAAAGTTACAACAAAAATCAGACATACACAATAATTTGCTTGTTTTTCTACAGATTATTTGCATATATCGCCAAAAAACACTACCTTTGTGGGCAAATAACACTTACCATAATGAAAAATATCAAACTTTTCCTTACCGATGTGGATGGTTGCATGACCGACGGCGGAATGTACTACACCGAGAGCGGTGACGAGTTCAAACGCTTTTGCGTATATGACGGTATGGGTATTGTGCTCCTGCGCAAAGCGGGAATCCCTTGCGGAATCCTCACCAGCGAGAACACCGCCATTGGCTTGAAACGCGGACAGAAACTTGGTTTGGAATACATATATACAGGTGTCGGTCGCGTAGTGGACGGTGTGAAGATGACTAAACTAGACGCTGCCAATGAAATTTGTAAGGAGTTGGGCATCACATTGGAAAATGTCTGCTTTGTGGGCGATGATGTCAATGACCTTGACCTCCTCCAACACGCAGGTGTAGCCGCATGCCCCGCCAACGCTGTAGCCGTAGTCAAAACCGTACCGGGCATTATCCACCTCACCAAAAACGGCGGCGACGGTGCCATCCGCGAACTCTGCGAAATGATCCTCGCCGCAAAAAAAGCATAAAACGCTTGCATATATCAAAAAAAAGCAGTACCTTTGCACCCGAAAGGGTATAAAATAAGTAAGATAACTAATAATTACACCCGAAAAGGTATAATTTACAAGAGAGCCACCCATTTTATACCCGATAGAGCATAAAAAACATGGAAAGAACAAAATTAGGGCAGTATGTAAAAGATATGCGCAAGCAATATCGTTTGACGCAAGAAGATTTAGCCGATAAAGCGGGTGTTGGCTTGCGTTTTGTGCGCGACTTGGAACAGGGAAAGACCACACTACGCATGGATAAAGTAAACCAAGTACTGAGTCTCTTTGGTGTAGAATTATTGCCAACAAGATGCCAACAAAATGAAGAGTGCTAAGATATATTTCCAAAATACATTAGCGGGACGATTGATAGAAAACGAAGAAGGATTTTTATTTGCATACGATACCGAATATCTGCAAAATCCGCAATCTCAACCTATCAGTCTAACACTACCTCTGCGCCCTTTGCCCTACAAAAGCGACGCGCTTTTCCCATTCTTCGACGGACTGATTCCCGAAGGCTGGTTGTTGGATATAGCACAAGAGAACTGGAAAATAGACCCTCGCGACCGCATGGCATTGCTTTTAGCATGTTGTCGTAATTGCATTGGAGCGGTCAGCGTGATAGACGAAACGAATGAATAAATGAAATGTCTGTGTTGTTATAAGGAACTGAATGCAGATGAGCATGATTACCATGCTGCATGTGCCAAACATTGGTTTGGAGCGCGAGGTGTACCCACTTTGCCTTATTCGCATGCAGACATTCGAGATATGGCAAAGCAGATTGTTCGGGCACAAACTACCGTCACAGGCGTGCAAGCCAAATTGTCAATGGACATCCAGCGCATTGAACAAGAGTCACGTTTCACCATCGTAAGTATGGACGGAGCATATATACTCAAACCGCAAACCACACAATATCCCTACTTGCCCGAGAACGAGGACCTAACCATGCACTTGGCGCAAATAGCCAAGATTGAGGTTGTTCCCCATATTCTTGTGCGCTTTGAAGATGGCGAACTATGCTATCTCACCAAGCGTATTGACCGTACTGCCAATGGAACAAGACTACCGATGGAGGATATGTGCCAACTCACCGAACGACTGACAGAACGCAAATATAAGGGTTCATACGAACAAATAGCCAAAGCCATACGCCAATATTCCCATGCTCCAGGTTTGGACTTAACCAATTACTGGACTATGGTACTCTTCTGTTGGTTAGTTGGCAACAGCGATATGCACCTCAAGAACTTCTCGTTGTATGCTCCCAACACGACAGAACATGTATTAGCTCCAGCATACGATTTAGTAAATACCCTTTTGGCTATTCCCGAGGATAACGAAGAACTGGCACTTACCCTCAACGGCAAGAAACGCAAACTCACGCGCCATGATTTTGAGACGGCTATGCTCAGTAGCGGACTTAATGCAAAAGTCGTAAGCAATATCTTCCGCAAATTCTTGCGCATTTACCCGCAATGGGAAGCCACCATCCGCGCATCGTTCTTGCCCGAAGACCTACAAGAAGCCTACTGGCAACTCATCCAACAACGCATACTTATAATTCAAAATTCTTAATTCATAATTCAAAATTGAAAAACATCGCAGTCATATTAGCAGGAGGTATTGGCGCACGTGTCGGAGGCACGCTGCCAAAGCAATTGTTGCCTCTCGCAGATGGTCGTTCGGTATTGGAGCATGCAGTCAGTGCCTTTGAGCAAGCCGATTGCATTGATGAGGTGTGTATCGTGATGCACCCCGACTATATCATGCATGCCGAACAAATGCTCCTTGCCAACGCATGGCAAAAAGTTCGCCACATCATCCCAGGCGGCAAAGAACGTTGGGAATCCAGTGTGAATGCAATTAGGCAAGTTAGAGGTGAGAGGTTAAAGGTTAAAGGCGATGAGGTGAACTTGCTCCTCCATGACGCTGCCCGTCCATTCGTGAGCCAAGAGATTATAGCCAATGTATGCGAAGCCCTCGAAGAGCACGAAGCAGTAGTAGTGGCTATACCATCCACAGATACAGTTTATGAGATGAAGGACGGTAAGGTAGCCCGTATTCCAAATCGTGCTACCATTATGCGTGCACAAACGCCACAGGCCTTCCGCCTGCCATTAATTGCCAAGGCATACGCAAAAGCATTAGGGGTAACCGACCTCAGCACCGCAGCCTGCGCCGCGGCTCATCTCCCCGCCACAGATGATTGTGGTATAGTGCATGAGCATATGCCTGAGGTACCAATCCACATTGTGGAGGGTGAAGAACAAAACAAGAAAATAACATTCAAAGAAGATATATAGAATCATTCACAAATTCAACGCAATATGCAAGCAATCATTTTAGCAGCTGGAATGGGAAAACGCCTTGGCGAACTGACCAAAGGCAATACCAAATGTATGATTGAAGTGGGAAACGAAACACTCATCAGTCGTTTGTTGCATCAATTAGACAAGCAACATATATCGCGTATTGTATTGGTTGTAGGATATAAAGCGCAAGAGCTAAAAGACTATCTTGCCACTCTTTCTATCGCAACACCCATTGAATTTGTAGAAAATACCGTTTACGACCAAACAAACAACATTTACTCCCTCTACCTTGCAAAAGATTATCTTACCAAAGAGGATACACTACTCTTTGAATCTGACCTTATTATGGAAGATGCTGTAATAGAAAAACTTTTGCAACACCCATATCCAGATTTAGCATTGGTAGATAAATATGAAAGTTGGATGGATGGCACAGTAGTCACTATTGATGAAGAAAATCGTATCCAACGCTTTATACCGAACAGTCAATTTAAGTACGAAGAGATTCCTTCCTACTACAAGACGGTGAATGTATATAAATTCTCGCAGCAGTTTTCCGCCAATATGTATGTGCCCTTTATGGAGGCATATTGCACGGCATTAGGCAAAAACGAATACTACGAACAAGTCCTCCGCGTCATCACTATGCTAGATAATTCAAGTATGCGTGCCTTGCCACTCACAGGAGAACTATGGTACGAAATAGATGATATTCAAGACCTTGACATTGCAGAATCTATATTCACAGACCATCAATACGATCTGCTTTGTTCACGCTACGGTGGCTATTGGCGCTATCCACACATGTTGGATTACTGCTATTTGGTAAATCCATATTTCCCAAATCAACGCATGCGTGACGAACTATCCGCCAGTTTCAATCGCTTATTGACCGAATACCCATCAGGACAACGAGTAAACAGTCTATTGGCTGCCAAAGACTTTGGCATAAAACAAGACTACATGGTTGTAGGCAATGGTGCAGCAGAGCTCATCAAAGTATTATTCGAGCAGGTATTAGGTAAAGTGGGAGTTATACGCCCTACTTTTGAAGAATATCCAAACCGCCTGATGCCCGAGCAAATAGTGGCATATTCTACCAAAGCACCTGATTTCAAATACACCGCAGACGACTTGATACAATACTTTGCAGATAAAAACATCTGGTCATTGGTGCTTATCAATCCCGATAATCCAACTGGAAATTACATCCCTTATGCAGATTGTTTGCGATTAGCTCAGTGGTGCCAAGAGCGCAATATTATCTTCATATTAGATGAGAGTTTCATTGATTTCTCTACCGAACACCCTACTTTCTTCAGCAATGATATTCTAGAGCAATACAGCAACTTGGTAGTTATCAAGAGCATATCCAAATCCTATGGTGTGCCTGGATTACGATTAGGTATATTAGCCACTTCCAATGCAATGCTGATGACCAATCTCCGTCGTGCAGTCTCGATATGGAATATCAATTCATTTGCAGAGTTCTTCTTGCAGATTTTAGGCAAATACGAACGTCCATATCAGCAAGCAATGAATGATTTCCGCGCTGAGCGTGAGCGTTTTGTAAAAGAGTTACAAGCAATTGAGTATTTACGTGTTATTCCATCCGAAGCCAATTATCTGCTTTGCGAAGTATTGACACCGCATACACCACGAGAATTGGCTATCCAACTGCTCAAGCAGCATAATATCCTCATCAAAGACTGTACATCAAAGTGCCATGCACCATACATCCGTATCGCTGTCCGCGACACAGAGGATAACAACCAACTCATCGCTGCACTCCGAACATTATGAGACATATCACCAACGAAGATATTATCCACTTAGCGATTTCCCATGCACAATGCGTGGATTGGGTCAAAGAGGCTTTTTGCCTGAAATACGATGCGCAACTGCCTCCTAAAATCAGTTTACATCCTCAAGGCAATGACTTCTTCAATACGATGCCCTGCTTATTACCCCAAAGTTATGATCGATTTGGGGTAAAAATTGTATCTCGTATTGCAGGAAAGAAACCTTCATTGCACTCAGATTTATTATTATATCAAGCATCTACAGGAGAGTTGTTATCATTTATGGATGCTGACTGGATTACGCAAATGCGGACGGGTGCAGTAGCAGCATTAGCTATTCAAACACTACAATCCTCTATAGCCAACACTTATGCCTTTGTGGGATTGGGAAGTACAGCGATAGCCACTATGCAATGTCTATTGGCCATCCTGCCTACAGATAAACCTATCACCTGCAAACTGCTACGATACAAACAACAAGCCGAGCAGTTTGCTCAATTATTTGCTGCACATACCCATGTGCACTTTGAGATAGTGGATAGTCACGAAGAACTTATCCAAGACTCCGATGTCATCGTTTCTGCTGTAACAGAGATGCCATCCCTCTTCTGTGAAGACAATGAACTGTATAAAGAAGGTGTACTCCTTGTTCCTATTCATACACGCGGATTCCAAAATTGTGATTTGTTCTTCGACCATATCTTTGCGGATGATACTGCTCATGTATCGGGATTCAAGTATTTCAATCAATTCAAACAGTTCAACGAACTCAGCGAGGTGCTGCTCCATCAAATCCCTGCACGCCTTTCAGACAGAGAGCGAATTATCGCATACAACATAGGTTTAGGTTTACACGATATTTATTTTGCGCACCATATTTATGAGAGACTTACTCGTTAAGATAGCCCTTCGTTTAGGTATTTATCAACTGATTGTTGAATACATCAATCGTGTCAAATTTGCCATTCAGTCACGCCGCATGCGTAAGAATGGTTTGCAGATGCTCAATGCCGCTACCCAAATATTTGACGCTATGCACATACCAGCATTCCTGACTTACGGAGCACTCTTAGGCGCCTATCGCGATAAGGGATTTATTTCCTACGACCCCGATGTTGATTTAGGTGTGTTGGCAGATCAGATACCCGAAGATTTACACGAGCAAATGGCCAAAGCGGGCTTTCAACTGCATCGCCAAAGCGTATTAAGTAATGGGCAAGTATTCGAGGAGACATATATCTACCGCAAACTGCATTTGGATATTTTCTATTATTTCCAAGAGGGGGAAGATTACTATAGCATCATTGCCCGCAAGCACGAAACCAAAGAGTGGAAAGAAGCCAATGCTACAGATGGTTTCCCATGCGACCGCAGTTATGTTCCAGCCTGCGACTTTGAAAAACGAGAATTCCTTGGACTACAAGTATACATGCCAACGAATACAGACGGTTGGCTGCGTGCCATATACTCCGATTCGTATATGACACCAATCAAAAATTGGAATGCAAAAGATTATGTAACGCGTATCGTGCATAGCAACGACCGCAGCTATAGGCGCTTCTTCTAACCACCCAACAATCCCCTCGTCACATTCTTGCGGAAGAGAACTAACTTCCATCCGTTCATAGGATGTCCTTGCAGAGTGTAGATACACAGCAATGCCAAAGTGCCACCCCATTTCACTGCCTCCGAAGCCAATCGAGAGAGGTATTTACCTTTAGATATAGCACGCGTGCGCATGCGCTCGCTACGACCGATTTGTAGGGTTAAGCGATTGAAATAGTCTTCCTCCAACTTTGCCTGAGGAATGCAATGGTGGAGTACAGGAGTAGGCAGATAGAGCACCTTCATACCTAATGCCTTCATCTTGTCGAAGATATCCTTCTCCTCAGACGCCAAGAGCAGATTGCCTTTTCTGCCCAATTCCGTATTGAATAGCCCTACCTGATCAAATACTACTTTTCTATATGCAGCGTTGCCTCCGCCGGGATAACGACCTTGGGGATACTCTCTTACTTTGTCGCCGTAGTTCATCCATGCTGTCAGTAGGGCTTTGGTATAAGGCGACATCCATGCTGGCTCTTGTGTTTCGTATAATGGTTCTATAGGACCACCTGCTGCCATCGTATCGGGATGAGCAGCAAAATGCTCCGCATAGATACGGATATAATCACTATCCACTAACGCATCATCATCTACATAGATGATTATCTCACCTTTTGCCTCCTTGATGCCTTTATTGCGCGCTGCAGATAATCCCTGCTCTTGCTCTACTACATAGCGCAGTACCACCTCAGGGTGTGCCATAGCGAACTGCTCACAGACCTGACGCGTATTGTCGGTGCAATTATTGTCCACTAACACAATCTCGTAGTCCGTTGTTGGATAGTCGTTTTTGGCTATACTCTCCAACAATGGACCAATATATTTCTCACGATTGTATGTACAAATAATAAGGGTAATCATGGCGGATGGTGTATAGTGTATGATGTAAAGGATTGATTATTTTTTCTTTCTCCACAATGGATAGGTCAATCCTCCTGCACTCAAGAGCAGTGCCAATATCAGGATTGCCATACTCCACTTGTCCGTTTGTATAGCATGTGGACGGAACTCCATTACGAGTTGGTGATGACCTGCAGGAATAACCGCAGCGCGGAGGGTGTAGTTCACGCGAGCAAGAGGCAACTCCACTCTCTCACCATTGTTATTCACGATATACAAGTGCCAATCATATGGATAATAGATCTCTGAGAACACTGCCACTTGGTTGCGCTCGTTCATTGACTCATATTGGAGGCAGTTCGGTGCATACGAAGTCAATTCGATACTGCTCTCCTCAAATGCCATCAATGGTGTTACTTCGGGCTTGGTAATATCCAATGCTTCAGCGAATTTCTTATCGGCTACTGCTTGCTTATGCAAGTCAATCTCGCTAAGCAAAGCACACTCCTCGTCTGGCGTATCCACCAAAATCACCTCGTCCACAAACCAACAGTTACCCATAGCATATGGATTCTGCACAGGGGCTTGTTTGCCACCTTGCAATGGAACCACCGCATACTTCATATTGAGCATATTCAGTACAGGGAAATCTTTGCCTTCGTTCTCATCAGGCAACATAAATCCTTGTGTGCGCATCACTGTTTGCATCAATGGGTTCATCTCTTTGGAGATATGCTCATCAATCAAGTCTTGATAACGACGCAGTTTAGCAGCAGAATAACCACCAATAGACTTCAGTCGGTAGCTTGTGCGCGCATCATTGAACGTATTAGTCGCTAAGTTCAGTACACGGAAGTTAGGGTCTTTATCTTGCAAAATCTGCTGCTCATATGGCTGCATAGCAAAATACGCATCCGCATCTTTGGCTTTTACGAAATGGTCATTGCCAAAGAAACGCTTGTTCACAGGAAGCATATCTACTAGTACCAATACTGCTAACGCAGCATATAGTATGTAGTTTAGTGTTGAGTGTTTAGTGTTTAGAGACTCGGCATTTGACTTCCATGCATACCAATATACCACCGCAAAGCCCAATGCGATAAAGATAAACGAACGCCAAGCATCAGCTTTAATCATCGCGGTACGTTCATCCATGATAGCATCGCGCAACCAAGCAGGCACTTGGTTCACCCATTGTGCGTCATAGCTGCTAGTGACATCCACCACACCTGCAAACAATGCAAAGAAGAGGCACAAACCCGCCGTCACACCGCCTGCGATAAACATATTTACACGCAGTTTCTCCCATGCTATCTTCTTATCCACAATCTGCTGCAGAGCGAGGATACCGAGCAATGGCATCGTAATCTCTGCCACAACGAGGATACTCTCCACTGCGCGGAACTTATTGTACATTGGGAAGTAGTTGAAGAACAATTCCGTAAGCCACATCATGTTTCTTCCCCACGCTAAAGCCACAGAGAAGAGTGTAGCCACCAATAGTGCCCATTTGTATGGTCCAGGCACAATCAGCAGTCCCAATACAAACAAGAAACAGATAATCGCTCCCATATACACTGGACCACTGGTAAAGGCCTTCTCACCACGATAGGTAGGCACCTGTTGGCAGAACTGCTCGGCAGAGCGTTTAGGCACGCCATTATCCTTCATTGTCTCGCAAAGTTGCGACTTCTCGCCCACATTATAGCCACTCGCACCACCCTCCCAGTTAGGAATGAGGAAAGTCATTGTCTCATCCACACCATAGCTCCATGCGGTGACGTAGTCAAGACTAAGACCGCTATTGCTGTTAGAAGTTGGACCGCTATCGCTGTTAGATGTTAGTTCTGAGTGTCCACCACGCATGGTCTCTTTGAGGTAGGATTGGTTCATTTCTAACCAACTGGCTTTCGTACCTACAACCAGCAGCAGACTCAATACCAAAACGCCAAACGATATGCCCAAATCCTTCCATGCTTTATCCTTAATGTGAATATAGAGTTCGGCACATGCTAACACACCAATGAGCATAAAGATATAATAGGTCATCTGTGGGTGGAGATTAATACTCATAATACCGTAGAGCATTACGAGCGGAGCTCCAAGCCAATATTGCTTGCGGAAGATGGCATAAAATCCGCCTATCACTGGTGCTAAGAATCCCAATGCGACTGCTTTGGTAACGTGACCAGCAGGGATAATCAAAAAGAAGTATGTAGAGAATCCTATAGCCAAGCCACCTATAATACTCAGCCATGGATTGACTTTGAAGCAACGTAGCATTAGGAAGAAGCCAAAGAAGTAGGCAAAGATAATGCCAATGGCTTCCCAACCGCCTTCCATACCGAGATGAGCGATTTTTGCCATACTATTGCGCATTTCGCCCGATGGCAGACTACCTGTGATTTGGTAGGTAGGCATACCGCCAAACATGGAGTTGGTCCACCATGTACGTGTTCCATTTTCATCATAGAAAGCGCGTGCCTCTTGTGCAGCACCTTTCCAATTGTTTACATCACCTTGCACCAGCACTTTGCCCTCTAATAGAGGTGCACAATAAATCATTGCTATCGCCACAAATGCCACAATTGCCACGGCATAGGGCAGCAGTTTCTTCCAATCTATTTTCATGTTCATATTATTTTCGTTTTAGCAATTTTGCGTGCAAAGGTACAAAAAAAAATGTATATGTGCAAAAAAAGCTTGCTTTTTTGCCATAGGCTATATTTTTTACTGTAACTTCGAGGATTAAGGTGCCCTCGAAATTACCTTTTTTTGACATACACAAATGTTGAGTGAAAATTATAGTATTCGGATTATTGGCTCTTGAAGGTACGAATCATTTACCTTCTATAAAAATGCTGTAAAAAGTAGCGGCAATGGTGAATAAAGTTGCCGCTGTTTTGGGATTTAGGGCTTTTGAAGTGCAATGGTTACTGCAAAGAAAAATTTTTGCTATTGCCGCTACTGATGCCGCTAATTTGAAATATAGAAACTCCTTGCGCTACGCGCAGAAATCTTATAAATCTAAACTAACTCAGTACATTTCTACTCTGTACTCCGTAATAAATTACCACCGTTCCTCATTTTGCCTTGCGCGAAACTCGTGCGCTTAATCTTCAGTAAATGTATCGGAATCGACTAGAACCACTCAATTTTAAATATTTGCACCTCTCTATATATAGTGATGCTGAATACTCAGCGTTTAGGTGCTTTTGTGCCAAAGATTGGAGAATTTGGTGGGTAAAATGGTATATGCAACACGCGGAAGCTCTTGTATTACAGATGCTTCCGCATGGGTGTATTTTTTTGAAAAAAGTATCTTCGCGCGAAGATTGTGCCGAAAGTTACCAATTATCGCTAAAAAAAATCACATTTTTCGCTCATACTCTTGCGTATGTCAAATAAATATAGTACCTTTGCGGACAAATTAGGAGTTGCATTCCTAATTTGTCCATAAAGACAATAATTGTATGTATAGCAGAGAGTTACAAAACAAACTTTTAGAGTTAAGTGAGCATTGGTCTGTCATTTCTGTGACAGGACCACGTCAATCAGGTAAGACTACACTATGCAAAATGGCATTTCCTGATTACGAATATGTGAATTTGGAGCGTGCTACAACCCGAGCTTTAGTTGAACATGACATTGAGGGCTTCTTGCTACAATATCCCAATGGATTGATTATAGACGAAGCACAGAACTTGCCCGAGTTGTTTTCTGTTCTACAAGTGGTAGTTGATGAAAACAAATCATTGCGCTATGTGCTAAGTGGTAGCAGTGACTTCTTGTTGATGCAAAATATATCTCAATCCTTAGCTGGTCGTGTGGCGGTTATGCGCCTACTTCCATTGAGTTTGTCGGAGTTAGGCGATGATGCGGATATAGATGTCAATGAACTGATGTGGCGAGGATTCTATCCAGCTATATGGGGAGATAAGAAAGACCCGCACACAGTATATGATAGTTATGTGGCTACTTATATTCAAAAGGATGTCCGCCAGATAGTGAATATCAAAGATTTGAGTCTTTTCCGTCGCTTTCTAACTATTCTTGCTTCTCGAGTGGGTACGGAGTTTGTAGCATCATCTATCAGTGCGGAATTAGCTGTAGATTACAAGACTATTCAATCATGGATGAGTATATTGGAGACCTCATATACAGCATTTTTGCTACATCCGTTTTATCGCAACATAGGTAAACGACTGACTAAAACACCTAAGGTGTATTTCTACGATATAGGTTTGGTATGTTATCTCTTGGGTATAGAGACGGTTCAGCAGTTGGCTAATCATCCTTTGCGCGGTGCGATATTTGAGAATATGGTAGTTTGTGATATATTGAAAGCGCGATATAACCAAGGATTGGAAAAGA
Organism: Paludibacteraceae bacterium; assembly: GCA_045601825.1. Taxonomy (GTDB): domain Bacteria; phylum Bacteroidota; class Bacteroidia; order Bacteroidales; family Paludibacteraceae; genus Colicola. The sequence continues at coordinate 63,948 of JAZSAI010000007.1, read as the reverse complement.
ATATCTTATTCTACCGAGATAAATCCAGAGAAGTAGATATCTTGCAAGAAGAGGCAGGCAAAATACATGCATACGAAATCAAGTCAGCCGAGCGTTTTCATCCAGACTTTATGAATTCACTGGATTATCTCAAAGGGCTGCTCAAAGATGATTTGTTGAGCATGAACATCATCTATACTGGCTCAGAAAAGTCCGTAGGTGATACACATTTGATAAATTTCAGGCACGTGACAAGAAAATAGATTTAATTCGTAGTATGACTAATAACTCACGCGGGAAGTGTAGTGTTTACTATGCTTCCCGCGTGGGTGTATTTTTTTGAAAAAAGTTTTCGAGTGCCGAAGATTGTGCCGAAGATTAAAAGTTATCAGTTTCGAGAGAAAATATTCTTTTTGATGTATGTAGAATATCAAAAATACTATGTAATAACCGAAACTATAATCTCGTGTTTAGTTGTGTTAAGTTATAGCGAATTGGAGAATTTGAAATGATAAGAGAGAACCTCATCAACTACACAAATCGATTAGAATGATGCAAACTTAATAATTGATATTCTTCAAGCATCTCCCATTTGGGCATATACCCTAAACAAGAAGACTCCCAATCCTTTATTTTTTGCAAAAAAATATCCTTAATTGCTACGATATATTCATATTCCCAACCATTTGAATATTCAACTGATGTTCTAAATATTGCTATCTCATCATTATGTCTATAAGCAGCTTCTAACCATAAAAAGATAGTTTGTTTTGGCAGTAATGTATATGTATCATCATCTATGTTATTCAAATCTAGAGCGAAAAGGTATTGTAAATATTTCTTTTCATCAATCGTATAGTTTTTTCGTTCTAATTTGTTTAATAATTTATTATAAATTCTCTTTCCTTCGTTTCGTTTTGACCGCTTTACCTTATGTAATATCGACTGTTCGTATTCACCTGAGCAAAAAGATACACTAATTTCTTGCGTATTTCCCTCCTCATCTATCAATAAATAGTAAGCATGACACCCCGTATACCTTATGGCACTATCTCCATATATAAATCCAAAAACACCTTGTTCTTCATATTTACCAATATAGTATGCCGCATAATGATGCGATTCTTTTGCAACTGCATCAGCTATTTTCTGATATCTTTTACAATATTTCCACATAATTATTCTGTTTTTCTTTGCGGATGAAGTACAATAGATATAGCATCTGTTTCGTATTCATACATGGTAAGTAGTCTATATAATTGGCGAAGCTTGTTGTGTGTATTACATGCAACCTTAAGATATAGATTTTCGGAGATTTGGTTAAATCCTTCTTCTGGATGTGTTTCATAGAATCCTTCTTGAGGATTTTGTGCCAAATAATTTAATTTTGAGTTGTCTTTTTCATACAATGTTTTTACGATACGAGTAAAAGCATCTGCCCAACTATCCACATTAACAACTAAGCCTTCAAAACGATAACATTTGATATATCGACCTTTAAATTCAAATTCGGCATCAATAGGAATAAATTCCTCTTCTGACACGATTGGTTTATAGTGAGTTGTTGGATATGGCCATATTTTGCAAGCTTGTTCTGCAAACCAATTGCAACGCGTTTTTATGTTTTGTAGAGTCCAATGTTCTTGTTCACTCACATACTTATTCATTGCCACACAACTATCTTTAAACCCTTTCATATCATGCAAGGTAGGTATGCCGTCACGCTTCTCAGAGAATTTGCGGTTACTATACTCTGAGTTATATGCTGTTAATGTTAAGTTTCCTATATTATGCAACCACTTATTGTATTCTTCTTCTGTAATATCTCCCAACTCTATTTTCCAATCATCTGACAGAGTTTGTGGCATAATATGCTCGATACTTAATACACCATCCTCTATTTTCATTTTCGTACCAACCGCCTCTTTATTCATTGCTTCTTCAAATTTATAGAACAAATACAAGCGATAGTTACTTCTCATCTTATATACTTCTCTTTCTTCAAAACTCAGTTTAAACTTTTCATCATTTGGAAACTCCCAATAGGTAATACCATGTTGAAGTAAGTAGATGAAAACATCAAGATATGTGAAATTATCATACATCATTTTAATAATTCGATTATGAAGATTCACAAAAATCTTGTTTAGTCCAGTATTGTAGAATCCACTCATAATACGGCGGAAAAGAAATACTTCAAGCACTCCTAAAACTTTTTCTACTTCATTATCAGAAATACCTCCTTGTTTGTGGTAAGCCAATAATGCTAGTAAAAATGGATATGTAGTAGTTAATTCTAACTGCTCCAAATCCGTCATTATGGCGTTCGCTTTATTTGTGCCTATTTTGGACTCCTTAATGGATTTGAAAATAGTTGCATAATATTTTAGATCTGCTAACAAGGGTTCTACATCAGTGGTGTAATTCTCTAACACGAAATCCTTAAACACTTTGTAAACATCATTTCTATTAGGAATATAATTCAATCTCATGGTAAGATAATCTCGCATGAAGTCTTCCATATAGATATTGGTACTAATTTCTATAGGCAACCAATAATTATTGTATATATGTTCTTGTCGTTTTGCATCAAGATTCATCAAAACAAAATTGCGTATTTTATCTGTTTCATTGAGACTGACACCAGTAGAATTGATAGTTTCAAATACAAGTTGAGCATTATCTCCGTATTGTGGCTCTAATGAAATCTGTACAAATTCTAACCTATTTTTTATTGCTTCGTAAAACTTTGTAGCATCTACATTTTGGGATATTAGTTCGTTGTAAAAGAATTTGTAGTTGATCGTTATTTGTGATGTTTCAATATAATTTTGCGCATCCCCAAATAATGCATCATAAGCTTTGCAGTCATCACGAAATGGTTTTAGTTTCATGCGATGTTCTTCTGTGCTACTGAATTGATTAACAAGGAACTCATATTCAATTTGATTAGCAAGAGATGGATTAGAGACCTCAATTTCGCCATCTCTGATGGCATTTCGCAAAGCAAGTAATAGAATAGATATCGTTGTAATACGCTGTTGCCCATCTATCACAATAAAAGAATCCGCATGGTCTACAAAGACAACACTTCCGATAAAATGTTTTTTGCGTTCATCATTACAGATATTTAGTATATCATCAAATAATAACTTGCAATTTTCTTTTCTCCATGTATAATTGCGTTGATATACTGGCACTACCAAAGGTTTGGTACTATGAAAGAATTTCGCTAAAAAAGTTTCTTGACCTCTCATGATATTGGAATTTTACTTATTGTTTACTTAGGTTTTGTTTTTTACTCGGCAAAGATAGTGAATTATATTGAATTGAGCAAGAGTTATTTTTCCGTCAGTTTTTTTATTGCGCGGTCGAAGTCGGAAATGATTTTCTGAGTTTTATTAAATTCCATGTATTCATCTTCTGCTTTTTTATCCGCTTGTGAACGAGAAACGTGCCCTTTATCCGTCAGTATTTGGTATTTGCGAAACTCTAAAAACTCATTTACACTATTTGCAAACTCCGCCATTGTAAAAGTATTCTCTTGTTCAATAAGGTCTTCGATATAATCAAAATATCCCGTTACCGCGCGCTCTAATCGGCGTATTTGTTTTTCATCTAAATAATTTTTAGCAATGGTTACATCCGATTTTAAGATTCTACCATCTGGCGCATACTTCCATGTTGTCAATCCCATGTGCTCCTTTGTATGATCTGCTTTGGAGTGAACAATCTCTGCTGCTGTTTGCCCTGTAATAGCATAGTGGAATTTATTTTGCACCATGGCATAGAACTCTTGCGTAATAGGAGAAGTACGGTCATAGTCCAAACTGCATTCTGCAAAGATGTCCGTTATCTGTTGCCATATACGACGCTCGCTGGCACGAATAGAACGAACGCGCTCTAGCAATTCACGGAAATAATCTTTGCCAAAAGCAGTGGTTCCTTGTTTCAATCGTTCATCATCCAACACAAAGCCCTTTTGGATAAACTCTTTGAGAATCTTAGTCGCCCAAATACGGAAATGAGTGGCTTTAGCAGAATTAACTCTATAACCAACAGAAATAATTGCATCAAGGTTGTAGAAATTCGTTTCCTTTTGTTGCGTTTTACCTTCTATCGCGCCGTGTTGAGTGGTTATTTCCATTTTGGAAACAACCATATTTTCTGCCAGTTCTCCCTCTTCAAAAATATTCTTAAGATGCTTACTGATGGCAGGAACTTGTACACCAAACAATTCAGCCATTGCTTTTTGTGTCAGCCAAAGTGTTTCATCCTTTACCACCGCTTCAATATTGACATTTCCCTGTGGGGTCTGGTAGATTATAAAATTTATCTCATTCATATCTCTATTGGTTCAATATCACTTTCACCCTGCAAAGATACACTTTTTTTTGCATCCCTGCAAATAAATTCGCTATTAGAGCGATTTTATCTGATGTTGAGTGTTTGTTTGAGTCAAAACAAATTGATAAAAGACTCTATTATTACCCATATACAGAAAACTGCTAATAATAGGTCGAGAATTATTATAATTAGTCTATCCATAATTTAGAATTGCATTAAAAATCACTATCCTCATACGAATCAAATTTCGACATACCATCGCTATCGTAGTCGTCACAGTCCCAATCTTCGCGAGAAGTCCAATTGCCAGAACCACTTGCGCGATGACGGCGGTCTTCATGAATGCTGCGGTAGTCTTCGATGTCAAATAGTCCATTGGTTGTGCTCTCCTCAGAGCCAAAGAGAAAATCAAATAGTCCCATAATCTCATTATTTAAAGGTTAAACATATATTCATTTCTGAATTCGGCTGCAAAATTACTGCATCAAACTGCTAAAACTTGTCAGTTTGTAAAGAAAAATGCACTTTTTTTTCAGAAAAGTGCATTTTTTGTGTTTATTGAGTGTAAAACGCAATAAAAGATGAGCAATAGGGAGTAAATCTTTTTAGGAATGGAGTCAACAATTTTAGGAAGCAAGACAACCTTATTTGGAGGCAATCTTAAGAAACAGCACTTTCTAGTTACAGGGAGTTCTCTCGGAGTTCCTTCGGAGTTCTCTCGGTCGTCGGTCGGTGGAATTAGGGAAGGTATAAGAGAGGAAAAAGAGACGGCAATCTTAATAAAACGCACATTTTCAGTTGGGGAGTTCTTAGGTTCATCATTGGTTCATCCTTGGTTTCTCCTTGGTCTTTTACCCGAGGAAAAAAGGAAAGGTACAAGGGGAAGGGTTCTTAAGAAAAGTGTTTTTTGCGCAGGCGCAGGCGATGTCACTTTGTGATGTGGTGTCGCTAAAAGGCGAAGTAATGGCAGCAAAGCTGCAGTAATAGCGCACTCAAAAATGAGCGCGGAATGCACAAATAGCTACAAAAAAGCACCTACCTGAGTAAGTGCTTTTTTGTAGGGATATACATTTAGCAAGATTATACTACGCCACTGAAGCCCATGAATGCCATAGCCAAGAGGCCAGCAGTCAAAAGGGCGATAGGTGTACCTTGCATAGCTTTTGGCACTTTAGCCAATGCCAATTGCTCGCGCATACCTGCGAACAATACCAATGCCAACGCAAAGCCCAAAGCAGTAGCGATAGCAAAGAGCATACCGGTCAACAAGCCTGGCTCTGCGCCCATAGGCAACTTATATGTGCCACTAGCTACCATAATAGCCACACCGAGCAAACAGCAGTTCGTCGTGATCAATGGCAAGAACACACCCAATGCTTGGTACAACGATGGAGAGATCTTCTTAAGGATAATCTCAATCATCTGCACGAGGGCAGCAATCACCAAGATAAACAGAATGGTTTGCAAGAAGCCCAAGCCCCATGCGTTCAAGAGTTGTTGCAAGAGGTAGGTCACCAATGTTGCCAATGTCATGACAAACAACACGGCAGCACCCATACCCAGCGCAGTATTGATTTTCTTACTTACGCCCAAGAAAGGACAGATACCCAAGAACTGACTCAATACGATATTATTCACGAATATCGCAGAGATAAATATCAGAAAATATACCATAATATCAAAATTTTCAATTTTGTGTAGCATTGTGTAGTGTTGTGTAGTATTGTGTAGCGTTGTACAATTCTACACTATTCTAAACGATTCTACACCACTCTACACGGCGCTACGCGCCTTACTTTTTCAAAAGTTTTTGTACCAATGCCATCAAGTAACCCAATACGATGAACGCACCAGGAGCGAGCACGAAAATCAACATACCATAGGTCTCGCTGTAGAGGTTCATGCCGAACAAACTACCAGTACCTAGCAACTCACGCACTGCACCAATCAAAGTCAATGCCAGCGTAAAGCCAAGACCCATACCCAGACCGTCCAAAGCAGACAAGCCCACGGTGTTCTTAGCTGCAAATGCCTCAGCACGACCAAGCACGATACAGTTCACCACAATCAGCGGGATAAACAAACCCAACACCTCATAGATAGCAGGCAGATAAGCTTGCATCAGGAGCTGTACCATGGTCACAAAAGTAGCAATCACCACGATAAACGCAGGGATACGCACTTTATCAGGGATCAAATTCTTCAAGAGTGAAATCACCACATTCGAGCAGATAAGCACGAAGGTAGTAGCGAGTCCCATAGACATACCATTGATAGCAGAAGTGGTAGTCGCCAAGGTAGGACACATACCCAGCACGAGAGCGAACACTGGGTTCTCGCGCAAGATACCGTTCAATACGGTGTTTAATGCTTTATTTTTCATTGTTGGCCTCCTTCCTCTGTTGTTAATTGTGTTGCACCGCTCACTGCCTCAATTGGCATTGGTTGTTGTGCGATACCGTTGTATGCTTTGACTACTACTTCGAGGAACGCGCGCGAGGTGATAGTTGATGCGGTGATCGCATCCACATCGCCACCGTCTTTGCTTACACTGAAGTTGGTAGTAGCAGGATTCTTACCAAGAATGTTGGATTTTGGTTTGTCAGGATTGCAGAACCATGTGCTCATCAGTGCACCTAGACCTGGTGTCTCGGCTTGCTCCAATACCACATAGCGAACTACATCGCCTACATTGTTAAAACCAACCATCAAGCGGAAAGTGCCGCCGAATGGCATGTTTTGGTTACCCTCGGTGCTTGCCTCTACGGCAGTACCGATCCACTCCTCGCCTACATACGCTTTGTAGAGGGTCACGCCATTGCTCTCTTCTGCCTCAGCGATACGGATATCGCCTTCTACCTCTGGGAGCACTTGCATGATAGCGCTTTGTTGCTTCTCAGTCATTGCCGCAGCGATAGGGTCTTTGGTCAGCATATATACGCCAGCCAAAGCAGCCGCAGCGACCAACGCGATGAGCGTCAGCGATAGCAACATATTCTTAAATGAACTTTGTAATTTTGCCATAATATTTTTGTTTTAAGACCACTGCGTTGTTAGACCATTTCATTGTTAGATCGCTTTGCTGTTAGATGTTAGATTTCTTAGGGCTAACAGCCGCCATGCGGCGGTCTAACAGGCGAGCCGGTCTAGCTTCTAACAGCCCGCAGGGCGGTCATTTTTATTTCTTCTTCTCGCCAAAACGCTTTGGACGAATGAGGTTCAACAATGGTGCACATGCATTCATGATTAGGATAGCGAACGACATACCCTCTGGGTAAGCACCCCAAGTACGAATCACCATCACAATCACACCGATACCCACACCGAAGATGATCTTTCCCCAATTGCTCATAGGAGAAGTCACGTAGTCGGTAGCCATAAACCATGCACCCAGCATCATACCACCAGTGCAAAGACTCAGCATCACATATTCGCCTGTGCATACGCTCTCTGGCAACATTCCAGCCCAACCAGTCACCGCAGCAAACAACGCCACAGTAGCCATGATGCTCACTGGGATATGCCATGTGATCACACGCGTAGCAATAAGGAAGATACCACCTGCGAGCAGGAGCAATGCGCTCACCTCGCCAAGACTACCGCCCATCTTACCGATGAGGATATCCCACATCTCTGGCACTGCGCTCATCATGCTGTCGCTACCAGTCAGCGCCACTTTCATGGCAGCCAGAGGAGTAGCACCTGTAGCAGCATCCACATACGAGGTAGCAAAACCTTGTGGCACTGGCCATGTAGTCATCTGAGCAGGGAAAGAGATCAAGAGGAACACACGACCCACAAGAGCAGGGTTGAAGATGTTTTGTCCCAATCCGCCAAAACTCATTTTCGCTACGCCGATAGCCACCAACGCACCGATAATCACGATCCACCAAGGCAAGTTGCTTGGCAAGTTGAATGCCAACAACAGACCTGTCAGTACAGCAGAGAGGTCGCCGATAGTGGACTTTTGTTTCAAGATATATTTCGCAATCAGCCACTCAAACAGCACGCATGCTGCCACGCTGATGGCGGTGGTGATGAGTGCGCCCCAACCGAATTGCCAAACGCTGACTGCGTAAGCTGGCAGGAGGGCGATAATCACCAACAGCATATTTTTCCGCACGCTATCACCGCTATGGAAGTGTGGTGCGGGAGATACTATAAGTTGTTTCATAATCGTTTTGTTTTTGAGTCAGGAATCAGGAGTCAGGAATAAAGACTTATTACTTTCGTCTAATCAGTCGTTGCTAATTCGTCTTGGCTCTTGGTTCCTTGTTCTTTATTCTATTTAGCAGCTCTGCTGCGGATTATTCCTCCTACTTTTGCTTTACCCATGCGCACATAGTCGAGCAGTGGCAAGTGGCTTGGGCAGGTGAATTGGCAGCAACCGCACTCGATGCAGTCCATGATATTGTGGTCTTCCATCTCGTCCCACATGCTGTGCCATGCTTGTTTGCTGAGCAGCCATGGCTCCAAGCCCATTGGGCAAGCACCGATACATTTGCCACAGCGCACGCAGTTCGTAATCTCTTGGCGCAGACTCTCTGCCTCTGGCAAGAACAGCAGGCCGCTCACGCGCTTGTTGCTAGGCATGTCGATATTGCTCATCGCGCGACCCATCATAGGACCACCGCCAATCACTTTACCAGTATCCTCTGGCACACCGCCAGCAAGAGCCACAACCTCGGTCAATGGTGTACCGAAGCGCACATCGTAGTTGCCTGGTTTAGCCAAGCTCTTACCTGTGACGGTCATCACGCGCGAGATGAGTGGTTTGTTCTTTTGAACGGCCTCATATACAGCATAGATAGTAGCCACGTTGTCCACTACAGCACCTACCTCAATTGGCAGCGCACCGCTTGGCACTTGACGACGGATACATGCGTCGATGAGCTGTTTCTCGCCACCTTGTGGGTATTTCAGTTTGAGGGCTTTCACCTCAATGCCGAGCACTTTGCTTGCTAGAGCAGTCATGTGTTGGATGGCATCGGGTTTGTTGGCCTCGATACCGATGATAGCTTTCTCAATGTTGAGCGCACGCATCAGCAGTTGAATACCGATGATAATCTCCTCGCCATGCTCGAGCATGAGTTGGTGGTCGCAAGTCAAGTATGGCTCGCACTCTACGCCATTCACGATCAGCACTTCCGCTTTCTTGCCTGGAGGAGGAAGGAGTTTCACGTGAGTTGGGAAACATGCGCCACCCAAACCTACGATACCTGCCTCTTGTACCTTATCTATAATATGCTTTGGTTCGTAGTCTAATTTGCGAACGATATCCTTGCTGCGGTCAATGGTCTCAAGCCACTCGTCGCCCTCCACATCCATGAAGATGGCAGGCATTTTCATGCCCCATGCATCGATGGTTGAGTCGATCTTGGTGATGGTACCACTAAAAGGAGCGTGGATATTCGCACTCACGAAGCCACCTGCTTTGGCGATCAGTTCGCCTACTTTCACTTTCTGTCCTTTCTCCACTACTGCTTGCGCAGGCGCACCAATGTGTTGTACCAACGGAATGATTGCCTTCGCTGGCAATGGGCACTCGGTGATAGGTTGATGAACAGAGTATTGCTTATTATCATGTGGATGTACTCCACCTATACGGAATGTCGATTTCATGCCTTTGCCTCCTCGTTTTTAGGTTCAACATTGTTCAGCGGTTGTTCAACATTGTTCAAGGTTGTTGTTTTCTCGGAAGACAATTTTGAACCATCTTGAACGGCACTCTGCGCCTTTGAACCACTTTGAACTGGCGCAGCCTTTGGTGCTGCTGGTGCTTCTGCCTTTGGCTTTCGTGGTGGGAAATTCACTGCGTGGATTGCTCCTGTTGGGCACACATCCTCGCACTTGCGGCAGAGGCGGCACTTGTTGTAGTCGATGTACGCCAAGTTATTCTCAATAGTGATAGCATCGAACTCGCAAACTTTCTGGCACTTGCTACAACCGATACATGCGTTTGTACATGCTTTGCGTGCTACAGCACCTTTGTCTTTGTTCACGCACATCACCACCATTCGGCGGCTCTTTGGACCTTTCTTGCGGAGCTCGATGATGTTGCGTGGACACGCTTTCACACACTTACCGCAACTGGTACATTTCTCGTCGTCCACTTCTGGCAACCCTGTCTCGGGGTTCATGTGGATGGCATCAAACTCGCAGGCAGCCACACAGTCGCCGCAACCCAAACATCCGAACGGACAAGCCGACTCACCTACATAGCAGTTATGCAGGATTTGGCAGCTCTTAGCACCGTCATAGGTGCTAGTTTTTGGGCGTGCTTCGCACGTACCGTTGCAGCGTACTACTGCTACTTTGGGGTCGATGTTTCCGACCGCCATTCCAAGAATCTCACCTACTGTCTTCATCGTAGGTGCACCGCCTACAGGGCAGAGAAGTCCATCGAGCGTCTCGGCTTTCACGCAGCCTTCGGCAAAAGCACGACAGCCAGCAAAACCGCAACCACCGCAGTTTGCGCCAGGCAACGCCTCTTGCACTTCATCGATGCGTGGATCTTCTTCTACCTTGAATTTTTGGGCAACCAAATAGAGTAGCACCGCTGCCACTAATCCCGTCACACCCAAAACGGCTAAAGAAATCAGAATTAAATTCATTGTTTTTATGTTTTTATTAGTTATTTTTCTTCTTTGCTGTAAAGGAAAATTCCTTCTGAAGTTTGTCTTTGAACATACCTAGCACGAGGTAGTAGAGCGCCATAGCGCAAAGTGCTGCTGTGCCAAGGATCTCCTCGCGTACATTCCACAACGCATTGCCCATAAATATCACCGCCAACATCACAAAGAATGGCAGCAGATATGCCAATACCACGGCTTTCCATCCCATTTTCTGCTGCACCATCACCTCCACTTCATCGCCGACTTGGTAGGGTTGTGTAGGATTGTGTAGAGTGGTGTAGGATTGTGTAGAATTGTTTTCCGTTTTCACCTTTCCGTTTTCACCTAAAAGTACAACCCTCATCTCCTTCTCCGCACTCTCTGCGCTGGCGCACATAGCTTTGGCTTTGCATGCTGCACATGCACTCGTCTGAACGATGCGCACGAGGGCGGTGCCGTCCTCATTCAACGCGATTATTATGCCGTCATGTTTGATCATTTCTCTTTGCTTTGCAAAAAAACGCACAAAGGTACGAAAAAATATGCACATATGCAAGTGCTGAGAGTATTTTTACAAAAAAAGTGGAAAAGTCAGCAATTTCTGCTTTCTTTTCCACTCTAACATGATATTCATACACTTTATTTCGGACAAACCGCACGCACAGGCATTCCGTGGTAACGCGAAGCATTCATCTTGTCAGCGGTTGGAGAATAATCCTTAGGGAGCATCCTTAAGTATCCAGCATCTGTATTCGACATGAGCGTATTCCCCCAATAAGCACCATAACTGTTGTATTCGATTAGCTTACTACCCTCTTTATGTCCTGCGACAGGGATAAATATACTTTTACCACCTAGTCGATTTGAAGATACCATATATCCAGCAACTCCATTTATTTCCTTCCATTGCCATTTACATTTTTCTAATAATTCACTTATCTCCGCATTCGTTGGCATGCGCCATTTTCCGCCCCAATTTACAGTTGCAGCATCGTCCTGAGGTTCAAGTACCTCTAAACTATCTACACGAGTGCTATATTTTGATATACCTCCAGGAGAACCATTGCAAAATTTATAATTAGCCCAGGTATATTCTATTTTAGGTTCGGTTTCGCCCCATGCAAAATAATCACCTGCTTCTTCTGGATAAGTAGCTCCAATATTTACATGTGCCCATTTCACACTCAATCCTAAATCATAGCCATCCCACAAAGTATCTACTTCAAAACATACTTCCTCACCATACGACACGCCCAATTCGTTTGCTGCAAATGGTCGTGCGTAATATACTACGTTTTTATCCAAACCACCCAAGAAACACGAGAAAGATGCCTTTGAATCAAAAATTTCTATTTTTGTGGCATTTTCTATTGTTGGGTTAGTTGCTACACCATAAACCACACCACGACGAGAAACGTCTTTGCCGCCGCTTCGTATAATCTTACTATTGATGATAGCACTATTGAAAGTAAGATCCGTCATTACTGTAGCATCCATAACTGGTGTAGAAATAGGATAAGTCGTAAACTCCGTCGTTTCATCAACAAGCAGCTCTGACCAAGTATTTGAGATTCTAAAGCGAACATAATAAGTCATTCCATCAATAAGGTTATTCAAATTTCCCGTGAATTGGTTGTACGGTTGCCTATTCAACATTATCTTTTCTACACTAGTGAAATTGGAATCTGTTGATAAAAAGAGCATAGCATTTTCTATCGTAACACTAGAGCGAAACTTACACACTACTTCTGCATCCACATACGCAGGTACAATGACCAAACTATCGATCATCACTTCCGTTAATGGGGGCAATTCTTCACGCTGACAAGCAGCCATCATGAGGCAGCCCAACAGTCCAACAACTATATATTGATATATCTTTTTCATATTATTTCTCCTTTTTAAAATGTCCATCCCAATCCCATTTCAATCTCCATGTATTTTGCCATAATGGTGTTCACACCTGCACTGATTGTCAGTCCTTTTATACTTCCTATCACACCACCGCCAAAACTCAATCCTTGAACGGATGTTGGCGCATATTCAAACCACCGCCCATCAACAATCTCCCAATAACGAGTATATTGGCCATATCCCAAACCCGCATACAGACCAAACATACTGTTCTTGTGGAGATTAAGCGCTTTCTTGTTCAGGAAGTTCAATACTACACCTGCATTCAGATTCCATTCCGTAAAACGCGTTCTTCCCGTGTACGCTGGCATCAACGGACTTGTTATTCCAATCAATCCTCCGTTATTGATATGCAGTCCCTCTATCGCTTTTGTTGTTTGGAAGTTAGAACGACCTTTCACATACCAACCTATTCCCATTACTCGCGTCACTTCGCCATATACTTGCCCTGCCATTAGACCCACACTCCATGCGGGATTCATCGCATATCCGCCCTCTGCCAACACAAAAGTATTATGGTGATACGCCTTTTTTAGAGGTACAGGGAATACTTCTACATGTTCTCCTGGATGCACAACCACTTTCTTCTTCCATACATGGTGTTTAGGTTTCTTTATGGTCAGCGTATACTGTCCCAATCCACATTTTTTATTCTCGTAAGGCAGTTCTACCTGTTGTTTTTGTTTCATATATTCCACTTCCACCGACAATCCTGCGAGATCTGCACTATCAGTTCTCACACTCAATAATCCAAACTTTGGCACCAATGCGATTGTGGTATCTCTATGCAGCGAATCCACAACTAACGATCCCTCTGCGGTTCTGTAATCCTCTGCCGTAATGGTATAATAATATGTTCCTTCGGTTAATAATTGCTCTGTCATACCATCTTTCAACACCCATTCTTCATTCACAAAGCCATAGCGCAATTCCACTTTTGCATCTGCTGGTTCCACGGTGAGCGTAAAGACATATTTAGCCAATTTATCAGGGTCACGAGTCTCATCCAACGAAAAATGCACACGACCATAAAACACCGTATTGGGCTGCAACACCACCAAACTGTCAAACATCATTTGGGGCAAACACTCTCCATCGCACGACATTTGAATATTACGCGCACGAGTGGGCACGAGGAACAACAACTCATTACGCGCATCTTTGAACACAGTCTCCACGCTTGTCACGCGACCGAGTTGGAAACTCAATCGTTCTTTTGCTTCCTTCACCTCTTCTGGAGTGCCATCCAGTCCCACACGTATGACGGCATAGGGGAAGGGTTCATCTGCTCCAACCCGCTCAAATTTGCCAAACTGGTTGCGATAGACATCCAATGCCTTGACATTCGGCATGGTCTGAAACTCCTTGGTCAATGTGATGGACTGCGCCCAGATGGGCACATAGTTCACGAACATCAACAAAGCCAATAATAGTAATTGATTTCTTTTCATTAGCCAATTTTGTTTTCTAAAATTTTTGCAAAGGTAATACTTTTTTTGCGTAACAACAAATCCTGTTGGTGTTTGTACAGAAAAAAAAATAAAATAACCACAATCTATCAATAACTTACACGTTTTTTGTACAGCCACATAGAACTACTATTTTGGTTGGGATTTGAGAGAGTAATAAAGCATAGTGCGCACAAAAGCAGGGAACTGCGCATAGCGCTTGCCTTTGCCTGTCTTGGGATCGATAGGAGCCATTGGGTCAGGGTGCTTACCACGCGTATTGGGCATTTGTGCGCGATAGCGGAGGCGAAATTCCTCAAGCAAAGCGCGCGCCTCTTCAAGTGTATAATAGTCAGGAATTTGCTCAATCTGACGGATTGCCAATTGCATCTCGGTTGGACCGCCTTCTTGACCTGCCTGAATAATCTGAGAAGCACGGCGACATGCCTCGCTCCAACAAGTGTGATTAGCGAGTTCTGCGCCTGTCTTTGGGGTCTTTTTGAAGTCACGAGGGTGCTGGACTGCATACGCCTCTTGTTTGCCTTCTTGAATGACACGTCCGCGCTCATCGCGGAACTTCTTTTGACGATTGATGATGCCTTTCTTGGTCAGTGCGCCATGCATCTCTCCAATTGGAGGAGTAAGGGTTGTAATAGCCATAAATATGCTGTTTAGTTGCTTAATAACTAATGAATAACTAAAGAATCACTAAAGAATCACTAAAGATTTATTGCTGACATTCGGGTGCAAAGGTATGAAAAAAATCGCATATACGCAAGGGCTATGCGATTTTTTTAGGTTATTGGACGCCCTAAGGGGCTATGGGACGGCTTCGCCTATTGGTTATGGGACACGGCTAAGGGGCTACAAAAACAAATGAATTTTCGGAATATAATCCAAAAAGTTTGCATATATCAAACAAACAGAATCTGCGCTCAGAGAACATTTTTGTAAAAATATTTGTATAATTCAAGGATTTTCAGTACCTTTGCGGCGAATCATAAATTGACATAATCCAACCACAACAATATGAAAAGTTTTAAACCAAATGCTTGGGTACTTCCCCAACCTGTATTGATTATCGGAACCTACAATGCCGACGGTACTCCCAACGCCATGAACGCTGCATGGGGCGGACACTGGGATAAGACACAAATCGTTATCTCGATGGGCATACATGCTACGACCGAGAATCTGGCAATTTCGCCCGATTTTACCGTAAGTTTTGCAACTACAGACACCGTTGTAGCGTCGGACTTTGTGGGCATCGTGAGTGCCAAGAACGACCCACAGAAAATGGCAAAGACAGGATGGACAGCCGTACCTGCTGAGCATGTAAATGCGCCCGTATTCATCGACTTTCCGATGACACTGGAGTGCCGTTTGGTGCAGAAATACGAGGAGTCGGAAGGCGGCTACTGCCTTGTGGCAGACATTGTGAATATCCTTTGCGACGAGCAGTACCTTGCTGCTGATGGAAAACCCGATGTAGAGAAAATGCGATTAATCACTTTCGATCCCGTTCATATGGGCTATATCGAACTCGGTGAGCGCGTAGGCAATGCCTTCGCCGATGGCAAGAAACTGAAATAAATTATATAACGATGAAACAAATTATTTCTACTTCTGAAGCACCTGCTGCGATTGGTGCTTATAGTCAAGCCGTAATGGCTAATGGAATGTTATTCGCTAGTGGACAACTAGGTATTAATCCTTCTACAGGTGATTTTGCAGGTACAGACTTCCGTAGTCAAGCGGAGCAAGCAGTTAAGAATGTAGCTGCAATCTTGAAAGCTGCAGGCACAGATGCAAACCATGTGGTAAAAACAACAGTTTTCCTTACCGATATGGCAAATTTTGCCGTACTCAACGAAGTATATGCTACGCTTTTTGCCGCACCATTCCCTGCACGTTCTGCTGTTGCAGTAGCTGCATTACCTAAGGGTGGATTGGTAGAAATCGAAGTGCTGGCTGTACTTGACTAGTGTCATTTTGTCAGTTAGAAAATATTTGGCACGATATTTGTCGTGCCTTTTGTGTATGAAACGAATACATATCTTTTTTACATTCCTTTTGCTTGGCTTTACAACTCAAGCTGCGGTATATACACCTAAGACTTTGCCCAATCCGAAGGCAAATGATAGGTATAATTATGTCTGTAACCCTGATGAAATCGTGGCAACTAACGATGTGTTGTTGCTGAATCGTTTAGCTCGCCACTTGGAAGATTCAACCGAGGTAGAACTTTGTGTGGTCGCAGTGAATAGTATTGGTGAAAACGAGGCTTTTGACTTCTGCTACGAACTATTTCAGCGTTGGGGTATTGGTAAAGAGGGTAAGAATACAGGGGTATTAGTCTTTCTGGCAGTAGAGTCGCGTGATATTCGTATTATGACTGGTGGCGGTATCGAAGGAATACTCACCGATGCTGTTTGCAATGAGATTATTCGGCAAACTATGTTTTCACCACTACGTAATGCTGATTATTCAGATGCGTTAGTATTGGGTGTGTTGCGCATATATGAGATATGTACAAATGGTGCTGTGCCAGAGGAATTACGCCAAATGACTTCTGCCACCAATCGCTATCATTATGCCGATGAATCCGAGGATAATGCATGGGTGGAGTTGCTATACTTTGTGGGTATTCCCAGCTTAATCTTTGCTGTGATAATTGCTTTGCTATTGATGCCAAAGAAGTGCCCTAAATGTGGTAAACGTAGTTTGAAGAAAACGAGTGAGCAGATTATCAATCGCGCCACAACGCGTAAAGAGGGATTGGGTGTGCGCACGTACTGCTGCAAACATTGTGGGCATCAAGAGCAAAAAACATATATTATCCCAAAAGAAGTGCCTGCGGTCATCATCACGGGCAGCGGTTCTCGTGGTGGCTTTGGTGGAGGCAGTTTTGGCGGTGGCTTCGGTGGTGGTAGCACCTTTGGAGGTGGCGCAGGAGGTAAATTTTAATTATGAATTATAAATAAAGAATTATGAGTAAGAAAACTATTATTTGGATTGTAGTACTAGGTGTACTGGCAATCGCAGTTATTTGGGGTGTTAATCGTTATAATGCTATTATTACAGCAGAAGAGGATGTAAACACTGCTTGGTCGCAGGTCGAAAATCAATATCAACGCCGTGCAGATTTGATTCCAAATCTAGTTGAAACCGTAAAAGGCTATGCAGAGCATGAGAGCGAAACACTAGAAGGAGTCATAGCTGCTCGCGCCAAAGCAACACAGGTGGTTGTGGACCCAACCCAAGCCACTGCAGAGCAGATTGCTGCTTTCCAAGCAGCGCAAGGCGAATTGTCGCAAGCATTGGGCAGACTGATGGCTATCTCGGAGAGTTATCCTGATTTGAAGGCTAATCAGAACTTTGGAGCGCTTCAATCGCAACTAGAAGGCACGGAGAACCGTATCACAGTAGCTCGCAATAACTTCAACGAAATGGCTCGAAAATTCAATACTTTGATTCGCCGATTCCCTACGAATATGATTGCAAGTATGATGAATGCGGAGAAACGTCCTTATTTTGAAGCAAACGAAAGTGCTAACCAAGTTCCACAAGTACAGTTCTAGCATATGGATATATTTTTAATCGTGCTTGGGGCGATCTGTTTATTAATAGGTTTCTTGGGATGTATTTTACCAATACTTCCAGGTGTGCCCCTATCGTATTTAGGTTTGCTGCTGTTGCATTGGACTGACCGTGCGAGTTTTTCGTGGCAGTTCTTGACAGTTTGGGCAGTGATAGTGGTTGTAATCCAAGTGCTAGACTATTTTATTCCTGCTTGGGGAACTAAAAAGTTTGGTGGAACTAAATGGGGAGTGTGGGGGAGTACGTTAGGTTTGTTGGTAGGCATGTTCTTAGGTCCTTGGGGTATCATAATCGGACCATTTGTGGGTGCGGTGATAGGCGAACTATTGTATTTTAATAGTCATCCAGAGTCCCTCGCTAATCCAAATGCCACTACAACAATACCACAAGCAGAAGAAGCGAATGAATCGACAGGCGAACCTAGTCCGCAACAACCTCAACGACCTATAGTACGCTCTAAACCAGAACCTCCTATTAATCGTGCGCTGCGCGCGGGATTCGGGTCGTTTATTGGTCTGCTTACAGGTACAGTTCTGAAACTCATTTGCTGTGGTATGATGATATTTTACTTTATCAAAGAACTAATTTGAGTGTGACCATCTTCAAAAATATTTACAAATATCTCTGAAAAATAAACATATGTTATGAGTTTTGCACGGTTTTTGTATATCTAAAAGAAAACAACCATAAAACCAACTAAACCTTAACTAAATTTTATACAAATGAAACGTGTATTAACTTCTTTAATTCTTGCTTTTGCCCTCTCAGGTATGATGGCATTACAAGCGACTGATTTCTCTTCAAATGATTCGCTTGCGGCTCTTGGCTACGTTATGCTGAATCCGCTAGATACGTCATCATTGCCAGTGATTCCTATCAAAGATTGTGGCGGCAAAATGGTGCGCTCTGCGCTCAATAGTGACGCTACTTGGCTTGGTAGTCTCAAGCAACTTCAACGTCATCATTTTTCTGATGAGAGTGTGTATAAATTAATGCTAAAGATGTATCGCTTTACTCATAAGCATTACGTCACATTCCCAGTGGCTTATTGGAGCACAGATCCACAAGGCGATTCGCTGTTAGTGTCGGGACGTGTGTATTTACCGAAAAATCGCGAGTTGAATGGTATATTGATAGCTAATCACTACACCATAACATCCGATGTGGAGGCACCTAGTAATATGTTTTCCATGGAGAGTTTGTTCACTATGAAAGGATATGCTGTGATTTTACCTGACTATGTGGGTTATGGGGTATCACGCGATGAGGTACATCCTTATTTACATTGGCGTAGTGCTGCTCAGACGGCGGTGGATTTGCTGAACAATATGCCTGCAATATTGCAGCATTATGGTTATTCTTATCCTACAGATATAGTTATTTCTGGCTACTCACAGGGTGGGGCAGTAGCCTTGGGCGTAGCACGAATGATTGAAGAAATGCAGTATGAAAACGAAGAGCAGATAAATGAAAATGGTATCAACTGGACCATACGCAAACTATATGCAGGTGCAGGTCCCTATGACCCTGCAGGAACATATATCTATAGTATTGAGCGCAATGAAATGGGCATACCTACAGCTATTCCGTTGATTGTCATGGGTATGAACGACGCATACGATTTGGGTTTTGAGTTGCAGGATATTTTTCTCGAACCGCTATTGTCCAATTACGATGAATGGGTGTTGTCGAAAGAATATACAGTTGGCGAGATTAACCAACTGATGGGTTCTACTACCATGAGCGAACTTATGACAGAAGATGCGTTAGATTTAGATAGCCCGCTAGCGGATATGCTTTACGAAGTGTTGTCATGGAATAGCAATGTAGGGTATGATTTGCAAGCACCTGCATACTTTTTACATAGTTTGGAGGATGAAGTCGTGCCATTACTCAATAGCATCAATCTGCAAACTCAAATGCCCGATGAAATCGGGAAAACATATGATTTCGGTGAGTATGGTTCGCATTTGGAAGCTAGTGTGCCATTTATGAAGTATGTGTATCAAGATTTGTAGTGCAACTACACACCAACTCCCATAAGGGATATACAATATACATTAACCAACTAAAACCTTAACACAATGAAAAAATGTTTCTTAATGGCTCTTGCAGCCAGCATCTTTGTAGGATGCAACTCCGCTGAGGTGGATAACTCCACCGTTAAATCCGTTGACCTGAATCGTTATTTAGGCTATTGGTATGAAATTGCTCGATTTGATCACCCATTCGAGCGTGGTATGGAATATGCTATGGCGCACTACACGTTGCGCGACGATGGCAAGATTGATGTGTTGAATACTGGTATCAAAGATGGTAGAGCCAAAGATGCAAAAGGTATTGCCAAAACAACCAACTTACCTGGTTTGCTACGTGTATCATTCTTTGGACCATTCTATGGTGACTATCGCATCATGCTATTAGACACGAATTACCAATATGTATTGGTAGGTGGTAACAACGGTAACTATCTTTGGATTCTGTCTCGAACACCTCAATTGGATGAAGCGACTAAATCTCTTATTTTAGCAGAGGCAGATCGTCGTGGTTACGATACCAACAAACTCATTTGGGTGAAACAGAAATAACGTTTAATCGTTCTCAATGTCATCAAGAGAATTGGTAGAGTAAGATTCGGGGAGCGCCTTCTTGGTCTTAACCCCCATGTCATGTAGGCGTAATCCTGTATCCAAAACACTACGAGAGCCAACCATCAATTGGTGGTTGGCTTCTTCATAGGCTTTAGTTGCTTGCTGCAAATTCTTCTCTATCTTGCCAAATTTTTCGATGAAACCGTTTAATCTATCTAGAAGAAGTCCTACAGTTTGGAATACTTTAGCGTAACTCTTATTTTGTTCAATTTGACGCCATGTAACATTCACAATACGCAACGCTGCATACAAATTCATCTCGCTAACGATGAATATACGCTCTTTCAAGAAGGTATCGCGCCATAAGTTCTTTTCATGTGCCATCGCTACTTGCATTGCACCTTCGTTGGGGATAAACATGAATACAAAATCAACCGACCTTCTGCCATTCTCAATATACGCGGAATAATTTGCTCGGCGTAGCTCGTTGATGTGATTGTGAATGCTTGTTAGAATCTCTTTGGCATATATCTCACGCTCTTCATCCGTTTTGGCATGTACATAATTGTCGTAGGAGGTGATTGTCATCTTAGAATCAATAATCACGTCCTCTTTGTCATCTAGATGAAGAATAAAGTCGGGACGCATGAGCTTATTTGTCTCTTCGTTCCTCAAAGTTTGTCCCTTTTCATCGCGTAAAGTAGGCTGATAGACATAGTGAATGTTCTCTTTCAGTCCCTGGCTTTCAAGCATCTCTTTTACAACCAATTCCCCCCAGTCACCTTGTGATTTGGGCTGATAGAGCAAAGTCTCTACCAATCGATCAGCACGATTGCCGATGGATTCGGTCTTTTCTACCAGATTCTTGATGCTTTGTTCAAGGCGAGTGGTGGTGTTACCATGCTGCGTCTGGGTGTCCTTCATTTCCCGTTCTAATTTGGAGATAGTCTCTTTGAGTGGGTCAATGATAGAGGACATCTGTGCCTTATTGCTTTGTTCTAGCTTCTCGCTACGTATCTCCAGTAGTTTTTGCGTTGTATTGGTCAATTCGGCTTGCAAAAAACGGATTTGTTCTGCTAGTTTCTCATCTGCTTGTTTGCGGCTCTCTTCATTCTTCTCTTTTTCATACTTCAATTCAAGTTCTCTTTGTGAAAGCTGCAGTTTGGTTTCTTGCAACTTTGTTTGTTCAAGTTGCAGAGTTTTATTCGCAGTGTCTAGTTGCTGACGTAGAGTTGTTGTTTGTTGGCGCATAAGCCCATACACCAACCCTCCTGTGGCTACTGCAATCAAGAGCCCAATAATAGATGCGATGATGATTTCCATTGTGTGTCAAGTAAATAAGAAAAATGGAGCGAACGTTTCGCTCCATTTACTATGATGATTATAGATTATTTTCTTGGAGCAGGTACATATGTTTTGTAGAATACTTGCTTTAAGCTATCTGTTAAGTTGCAACGGTTTTCTACCAAGTCGCATGCGCGAAAATAGCATTCGCCTGTGATACCAGGTATGGTGCGATTGAGGCGTAATTGACGGCAAATCTCATTACCTTCACGCCATGCGGCAGCGCCTTTTTGTTCACCCAAGTGGAAAGGTGCCATACCTATATATACGCGACATTTGTCGGTAGCATGCGCAGCCCACCAATGTGCAAGGATTTCATAATCAGCTACTTTCTTTCCAATCTCCCAATAGAGTTGAGGCACTACATAGTCAATCCAACCTTTCTCCATCCATAGGAGGATATCCGCATACAGTTGGTCGTAGTTTTGTAGACCATTGGTTTCGCTGCCTCGTGGGTCGTTGGCTTTGTTGCGCCAAATGCCAAATGGAGATATACCAAACTCCACGTTAGGGTTGATGCTATTGATGGTTTTGTGGACGGCTTCAATGGCAAGGTTAACGTTGTCGCGACGCCAATCGCCGATATTACTGAAACCACGCGAATCCTTTGCAAAAGCCTCTGCATCAGGGAAGTCCTCTCCAGAAATAGGATACGGATAGAAATAGTCATCCATATGAATCGCTTGGATATCGTAGCGAGTCACGAGATCAGCCACCACTTGGCAAAGAAAATCACGTGTTTGCTGCAAGTGAGGTGCATAGTACCATTGTTTACCGTATTTCACAAACCACTCAGGATGTTTGTTGTACATGTGATCAGGAGATAAGTCCTCTA
Organism: Paludibacteraceae bacterium; assembly: GCA_045601825.1. Lineage (GTDB taxonomy): Bacteria > Bacteroidota > Bacteroidia > Bacteroidales > Paludibacteraceae > Colicola. Next base: position 41,276 of record JAZSAI010000007.1, on the reverse strand, counting down.
TTTTCATAGCAGGAACTGTCACACGGTAAGGGTTTATCCATACGTGTACGTCTATACCGCGTTTGTGTGCTTCTGTGCATACGAATTCCAATGGGTCATAGCTAGCAGCTTCACCTTGCTTACCAGTTAGCCAATGGCTCCAAGGTTCTAGTTTGGATGGATACAAAGCATCGGCTGTAGGACGCACTTGGAATACAACAGCATTGAGATTCATAGCCTTGAAGGCATCTAACATATCAATCATCTCCTTCTGTTGCTGCTCATAGTTGCCAATAGCAGCTTTAGAAGGAAAATCAATGTTAGCTACAGTGCTAATCCATGCAGCACGGAAATAAGGTTGTTGCGCAAACATCACCAGCGCAAGAGCTGTGAAACAAAACGAAAGAAGAATCTTTTTCATGTGTATCAAAATTAAAATTGCGTGCAAAGGTAATCAAAAAAAAATGATTCTGCAAGAAAATGCATAATAAAATATCAAATCTATCAAAAAATATAAAAAGAACTTGCATATGTGGAAGAATTTTTGTACATTTGCAGCGTGAAATGGATAAACTATATATGGTTTGCTGTTTTATTAGCAGTCTTTTCATCCTGTAATTCTTTCAATCGGGATAGTGCATGTCTGCAAGATAAGTTGCATGAGCAACAGCAGCACGCGGACAGTTTGATTGTTCATGTGTGTGATGCCTTGAAAACCAATAACCTTGACTCTTTAATGTATTATACGCGCTCAAGTGATGATGTGTTGCTCTACGTGTATAGAGGTAATCAACTAGTGTATTGGACAGATTCTTGGTTGAGTTCGTCACGCTATCCAGTACGTAATATATGCGATAAATGGCAATTTGCACATTGGAATAATGCAATAGGTATTTGCAAGAGGGTGAACGTAGGAGATATGCACATATTGGCGGTCATACCTATAAAATATAATTACCGTGTAACATCAGAGAGTTTGCACAATACCTTTATTGCACCCTTTGAGGGAGATGAGCGATGGCGCCTGACGATGCGTAAGGGGAATACCGAGGATAGTTATCCAATCTATTCTACTGATGGTGAATATCTGTTTTCCATTGTAAACTCCTCAGAGGAAATTGCTTTGCAAAATACCATTCATATTGAGAACTTCTCCTATCAGTCCATTTTGGCATCAGAAAAACATGATGACATAAAACGTAATAGGATATATGTGTACTATCTATTCACTATCCTAGTTGTAGGGGCGCTATTAGTTTTAGCTATTATCAGAATAGCCAAGAATAAAGGAGTACAAAATTTATCATTATCTGGTCGATTGCAATTGGTACTGACACCTGTGATGATGTTTGCGTTATTATCAATTTTCTTGTTATCGGTAATGCATATCCGCCAAGTGTTTGTTGCTCGCCAACGTGATAATTTGCAGGAGAAAGCGAAATATATACAGCAGGCGTTGCAGAATATGTATTATTGGGATTTGGGGTTAGGTAGAGAGAATAGTAGCGCGTTGAATATTGACCTGCGTGATATCAGTTTTGTGTATGAGACCGATATCCATGTCTATGATATGAATGGTCAGTTGTTAGGTAGTTCTTGTCCTCAGATATTCGACTATGGTATTGTTTCACATAGCATAGCTCCTGAAGCCTTTTTTACTGATAATTCCACCTTGGTGCAAGATGAACAGATGGGAGATGTGCGCTATTTGTCGGCATATACGGAGTTTGTGAATGGTAGTTTTACGCAGATAGGCTATATTGCAGTTCCTAGTTTTATATCGCAGAGTGAAATGAACACCGATGTGGAAGATTTTATCATTCGTATGTTGCCTTTGTATATGGTGTTGCTTTTATTGGCTATTTTGGTTGTGTGGTTGTTTGCTCGTGGTGTTGCAGAGCCTTTGCGGGCTATCACGTTGCAACTCAAGAATTATCGTTTAGGAGAAAAAAATGAACATATTTCCTACGCTTTTCATGATGAAATCGGTGATTTGTTGCAGCACTATAACATGATGATGGATGTTTTAGCTGATTCTACGCAAAAGTTAGCTCGTTCCGAACGTGAAGGGGCATGGCGTACCATGGCTAGGCAGGTGGCGCATGAGATTAATAATCCTCTGACTGCTATGAAATTAACTCTACAACAATTGCAGCGTAGAAAGGGTACGGAGCAGTTTGATGACTACTTCAATCGTTCTACCAAACTGCTTATTGAGCAGATTGATAACTTAGGCAATATCGCTACGTCATTCTCTTCATTTGCTAAAATGCCAGAAGTTAAGCCTGTGGAAGTGGATATCGCTGCCAAATTGAGCTCATTTATCACTTTGTTGAAAAATAATTCTGCCAACATTCCAATTCGTTACATTGGTCCGGAAATGGGAATGACGGCGCTAGCTGATTCCGAACAAATAATTCAAGTTTTCACCAATATTGCGCGCAATGCTATTCAAGCCATGAAAGGCAGAAAAGACGCCGATTTAATCATTATCTTAAAAAGTGTATTGGATAGCCAGCGTGTGGCTAAAGGCTTGTCTGCAGACCATCAATGGATTGAAGTTTCATTCTCCGACAACGGACCTGGAATTCCTAACGATATCAGAGAAAAAGTGTTTATACCTAATTTTACCACGAAAAATACAGGAGCTGGTCTCGGATTGGCTATCTCAAAGAATATTGTGGAAGGCAGTGGTGGAAAGATCTCTTTCCAATCTTCAGAAAAAGGTACGATATTTTTTGTATATTTACGAAAAAAGTAGTAACTTTGTATCCTCAATATAGGAAACTCGACTCTCGACACCCAAAACAAAAACAAACCATAAAATATTACTACAATGAAAACCGAATTAATCATGCAGCACCTTGCTGCAAAACATCCAGGCGAATCAGAGTATCTGCAAGCCGTGCAAGAGGTTCTAGAATCTATTGAAGAAGTTTACAATCAACATCCTGAGTACGAAAAGGCAAAGATTGTGGAGCGAATGGTTGAACCAGATCGCATTTTCACATTCCGCGTCACATGGGTAGACGACAAAGGCGAAGTGCAAACCAACTTGGGCTATCGTGTGCAATTCAATTCTGCGATTGGTCCGTATAAGGGAGGATTACGTTTCCACAAAGCTGTCAACCCTTCCATGTTGAAGTTTTTAGGTTTTGAGCAAACATTCAAAAATGCTCTTACCACTCTTCCTATGGGTGGTGCCAAGGGCGGATCAGATTTTGACCCTGTAGGCAAATCCGATGCGGAGATTATGCGTTTCTGCCAGGCATTTATGTTGGAGTTGTGGCACAATATAGGTGTAGATACCGATGTTCCTGCTGGTGACGTAGGTGTAGGTGGTCGTGAGATTGGTTTCCTCAATGGTATGTATCAAAAGCTCGCGCGCGAATATCATACTGGCGTCCTCACTGGTAAAGGTATGACTTGGGGTGGCTCTATTCTTCGTCCAGAAGCTACTGGTTATGGCGCACTCTATTTTACCGAGCACCTTCTGCATCAAGCTGGCAAATCTATTGAGGGTAAGACTGTGGCTATCTCTGGCTTTGGTAATGTGGCTTGGGGTGCAGCGCAAAAAGCTACCGAATTGGGAGCAAAGGTTGTAGCTATTTCTGGTCCTGACGGCGTATGTGCTATCCCAGAAGGTATTACATCGGAAATGATTGACTATATGTTGGTTATGCGTTCTTCTAACCGCAATAAGGTACAAGATATGGCAGACAAGTTCCCCGCACAAGCACAGTTCACCGCAGGCAAGAAGGCATGGTCTGTTCCTTGCGACATTGCTCTTCCATGTGCTTTCCAAAACGAGCTCAGCGAGGACGACGCTAAAGAACTAAAAAACAATGGTTGTTGGTGCTGCTGCGAGGTAAGTAATATGGGGTGCCAACCAGGCGCTATCCACTATTTCCAAAACAATGGCGTTCTCTTTGCTCCTGGCAAGGCGGTCAATGCAGGTGGTGTGGCTACTTCTGGCTTGGAAATGACACAAAACTGCGAGCACCTCAGTTGGACAGCACAAGAGGTAGATACTCGTTTGCATCAAATCATGCAATCTATCCACGAGCAATGTGTGAAGTTTGGCACACAAGCCGATGGTACAATCGACTATGTGAAGGGCGCGAATATCGCGGGCTTCATGAAGGTTGCTCAAGCTATGTTGGAACAAGGTATCATCTAAATATCACACAATGTGCCACGCCGTTGGCGCAGCACATTGCGTGTTGTTAAAAAAAAGCCTCGATTTTTTCGAGGCTTTTTTGGTGTTATTCAGCAGCAGAAAATTCGTCTTTACCTACGCCACAGAGTGGACAAACAAAATCTTCAGGTACGTTTTCCCAAGATGTGCCTGCTGCTATACCTGCTTCTTCTACTCCAATGGTTGGATCATATTCCCAACCACATACATCACATATATACTTTTTCATATCTCAAAAAAATTAATGTTGTAAATTTTTGTTACTCATTCTACTTCCTACAAATTCTATGCCAAATCCTCTCATCTATCAACTTTTTACTTCTCTTATATTGACTCTTAACCCTCTTATCAAATAATAGGTGATTAATAGGTGATTAATAGGTGATTCCAATACCATCCAAGCCTTATCATGCGTTTCTAGCCCCCCTTCATCTCCCCAAATTCTATTCGGGTAATTCGCCGCTCTAGCGACATCCAATAGGCGTAGCCGTCCTATAACATACTATCTAATACCCAAAGGCATCTACTGACGCAGTATTATGTAGGCACTGTGTGCCGTCCATTATCCCGAAAATAGCGATTTTTTTTACTATTTTCTTGCATATGTGCATTTTTTATTGTAACTTTGCGCGTCAATTATGTATTATGGAGAATTATATCGTATCAGCAAGAAAGTATCGTCCTACAACATTTGAGAGTGTGGTAGGTCAGGAGGCATTGACGCAGACTTTACGTAATGCCATACGTACTAATCACTTAGCACATGCTTATCTCTTCTGTGGACCTCGTGGCGTGGGCAAAACAACATGTGCGCGCATCTTCGCCAAGACAATCAATTGCCTAAATCCAACTGCGGAACATGATGCGTGTAATCAATGCGAATCATGCGTGGCATTCAACGAACAACGTTCGTTCAATATCCACGAATTAGACGCAGCGTCCAACAACTCGGTGGATGATATTCGCTCGCTCATTGACCAAGTGCGTATCCCACCACAAATTGGCAAATATAGTGTCTATATCATTGATGAGGTACATATGCTTTCGCAAGGTGCATTCAATGCTTTGTTGAAGACCTTGGAGGAACCACCTTCATATGCGATATTTATTCTAGCTACTACTGAGAAACATAAGGTTCTGCCTACTATCTTAAGTCGTTGTCAGGTGTATGATTTTACCCGAATCACGGTGGCAGATACGATTCACCATTTGCAGTATGTGGCTCAGCAAGAGGGAATTAGTGCTACCGAAGAGGCGCTCAACGTCGTGGCACAGAAGGCTGATGGAGGTATGCGTGATGCGCTTAGTATCTTTGACCAGCTAGTATCTTTCTGCGGAACGAATATCAGTTATGAGCAAGCCATAGAGGTGCTCAATGTCCTAGATACTGACTATTATTTCCGTCTTGTAGATTCTGCTCTTACTAGTAATGTGAGCGAAGCATTGCTATTGCTCAATGAGGTGTTGCAAAAGGGATTCGATGCAGGACATTTTGTGACGGGCTTTGCTCAGCACTTGCGTGATGTTTTAGTCAGTAAAGATCCTGCTACTGTTCAACTTCTTGAGACGTCCGAGACTATCCGTCAGCACTACCAAGAGCAGGCTGCACGTTGCAATGCCAAATGGCTGTTCAACGCATTGGAGGTTATGAATACTTGTGATATCAACTACCGTACTGCCAAGAACAAACGCCTCACTGTAGAGTTGGCATTGGTGAAGCTTTGTCGCTTACAGGAATCAGTAGAGGCCGCGCCTACACCGCAACCTGCGAAGAAGTCAACTCCAACCGCCCCAGCGCCTAGCCGCCCTAATTCTTCTAGTACATCTAGTCGTCCTAATTCTTCCCCTAGTGCCCCTAGTCCATCTAGCGCCCCTAATCCTATTACCCTCAATCGCCCAATGCCATCGCTAGGTGCAATGCCATCATTGGGTAATCTAGGCGTGATTAACGCAAACGAAGTAAACAAACAACGCGAAGCCAATAACGTGAGCGCAGAGGACCAACAACGCGAAGCCAATAACACGCAACGTAATACCCCTTTTACACATGACCAACTCATTGACGCGTGGGTTGGTCTAAACCAACACTTCCAAAGTGAAGAGCGTCTGTTGGCAATGTTGTCAACATGCCAACCTGAATTAATCAATCCAGAATTGTGTCGTATTGTAGTGGCTAACCCTTGGCAGAAACAAGAGTTTGCAAAACATGGTAAACAGGTGATGGATATTGTGCGCGATACACTGCAAAATGACCTACTAAAGTTGCAGGTAGATGTAGCTGAATATGACCGCAGTAAAAAGGCATATACTGCTGTGGAGAAATACAAACTATTGGCAACACAGAATCCACATTTGGCGGAGTTAAAAGCGAAAATGAACTTGCAGTTAGAATAATTAAAGAAGACCATGACGCATTTATTGTCCATTCTATTATTTTCCTTTGCGTTGCTGACCGACACGCATATCTCTACCTCCAACCCACGCCCGATGGAGGACCTTCAGCGTTCCATCGCCGACATCAATCAGAATCCTGCTATTGAGTTCGTTGTCATTACGGGCGACCTCACCGAGAATGGTGACCGTGCTTCTATTGAAGCGATCAAGTCGGCGCTTGATCAGCTCCGTGTGCCCTATTATGCAGCATCTGGCAACCACGAGACCACCTGGTCGGAGTCGGGCGTAATGGATTTCACCCGCGTGTTTGGCGATAGCCGATTTGCCTTTACGCACAATGGTATGTACTTCATTGGCTTTAACTCAGGTCCCGTCATCCGCATGGCGGACGGACATGTGGCACCACAGGACATAGCGTGGTTGAAGCATAACCTAGACAGCGTATCGAAGGCAGGAGATGCTCCTATATTTGTCTTTACCCACTACCCATTGCGCAATGGCGATGTGGACAACTGGTATGAGGTGACCGATGTGCTACGCCAACATAACGTACAATGCGTGATGGGCGGTCACTATCACCGTAACCTATTGTTTGACTGCGATGGTATAGCCGACGTGCTCAATCGCTCTAATCTGCGTGACAAAGATGGTACAAATGGTTATTCTATAATCTCCATCACCGATTCCATCCGCTTCTACGAACGCGTCCTATCACCAATAGGCGAAACGCCGTCCAATAGCGTAGCGTCCAATAGCTCGCTTGGCGAGCGTCCAATAGGCGAAACGCCGTCCAATAGCCCTCAAAGGGCGTCCAATATAACAAGACACTGGCTCAGCCTGCCATTTGAAAAGAAAGAATATGGGCCATCTGACACAAGTTTGCGCCCTGATTTCTCAGTGAATAAGGAGTATAAGAACGTGAAGCGCGTATGGCACAAAGCGTTGAAAGGCGGAATCTACTCGACCCCTGTAACCGACGGCAAGAGTTTGTTCATTGGCGACGATGTGGGTGTGATGTATGGGTTGGACCTCCAATCGGGCAAGACGCTTTGGACTTTCGACACAGGCATGCGTATCGTGGGCAGCCCTGCTGTCAGCGATGGCGTGGTGGTGTTCGGTAGTGCCAACTACAATATCTACGGACTCGATGCCAAGACGGGTAAAGAACTATGGCATATCACTACTAATCAAGCCGTTATGGGTGCAGCCACTATCCACGAGGGCGTGGCATATATCGGTGGCGGCGACGGTAGAATGTTCGCTATTGATATCCATACGGGCAAAGTGAAGTGGTCGTTCGACGAGTTGAAGAATTATGTCCTCACTCGCCCATTGGTGTACCGCGACAAACTCTATTTCGGCTGTTGGGATACGCATCTCTATGCCCTTAATCTTTCTGATGGCTCATTGCTATGGAAGTGGAACAACGGCAAGGGCAATCCCAAACTCTCCCCTGCCAGTGTATGGCCTGTGGCAGCCGATGGTAAGATTTTCATCACTGCCCCCGACCGCTATTTCACTTGCCTCGACGCCGAAACGGGCGCAGTGGTTTGGCGCACCAATCAGTATAAGGTACGCGAGACGGTCGGCATAAGCGAAGATGGCAAGACGGTCTATTCCAAGTGTATGTGGGATACTATTGTAGCCCTGCCTACCCATTACCCATTATCCATTAGCGAAGCGTCCAACACCCCATCTCCTCGCTGGGTTACGCATGCCGACTTTGGCTACGAACACAATCCTGCTATGCCATTGGAGAAAGATGGTACTTTATGGGTAAGTACCAAGAACGGCTTGCTGCTGGGTATGGATGCTGCGACGGGTAAGGTGCTTTTCCGCCATAAGATTGGCAATTCAATATTAAACACCCCATTGCCGTTGAGTAGGAAAGAATGTATCTATACAAGCAGTGAAGGAACAATTACATATATTCGAGTGAAGTAACCTAATTATTTGATTCACGAATCGCAAAACCCGAATCCATGTACGATCTGAAAGCATATTTACCTACAACCAAAAAGGAGGTGCAACTCCGTGGTTGGGAAGAAGTGGATATAATCCTCTTCTCGGGTGATGCATATATAGATCATCCCGCTTTTGGTGCGGCTGTGATAGGTCGTGTGTTGGAGAAGGCAGGTTATAAAGTGGCGATTGTTCCGCAACCCGATTGGCGAGGTGACCATCGTGATTTTACCAAGCTCGGACGTCCACGGTTGTTCTTTGCTGTTACTTCGGGTAGTATGGACTCAATGGTCAATCATTATACAGCAGCCAAACGCTTGCGTTCGGATGATGCCTATACTCCAGAGGGCAGGGCAGGTATGCGACCAGACTATTGCACCATTACTTATTGCAATATCCTCAAGGATTTGTATCCCGATGTGCCTATCGTGATTGGCGGTATAGAAGCATCCATGCGACGACTCACTCACTACGATTATTGGTCCGACTCGTTGAAACCGAGCATTCTAGTAGATAGCAAAGCTGATATACTAGTATATGGCATGGGAGAGAAGCAGGTCTTGGCTGTTGCCAAGTGTTTAGAGGACGCTTCACTACAAGTTAGAGATATTCCGCAAATAGCGTATCTCACGACAAACAATCCTACCCAACTGCTACACCACACTACACAACCCTATACCATTCTATCCAGTCACGAAGAGGCGCTTAAAAGCAAGCGCATACATGCAGAAAATTTCCGTTTGATTGAAACAGAGAGCAACAAAATCAACGCGGCAACAATCATCCAGCCAATAGGCGATCAATTCGTGGTAGTCAATCCACCATATCCTACAATGACCACAGCGGAATTGGATGCAATCTATGACTTGCCATTCCAATACCATCCACATCCTAAGTACAAAGACAAGCATATCCCTGCCTACGAGATGATTCGCTTCTCAGTGTGTATGCATCGTGGTTGCTTCGGAGGTTGCAGTTTCTGTACTATCTCTGCACATCAAGGCAAACAAATCACATCACGCTCCGAACGTAGTATCTTACAGCAGATAGCGCAGCTTAAGGATTTACCTGAATGGAAAGGTTACCTCAGCGATCTGGGTGGTCCCTCTGCCAATATGTACGGTATGCATGGCAAGGATATGACCCTATGCGAGAACTGTGCACGCCCTAGTTGCTTGCACCCAACTATATGCAAAAACCTCAATCAAGATTTCCAATCTCTATTGCATATATACAAGAAAGTGGATAGTTTACCGTATATTAAGAAATCATTTGTTGGTAGCGGTATTCGTTATGACTTGATGAGTGAACAATACGGCAAGGAACTGATTACCAAACATGTTTCGGGAAGATTGAAGGTTGCACCCGAACATACGTCTGACAATGTACTCAAAATTATGCGCAAACCATCGTGGCAACACTACGAGCAGTTTCACCGATTTTTTGAGAAGGTAAATGCAGAGGCTGGACTACAACAACAATTGATACCATATTTTATTTCCTCCCATCCAGGGTGTACCAATAAAGATATGCAACAACTCGCTGAGCAATGCAAGCGTCTGCATTACCGTCCCGAGCAGGTGCAGGACTTTACGCCAACACCTATGACTCTGGCAACTACGATGTTTTATACGGGTTTAAATCCTTATACAATGCAACCTGTATATGTTGCTAAGACAAAAGAGGAAAAACAAAAACAGAAGAGTTATTTCTTCTTTTGGAAAAAAAAACAGCAGAACTCATAACTCTCGTACACGAACCCTAGCGAGTAATCGTTCGAGCAAATGCGAGATAAGAACTCTCAACTATTATAAGCCTATGACAGCAAAAAAGAAATACAAAATCAATCCCGAAACACTTGCTATGGAGCAAGTAGAGCATGGTTTGGGTTATTGGTTGCGCCAAACGGGTATCTATATCATGGCAGGTATTATACTAGGAATAGTATTCCTCTACCTATTTCTAACTTTCTTCCCTTCGCCTCGTGAGAAGCAGTTGCAACGTGAGAAGGAGGCTATGGCTTCCCAACTGGAAGTGCTTAATCGTCAGGTGGACCAGATGCAGATTGTGATGACCGATTTGCAGCAGCGTGATGATAACTTGTATCGTGTGCTATTTGGCGCAGAACCTATACCCTTGAGCATACGCCAAGGTACACAACGCAAAATATCGTACTATGAGCAAATTGCTCAAATGACTAACCATCAGCTATCTGCTGACTTAGCATTAAAAGTGGATGTGCTAGAGAAAGAAATCTATACGCAAGCTAAGTCATATGATGAGGTGTTGGAGATGGCTAAAACACAAGAGATACGTATGGAAAATATCCCTGCTATTCAGCCGGTTATGAATAAGGATCTAAAACGTGTAGCATCTGGTTATGGTATGCGTATAGACCCTGTTTACCACATTCGTAAGTTCCACCAAGGTATGGACTTTACTGCGCCTACAGGTACCGAAGTTTTTGCTACAGGCAATGCGAAAGTATCGTTTGTGGGATGGAAACAAGGATATGGCAATACGGTGATTCTTGATCACGGATTTGGATACCAAACTTTGTATGCCCACCTCTTCAAAGCATTAGTACGCAAGGGACAGAAAGTTCGTCGTTCGGATATTATTGCCTTGGTGGGTAACACAGGTAAATCTACTGGTCCACACTTGCATTATGAAGTACGATTGAATGGTAAACCAGTTGACCCTCGCAATTATTACTTCTATGATCTATCACCAGAAGAGTATGACCAAATGATTCAGTTGTCCAATAACTTTGGTCAAATGCTAGACTAGCAATTTGTTGATTGATTCTTGTGCGTGTGTGCCTACTACTACCAGGCGATAAACTAATAAATCACGTAATCGGTATGCTAGGTCAAAGACACCCGCTCCCGTAGGTTTAATCACAGATTCTAGATTAGCCCCACCCAGTCGGAAGAAACGATAGAGCTGCTGAATATAACCATTGGTAACAATGGTCCTGTTATGCATATCCATACCTACTTCATGTAATGATTCAACTGATAACTGACTTTTAATCAGTGCTTTGAATGATTTGTACATATGGCACAACGCATATTTATCGCTATCGCACATAGGCCATAATTGTATCAGCCTTTCTACCTCGTTGCGGTCATCTTCGTCGATATTGAGTAGTGCTTCATCATTCCAAGGTAGTAGCCAGTTGGCAGGTTGTTCGCGGAAGAAAGGAGTGGAGTAGAACTCGCGAAAGATAAGGAAGTTCTGATCCAATTGCATCTTCGCAATATGCTCCATCTCACTTTGTCGGCTACGGATAATGTCATAAAACTCGTTTGAGGCGCGGTCATGCATTAGGGGTAGCAACTCTTTGCTCAACTGCGCATTAAACTGTTCCATACGCTTCATCTGCGTGGTGCGAGCTATGTTAGTAAGCGCTGTGAAACTGAGTTCTGGGGCATAAGTAAGCACTTCTTGTATTTCGCCCAATAGCACTCTATCACGTCGGATATAGGTGTCATGTTGCATCATAACGAGTAGTAATCCTACTATTACGCGTTCGAATGCCTCAGGCGAAATCCCGTCGCAACTAGTGAGCATCAGCATGAGGTTATCTTCGTTCCAAGTGTTTTCCAGCAGGTTAATAGTGAGTCCTGCAATAGCCATCATACCGTCGGTCGTGCTTATAGGATCTTGCACGTACACACGAAAATCCGCCATATCATCTTCCGAAAAAGACGTATGCTTCCGATAGTAATCAAATATCTCAGTCGTACTCTCCATTACCCATTAGTGCAGCATCTATTATCTAATAGCCCAATGGGCGTCCTAAAACTCCTCTTTTATCAGATAGTTATTCCTTTCCGCTGAGTTACGGATAATCAACTCGCCCAAGAATCCTGCTAAGAATAGCATACAACCGAGAACCATCATTAGTATGCTCAAGTGGAAATATGGATTCACGCCTACTAGCATCGCTGATATGCCATTTGCCAATGCATGCAACTTCATTCCACCTACCACAACGATGGCCACAAAGCCCAAAATAAACATGATACTACCTACCAATCCGAAGAAATGCATAGGTTGTTTGCCAAACTTATTGAGAAACCACAGTGTCATTAGGTCGAGGTATCCATTCACAAAGCGATTGAGACCGAATTTGCTTACACCAAACTCGCGTTTGCGATGTTGTACCACTTTCTCACCAATCTTAGTAAAGCCAGCATTTTTAGCCAGATATGGGATATATCGGTGCATCTCAGAGAATACTTCTATATTCTTCACCACTTCTTGGCGATATGCTTTTAATCCGCAGTTCATATCATGCAGTTTGATACCTGTTACCCAACGTGCAGTGGCATTAAATAGTTTGCTAGGGATGTTCTTTGTTAGTTTGTTGTCGTAACGCTTTTGTTTCCAGCCACTTACGAGATCATAATTTTCTTCCTTAATCATACGGTATAGTTCAGGTATCTCATCGGGTGAATCTTGCAAGTCGGCATCCATTGTGATAACTACATCACCTTGCGCTGCAGCAAAACCGCAGTAGAGGGCGGCCGACTTACCATAGTTGCGGCGGAAGCATATTCCGTGCACATGGCTATTCTGAGCGCGTAATTCGTTTATCACTTTCCACGAATTATCCGAAGAACCATCATTCACGAATAGGATTTCGTAACTATATTGATGCTCTTGCATCACGCGTACTATCCAATCATGAAGAACAGGTAGACTCTCCTCTTCATTGTATAAAGGAACCAAAACAGAAATATCCATATTAAATAATTTATCTATAAATTTTAAATTTGAAGTGCAAAGGTACTAAAAATATTCGAAATAATCACAATAATTCTATTTTTTTTTGCAAGTTTCGATAAAAATTACTATCTTTGCACAAAAATTAGCAATTCATGCGCAGGGTACAAGAAGATTTTGGCAAATTATGGGATCTTAATCCCGTATGGAATAAGTTAACCATTGCCGAAAGAGAATTTATTAACAAGTTTGTTGAAATCAAGCGTTATCGCAAAAATGAGATTATCCACAGCGAAGGTGATCAAACCACGCATGTGGTTATGGTGCTTCAAGGTACCGTACGCCTCAGCAAGGAGGGAGTTGGCCAGCGTCTTCAGATTATTCGACTATTAAAGCCTTACGATACGTTTGGTTATCGCAGTGCGATTGCGAGAGAATGTCATTCATCATGTGCTACCACGTTGGAGGCTACGGTGGTGTATCGTGTTGATCGAGATGCTTTTCTAACTGTAATACAGCAGAATATCCATTTCTGTTATGGCGTCTTGGTGGCAATGTCCAAAGATTTGGCTATTTCAGAGTCGCAAACAGTTAATCTTACGCAGAAGCATATTCGTGGTCGTCTAGCGGAGACATTGCTCACGCTCAAGCAAACATATGGCGTGGATGGCGACGGAGTTACTATCGCAATGTATATGGCACGCGAAGACTTGGCTAATATGTCTAACATGACTACCTCCAATGCTATTCGTACTCTGTCTCAGTTCGCAGCAGAAGGGCTCATTGGCTTAGATGGACGTAAAATCAAGTTGTTGGATGAGAACGAACTTACTAGGATTAGTCGCTTAGGATGATTCTCTCGTTATTCTTTTTTATACATTCTATTTCTGCTTCTTTTCAAACGGGTTGGGTTATGCCCGACGGCAAGGTGGATAAGGTGGTAGAGCAACCTGGGCTATGGATTGGTCCAGTATGTGGGGGTGATATTGCTGTGTCTTTTAAACCCGAATGGCGAGCTTTGCAACAATGGAACGATGCCACTGTTGGTCTAGGCATGGGATATTGGAATATGGGACATGAGCAATTAGGGCATGCTATCGCACCGTATCTATATATGGATATTCCTTTGGTGCGTTTGCCGCATTTTGAGTTGGGTTTGCGACCTGGTATAGGTGCAGCATTTATGACAAAGACCTACCGCAATACGGTCCCAGATGGGCATTTGTTTTTCGATGTGATAGATGCTAATCAGTGTATTGGTAGTGTCACAAACATCTATTTCCCAGAGAAGGTTTACATTCATTTCCCGATTCGAGCAGGCTGGAGTATCTCGGTGGCGGGTGGTTGGTATCATATCAGCAATGGTAGTACACGCCAACCCAATTCTGGCTATAATATCTTTGGTGGAGAGTTGGCTGCCACATATACACTACAATCCACAACTTCTACTCTAGCGCAACCTACACAAAACGCCTCATTGCCTCATCAACCATCGGTCCTTTCTGAACTGGGATCTAAGAAATCCCATCTCTGGTCTATCTCTCTTGCAGCGACTGCGGGTGGAAGACAGGTATATTATCGTGATAATCAGACTTTCGCTGTGGCTTCAATGCATGTATCAGCTTATTGGCACGCACATCCAATTTTTCGATTAGGTGGAGGTGTAGATGTGTTTTATGACGGAGCATATATCGCACGTGAAACTTATTTTGGAAAAACTAATCTAGCTGCAGCTCAACCTGGCGATTGTTGGCGGGTAGGTGTGAGTGTACAGCCTGAGTTCGTGGTGGGTCATTTTACTATGGGTTTGCATCTAGGTGCATATGTGTATGACCCGATAAGGCAACTCGAACCTAAGTCTGAGGCAGAGGCAACGCCTACGGGACGTTTGTCTAAGCCTCTTTTCTATGCGTATGATTTGTTGAAAGCAGGTAGTGCGGGGTATCCAGATGGATGGTTATATACTTCGATAGTGTTGCGTTATCATTTGCCTTGGAATCTTTTCGTACAAGGCATGATTAAGAGCCATCTTACCAAAGTGGAATTTATCTCTTTGGGTTTAGGCTTCTATTATTGATGATTGCAATCGGCTATATGTCACTTTTTTTTGCTGTTTTCTTAACAAATATTTGCCAATATGCATTTTATTTTGTACCTTTGTCGCTTAATTTATGAAAACGTAATTTTTTTCTAATGTCTAATGAATAGCAACTTAATGATATGAAGTTATTGCGATTCCTATTTATATTAGTGTTCGCGTGTGCGTGCGTCTGCGCGTCGCGCGCGCAAATGCTGGAGGTAACTCAGGATTTCCGAGTTATTCCTAGTAGTTCGGTTATGGCGATGTATAAGAATCAGTTTGGTAAATGGGAGAAACCTCTCTTGGACGAGACTTTCCCCTATACAGTCATTCGTGTAGTGCTTGAGGGCAACGAACGTGAAGTGACAGAGGCCAAAAAGAAGATAGGTTTGTATCTCGGTTTACAACGTATGGTGTTGGAGAAGTGCTTGGATTTTGAAAACGAGATATTGTTTCTCATTCCTGCTGCTGCGGGGCATGTGGAAATGCAATGTGGCGATGGTTGTGAACGACAAACCATTATTGATCTTCCACGTCTAAATGCGAATCAAGTGTATCATGGTAAGGTGCATTATACTCCTGCTGAAGATAATCTAATGACCATTGTACAAGCACCTAAACGTCAGTACTTTAAGTTTTTTGTGACTCCTGCTGATGCGAGTATTCGAGTGAAAGTGGGCAACGAATGGCAATGGTGGCCAACGGAAGAAGGAATGGCAAGCAAGTCGCTAGATTATGGTAGGTATCAATATGAGATTTCGGCTGATAAGTACCAATCTCAAACAGGCACTATCACCGTTTCTGCGCAGTCGCAACAGTTGGAAGTTGCATTGCAGCCCAAATTTGGTTGGCTAGATATCCCATGTGAGCAAGCATTAGAGGGGGCGTATGTTTATGCTACCAATATGGCTACAATGTCATCTCTGCGATTAGGACAACTCCCGTTGGTGAAAAAAGAACTAGATGCGGGAACCTATCGTATTGAAATACAGAAGGATAAATATACAGATTATTCCGCTACGGTCACTATTACTGCAAGTGCTACTGCTACCTTAAATCCGCAGATGGCTTCCAATTATGGGCATGTCACCATTACGGTGGAGAATGGTGCGCATATCTATCTAGATGACCAATTGCTCGCTAAAAACGAATGGATTGGTACGTTGGAATATGGTACTTATAATTTAGAGGCTCGCAAGGATAATCACTATTCCACATACACTAAAGTGGACATCGTGCCTTCTTCCGAAATGCAGACTTTCACGCTCAATCCGCCTATTCCAATGATGGGCGCGTTGGCTGTAGAGGGTAGTCCGGCCATGGCTTCGATATATGTAGATGATAAGTTGGTGGGCAAAACACCTATGATTGTCAGTCAGTTATTGGTGGGGAAGCACAAGGTACGCATTGAGAAGGATAATTACAAACCAGAGGAAAAAGAGGTGACTGTGGAGGAGAATAAAGAACAATTGTTGGAGTATGAACTAGTCAAATCCACTACCACTCCTTCCTCCAAACCTGTGGTGAAACCGAACGTAAAAGTAGCAGATCAAACCCTTGTCAAATCCACTACAAAGCCTAATACATCTGCCAAACCACAAAAGCAAACCTTCATTTTGGCAAATGCCGCCACTTCTTTCAAGTCGCAACTCTGGGGCGTAGGACTTGTCTTCGGACAGATGTACAATGGCTATGGCTGGTACGTGAAAGGACGCTCTAACTTCCAAGGATTGAAGACGCTCTCCAACATACGCTGCGATAAGAACGGAGCTATTGTTGCTGTTGATGATTCACCATACTTTGACTATAATGATGATGGCGTTAACGATGTGGGTGTAGTGCCTTTCTATTCGGGCAATACTAAGGCGTCTGAGTGGATGGTCAATGTGGGATGCTCAATGGATTTCTTGAATAAGAAAACCAAACGTAATAAGAATTCTGCAATGGGATTGTATGCAGGTATTGGCGTTGGTTCGGCTCGCTATGGGGTTGAAACCACGAATGGCAGATGGATTGAATACGACCCATGGTCTTCCACTGGCTTTAGTTTTGATGCTGGTGTTATTGGTAGTATGGGGGGCTTCACAATGGCAGCGGGATTGACGACAATCAATTTCAAAACCGTAGAAGCGGAATTCAGCATAGGATGGATGTTCTAATTTTGAAGAAAGAATGGTTATGAAGCATTTGAAATATATAGCATTAATATCGTTTGTGGTGTTGTTTGCAGCGTGCGAACAGATGCCATTACCCAATACGGAGTTGACTATCAAAAGTGAGGTGGTTTCTGAAGTCACTGCCAACTCTGCTGTCATAGAAGTAGAGTTTAATCCTACTGCTGCCACGATTCAAAACGTATATGCTTGTTATACAAGTACTGAAAAAACGGTGATGGAGAAGGTTTCAGACTTGAAATACCGTGTGAATCTTTTGGCATTGGACAACAATACGGAGTATCACGTACACTACATGGTAACCAATTCATTTTCTTCTGTAACATTACAGAATAACCTAAGTTTTACAACGGCAGTGAATAAACCATCTAATGTGATAGATACTGTTTATCACATTGATTTTACGCAAACGATGGGAGCTTGGACAATCAAAAATTATTTGCTCTCAGGGGGGCTTACATATGTTTGGTCCAGGTCGGATAATTACGGTATGAAAGCAACCAGTTATAATGCTGGAAATTTAGCAAGTGAAGCATGGCTAATATCTTCTCCACTGGATTTAACATCCAATACTACTGCTTTCTTGACATTCAATCAAGCCTATAAGTACGGTGATATTAGCCAATTCGCTGTGAAAATTACCACAAACGGATTAGATTGGACCACACTAGAGGTGCCTGTATGGCCAGATGGAACATCGTGGGCGTTTATTAATTCGGGTGAAATAGATATTACGAAATATATCAGTGCCACTACTCAGATTGCATATGCCTACACGAGTAGTGCAGAAGCTTCTCCGACTTGGGAAATAAGGGATGTCCTTATTAAAGGAAATGGTACACGCATAGAAGAACCTGCTGCAAGCGTTACGCCAGAATATGTGGACTTAGGACTTAGTGTGATGTGGGCGACATTCAACGTGGGTGCAAACAAACCAGAGGAGTACGGCGATTACTTTGCATGGGGTGAGACGGAGCCAAAAACTAATCATAATTATGATTGGACTACCTACAAATGGTGCAATGGCTCATATAATACGCTAACTAAGTATAATACCGATAGTGAATATGGTGTAGTCGATAATAAAAAGATTCTTGAGTCATCTGATGATGCAGCGACTGCTAATTGGGGTGGCGATTGGCGTATGCCTTCTACTGAGGAATGGAATGAATTATTCAGCAATAGCTCATTAAAATGGGAAGAGCATAACGGAGTGTCTGGTGTTGCATTAACAAGTGTGCGAAATGGCAATAGCATCTTCTTGCCTGCAGCTGGTGTCTATCATTATAACAATGGTTTAATTTCGCAGAATACGGAAGGGTATTATCGTACCAATTCTTTAGATGAAAGCCGAGGTACAATCAGTTTAGGATTCTCTTCTAATGGTTCACTCAATTGGTATGCAAATGACCGTTGTTTTGGACAGCCTGTGCGCCCTGTCTATAGTCCGCAAAGCGAGCAGACTACTGCGCCAACGGTGGTAACAAGTGCGGTGACGCAGATTACAGAGACATCGGCGGTAGTGGGTGGAAATGTGACCAGTGATGGTGGAGCAAGTGTAACGGAGCGCGGTGTAGTATATAGCACCAATCCTAACCCTGTCATTACCAATCTAAGCAATACCATCCTCCCTTGCGGTAGTGGTGCGGGAGAGTTTACCTACACCATAACCAACTTACAACCAGGCACTACCTATTATATTCGCGCCTATGCCAAGAACGACATAGGCACCGCCTATGGCGAGGAAATGAGTTTTACAACACAAACGCAAATAGAAAAACCTACGTCACCCTATTTTTCGGTAAGTCAAACTAAGTATATCACTTTCTCTCCTGGTAACTTACAATATACCCAATCTACCAACATATGGTCGTTTGCTGAGAATCAGTGGGATATGATTGGTACTGATAATGTGACAGGTGGTAGTGTATCTTCTGACTCAAAATATGGCGATAGCAAAGACGGAACTGCTTTAGCAGATAAAGTTGATTTATTTGGTTGGAGTACAAGTGCTACTAATTTTGGGGTAAGTACATCTACTGATTGGGAGAATGATTATTTAGGTTCTTTTGTTGATTGGGGTACGAATCAGATTGGTGCTGATGCTCCAAATACCTGGCGTACATTGACTTATGATGAGTGGAATTATCTTCGCAATACTCGTACCAACGCAAGCTCTCTCAAGGGTGTAGCTCAGGTAGATGGTGTGAATGGTTTGATCTTCTTGCCCGATAATTGGGTTTGCCCAGCAGGTGTGACTTTCAAATCCGGTTTTCATAGTAGTTATGGTGTAGATTATTACGCAGCTTACCAAACCTTCACTGCTGACCAGTGGTCAATGCTCGAAGCCGCAGGGGCAGTCTTCCTGCCTGCCGCGGGCGGCCGCAACGGCTCGGATGTGCTCAGCGTGCAGTACCACGGCTACTATTGGTCTGCCACTGAGGACAATAGCTATATCGCGTACTGCCTCGACTTCTACTCGGGCCAAGCGGGCATGAACATCGGCAGTCGCTACGGCGGTCAGTCCGTGCGTCTTGTCAAGGATTTATAAAATTTTGCCAAACGCTTTTAGCGTTCAGCAAAATTTGAGGGCATAAAAAATCTAGCTTTTGTTCGCAGGCATAGCCACGACAAAAGCCAGTGGTGATAGCGAGAAGGTATAGTCAAACTACGGCGAGATTCCAATCAGGTTCCAATCAGGTTCCAATGAGCTTCCGATGGAAGTAAGGGGCAAGTAAGGGGCAAGAGGGGTGGCGGAACAACCCATTGATTACCCGTTGAGAACCCGTAAAAGGTAAAAGATAGGTAAAAAATGGTGTACTACTTGCAAGAATAAAAAAAAAGTTGTACCTTTGCAGCGAAATATGTCTAAGTAGCGACACAGACTAGTAGATAATAATAAAATCAAACAAATATGGCAAAGAAAAAAGTAACTAAAGAGGATCAAAACTTGGAGAATGTACAAGAAGCCCTCAACACCACCAGTGCGTGGATCGAGAAAAATCAAAACAAACTGACTTGGGTAGTGACTATCATCGTCGCAGTTGTAGTAGGAGTGCTTGCACTCAACACCTACGTTATCCAACCTAAAGCAGTAGAAGTTAGCAACGAGAATGCTAAAGCAGTGACCTATTTTATGCAAGGCGACTGGGAGAAAGCTCTCAATGGCGATGACGCTGAGTGCATTGGTTTTCAAGCTATTGCAGATGAATACAAGTGCTACCAAGGTGGTAAGTTGGCTGCCCTCTATGCAGGTATCTGCTACTACCAATTGGGTCAATACGAGGACGCTGCTGCTTACTTGAGCAAGTTCTCTGCCAATGACCTCAACATCGACCCTGCTGCATCACAACTCTTAGGCGATGCTTACGTGCAAATGGAAGAGTATGACAATGCGGCAAAGGCATTTGAGGCGGCTGCTAAGTCAGGCAACGACTTGATTGCACCTATGAGCTTGAAGAAAGCAGGTTTGGTATATCTCGAACTCGGCAACAAAGCTGCTGCAAAGAAAGCGTTTGAGACCATCAAAGCTGACTATCCAGCTTCTACCGAAGCACAAGATATCGACAAATATATCGCTGTTGCAGAATAATAACTGTCAATTGTCAACTGTCAACTGTCAATTGTTATGACAACCGATTTATCGCGATATGATGCGAATGAATTGCCTAGCGCTGACGTGCTTTCACGTCAGCGCTATGCTATTGTAGTAGCCGATTGGAATAGCGAAATCACCCATGCTCTTGCTCAAGGAGCAATCGATACCCTCCTCAAGCACGGCGTGCAAGAGGACCATATTGATGTGATGCACGTGCCTGGCACGGTGGAACTCACCTATGGTGCAGCCATGTATGTATCAGGACGCAAAGGCGGCTTGTTCAAGAAAGTGGACGCCGTAATCGTCATCGGTTGTGTGATTCAAGGAGATACACCGCACTTCGACTATGTGTGTCAGTCGGTTACACAGGGAGTGACAATGCTCAACTGCTCAATGCTACAACCTGAGTCGGGCTTGATGCCTAATTGTCCTGTCATCTTCTCCGTACTCACTACCTTGGACAAGCAACAAGCGCTCGACCGCGCAGGCGGACGCCTAGGTAACAAGGGTGTAGAAGGCGCCGTGACCGCCATCAAGATGGCAAATCTTGTTTAGGGTTTAGAGTTTAGTGCATGAAAGTATATAAGTTTGGTGGTGCTTCGGTGAAAGACGCCCAGGGCGTTCGTAACCTTCGAGAGATTGTTGCTCTAGCGAGCGACGACCTAATGGTCGTTGTTTCAGCTATGGGCAAGACTACCAATGCTTTAGAGCGCGTAGTGGCAGCTCTGGCAAAGGGCGATGAACAGACCGCAGAAACGGAGTGGTTGGGCGTGTTGGATCAACACGTCTATACCATGCAAGAGCTTGGGCTTCAGCCCAACGTGGATGTGCGCCTGCCCATGATGCCCGAGTATAATAAGGATTGGTCATACGACCAAAACTACGACCAGATTGTCAGTCTAGGTGAGATCATGTCCACGCAGATTGTGGCAGTATTCTTGCTCAAGAGTGGTATTCCTACCGAGTGGTGGAATATGCCTAAACTGCTGCTGACCGACAATACGTGGCGCGAAGCGCAAGTGGACTTGCAGAAATCGGCTAAGGTGATTCGTGCAGGTTGGGAACGTGCGCAAAGACCTCATGTGGTTGTTGCTCAGGGGTTTATCGGTGGTACAACCGACGGCATGCGTACCACACTCGGACGCGAGGGCTCGGACTATACGGCGGCGTTATTGGGCAATTTCCTTGATGCAGAGTCGGTGACAATATGGAAGGACGTGCCTGGCATTTTGAATGCTGACCCACGATTGGTGGCAAACACTACCAAGATTGACCAGCTGAGTTATTTCGACGCCGTGGAGTTGGCATATAGTGGCGCGCAGGTGATTCACCCTAAGACTATCCGTCCGCTAGAAAATAAGAAGATTCCGCTCTATGTCAAGCCTTTTGGCGAGCCAACAGCAGAGGGCTCAATTATAACAGAGCATGCTGCACCTATCAATGTGCCTGTCTATATTTGGCGTACCAATCAAGTGCTGATTACGCTACGAGCCAAGGACTTTGCCTTTGTACTAGAAGAGAGTCTCAGTCATATCTTCCAGATTATCCATGCCAACCGCTTGCGCGTGTCGCTGATACAATCCAGTGCCGTGACCATATCGGTATGTGTGGACAATACGCGCTTTGTGGCGCAAGCCATTGAGCAACTGCAAGATGCCTATCGCGTAACGTGGAACGAAAACCTCAGTCTGCTCACCATCCGAGGCACCACGTCTGATATCCTTAGACGCGAACAGCAGGGTAGGGACATACTATTGAGTCAATTAACACGCCGTACGGCGAAACTAGTGATAAAAGATTAATACAATGAACACCACAATTAAGCAGTACTTTTCCGTCGAATATTGGAAAAACTTGCTCTTGGAATTTGTACATGCCTTAGGTACAAAGAAGTTTTGGAAGGAACTAATTATTATGACCATTGGTATCACCATCGGTGCGGCTGCGGTGTACTATTTCTTGATGCCGAGCCACTTGATTATTGGTACTATTTCGGGTCTGAGTATTGTCATCAATACCCTTATTGGCGGTAATGCCGACACGTTCTCCTACCTAGTAATGGGTATCAATGCATTCTTGCTTATTCTTGCTTTCTTGCTGATTGGCAACGAGTTTGGTGCCAAAACGGTTTACACGGCTATGATTCTCGGTCCGTTGACGCAGTTGTGGGATAGAATCTATCCTTATACCAATTTCACGCACCGAGTGATAGAGAACCCCGACGTATTAGCGCAGTTGCAAGCGGGGCAAACGGTCTTGGACGTGAACGGCAATCCCTATCTGCTGAGCCGTGCAGGCGAGGTACTTGAGCAGGTGAAGGAATCGGTGATGTCTGCAGGATTAGGCATGGGCGATGTGTGGTTCGACTTGATATGCTTCGTCTTGTTGCTATCAATTAGCCAAACCATTGAGTTTCGTGTCAACGCTTCTACTGGCGGTTTGGACATCTTGGCAAAGATTATCAACAAGTTTATGCACTTCGATATCGGTATGTCGGTCTCTATCGGCGGTGCGTTGATCTGTTGTACTGCATTCCTAATCAATGACTTCCGTATGGTGGTTATCGGCTTGATTGGTACATGGCTCAATGGCATAGTGATCAATTACTTTACTGCTTCATTGGACCGCCGTAAACGCGTCTGCATCATCTCGCGTGAGCACGAGCGCATTCGCGGATATATTGTCAACGACCTAGTACGGGGCTGTACCCTCTATCAAGTGGAAGGTGGCTATACCGGAGAAATATCCAAGGAAATACAAACACTACTCACACAAGATGAGTTTGCTGCTGTTATGGCATTTATCCGAGAGAACAATATCAAAGCATTTATTACCGCAGGCAACTGCTCCGAGGTGTATGGTTTATGGCTGAAACATAGAAAACGAAACGGAAGGGTCGAAATCACCAACGAGTAAATGGAAAAATAGAATATTAACCTATATAAATTGATTATACAATGAAACCTACATTATTTATTCTCGCGGCAGGTATGGGTAGCCGCTACGGAGGACTCAAACAATTAGATGGTCTAGGTCCTAATGGTGAAACTATCATGGATTATAGCGTGTTTGACGCTATGCGTGCAGGCTTTGGAAAGGTCGTATTCGTTATCCGCAAGGACTTTGAAGAGGATTTCCGTCGTGTAGTACTCAGCAAGTATGCTGACCACGTACCATGCGAAGTTTGCTTCCAGGGCATTGACTGTTTGCCAGAGGGCTTCACTCGCAATCCAGAGCGTACCAAACCATGGGGAACTAACCACGCAGTGCTGATGGCAAAAGACTTGATTCACGAACCATTCATGGTTATCAATGCCGATGATTTCTACGGAAAAGAGTCGTTTGAAGTGATGGCTAAGTTCTTGTTGTCGGTCAATGGTAAAGAGGGCGAGTACTGCATGGCAGGTTACCGCGTTGGCAACACCCTCAGCGAGCATGGCACAGTGAGCCGTGGCGTATGTGCTACTGACAAGTTAGGCTTCTTGACCGATGTAGTAGAGCGTACTGCTATCGAATCAAAGAATGGTCATATCGTATTCCCTGACGAAAATGGCAATGAGGTAGAGATTCCATTCGACACTCCAGTTAGTATGAATATGTGGGGCTTCACTCCTGAATATTTCAAATATACCGAAGAAGCATTCAAAGAGTTCTTAAAAGTCAATGGTCAAGAACTTAAGACAGAGTTTTACATCCCTACATTGGTCAACGACCTCATTAAGGCAGGTAAAGCAACATGCCAAGTGTTGGACACTCCTGCCAAATGGTTTGGTGTTACATATGCTGATGACCGCCAGATGGTAGTGGATAAAATCCAAGCACTAGTAGATGCAGGTGTATATCCCAATAAATTGTTTTAATATACATCTCCAACTCACAACTTATAACTTATAACTTATAACTACTCTATGTCTCGTATTCTTGTTACAGGTGGTACTGGCTATATTGGTTCGCACACGGTGGTCGAACTCATGCAGCAGGGCTATGATGTGGTGATTGTAGATAATTTGAGCAACTCCAATGCCGATGTATTGGATGGCATAGAGGCTATTGTAGGTGTGCGTCCACCTTTCGAACAAGTGGATTGCAACGATTCATCTGCTATGGCTAATGTGTTTGCTAAATATCCTGACATACAAGGTGTGATTCATTTTGCAGCCAGCAAAGCTGTAGGTGAGTCGGTGGAGCAACCACTTATGTATTATCGCAACAACCTCATGTCGTTGGTTACATTGCTGGAGCAAATGAAGCTTCACAGTGTTCATAATATTGTCTTCTCTAGTTCATGTACTGTCTATGGGCAGCCTGCACCAGAGCATCTGCCTGTGGATGAGACAGCCCCTATACAAGTGGCTTTGTCGCCCTATGGCAATACCAAACAAATCAATGAGGAGATTATTCGCGATGAAGCTCATGCTGATAATAATCTGCATGCTACTATCTTGCGTTATTTCAATCCGATTGGTGCACACCCATCCGCTATGATCGGTGAGTTGCCTAATGGCGTACCACAAAACCTTCTGCCTTTTGTCACTCAAACGGCTATCGGTTTGCGTAAGGAGCTCAAGGTTTTTGGTGACGATTACAATACGCCCGATGGCTCATGCATCCGCGATTATATCTATGTTGTTGATTTGGCTAAAGCCCATGTCAAAGCAGTGGAACGTATGCTCAGTGGCAAAGCTGAGGAGCAAGTCGAAGTGTTTAACCTCGGTACAGGACGCGGATTGAGCGTCTTGGAGATTCTCAATACCTTCATCCAAGTCACGGGGGCCGATGTGCCATACCAGATTGTTGGACGCCGCGAAGGAGACATTGAGCAAGTGTGGGCTAAACCGGACAAAGCGAACAATGTTTTGGGCTGGAAAGCAGATACACCTATCGAAGATGTACTGATGAGCGCATGGCGTTGGGAGCAAAAGATTCGCTCATAATACAGCCAAATAATAAACCAAATAGCGCGGCAACCGCCGCGCTATTTGGTTTATCATTATCTATTGAAAAAAGCTAAAATGCACACTTCCATAACTACGTTGTTCTACGAAGTGTGGATGGTTGTAGAAATCATTTTGCTTCGAGTGCTCTAGCACAAAGTAACCGCCTTCTTTCAGTATCCCTTGCTCAAAAATTAAATCGGGCAGGGTAGGCAATAGTTCTAGGTCGTAGGGTGGGTCAGCATATATGAAGTCATATTGTATGTGACATGCTTTTACAAATTTGAATACATCTCCACGAATCAAATGCAGATTCCTAATCCCCAACTGTTTGCAGCATGAGATGATAAAGTTCTGTTGCGTATGTGCCATCTCTACGGCAGTCACTTCGCGTGCACCACGCGATACAAACTCCAATCCTATTCCGCCTGTACCAGCAAACAAGTCTAGCATATCCACACCTTCAAAATCCATACGGTTAGTGAGGAGATTAAACAAACTCTCCTTTGCAAAATCCGTCGTCGGACGTGCTGTGATATTTTTAGGGGGCATCAACCGACGCCCCCTAAACATTCCCGAAATAATTCTCATATTTCTTGCCTTATCGCCTCTTCGCCTTATCGCCTATAAGCGCTTGCGCCGTCCTATGGCCCGAAGGGCGTCCTATCACCAAATATTATTCCCAGTTACCTGCGTTGTTGTTAGGTGCATCTACCGAACCTACCTTCAAGCCTGGATAGTGACCCAACTTCTCCTCCTTATCAATCAAGTTCACGCGCTCTTGGTTGTTCAAGTCGTGGAGATAAGTGTCGTAGTGAGCACGAACCTCAAAGATTGGCACCTTGATACCTTGTGAGGTGGTGTAACCGTTGTTGGTCTCTACTTCAAACTTCACATTGTCTGTATAAGGAATATATACAATCTCACCAATAGTCTCCTCGGTGTATTGACCCTTGTAGAGAGATTGAATCATATTGGTGAGGATAGTATCACGGCGGAAACCTTGCAAACCTTCAGCTTTCACCTCACGGTCTTTCTCCCAAATATAGTTGTAGAGAAGATCCAAACTATCTGTACCTTGGAATTTCATTTTGCGTTGTGCTTTCAGACGTGCACGCTCCAGAATCTTAGCAGCTTTGTTCTCTGTCAAACCGTCTTCCAATTGTTTCTCGGTCAAAGAACCTACTTTGTAAACCTCTTTCTTTGGAGTAGTTTTCAAATACTCTACCAAGGAGTCAAGGTCTGCGGTAAAGTAGCCTTTGTCCAAACGGAACTGTGCTTCCGCAGTACGCAAGCTAACAAGATTGTTAATGACTTTTACTTCGCGTTGTGCACGTGCTTCTTCAAATTGAATAGGGGTTACAACGCTGTTCACGCAAACATATGCCATAAATACTACGGCAATAGCAAGCAAAATACGGATAATTACTTTTGTATTCATGATGGATTAAATTTATATTCTCTTATCGTATTTAGTGGAAATCATGCGATTTCCCACAAATTCGCTGCAAAATTACAAAATCTTTTTTATATATGCAAATTTTTTTGTAACTTTGCAGCCGAAAATAGTAAAATAAGACTATAGTGGCAGCAGAAGATAGCAATAAAGTATTATACGATATTCTGACAGAGCGTTTAGAGTTACTTCGTACCTTGGACAAAGATGGCGACTCTGATCGTCGTCGCCATGTGGCACGTGAAACCAAAGAACTGCATGCTCCATTAGCGCATCGATTAGGACTCTATACTATCAAAACCGAGATGGAGGATCTTGCGCTCAAGTTTACGGATTACAAGACATATAAGTATATTGCGCACGCGCTTAATGAGAAGAAAGCACAACGCGATGCGTATATCACTTCTTTTATTACCCCACTTGAGCAGAAACTCAAAGATAACGGATTTACTTTTACCATCAAAGGTCGTCCCAAGTCGATTCATAGTATCTACAACAAGATGCAAGCGCAGCATTGCGATGTGGACCGTATCTATGACCTTTTTGCCATCCGAATCATTCTTGACTCTCCGCTAGAGCGCGAGAAACTAGATTGTTGGCAGGTCTATTCTCTTATTACAGATATGTACCGTCCTAATCCCAAGCGTCTGCGCGATTGGTTGAGTGTTCCTAAGGATAATGGTTATGAGAGTCTGCATACCACTGTGCTTGGACCGGAGGAGAAATGGGTAGAGGTTCAAATCCGCACACGCCGTATGGATGAGGTGGCTGAGAAAGGTGTTGCCGCCCATTGGTCTTACAAGGGAGTGGATGGCAAAGCGTTGAATACCGATAAGCAAAGTGTCTATGTATTCACTCCTACGGGTGATCTCAAGCGCTTGTCTGCTGGAGCTACAGTGTTAGATTTTGCATTCTCCATCCATAGTGATGTGGGCTGTAAATGTGTAGGTGGACGCATACGCAATCAGAATGTCAGCATACGTCAGAAACTCCAGAATGGCGATCAGGTGGAGATTCTCACTTCGCCCAACCAAAAGCCAACAGCCGATTGGCTCAATGCTGTGGTAACTAGCAAGGCGAAAAACAAGATTCGCCAAGCCCTCAAAGAGGTTGAGTATCGCAATGCAGCGGAGGGACGCGAAATGCTGGAACGCCGTTTCAAGAATTGGAAACTTGACTACGAGGAGGGTGATATCTCGCGCCTCGCACTCAAACTGGGTTATAAAGTTACCAACGACCTTTACCAGTCTATAGCTTTGGGCAAAGAGGATATTCTCCGTCTCAAAGATGTGTTCCTTACATTGGATGCTCCAAATCCTGATTTTCAACGCTCGGAGCATATCTATGTTCCTAAAAATCTAGAAGCTCTAGCCCTGGAGGTAGATATCAATGTTAAGAGTGTGGACTACAACCTTGCCAAATGTTGTAATCCGCAGCCAGGAGACGCTATCTTTGGGTTTATTAGTATCAACAATGGTATTCGTATCCACCGATGTGATTGCCCGAATGCCGAACATATGCGCGAGCGACATGCCTATCGTATCCTCCCCGCTCGATGGGCTAAAAAGAAAGAATAAAATGAACAACTATCCTTCCATATTACTCTCCGAAGCTGTTGACCAGTTCGCATCTTTGCCTGGAGTAGGGCGCAAGACGGCTTTGCGCCTTGTATTGCATTTGCTTCGTCAGAGCGATAAGGATGTGGAAGTTTTTGTGGGGGCACTCACCCGCCTCAAGCAAGAGGTGAAGTACTGCCGTGTATGCCATACTATCTCTGATCAAGAGGTGTGTCCAATATGCCAATCTCACTCGCGTGATAAACATACTATTTGTGTAGTGGAGAACGTGCAAGATGTGATGTCGATTGAGAACACAGGTCAGTACAATGGTCTGTACCATGTCTTGGGCGGAATCATCTCTCCAATGGATGGAGTAGGACCTTCGGATATTGAGATTGACTCTCTTGTTGCTCGCATAGAGAAAGAAGACATCCAGGAAGTTATCCTCGCTTTACCTACCACGATGGAAGGCGACACTACCAACTTCTACATCTACCGCCGCCTACAAAATGCAACTCTACACCATTCTACACCATCACTACACAACACTACACCTCTTAAAATCTCCCAAATCGCCCGTGGCGTGGCCATTGGCAACGAACTTGAATATACCGATGAGATCACCCTCGGGCGTTCCATCGTCAACCGCATAGAATTTAAAATGTAATGGAAAAAAACATCATCAAAATCCTCAATCTGTACTACTATGGTGTACTGATTCTTACGCTCATCTCAGGAACATTGGCATATTTCCTGATTGTCAAGGACATTGTATTACCTATTGACCCAATGTCCACACTCGGAAAAGTGCTACAGTACGTCGTTATTTTCGACGCCTTGCTCACTATCCCTACGGGCCTCTATCTGTGCAAACGCCAATGTACTAAACTCGCAGAACTCTCCGACGAAACAGTTAAACTCGCTGGCTACAAGCGTGCTGCTGCTTGGCGTATCGTGTTGGTTAGTAATACTATGATTTGGGGTATTGCTGCTTTCTACCTCATGGGTGCATACCAATCTATGTTGTGGATTACGGCAGTTTCGGCTATTGGTTGGTACTTCACCAAGCCATCTGAGGGCAAACTCCAAGCCGAACTTCAACCCAAACAACCCAATCAAGAAAACTACTAAATTCTACGAATATGGTAATCGCAATTGACTTCGATGGTACTATCGTTACCCATGCATATCCAGCTATTGGCAAGCCTATCCCTTTTGCCATAGAGACACTCAAGAAACTGCAGCAAGAGGATCATCATCAGCTGATTCTTTGGACGTGCCGTGAGGGTGAACTCTTGCAAGAGGCCATTGACTATTGTGCAGCGCGAGGATTGGAGTTTTATGCGGTGAATTCCAATTTCCCTGAAGAGACAGCAGATATTGTTCGTGCTCGCAAGTTGGAGGCAGACCTCTTTATCGATGACCGCAACCTAGGTGGTATTCCTGATTGGGGAGTGATTTACCAGATGATTCATTCAGGCAAGCACTTCAAACCTGCTCCAACTAATATGACTGCAAAAGAACCACCACGCAAAAAAGGCCTCTTCGGTCTATTCGGATAGGAATAAGGAATAAAGAACCAAGAACAAAGACAAGTCAGTAACGATGACCAGACGATAGTAATAAGTCTTTGCTCATGGCTCCTTACTCATGAAGCAAAGTGAA
Organism: Paludibacteraceae bacterium; assembly: GCA_045601825.1. Classification (GTDB taxonomy): domain Bacteria; phylum Bacteroidota; class Bacteroidia; order Bacteroidales; family Paludibacteraceae; genus Colicola. The sequence continues at coordinate 10,543 of JAZSAI010000007.1, read as the reverse complement.
CCTAAAATTGCGCAAAATAGAGCCCTCTGATCTCCCATTTCTTTATCAATGGGAGAATGATGCCACGATGTGGGCAGATTCGGATACGCATAATCCGCTATCTCGTCACGACCTGCATCAATACATTGAGAACACCACAGGCGACATCTACCGCGATGGTCAGTTGCGCCTAATCATAGAGAGTTGTGCAGAAACCTCATCACCTAATAACCTCATCGCCTTATCGCCTAATATAATAGGCTGTATTGACCTTTTTGATTTTGATGCACGTAATCGAAAAGCGGCTATTGGCATGTATATTGCTCCCGATGCACGAGGTAAAGGAGTAGGGAAGCAGGCAGTACATATGTTGTTAGACTATGCTTTTGACTTCCTTCATTTGCGCATGGTGTATGCCATTATTAGTGTGAATAACGTACCATGTACTCATCTATACGAACAAATGGGTTTTGTGCCTTCTTCTCCGTTGCGTGATTGGACGTTGGAGGGCGATGCTATCCTTTGGCAAAAAGTGAATTGTAACTAAAAATCAGTATATTATGTTGAAACTTGGAGAGAAGATGCCTGCTTTTGCGGTAGCAGACCAGAATGGCAATACCATTACTAACGACCAATTAATTGGTAAGAAAACCGTCATTTATTTTTATCCTAAGGACAGCACCCCAGGTTGTACTGCGGAGGCATGCAACTTGCGCGATAACTACCAGCGCTTTTTGGCAGAAGGGTATCAGGTGTATGGCGTGAGCAAAGATAGCCAGAAATCGCATCAGAACTTCATTGCCAAATACGAATTACCCTTCCCATTACTATCTGATCCATCGACAGAGATGATGCAAGCCTTTGGTGCATGGGGCGAGAAGAAGATGTGCGGCAAGACTTGTGTGGGTACCTTGCGCAAGACGTTTGTTTTTGATGAGCAAGGCATCCTCACGCAACTCATCGAGAAGGTGGACACCAAGAACCACACCGCGCAGTTGTTGAGGTAAAGAATTGTGAAGTACAAAAAAGCCATCCCACGGATGGCTTTTTTGTATTATAAGGACTTAAAAGGCCGTACGATCGTTTAAAGGATTACTCCTCGTTGGTCCAGTTAGTGCTGAGCATACGCATTCGTGTTCGGCTATTGAAGCGCACAGAACTCGCTTGGCGAGTTGAAAGCGCTCAATGCCTCCACTCTCCCCACAAATTAGAAATTTGCGGGGACCCCGTGTCTTACCATTGCGTACTTAACATACGCAAGTAAGACTTATAGCGCCATTGGGCGTTCTCTTGAGCGGACGCTCGCGAGAACGCTCAATGGCGCAGGAGATAACTACGCATGCGACAAAAAGGAGTAACGAGGAATAATTCTCTATTAGGGACACACGCGACCATGCGCACGAGGATATGCAAAAAAGAGAGAAGTTACCTAATAGGTAGCTTCTCTTCGTGTATACTCTCTATCCTCTCCGATATGCAGTCCGCAGATTTCTTTTCAAATAATCTTGATAAAATAAAGTCGTGAGCGGAGCGAACACCGTATTGGGGAGAAAAAAGAAGAACGAGTATATTATTCTTTGCTAGTATTAGCAGTATTTATTCCCTCAGTTATTCTCTCATCGTCTTTAGAATGACTACCTGAAATAAAATATCCACCCGTTTTCTTTGCACCTCGATACTCAATAAGATTTGCTTCTTTTTAAGTCTAAAATGTTTGCATTAAAGTTACGCAAGAACTTCTAATAAAAACTTTCTTAACGAAAAAAACTTACAACTATTGTCACACAGCATTCTTTAGTTTAAAAGAATATACAACTTTTCCTATAACACAATGGCATGGGTGAATAGAGAAATGTATCATATTTCTTTTTGTATCCAATGTTGTTGATAGAATCACTTTTCCATTTTTATCATTAGTTTTTCTGCAAGAGGGGTAATTAGTCTGATATTTACGCCATCTAATATTGAGGAAATCATTTTTTATATCGTCTGGATTTACACAACAACCTTTACTTTCACCTAGTTGTAGGACTTCATTAAATTCATCTAATTTCATAATTGCATTGAGAAGTCCAAGCAATCCATCGTCACCCCTGCTCAAATCATACACTCCCCAGGCTCTACGGATTTTGAATTCTGGTGAATTTTCATTTGCATAAGAAAAATGTTCTCTACGCAAAACTACAACACAAGGATATTTTAAATTGTCACAATCATTTTGTTTTTTTTCAACAAATAATAAATTACCATCTTCTATCCCAGCGAGCAACATTGAATTACCCGACACAACATAGTGCTTAAATTGACTAAAATCTAAACGCATATGTGATTCGTCAAAGAAAGCATTCTTATTTAGATTTATAAGTTTTTGTATTCTAGGGGCATTTATTCGGACATCACCCGCAGCAGCAGAAGCAACAGAAATTCCCATTGATTCATACACTCGCACAACAAAAGCAATCAATAAAATCGCAAACAGAACAATCGAAATAATAAAAAAAATCTTAAACATAATAATTAAAAAAAATGTATTATCTTTCAGTATTTGAATATCCCCGTTCATACGAATTCACTTTATCCAATGCGCGATGGGGAACCATAAATCTTGCAATATTGTTTTGAATCCAACTTTCCATAAATTTTGCTCCAGCAGAAACAAAAAAGATGGCAACTAAAATCTTATGTTTTGCATCTTCAGAGGCAGGTAAGAACACAAAGAATAAAATTGACACTATCGTAACTAAAGTAAAAACTAGTAACATAGGGAGAAGTATTGATATTGATGTATTAGCATCTGTGTTTGCACAAAACAAATCAAACAACGACACAATGAAACCAATAAAGAACATACTGCATACAGGCACAACCTCTAACAAGGGGAACCACAATTCACTACTATAAGTTATAGCTTTGTCTTGTATATATTCTTCCAAGCAAAGATAAGTTGTCAACCAGCACACTAAATGTATTGATGGGACAACCCATCTATGGACAATTCTAAAAAATGTCCTTTCAAAGCCACTACAATTAAACATATATCCACACATAATTTTTGGCAAAGGTACTACTTTTTTGGGGAATGACCAAATAAATTGCAAAAAAAAATGCATTTTTGTGGTAAATTTGCTAAAACATTTGCTAAAAATTGTTCACTTTTTGTATAAAATGAGCAAAAATTGTGCCAAATGTGTGCGGGAAAATTGATATGATGTACATTGTATCGGAAGTTGCATATTTTAGATAATATATATAAAGAGAAAAACTGGGACTGCAATGGAGTCCTCTGGAAATAATGTGATAAAACTAGGAGCACCTTTCTTGTCATACTTGAAAGTCTTGGTTATGTAACCATTCTTTCCTATATAAGCTGCTACGAACGATTTCTTGCTAATGTGAATACCAATGTACATCATAACCATTAAGATTAATTGCATTTAGAGAAATATCTCATACATCTGAACACTTTCATGGCTAATGAGGAGGTATTGTTCTATGAACCATCCTACTTTGGGATATTATAAAGTATGGGAACTAAACATTCGACACGGTGTTTCAAACACTAACGATCAGTCGGTCTTATTCCATACTCTAGATGTAAATCGCTACAGAGGTATAAAAATAAATTTAAATATACAACGATTATATTAAAATTAACCCGTTGGCGGAATTAAACCAGCGCATATTTGACTCTTCCGATGGGTTTATTGTTAATAAAGTTAATATATTGTAGGATAGTAAGTGCGCTGACTTTGCTGATAATACGAGCAAACAATCCTACTTGTTGTTTAGCATAATTGCGACATAACATAAATTGGTCAACCATCTGTGAGAAAAGCGTTTCCACACGTTTCCTTGCTTTAGCAAATGGCGTAAAAGTTGGTTTCCAATCCTTTTGATTCAATCGGTATGGTACTTCTAATCGGATTTCGGATGTTTCAAATAAATCCAGTTGTACGGATGCGCTCAAATATCCTTTATCTCCGATAACAGTAATGCGACTATATTCGTGTTTTATGTCTTGCAGATAATGTATATCATGCATATTCGCTTTTGACATATCATACGAATGTATAACACCGCTGAGACCGCATAAGGCATGCAATTTGTAACCAAAGAAGTAACAATCCTGCGATGCACAATATCCAAAACTTGGTGCAGTAGCAAAATCGTTTCTACCTAATTTACAACGTTTTGCACGAGCAATGCGACATACTGGTACTGGTTTTGAATCAACACAAAACATGTCTTCGCCTGCATCAATCGCGAGAGCAATGTTCTTTCGTATTTGTTCACATAAGTTGGCGGTGAACTTACGACGATCATTAAACTGGCGACGAGAAATAAGGTTAGGAATGTCAGACTTATATTCTTCAAACAAAGAGAATAGATAAGACTCACTATCCACACTAAATTTCTCAGCTGTAAGGCTAAGTGCGATAACTTCAAGGTCAGAGAAACGGGGGATAACTCCTCTACGAGGCATATTTCCACGTTTTGTTAGTTATTTTTATTCAAAGAACACTTAATTTAATTCCGCCAACGAGTTAAAGTTAGGTTTGATTTATTTGATTATTCTTGTATAATGTGTTATGATCCGTTCAAAGACACTTTCTTATTTTATATACTACTTATCTTATATGTGAAGATATATTTTATACGATTATAGTAGTGCATCATATTGAAAGACCTCTGTACAAATAAACATTATTTATAAAATATCTATTCCATATTACCAAATTCTTCGTTCCTATATCGCATAGTTCGCTTTTTATTATATTTGGCTTTGCCCTTATTAACTTTCTTCATATATCCCTCCATTTGAGACAAATACATTTCTCTTAACGAAGGCTCTAACTCTATCGCCATCATATAATCAATCTTAGCTTTATCAAAATCTTTTTTCATAGCATAAACACTTCCTCGTACCACATAATAATTAGCACAATTAGGATTCAAGTCTATAGCTCGTGCATAATCCGCAATTGATTGATCATAGTCTTTTTTCATAGCATAAACATTTCCTCGTTCCAAATAAAAATCAGCACCCTTAGGATTTAATGCAATTGCTTTCGTATAGTCTTTTATAGCTTTTGTGTATTTTTTTATATTCACATAGGCATTCCCCCTATTGTAGTATGCATCTGCAAACATGGGGTTTAACTCAATTGCTTTTGTGTAATCCGATATAGCAACATCATATTTCTTTTTGTCAAAGAGTACATTCCCCCTACAATTATACGCAATATCTACATAAGATTGTCCTGAGTATTCTTTTATTATTTCTTCAAGAATATTATACTTCACATCTTCATCTTTATTTGTTAATGCTCGAATAAGTAGTGCTGTAAAATCAAGTTGTTCAATGAGCTTTTTATTATAGCCTTCGATGGAGGTATTTATTTCTTGCAACCCATTCTCAATACGTTGATCCACTTTTTTTTGACTATTCTCTACATAAGTATCAATCTTAGCCTTATTGTCTTTTAATCTCTCGTCTATTAACTTTTCATGCCATTTATTAATATATATTGGCACCAAGACACCCACAATAGCTGTAAAAAGCGTGAGTATTATGGCTAATAGAGATAGGTGATTATTTTCTTCCGAGATATATGTTTTCAATATGTCATTTGAGGCATTTTGAATCTTTAAATCTATTAATTGAGTATCTATATGTTTTTGCACTTCTATAAAAATAATACTATCTATTTGAGATTGTGTATAAGTAACTTTATTAGGAACAGCATTTGTCTTAGCAGTCATACACGGAAGTGCCACAATGAAAAGAAATATAACTATAACAAATACTCGTTGCTTATTTTTTATTAAATTCTTTTCGTCCTTAAAAAAGATTAACATATTTGTTTTCATTTTCTTTATGCAACTAACCTAATATATTGCAAGGTTTTATTGGTTAGAGAGAACTTAAACTATATATATAATTTTGTAAAATGAGTTGTTAAATAATTTTGCAAATGACCAGTATAAAAATCACTTACATCAGCCGCACACATACCGATTAAATCATTGTATTGAACACTTGCTTTCATAATAATTAAATTGAAAAAACTATTTACATAGATAATTACTTCACTTCAATTCCCATAACATTATAGGTATTGCCGTCACGAATAATCAACAACTGACCATCACGGAAAATCTTTTGACCATTAGTAATAGACGATTGGATATCATCAATAGAAGTTGGTGCTTTGCTTTCAGCTTGAATGAAAAACTCTTTCCAGTACGGATCGGCTTTATAATCCTCCACTACTTCATCTGGCACATATACTGGGATTTTGCGATTTACCTCATAGAAAGTTTTGGAGTGAATAGTCGGAGGAACCAACGCTTTTACATGCATTTTGTTTTATTTTGGGAGAACACCCTAAATCGCTGCAAAGTTACTAATAATAATTTACATTTGCAATTTTCTCACTCCTCATGCTGCCATCACTCATGTGGTGTTGTAGGATGTACATACCATTTGGCAGGTGTGACATATCATGCTGACCGCCTGCGATGGTTTGTATCAATTGACCGCTGATAGTGTAAATAGAGGTGGAAATAATTACTTCGTTTGCTGTGTTTTCCAGAGTATTGTTAGCAACATCATCACCTATAGAGTCTATCTCACTGGTAGGCGCAGAAGATGTACGATGAGCTACACGCTGAGGAGCAGATGCAATATTTGCTGTAGATGCTTCAATCTTAATGTGCAAATTACTACCTGCCTTTGCATGAAAACCTGGCTTTAACACTACCTGTTCTGTAGCACTATAGGTAACATCACTACCAGCCTCTAATATTACATTTCCATATGGTTTGTTATCTGTTACAGCATAACCCGCGATGATTTCAGGGGAGTTTTCAACTATTACACTACCACTTTGATAAGTATGGTTTTGAATGTATTTAGTCTTTGCAGCTAATACTGCTGCATAGGCATTAACACGCCCATTGCCGAAATCATCATTTTTCCCGTTTTCGTATGAATTATTTCCTATTTTATCACATGTATTTGTTAAAATAGAAAATACTTCGCTAGGTAATAAATATGGATTGACAGAAAGTACAAGTGCAGCTACGCCCGCCACAACAGGACATGCATGAGATGTGCCCCCAAAACGCCCGGTATATGATAAATGATTGATTCCCATATTTGGTAATATTTCACCTATAGGTATAGAATCTCGCAAGTCATTCGCAGGATTGTATCCTATATTACCAGGTACATCTAGAGACCACATTTCGAAAGTTTCGTTTTTCATATTTTTTGAGTATGCTTTATGAGATGGTGCCACTAAATCAATCTGTAGACTTTTTGGACTATAGTTTGCGATTTCGTCATTTCGATCACTTGCTCCAACGGTTATTAAATGCTCAACATCTGCATTAGCAGGGAACGTAACAAATCCCTTTTTCAGTTTATTACGAGTAGCTGTATTTCCTGCTGCAAAAACTACTACCACGCCATTTTCTATAGCATTCTCAATAGCGGTTACTATTGCAGGTTTAAATGTCGATAAAGGCGTATCGTATCCCCAGCTACAAGATAAAATTCTTGCGCCATTATTGACTGCAAAATTAATACCATCTGCAAAGCCCTCTTCTGTAGTTGTTCTATCCCATCTTAAAGGCATAATTTTACAATTTGGCGCAATTCCTGCAATTCCTTCATTATTATCCATAGTTGCAGCTATAACGCCAGCACACGCGTTTCCATGGTTGTTATTATCTACTGGTGACGGATCATCAGGATTCCCACTACCAAAATTACTTCCATTTAGCCGTACTTGACGTAAATTAGGTAAATCTGGATGGTTGGATGTAACTCCATCATCGAAAACAGCAACGATAATATCAGGAGAACCCTTAGTTATCTCCCATGCTTCTGGTGCATCTATATCCGCATCAAACGTCCCTGAATGATTATCATTAAAAACTTGCCCCGTATTATGACATGTTATTTGATATGGAAAATAAGGGTCGTTTGGTATGTAGGCAAATGATTCTGCAGGAACGAAGAAATGCGGATATGCAAATTTAAAATTTCCTGTTTTATAAATCATGTTTGCAATGGAAATAGGATTCATACCAACTGGAACTGAATAAATTTGGTAAATTCCCCCATCTTTTTTTAGAGTAATATTATATTGGTCTATTATTTCAGTCATATCATACTCACTTACTCGAGGGCTAAGTATTATCTCATTAAACAAAACCGCTTCCATATCGTTAATTAAATAGACGGGTAAATAAGAGATTTCTTCGCTTATATCGAAAGAAAACAGTTGTGAAGTACGCTTCACATTTTCGATGATATATAGGTTGTTGTTCTTCCATTCCCCAACTAATTGATATTTTGATATGGTATTTTCTATGAGTTCATTGGATAAATTATCGTTATTATGCAATGCCAATTTATTAGACATTAGAGTTATTGATATCTGTTTATCAAATGCATAGTAATACGAGTCATTAGAATAAATATCAATGCATATGATATTCATAATAACTAGGATAAATAATCTTTTTATTTCCATATGCCAATTTATTTTATACGCTTTACTACAGCTTGTTTGAAATACTCGGGAGGATAACACATACCTTGATCCATTGCGTTTTGTACAGGAATATCAAAGTGGATATAGTTTGTGTCAGATGGACTAATTAATTTATAAGTAAATTCAAAAGGCATCTGATAATCATCTACATAATAGATACCAGTTATACCACTATAATTTGTATTAACAGTCACATCCCTACTGAAAGTTAAAAGAGAATCAGATGTGTCTGTAATAATATAATATCCCTGTGCAAAGCAATCATTAACAGTATCTTTGCATCCAATGATACCTACAATTATTCCACTATGCAAACAAGAATCAGGGATGATAATCGTATCATTTTTAAGATTGTTTACATCTGAACCGCCAATTTGTTCACAACTATAGCATGCCAACGCCAAAAGGGTAATAAAGAATAATTTCGATTTCATGATGGATATAAATTTTATTTTTCGGCAAAGGTACATTTTTTTTTGAAACACACAAAATAGTTGATTATTTTGCTTCCAATGCCTTAATCCTTAAATCTTGTTGCTTGATTTTTTCCTCCTGCTGAATAATATACAATGTCAACTCCTCAATCTTCTGCAAAAGTTGTGTTTGTAGTTCGCTGACACTCACACCATTCTCCTGCATCTCTTGAGCAGATTTGATTTCTGGTAAGTGCTTGTTTTCTTCGATAAATGCCTTTACCTCGCTCAGTGGGCACAATTGATAATTATCTTCAAATACAAAGTCTGCACCGCTAGTTTCTACAATAATCTCTTCTGCACGAATTGTGCCATTAGCAATCAACCCATTTGCACGAATTGTGCCTGCCACATCTAGTTTATATGCAGGTGTTGTCGTACCAATACCCACATTACCTTTTGTAAAATTATAACCATTTGCTTTGAATGATAAATAATCGTCTCTTTCCCATTCGCCTATTTGAACATAACTTCCATCACCTATTTGCAAAAAGTTCTTCAATCGATCAGATGAAGATGAAGTATTTCCTATTTTGAGAGCGCCACCATTTACATGTAATCTTGTGGTAGGATTTAGAATTCCTATACCTACGTTGTTATTAACAATTACCATTCGTGCAGTATCGTTGGTGCTAAACTGTATCGTATTTGCCGTAGAACCAAATACACCTTCTTGAGTCAAAATAGATTTATTAAAAATAAATTGATTTCTATCTGTTGTAAAGAACATTTTTTTTAACTGACCTGTTGCTGTGCCAATTGTCACGTAACCACCATTTGATTTGAGTTTAATTGCGCCCGAAGATTCACCACCATAGATAGGACCATTAACATGCAATGTGCCTTTAGGTTGAGTCGTCCCTATACCTAAACTACCCAGAATATAGTAATCGTGATTGATGACATGTTCTTGCGTAGCGGCTGAAAAATGCAATTGAAAACCGTCATATACACCATTCATATTCCCTACGAATCCCCAATATTCTACCTTTAATCGATTTGCTGTCGTTACCAACACACCCGTTTCTATCGTAGAACTGAATGAACGCAATACTGTAGTTTGGTTATTTTCATCCAACTCATAAATAGTTACTTGATCAGAACCACTTACCATCTCCAAACTGATATTGTAAGTGATTTGCACGGGTCCATCTACAGTTAAATCAACAATCCAACATTCCAATTCATCATCAACAGGCGCATATTGTGCGCCCCAACGCGAAATGTTAACAGATGAATTAGTGAGCGTTGTACAATCTGCGTACAAATTCTGTGCCATTATTGTTGCGATGCAACACATAATAATCAAAATATATCGTTTCATACCATTAAGCCTTAATTATTGACGAGTTTTTAGTTGATTACGACGCTCCTCACGAACACGCATTAATTCTGCATATTGCTCTGTGGTTAATATTTCTTGCAACGCCTCTTGAAAGTTCTTGCTGATACCTTCTTTTGCCTTGGTACGCTCTGTGTCATCCGAAAATTGCTGATTAGCTTGCTGCATTGCTGCAACGTAAT
>JAZSAI010000006.1:0-145057 GCA_045601825.1 Paludibacteraceae bacterium | reverse complement strand
CTCAAATGGAATAGTCGAAGGGTATGTGAACAAACTGAAAGCATTAAAGCGTACATTGTACGGAAGGGCGAGTATCAAACTCCTGGAAATCAAAATGTATTTGACCGAAAAACATTGCACGAAATTTGAATAAGAACCGATTGATAAGGGATTGATAAGTGGGCTCGGCAAAGCCGCTATAGGACGCTAAGCTAATGGATAATGGACGCCCAATAGGGCTATGGGACGGCGTTCCGATATTGGAGAAGAGAGTTGAGATGAGGGGATTAGAAAGGGATTTTTCAGTGAAAAATAAACTTTTGGTCAAATCATTTGCAAATATTCAATTTTTGTAGTACCTTTGCAGCATGAAAAAGTTTTACATTGAGACATACGGCTGCCAAATGAACGTGGCAGATAGCGAAGTGGTGGCTGCAATCATGCAAACAACCGATAGCCAAATCACTGATGAGATACAAGATGCAGATATTGTTATTCTCAACACATGTTCCATCCGCGACAATGCCGAGCAAAAAGTACAACACCGATTGCAAGAACTAGGCAGAAGACCCTACCCAGCCTCCCCTTCAAGAGGAGGAGCGAGAAAGAAAAGTCGCTTGATAGGTGTGATAGGATGCATGGCAGAACGCATGGGTGAAGAACTACTTCAGCATTATGGAGTGGACTTTGTGGCAGGACCAGATGCATACATGGATATACCTAACCTGCTAGCACAATGTGAGTTAGGACAGAAAGCAATCAATATAGAACTTAGTACCACGGAAACATATCGCGAGGTGATGCCTGCTCGAATAGGTAAACAGATTTCGGGCTTTGTGAGCATTATGCGTGGATGTAATAACTTCTGCTCATATTGCATTGTACCCTACACCCGAGGCAGAGAACGTAGCCGAGATGTAGAGAGTATTCTGGGCGAAGTGCGCGATTTGCAAAGCAAAGGATACAAAGAAGTGACATTATTGGGGCAGAACGTTAATAGTTATAGGTACGCGTGCGTACGCGAAGAAAAAGAACAGGTTATCACGTTTGCGCAATTGCTTGAATTAGTGGCGATTGCAGTGCCAGAAATGCGTATTCGTTTTACAACGTCGCACCCCAAAGATATGTCGGATGAGACCTTGGAAGTGATTGCCAAATACGACAATATTTGTAAATTCATCCACTTGCCCGTACAAAGTGGTTCGAATAAGATTCTCAAATTGATGAATCGCAAATATACGCGCGAATGGTATCTTGATAGGATTGCTGCCATACGCAGAATCATTCCCGATGCGGCAATTGGCACGGATGTGTTCTGCGGTTTCCATGACGAGACTATCGAAGATCATGAACAGACGCTATCGCTGATGCGTGAAGTGGGTTTTGACACCGCTTTTATGTTCAAATACAGCGAACGCCCTGGCACTCACGCACAGAAACACTTGCCTGACAACATTGCTGAAACAGAGAAAGTTAGGCGGTTGAACGAGATTATTGCCCTGCAAAATCAATTGTCATTGGAAAGCAATCAAAAGGAGATAGGTAAGGTGGTGGAAGTGCTGGTTGAGGGATATTCGAAGAGGAGTCGTGAGGATATGTACGGACGTACTTCGCAATACAAGACCGTGGTATTTCCAAGAGAAGGCAGGCATGTGGGCGAAGTGGTGAAAGTGCTTGTAGAAGAGGCAAGTGCGGCTACTTTGAAGGGAAAAATGGTTGATTAACAAGAAGTAAATAACCAAGAATACAGACTTTTTTATATAAAAATGCATTTTTTTCTAAAAAAATTTGCATATATGCAATTTTTGTAGTACCTTTGCAGCGAAAACAATAAATTTTCATAGTTAAGGTTTAGGTTTAATGGCAACGAGAGGCTGGGAAGTTTCTCGTTGTTTTTAAGTCAAACCGAGAAAAAATGTAATTCCATCCCAGAAAAGGATGGTATAATTATATAAAACAGAACATGAAAGAAAACATGAAAAATACTCCTATTATTGAAAGTGAAGAGCAAGAGAGCTTGCTCCCAGATTTCACTGATATTCAGGAGGTTAAAAAGGCATTTATTGCAAACGAAATTTTTAATAGAAAATACTAAAAAAAGATATGGCAACAACCTATATGACCGCAGAAGGTCTTCAGAAATTAAAAGATGAACTCCAGTTTTTGGAGTCGGTGGAGCGCCCACGCGTGATTGCTGCAATTGCAGAGGCACGTGAGAAAGGCGATTTGAGTGAGAATGCAGAATATGATGCAGCAAAAGAAGAACAAGGTGTGCTAGAAAGCAAAATAGCTTTGATAAAATCAAAGATTATTGATGCTCGCATCATTGATGAAACAGCTATCAATACCGATGAGGTGCAGATTTTGACAAAAGTACGCGTTCTTAACCTCAAAACAAATCAAGAGAAAGTATATCAATTGGTTACCGAGGGTGAAGCAAACATCGCTGAGGGTAAATTGGCGACAACAACTCCAATTGCAAAAGGTTTGCTTGGCAAGAAAGTGGGTGATATTGCAGAAGTAGTAGTGCCTGCAGGTAAATTGCAATTTAAAGTATTGGAAATCAGCCTTTAATGCCGCTGATAGTTAACATTAACAGTTGATATTATGACTATTTTTTCGAAAATTATTAACGGAGAAATTCCAAGCTACAAAGTGGCAGAGAATGACAAGTTCTATGCCTTTTTGGATATTAATCCTCTGCAAAAAGGACACACTTTGATTGTACCCAAATTGCCAGAGCCAGAAGCTGACTATATCTTTGATTTGGAAGATAAGATTTTAAGTGAAATGTTGGTCTTCTCGAAAAACGTGGCAAAAGGTATCAAGGAAGCGACTGATTGCAAGCGAGTTGGAGTGGCTGTGATTGGATTGGAAGTACCTCACGTGCACATGCATTTGATTCCAATCAATAAGGAAGGTGACATGTCGTTCTCTAATCCCAAGATGACATTACCCGCAGCCGAGATGGCAGAGATGGCTAATTCCATCGCAGAGGCAATGGAGAAGTTTTGAGCAGAGGCTCAGAAGAAATAAAAGAAGACTGCCATTTCTGGCAGTCTTCTTAATTTATTGTGATTCAGCGAATTATTTTTTAGGCAACCATGTTTGGCTTCTGCCCAACAAGCCTGCTTTATCCAATGAGCCACGAAGGACAAGTTTGCCATCCTTAAGATAAACTTTGGCATAGTAGAACTTGCCGTTGTCGGGATCGAGCACCTTTCCACCACGCAATTCACCATCTTTGAGTTGCATATCACGAATGATAGTGAGGCCTACGATTGGTTTGTTATGTTCTTCTCCAACACACTCTTCGCAGACAGCAGTATCAGCATTTTCGCCAAATAATTGGATGATGTCGCCATAGTACTTCCCATCCTCAGCTTGGTAAATTTTGACTACTGATTTTTGTTCTCCTGTTGCATCATCAACAGTTATCCATTCGCCCAAAATAGGTGTTTGAGCAAATAGTGTGGCCGTCAAAAAGATAGCCAACGTTAGAAAAAGATTTCGTTTGTTCATACGTTTTATTGATTAAAAGTTATTTAATGCTTCTGCAAAATCGCGGCAAAAATACAAAAAAATGGTCGAATATACCAAATCTAAAGCAAAATATTTTGATATTTGTGTAAAAAAACGTAACTTTGCACGATTTTAATTCCGTTAAATTGATATGAAATTAGTCTTTGCATCCAACAATAAGCATAAGTTAGAAGAAGTACGTCAAATTCTTCCTACTACAGTGACTATTGTCAGTTTACAAGAGATTGGCTTTTTGCAAGATATAGATGAGACTGGCGAAACATTGGAAGCTAATTCAGAGTTGAAAGCACATGCGGTATGGAACTGGATCAGCAACAAAGAGATGGTTGATGATATAGATGGGGTTTTTGCAGATGATACTGGTTTAGAGATTGCAGCATTAGGCGGTGCTCCTGGTGTTCGTACTGCCCGCTGGGCAGGCGATGATGCTTGCGACATCAATAATAGAAAAAAAGCATTGCAGGAATTGGAGGGAGTAAATGACCGAAGAGCACGCTTTAGAACGGTTGTAACGCTGATAATGAGCAACCAAGAAAAGCAAGTGGAAGGAATAGTGAATGGTAGCATAGCATTGCAAGAGGAAGGAGATGGCGGGTTTGGCTATGATCCAGTATTTATTCCAGAGGGGTATGAAAATACTTTTGCCACTCTGCCTGCTAACGTGAAAAATGCAATCAGTCATAGAGGAAGAGCGATGGAAGAATTGAGAAAAATAATTGGTAATCTATAAATATATTGTTATGAAGCGATTCGTTTTGTTGATATTTCTATATAGTTGTTTTGTTACAACTTCCGCTTTCGCTGATGATGAAGTGCAGGGCAACATACACCAATGGCGTTCATATACCGCATTCACGGGCATAGATGAGGTTGTTGTACTAGGCGATTATGTATATGCCTTGTCGTCCAATGCATTGTTTTCTGTGAACAAAAAAACCGATGAAATAGAATACTACACACGTTTGACAGGATTAAGCAGCGTACGAATTGACCATATTGCCTACAATCCTATCCTGAATAAAATGCTGATCACCTACCAAGATGGACAACTTGACATCATGGATCAAAAGGGGAATATTTACAATATATCCGACCTATTTGTGAAACAAATGAACGTATCGAAACGAGTGAATGATATCTGTATACTTCAAGATATGGCTTATTTGGCAATGAGTTTTGGTATTTTAGTTGTTGACATGCGCAAAATGGAAATACGAGATACCTATTACATCGGCACGAACTCTAGCGAAGTCAATGTAAAGGCAATAACCATAAAGGACAACAAACTGTATGCAATAACTACCGATAAATTATATTCAGCTGACCTTTCGAATAACCTATCTGATTACAACTACTGGCATATACAAGCACTGCCTGCCACAGGAGAAATACAAGGCATGAGAGCACACAACGGGAAATTATATCTTGTTCAAAACAAGCAGTTATCAGTGCTCATTGATCAGAATTGGAAGTTATTGGAATTGAAAGATAATACGATTTCCAAAAATCCCATCGCTCTCCGTGGTATTTGTACAACAGAAAATCACATATATGTTCTCCCCGAAGAAGCACATGGAGTACTTGAAGTACATGATGATTTTCATACGGAACGAACCTTATTATATGGTTTTGTGAATGATATAAAAGAAGAAAATAACTTATTTTGGTTGGGTACTGGCGATGAAGGATTGGTACGATACAAGGACACTACCGCGCAAGCAACATATCGCCCAGAAGGTCCTAATAGCAATTATTCATATCGCTTGCGAATGGTTGGCGATAAATTATATATGCTTCCTGGCGGACGTTGGGCTGTACAATATACTCGAATGGGTGAAATAATGATGCTTCAAAATGGAGGCTGGGATAATATTACCAATGGTGAAATAGTAGAACAGATTAACAATCATCCTATCTATGACGTAATGGATGTTGCTCAAGATCCTAATGATTCTGAGCATTATTTTGCTACCACCTTTGGAACAGGCATGCTTGAAATGCAAGGACATAAAGTAATCAAACACTATATGCCCAATAATAGTCCATTAATCGCAGCTGCGAGCAACAATCCGGCTTCCTATACACGAACAGATGGAATAATGTATGATGATAAAGGTAATTTGTGGATTCTCAATACTGGTAATAGCTCTACTCTTTACGGAACAATACATGTAGTTTCACCAATGGGAAAATGGACATCTTTTCAGATATATGACAAACAGCGAAAACTTATTCGTTTAGAAACAACGGGAGATATGTTTATGGACCAACGCGACCCTACCCATAAATGGATTGCTGTTGCTCGCAACGTAACAGGATTAGTTCTATTGCAAGATAATGGAACTCCAGACAATCCCAAAGATGATCAAGCAACATTTCGAAGCACATGGATAGACCAAAACAATAATCCAATATCACCAACTTATATCTATTCTACTGTGCAAGATAGGAATAACACCATCTGGGTAGGTACTTCTTCGGGATTATTTATCATTCCACCAACAGTAGATTTCGCTACCTCCAATAAGTGTGAACGTATTATCATGCCTCGCAACGATGGCACACAACTTGGTGATTATCTGCTAGAAAACGAACAGATTAATGCTATCACCATTGATGGAGCAAATAGAATATGGATAGGTACCGCATCTTCTGGTTTATACCTTATGGATTATACACAAAATCCAGATGATGCTACATATACACTAGAAACTATCGCACACTTTACTACCGATAATTCCCTTTTACCAAGCAATACTATTCTTTCATTGGCTATACACAAATCTACAGGAGAAGTATTTGTTGGCACTGGTGCTGGTCTCGTTTCATACATCAGCGATGCCACAGAGCCAAAAGATGATTTTTCTAGTTTATATGCATATCCTAACCCTGTTCATCCTAATTATCAAGGACATGTGACCATCGTAGGGACGATGGAAAATACTGAAGTACGCATCGTTGATGCTAGTGGAAATTTAGTCCGTAAAATAAAAAGTACTGGCGGCTCGGCTGCATGGGATTGCACCAACGCACAAGGTGCACGCGTTGCTTCTGGAGTTTATACCGCTCTTTGCAACACTGCTGATGGAAACGGACATGGGGTAGTAAAAGTTCTGATTATGAATTAATTGCGAATCAAATTCATAAATTCTTCACGTGTTTCTGCTCGATTAAATGCCCCTGTAAAATCACTTGTTGTAGTCACAGCATGGGGTTTCTGTACGCCACGCATCTGCATACACAAGTGTTCTGCTTCTATGACCACCATTACACCTAATGGATTGAGTGTCTGATAAATACAATCTTTTATTTGCGTTGTCATTCGCTCCTGCACTTGCAGACGACGCGCAAAAATATCTACCACACGAGCTATCTTGCTCAGACCTGTAATCTTACCATTAGGAATATACGCCACATGCGCCTTCCCAAAGAAAGGCAACATATGATGCTCACATAGCGAATAAAATGGAATATCCTTTACTACCACCATCTGGCGATAATCCTCTTCAAATAATGCACTACGCAAAATCTCTTCCGCATTTTGCGTATACCCTTGAGTCAAAAACTGCATTGCTTCACCTACCCGTGTAGGAGTTTTTACTAAGCCTTCACGCTGATCTTCTTCGCCTAACAAACGAAGAATCTCTTGTATATGTGTGGCAATCTGTTGGGTAATATCTTCAGACGGAATAAAAGAATTCACCATATCAATAGTTTTATTTATTAATAACAATCACTTTATCTGGAACCACGTATGTACTACCCTGCAATTCGGGATATTGCCCCACAATAGTCCTACGATAGTTATTTGCTTCATCACGCGTCAAAAAATTGCCAATACGTACTTTCCAAAATGGAGGCTCTGAAATAGTATAAACAGGCATTTCTAACTGGCTAGACAAATCCTGTTGCAATAGCAATGCTTTGTTTTTCGCACTTTGTTGTTGATTGGAAGAAAATACTTGCACACGATATCCATCTATTTCTTGTACGCCACGTTGTATTCCAAGATACTTGTTTATCATCAACTCTCTCACAAGCGAATCTTGATGTATAATGGCATTTTCCATTACATCGGTCAATAATATTACTTGTATTGTATCTTCCGCAATACTATCAATCACCATTATACTATCCCCAGTGACAACCGTGTCTTGCTCCACGTATTGAGCATATCCTAACATTGAACACGATAAAATACCAAGCAAAAATAAAATCCCTTTCATATTGTCTTCAATTTAATATCTAAACGAACTACCACCCACAAATTCACGCAAGAAAGAGGTTGGTGGAATCTCACGTTCAGGTATTGATTCAAAATAACTCAAGTACTTCCTCAGTCGATGAGCCGTCGTATACTCATCGCAATATTTAGGAACCTCATCCAATATTGGCTCCGCATGACGCTTCAATACTGCCAATTCAAACAACAAGGCCGAGTTAAACATCACATCAGCTTCTTCTTGAAATGGTGCAATCCAACGATCTTCTCCACGTTGTACACTTGCCAAACGAGCTATTGTTTCGCGAGCAGAATAACCACGATAACGATAATCACGTACTATACGACGTATCAAACGAACATCACTTGTTGGAATCCAGTTGTGATTATCTAGATTTACCGTTGTCAGCGCGCTGACATATATTTTAAACGTCATCTCACGAGGAATATTCGGTATCAGTTCTGGATTCAAAGCATGCAATCCCTCCAAGATAACCACTGTATCTTTTTCCAAACAGAGCGTTTCGCCTCTATATTCTCGTTTACCTGTCTCAAAATTATAAAATGGCAATTTGATTGTTTTTCCTTCTAACAATTCTGCCAAATGTTGACGGAACAAAGGTAAATCTAATGTATTCAAATGTTCAAAATCCCACTCGCCATTTTCATCTCTAGGAGTATCCTCACGATTGACAAAGTAATTGTCCATAGATATCACCACAGGACGTATGCCATTCACCATCAGTTGGATAGTCAAACGCTTTGAGAATGTTGTTTTACCCGATGAACTTGGTCCTGAAATCAACACAAAACGAGGTACACCAGCCTCACGATGTGCAATTTGGTCGGCTATCTGAGCCACTTTCTTCTCGTGCAAAGCCTCCGACAATTTAATCATCTCAAAGCTTTTTTGATTCTTGCACGCTTTGTTAAATTCCCCTACATTGCTGATATGCAGCAACTTATTCCACCCTACATATTCCTTAAAAATACCAAATCGCTTATCTTGCACACAACGCTCGCCCAATTTATTAGGGTCACGACGGCTTGGAATACGTAACAGTATATTGCCGTGATAGGGTTCTATATCAAATAAATGAATATAACCCGTCGAAGGCATCAAAGCACCTGTGTAATAATCTATATAATCCCCCATACGATAATAGCGACAATATGGGTTACCCAAAGTCTCAAACAAAGTTGTTTCACCATCTTTGCGGTCGCCAAACAAACGAATAACTTCTTTGGTTTGTCGTTCTTCCGTGATGATTGGACGATCTTCTGCAATAATCTGTTCCATACGCGCCTTCAATTGCGCTACCACTTCTGGAGTAATAGTTTTAGCCACATCACGTGACTCACGAATCGTACAATAGAATCCGCGACTGATGGGGTGCTCTATACGCAAATCGCATGTAGGCCATAGTTCTCTCACTGCACAAGCCATCACCATATCCAATGTACGAATATAACAACGCTTACCGCTCTCACTGGTCACGTCTATAAACTCTATATCTTTGGGCTTATAAATCAAGAAGTTGAGGTTCTGCACTTTATAATTAACACGCGCAGCTATCACTGGATATGGCATATCCAGTGCCAGTCGATTATACAGTTCCTTCAGCGAAGTACCACAAGGAATTTGAACGTATTCCTTCGTGTTTTTACAATAGATGGTGATTAAATTTTGCATATTTCCTCCTTTTGCTTTTTACCGTCATATATCCTAAGTATGGAAATTTGCCTGCAAAGTTACAAAAATATTTGCAACTACGCAAACTTTTAATTCAATTCATTCAACCTATTATACAAAAAAGACTGCCGAAACAGTCTTTTCCGTATATTTACATAAGGAACTACAACCAACGAACGTAGCAGAAGTCCATACGGTGAGGCAGAAGAGCATTGTTTGGATACATACGCAAACCAAACTTCATACCACCTGCATAAGCCAATTGATACTCCGTCTCAAAGAAGAGGTGACTTCCTTTAGTCTTCACCAATTCCAATGGCTTAACCTCATACAATTTCTCATTGTTGTGAGTAGATGTACGTACTGCAACCAACTCTACACCTATTCCCTTGTCATTCAAGTTCTTAACGTCCAACTCAACTGCAATAATGCACTTGTTACCTACGTTAAGTTCTGCGCTCTTAGCATTCAATGTCGAATTTACAACCTCAATGCTATCCCAATTGGCTACAATATTATTTTTCCAGTCTACAATCTCTTTAGCAACCTTGTAGTTATCTCCCAACAACAAGGCGTGACGCTTAGCGAGTTTGTTGTAGAACTTCTCAAAGTAGTCATCCATCATACGCTTGGTAGTGAAGCGTGGAGTGATCTTTGTTACACTATTCTTGATAGTTTGAATCCACTCTGGAGAGTAGCCCTTGCTGTTCTTAGCATAGTACATTGGGATAATCTCGCTCTCAAGCATTTGGTAGATAGTAGCAGCATCCAATTGATCTTGGTGAGCTTGGTTCTCATAGGTGCGCTTGTCGGTCAATGCCCAACCTGCACCTTCTACATAACCTTCTTTCCACCAGCCGTCAAGCACAGAGAAGTTGAGTACACCATTCATCTGTGCTTTCTCGCCAGAGGTACCAGATGCCTCCAACGGACGAGTAGGAGTGTTCAACCAAATATCCACACCCGAGATGAGGCGTTTAGCGAGACGCATATCATAGTTCTCAAGGAAGATAATCTTACCGAGGAACTGTGGCATACGGCTAATCTCAATAATACGTTTGATGAGTCCTTGACCACCACCATCTGCTGGGTGAGCCTTACCTGTAAACAAGAATTGTACTGGACGGTCTGGGTTGTTTACCAGTTTATCAAGACGCTCCAAGTCGGTAAAGAGCAAGTGAGCACGTTTATAGGTAGCGAAACGACGACCGAAACCAATAATCAAGTTATTAGGATTCATCTCGTTGAGTGCGCGCACGATACGAGCAGGATCACCTTGTGATTTCATCCAGTTGTCGCGGAATTGCTCTTTGAGGTATTCGATGAGTTTGCACTTGAGGTTCATACGAGTAGCCCAAATCTTCTCTTCTGGCAAATCGTTGTATGGAGCCCACATAGCGAGGTTGGATTGATTATTGAACCACTCTTTTGGGAAAGTATCTTTGTAAACAGTTTTCCACTCGCTAGCAGCCCAAGTTGGCATATGCACACCGTTGGTCACATAATCCACGTGCAATTCTTCTGGGAA
The DNA here is from genome assembly GCA_045601825.1 of Paludibacteraceae bacterium. GTDB lineage: Bacteria > Bacteroidota > Bacteroidia > Bacteroidales > Paludibacteraceae > Colicola. Next base: position 134,092 of record JAZSAI010000006.1, on the reverse strand, counting down.
ATAGCCTTTCCATACTGGAGCAAACATCTTCTTGCTCACTTCACCGTGCAACCAGCTCACACCGTTTGCTTCTTGGCAAGTGTTCAATGCAAATACAGACATTGAGAAACGCTCTGTATTGTCTTCGGGGTTTTGACGCCCCATACCGATTAAGTCATGCCACTCGATGCCTAAACGTGCTGGGAACATATTCATATACTTGTAGAACAAACCCTCCTCAAAGTAGTCGTGTCCAGCTGGTACTGGAGTGTGGCAAGTGTAAAGACCGCTTGCGCGAACCACCTCCAACGCTTGTTGGTAGTTCAAGCCCTCTTTCTCCACAAGGTCAAGCATACGTTGCAAGCCCATGAAGGCAGCGTGACCCTCGTTGCAGTGATATACGTCTTTCTTGATGCCGAGTTTATTCAGTGCCAACACACCACCCATACCAAGCATTATCTCTTGTTTGATACGGTTTTCAATATCACCTCCATACAATTGGTGAGTAATCTGACGATCCCACTCCGAATTCATCTCATTATCGGTATCGAGCAGATAGAGGTTGATACGACCTACTGCTACTTGCCACAAGTATGCTTTTACTGTGCGTTCTGGATAAGGCACTTCAATCACCATTGGAGTTCCGTCCTCGTTCATTACTTGAGTGATTGGCAAGTTAGAGAAGTTTTGTGCCTCGTATTTAGCAATTTGTTGTCCTTCTGGAGAAAGGGTTTGTGTGAAATAACCATAGCGATAGAGGAAACCGATAGCGGTCATATCCACGTTGCAGTCTGATGCCTCTTTCAAGTAGTCACCTGCGAGTACGCCTAAACCACCAGAATAAATCTTCAGCACGTGAGTCATACCATATTCCATTGAGAAATAGGCTATGCTTGGTTTCTTCTCATCTTTGGGCTCGTCCATATATGCACGGAAGTCAGCATAGATAGCGTCCAATTCTTTCATGAACTTCTTGTCCTTGCTGAGTTCCACCATGCGCTCATAACTGATGATATTCAGTAGCACGATAGGGTTGGATTGTGCTTTGTGCCATGCATCGTTGTCGATGTAGCGGAAGATATTCTTTGCTTCCGAGTTCCATACCCACCAAAGATTGTAGGCAATTTCTTGAAGTTTGTGCAAATTCTCTGGCAAATTTGCATTTACTTTCACCTCAGTCCAATTTGGCTGGTTGGTGTTACTTACTTTAATAACCATAAAATTTAATTTTTTATTCTTTTTTGTACTAATTTTATTCTTTTTTAGTGACGCGCTTAAATCACGAACTTTTAACTGATATGCTGCGAGTTCGAAAACTTGTGCGCCTAACGCACGTGTACCTATCCATTTTTTATACGCTCATGCGTTGCTCGCGCGCGTTGCACACGCAAAAAACGGCGCAAAGGTACTATTTTTTTTTGACATACACAAGTATCTTGTTAATATTTGTATAAATGACCACCGCAATCGGTTGCACCGCCTCTATGCATTCATCATTTTTACCTCCTATTTTTTCCTTACTAATTACTTATCAATTACGTAACATTTACGTAGGATATACGTAGGATATACGTAACATATACGTAGGATAAACGTAACATTCAGCCACCTTCACCGAAGGATCATACTACGTATCCTGTTATTTATTGCTCCCTGTTATCTCAACACAAAACACAAAAAGAGCCTTGCTAACTCAATAGCAAGGCTCACAAACGTATGGAATATGCCTTATCCGACTTGACTACCGTTCTTCACAGGAGCAGTCACTGTTGTCACAACCAACTTGCCGTCCGCATCCACAGCCGATAGAATCATACCTTGCGACTCTTGTCCCATCATCTTGCGAGGTGGGAAGTTCGCAATATACAACACTTGTTTGCCTATCAATACCGATGGATCAGGGTAACTTTGTGCAATACCCGACAAGATTGTTCTGCCACCCATACCATCATCCAAACGGAATTGAAGCAGGCGGTCCGACTTCTTAACGGGCTGACAATCAAGCACTGTCGCCACACGAATATCCATCTTAGCAAACTCGTCAATATTCGTATTCTCCTTTATCTCTACTGGCTTCCAACTCTTAAGCGCCTCTTGCTTCTCAGCTTCTTCATTAGCTGCCTTGATTGCTGCTAAGCGATCAAGTTGTGCTTGGATAGTAGCGTCCTCTATCTTCTCAAATAGTAGACTCACCTCGCCTAACTCTTGACCCTCTTTCAGCAGGTTGATATTACCCAACTCCTCCCATTGGAGTTCTTCCATCGACAACATCTTGCGCAGTTTTGCCGAAGAGAATGGCAGGAATGGCTCAAAGGCAACGCTCAGGTTAGCAGCGATTTGCAAGGCCAAATGCAGAATTGTCGCCGTGCGATCCATATCAGTCTTTGCCACCTTCCATGGCTCCGTGTCAGCCAAATACTTGTTACCAATACGAGCCAAGTTCATTGCCTCTTTTTGTGCGTCGCGGAAGCGGAAGTCATTGAGCAATTTCTCCACCTCTTCCTTCACGTTTTGGAACTCTGCTATAGTAGCTTGATCATACTCATTGAACGTACCTGCAGCAGGCACTTTGCCGTCGAAATACTTTTTGGTAAGCACTAATGCGCGGTTCACAAAGTTGCCGTAGATAGCCACCAACTCATTATTATTGCGCGCTTGGAAGTCTGCCCAAGTAAAGTCATTATCTTTTGTTTCGGGTGCATTGGCAGTCAGCACATAGCGCAACACATCTTGTTTATCAGGGAAATCTACCAGATATTCATTCAGCCAAACAGCCCAATTGCGAGAGGTCGAAATCTTATCACCTTCCAAGTTCAAGAACTCATTCGATGGTACGTTATCTGGCACAATATAGCTACCCTCTGCTTTCAACATGGTTGGGAACACAATGCAGTGGAACACGATATTATCTTTACCAATAAAGTGAATCAAACGAGTAGAAGGATCTTTCCACCATGTCTCCCAATTGCCAAATTGCTCGGGCTTTGCATCGCAAAGTTCCTTAGTATTAGATATATAGCCGATTGGTGCATCAAACCACACATAGAGCACTTTGCCTTCAGCACCCTCTACTGGCACAGGGATACCCCAATCCAAATCGCGAGTCACGGCACGTGGGCGAAGACCACCATCCAACCATGATTTGCATTGTCCATATACGTTTGGACGCCACTCTTTGTGCTCTTGCAAAATCCACTCCTCAAGCCATGCTTGGTATTGGTCAAGAGGCAAATACCAATGCTTGGTCTCTTTTTTGGTGAGTGGGTTGCCATTGATGGCATTATATGGATTGATGAGTTCGTCAGGTGAAAGTGTGGCTCCGCACTTCTCGCATTGGTCGCCATAAGCTCCTGCTGCATGGCAACGTGGACACTCACCGCGGATATTACGATCAGTCAAAAACTCTTGAGTCTCAGGGTCATAGAACTGCTCCGATGTCTGCTCTACAAACTTACCATCATCGTATAGTTTACGGAAGAAATCCGACGCCAACTGATGATGAATCTTACTCGTAGTGCGAGAATAAACATCAAAAGAAATACCAAATCCCTCAAAAGAATCCTTAATTATCTTGTGGTAGCGATCCACCACTTCTTGAGTAGTAATACCTTCTTTACGTGCGCGAATAGTCACGGGTACACCATGCTCATCACTACCACCTACGAAAAGCACATTTTCGCCTTTCAAACGAAGGTAGCGAACATAAATGTCTGCGGGTACATACACACCCGCCAGGTGTCCGATATGCACAGGACCATTGGCATATGGAAGGGCTGTTGTTACAAGTGTTCGTTGAAATGTCATATTGTCTTTATTTTGTTATTTCTTCTTTATCAATCTTGTTGCCTGCCATCTTATCCTCTGGACTATCTATACCAAAGGCTTGAGTCAGCCATTTCTCTAATTCGCTCTGATTCACAGTCTGTATATGCTCGCCTTGAGCAATAGAAATTTTGCCTGTCTCTTCAGAAACTACTATCGCCAATGCGTCTGTTTTCTCTGCCAATCCCAATGCAGCACGGTGACGCAAGCCGTATCGTTTAGGCAAGTCACTACGTTTAGATACGGGCAGAATACAAGCTGCTGCCCATATACGTCCATTACGCACTATCAATGCGCCGTCATGCAGAGGAGTATTCTTAAAAAAGATATTCTCTATCAAGCGAGAGGAGAGTGCAGCATCCACCACCTCACCTGTATCCGCTACTGACTTCAACTCCTGTTCTTTAGTGATGACAATCAGCGCGCCTGTCTTACTTGCCGACATATGCAAGCAAGCTGTCATAATGGCATCTACTTGCTTTCGTGAGTTCTGCTTATGCTTAATCTTTGACCAACGATCCTTGATCTGCTCCACATTAAAACGTGACCCCACACGATAGAAGAAATTGCGTATCTCTTCCTGAAAAATCACAATCAAAGCGATAGCTCCTACACTCACGAACCGATCGAAGATAGCACTCGTCAATTCCAAATGAAAAACATAACTAACCAGCAACCATGTCAGCACAAAAGCTAATATACCCCATATCAGATTGCTAGCCCCCGAACGCCTTAAAATTCGATATATCGCAAACAAGATAAAGGCCACAAGCAGAATATCAATTATGTCTTTTATTCCTAATAACATATTCTTTTGATTATATACGAGTTCTACTTAATTTTATGAGCTAATGTATAAACAGTAATTGCCTGTTTGGCAGCTTCTACATCATGCACTCGCAGGATATGTGCCCCACGTTCCAATGCCAACATATTGGCGGCTACCGTAGCAGGCAATACTTCTTCTGGCGTTGCACATAATGGCCTATACAACATCGACTTACGAGATATCCCAACCAATATTGGAGCATGTAATACCGACAATATATCCAGTTGGTCCAATATCCGATAATTCTGCTCTACTGTCTTACCAAAACCAAATCCAGGATCCACTACCACATCGGCCACTCCCATACGGTGAAGAGCGTCTAACCGAGATTGGAAATAATCCAATACATGGCTCATCGTATAATCATAATCTTTAACTTCCCCTTGACTTTGTATCTCTTGTGCATAGGTGAGGATATAAGGGACGTTATGCCTAGCAATCACCTTCCACATCTCCTCATCATTGCCCCCACATACATCATTGATAATATCAGCACCCAACCGCAATGCCTGTTCTGCTACCGTAGCACGAAAAGTGTCAACCGATATAATTGCTTTCGGAAAACAACTACGAATCAACTGCAATGCATGCGACAATCGTTGCCATTCTTCTTCTGCAGTAACTGGTGTAGAACCAGGGCGAGTCGAACATGCACCAATATCCAAAATATCAGCGCCTTGATCAATGACTAGTTGTACGTTCGACAACAAAACTTCATCAGAACATTCACCCCACGAAGTATAAAAACTATCAGACGTAACATTCACAATCGCCATCACACGAGGAGACGACAAATCCAACAATCGATTATGTGATACCTTCAATTGCATATTTGACCTGCAAAGGTACAAAAAATATGCTTATTATACGAATTTTTATACTAAAAAGTGTCAAAAATACAACGTTTTTTCACTAAAAACACTTTTTAGACACTTTTTTCTTTGAAAAATTAGGGTATTTCACTTTTTTTTTGTAATTTTGCAGGCTGAAAAGTAGCTATACGTAGATTTATAATCATTTTAACAATATGAAGACAATATCAAAGATTGTGATCCTTGCGATGGTGGTAGCGGTAAGCGCATGCCAATCGCGTGACTTAAACACCCAAACATCATTCCAAACGGGTTGGAAAACTTTTGACAATAACACTACTCGTTTTGAAGCCTATCAAGCAACTACTTCCTCCATACCAACAGGAATGTTACCTATCCCTGGAGGAACGTTCACTATCGGACAAATGGATGAGTTCATCACGGCTCCTCGTAACAACCAACGCAGAAGTTTAACCGTAAGTCCATTCTATATGGATAAATACGAGGTTACCAACATCGCATGGAGAGAGTATGTCAATTGGATGAATTTTGTTTTTGGAAAAGTAAAACCAGAACTAGTAACAGCTACCTTACCTGACACCACTGTATGGCGCGACGAAATGGCATACAACGACCCTCTCGTTGAAAACTATTTTCGCCATCCTGCTTATAGTTTCTATCCTGTTGTTGGCGTTTCTTGGGACCAAGCTATGGCATACTGTCAATGGCGTACCGACCGAGTAAATGAATTAGCACTCGTTACTGGAAAATTCATTGAGCAGCTTCCTTATATCAACCTTAATCCTAACTTCTGTTTCACAGAGGAAGATATTGATGCTTTCCTATACGAAAACCCAGAAAACCCAGAATACCAAGCATATCAAAAGCAAGAAATTCAAGTGCCGCTTGAAGTGGCTATGGCGAATGGATATCTTGGCGAAGGTGAAGAGGACGGCGAATTGGTCACCATGTACCAATTGCCATATGAATGGGTACGTGATCAATTCGTATTCAATACCGAAAAATACCTCTACGACTCTCGTTACAACCCTACGATGGGTAAAGCCACACGCTTGAACTCATATAACGAACCTCGCAAAGTCAATGCAGCTGACGGCATCTTAGTAATTGGTTACCGATTGCCTACAGAAGCCGAATGGGAATATGCTGCTTTCGCACCTATCGCAAATGGGGAAGACGGAGTACCTGTAGAAGGAAAAATCTACCCTTGGTCCGGTTTCCATCCACGCGACTTGAGCAAAACACAACAGGGAAAAATGGCTGCAAACTTTATCCGCGGACGAGGTGACTTGATGGGAGTTGCAGGGGCTGCTAATGATGGATATGTACACACCGCACCTGTTGATGCATACGCTCCTAACGATTTCGGATTGTATAATATGGCAGGTAATGTCAACGAATGGGTATTGGACGTATATCGTGAGACTACATTCGAAGAAGCTACCGAGTACAACCCTTATCGCGGTAATATCTACACCCAACTGCAACGCGACGCTGAGGGCAACTTCATTATGAACGAAGTTGGTGGACTTGCTGTCACATTTGAAAGCAAAGATGACAAACGAGACTTCCGAGATGGAGATGCAGGCTCTACATTCGATACCGATTATCCTCTAGATACAGTGGGACTTACTATCGAACAAAAAGAGAATCTTAAGTTCGACCCATCTGATATCTTAGTACCACGTATTAATAATAACTCACGTGTTTACAAAGGCGGTTCTTGGAACGACCGTATCTATTGGTTGAATCCTACCACTCGTCGTTTCATGGATCAAAGCGAATCATCTAGCACAGTCGGATTCCGTTGTGCAATGAGCATGCTTGGACAAAATTAATACAGATTTAATGAGGCTCATAAGAGCCTCATTATTATATCTAGACAACTAATAACTATTACTTAATACTTTTTTTATTATGAATATTCCATCTAATCTGCGCTACACAAAAGAGCACGAATGGATTCGTGTAGAAGGCAACGAAGCATATGTTGGTATTACCGACTATGCACAATCTGAACTTGGTGAAATCGTTTTTGTTGATATCAACACCGAGGGAGAAACTCTTGAGCAAAACGAAGTGTTCGGATCTGTAGAAGCAGTTAAAACAGTAAGCGATTTGAATATGCCAGTAGCAGGCGAAGTTCTCGCAATCAACGAAGCTATCAATGATCAACCAGAACTCGTTAATAACGACCCATACGGCGAAGGCTGGATGATTAAAATCAGTGTAGCCAACCTAGATGAATTGGATACTTTGCTAGATGCTGAAGGTTACCAAGCATTTATTAGCTAATAATATTCTAAGGTAAAAATAAAAAACGACTACTCCCCATAGTAGTCGTTTTTTATTTCTCACTCCGTAAACAATACTTCACTACATATCAACGTCCTAAATTAAAACCTGAATATACCATTTCTATATCCATTGGATTAATGGAATTATTTGCCGAACGAATACGAGTAGCCGAAATTGTCTGCAATGGCTTCACAGCACTAATTCCACCTTGTGATGAATTAGACACTACGGACACAGGAACCAACACAAACTCCAAACGCTCCACCTTCTCTTCCTTACGCAGCTGCTTTGTCAACATACTCGACAAATCATAGGTATAACTATACGTCACATGAGCCAAGCTATCCGTTTGAGCACTCAGCGATGCCAACAGAGCCACTGTATCTGATGGCAGCTCATTCTTAGCAAAAAAAGTTTCTTGTCTATCCGCTAACAATAGCAACATATGAGATGCTGGAACATCCCAATTATCTCGAGGACGATTAGTCGACGAATCATCATACAATACATCTATCAATAATTCTGCTTTATTAACATACACACGATAATTCTCATCTGTACCCAACTGATCTGTTATGCGTTGATAAATAGAGTCCATACTAATACTCAAATGAGTATATATATTCGCAGGTGATACCACATAGTTCGTGTCCAACACCTGCGTATAATGTTGCAAAATTGACTCCCTATTTGGATAAATGTACCTATTTACCTGACGAACTTCTTCATTGGCATAGAATAATTTTCTATCGTATATCACACTATCTTCCACACCTGGACGCTGCATCGTAAAATGATAGTATACCCCCATACTTATATCAGATATATACAATATAGTACTTCCTCCAAAATCAGTACATATGTACAAACCTTTAAATAACTGATTAAACGCTTCTTGAGACGAGAATGATTTTATCTCGAAAAAACGCTTTGCAAATACATCCGACAACTTGATCGTCACACAAGATACATATGCTTGATAATTGGAAGAATATACCGAATCTTTTACTTCTGATGGAATGATAATAGTGGACTGAGAAGCAATAATCGTAGAATCATCCAAACTGCAATAATCCGTCAATGCCACATTACTAGGATATGCTTTGTTAGCAAGCAAGGTTCCACGATCCATCTCATATACATTAATACCCAAAGGTGCAGCTCCATCACCATACCAATTCCTAAAACACAAATACAAACATACTGAATCCACTTCCGCAGACATTCCACCTGGATACTCAAAACCCACTGGACATGACAACTGAGTAAGAATATCTGCCTTGATTGTACCAAAATGAGTATCGCTTTCTCCCAGCAAAAACGAGTCCGGAGTCAAACTGATAGCAGCACATGAATCAAGCACAGAGGATACAGCAAAGGTATCTGCCTTCACGCGAATCTCATCTCCTTCCGACAACGTTGATGAACCCGCGTTCATCACATCGCCATCACACCCTGTAAAGCATATACACAATAAGAAAAAAAGTACTACTATACTACTCAACCTCTTCATTTTTATCCAACAAACCATTACAAAAATCCAAATATGCCTCTTTGGCTTCACCTGAATATGGCATAATTGGTTTACCGCTATTCTGAGCATAATTCAACAAACGCTGATTCACATTCTCAGATGTCAATACTATCGCATCGGCATAATCAATCGCCAAACGCATCAAATCTTCATAACCTACTGGCAAACCTGCTATACCACGCACATCACTATTAATAATACCACCACCTAATATCTTTTCCGTAAACTTCGTGCTGAACGGAGTTATGTATTCGTCATCATCCAAAGCCAATACCACTTTGCTCTTCTCAAAAAATGGAGTGTCTGCATACATTTTCTTCAAGAACAATGGAGTCAAGGCGGACATCCAACCAGAACAATATACTATACCTGGAGTCCAACGCAACTTCTTAACCGTTTCCAATACACCACGAGCAAAAAATATACAACGCTCATCATTATCCTTATATTCATTACCATCTACATCTAACAAACCCTTACGACGATGAAAATAAACATCATTATCTATGAAATAAATTTGAATACGAGCCGTCTGAATACTAGCCACCTTTATCAAAAGAGGATGGTCTGAACCAGATATAATAATGTTCAATCCCGACAAACGAATTACTTCATGTAATTGATTCCTACGTTCATTAATATCACCAAACTTCGGCATAAACGTACGAGTCTCATAGCCATTTGCTTGAAACCACTCAGGAAGCTTCCTATTCAAACAACGAATAGGAGACTCTTGATCTAAATAAGGATAGATCTGCTGTGAGACAAATAAGATACGATTGGGCTCATTCATATGTTCTATTTTTTTAGATGGTACAACTTTCCCGCTACAAAGGTACGAAAAATTTTTGATATTACATAATTTTTTCAAAAAAAATTTTCTTTTTTCCCATATTTGTTGTACCTTTGCAGACTTTTTTTGAAAATATTATGCAAGTAATTACAACTAAACAAGAACTTACACGACAAATCGAAGCATGCCTTCGACAAGAAAAAACAATCGGATTTGTACCCACAATGGGAGCATTGCATACGGGACATGCTTCTCTCGTAAAACGTGCTGTTGCGGAAAACGATGTCTGTGTCGTTAGCGTATTTGTCAACCCAACACAATTTAATAACTTGGAGGACCTGCAAAAATACCCTCGCACTTTAGAGCAGGATGTTGCTCTCCTAACCCAACTAGGAGTACACTTTGTATTTGCGCCTTCACCCGAAGAAATGTACACTTCCGAAGAAATGAATGTGCCATTTTCATTCGATTTCAACGGGCTTGATGAGGTTATGGAAGGTAAAATGCGACCAGGACATTTCAATGGAGTAGTGCAAATCGTAAGCCGACTGTTTGACTTAGTACAACCTACCCGTGCGTATTTTGGAGAAAAAGACTTCCAACAACTTGCCATCATTCGCCATATGGTTAACTCCTCTACGCTCGCTACACAATATCCTAACCTACAAATCATCGGTTGTCCTATCGTGCGAGAAGAGAGCGGATTAGCGCTCAGTAGTCGCAACCAACGCTTATCCGAAGAGGAGAAGAAAACGGCTGTAAATATCTCACAAACTCTTTTTTGCTCGTTAGAATGGGCGAAAACAGCTTCCGTTGAACAAGTACAACAACGTGTCATTGACACTATCAATGCTATCAACGGATTAGAAGTGGAATACTACGAGATTGTGGATAAAACCACACTTCAACCTACCGACACATTTGATAATGCTGTTGGATGTATAACTGTCTACTGCGGTCCCGTACGTTTAATTGATAATATTCAATATTAATACCATTGCCATATACGCACTTACTAAACACGTATCAATACTTAGATATTAGTTAGTGATTAGTTAGTGATTAGTTAGTGATTAGTTAGTGATTAAGCAAGTAATAATAGACAAAGGCATACCTTTTTTGGAGGGAGTATTTCCCCCTGAGATAAACGTCATTTATCTTTCTCCAAAAGAGATCACTGCCGAAATCGTACGCGAGGCAGATGCACTCTTCGTTCGCACGCGTACGCGAATAAATAAGGAGTTACTCCATAAAAGCAAAGTGCGCTTTGTGGCTACTGCCACTATCGGGTATGATCATATTGACCAAGACTATTGCCGCGAAGCAGGCATACATTGGGTGTCATGTCCAGGTTGCAACGCACAGGCTGTCTGCAACTATGTTGAAGAGGCAATTTCTACGATAAAAGCGAACAAAACAGATCTTACAATAGGTATTGTTGGTTATGGGAATGTTGGTAAATTGGTTGCACAAATGGCAGAGCATAAGGGATACCGAGTATTGCTTTCCGACCCACCATTGGGTATCGGCTTATCTTTACAAGAGATTGCTTCGCAAAGCGACGTACTAACCTTCCACACGCCACTCACTTATGATAGCAAACATCCCACCTACCACCTATGCAACGCCGATATCTTGTGTCTTTGCAAACCAAATGCCTTAATTATCAATGCTGCTCGCGGAGGTGTCATAGACGAACATGCCCTAATTGCTCAACTATCAACTGTCAACTGTCAACTATCAACCGCCATCGACTGCTGGGAAGATGAACCAAATATCAACACTGCCCTATTGGAAAAGGTCAATTTGGCATCTTTTCACATCGCAGGGTACTCTATAGAAGGCAAAATGCGCGCTAGTGAGATGTGTTTACGGGCTTTTTGTGAATTTTTCTCGCTTCCGATTTTGTCAATCAATAAAAAAGTAGTACCTTTGCACGGTGATTCGGCACCAGGGTGGCTATGCCGTATCTCTGACCAACTCAAGGCCCAACCCGAAAACTTCGAACAACTACGTAAACAATATAAATTAAGATAATGGCAAACTTTCAAAAACTCACCCCTCGAGCTACAGATTACTCGAAGTGGTACAACGAACTAGTAGTAAAAGCAGACTTAGCTGAGCAATCAGCTGTACGAGGATGTATGGTAATCAAACCCTATGGCTATGCCATATGGGAAACGATTCAAGCAGAGCTTGACCGTCGTTTCAAAGAGAAAGGCGTAAAAAATGCCTATTTCCCACTTCTCATCCCTAAATCATTCCTCAGTCGTGAAGCAGAGCACGTAGAAGGTTTTGCCAAAGAGTGCGCCGTGGTTACTCACCACCGCCTGATGAATGACCCTGAGGGCAAAGGTGTTGTAGTTGACCCTAAAGCGCGCCTCGAAGAGGAGCTAATCATCCGTCCTACTTCCGAGACTATCATCTGGTCCACCTACAAGAATTGGATATCTTCCTACCGCGACCTGCCTATCCTTTGCAACCAATGGTGCAACGTGATGCGTTGGGAGATGCGTACCCGCCTCTTCTTGCGTACTGCCGAGTTCCTTTGGCAAGAGGGGCATACTGCCCACGCTACCAAAGAGGAAGCAGAAAACTATGCAGCCACTATGCTGGATGTATATGCTGACTTCGCAGAAAAAGTGATGGCTATCCCTGTTGTGAAGGGTGTCAAATCGCCAAACGAGCGTTTTGCTGGTGCGCTCAACACCTATTCCATCGAGGCAATGATGCAAGATGGTAAGGCATTGCAAGCAGGTACTAGCCACTTCTTGGGTCAAAATTTCGCCAAGTCATTTGACGTACAATTCCTCACTAACGAGAATAAATACGAGTATGTTTGGGCTACTTCTTGGGGTGTTTCTACCCGCCTTATGGGTGCACTCATCATGACCCACTCTGACGACAACGGTTTGGTTCTTCCTCCAAATCTCGCACCAATTCAAGTGGTTATCGTGCCTATCTTTAAGAAGCAAGAGCAATTGGATGAATTGATGGCTAAACTCAATCCTTTGGCAGACGAGTTGAAGAAACTCGGCATCCGCGTACAAGTAGATGCCAGCGACAAGGCTACTCCAGGTTTCAAGTTTGCTGAATACGAACTCAAGGGTGTGCCTTTGCGCCTTGCAATGGGTGGTCGTGACCTCGAGAACGGCACTATCGAACTCGCACGCCGCGACACCATGACCAAGGAGACTGTTTCTTTCGATAACATCGTAGAAACCATCCAAAACTTGCTCAAGGAGATTCAAGATAATATCTACAAAAAGGCATTGGACTTCCGTCTTGCTAACACCCGTGAGGTGAATACATGGGAAGAGTTCAAAGAGGAAATCAAGAAACCTGGCTTCTTGCTCTGCCACTGGGATGGTACTCCTGAAACCGAGGAGAAGATTAAAGCCGAGACCAAAGCCACTATCCGTTGTATTCCTTTCGAAGGCGACAAAACACCGGGTAAATGTATTTATACTGGCAAACCTAGTGCACAGCGCGTGATATTTGCCATTGCTTACTAATCAAAACATTAGCACAACCACCGCTTATATGACTTTCTCTGCACAGCAAATAGCCGCACTCCTTGGCGGTAAGATTGCAGGCGATGCCAATCGCCAAGTTTGGGACGTGGGCTCTATCGAAAGTGCCAAAGAGGGACAACTCACTTTCCTCTGCGATGCCAAGTACTTACCGCACTTGCCTCAAACGGGTGCCAGTGTGGTACTGATGACCGATTCCATCGAGTTTTCTGGTTCTACTAATGCCACTCTTATCCGCGTGGAGAATGCTCGCGCAGCGATGGGCCAACTGCTTGCTCTCGTGGCAAAGGCCATGAATCCTGCCAAGCAAGGCATAGAGCAACCATCCTTCATCAGCGAAGGCGTTACTGTGCCCGAAGATGCCTATATCGGAGCATTTGCGTATATCGGCAAGAATGTGCAACTCGGCAAAGGCGTGCAAATATATCCTCATGTGTATGTGGGTGATAATGTAAAAATTGGCGATAATACCATCTTATATTCGGGTGTGAAAGTCTATTATAATTGCGTGGTTGGCAACGATTGTATCTTGCACGCAGGCGTAGTTATCGGCAGCGATGGCTTTGGCTTCGAACCCGATGCCAAGGGTGTGAATCAGAAACTCCCACAGATTGGCAATGTCATCATCGAAGACGATGTAGAGATTGGTGCCAATACTACTGTCGATCGCGCTATGATGGGTTCTACTATTGTTCACCGCAATGCTAAGATAGACAACCTTGTGCAAGTGGCACACAATGTGGAAGTAGGCGAAAGCACTTTCCTCTGCGCACAAGTCGGCATTGCTGGTTCATCAAAGATTGGTGGTCATTGTATCCTTGCAGGACAAGTAGGCGTTGCAGGGCATCTTGAAATCGCAGATAACTGCATTTTTGGTGCACAATCTGGTATTCCAAGCCATGTCCGCAAGGCAGGTATGTATCAGGGGTCGCCTATCATTGATGCGATGAACTGGCGCCGCAGCATTGTCGGCTTTAAGAACCTTCCAGACATCATGAAACGCCTGCAAGAATTAGAGAAGAAAAATTAAGTAGGTATTTTATATTCATACTTTATTTAGAAGAGCAGAAGCAAAATCTTCTGCTTTTTTGTGTATATCGTTTTTTTTTACTATCTTTGCAGCGAATTTCATACTATATCAGTATAGTATGTGCAAAATAAAACGAAAAATATGAAACAACATACATTAAAAGCACCTTTCTCCTTCGAAGGGAAAGGATTACATACTGGACTATTTATCCACGCCACCTTCCTCCCCGCAGAGGAGAATACGGGTGTGCGTATCTGTCGCACCGACCTTGATGGGCGTCCTACTTACGAAGCCATTGCCGACTATGTGACCGCTACCGAACGTGGCACTGTACTCGAACGTGGTGCATGGAAGGTATCCACTGTGGAGCACGCTCTCTCTGCCCTCTATGCTATGGGCGTGGACAACTGCCTCATTGAGGTGGATGCACCAGAGATGCCTATCTTAGACGGTAGCGCGAAATATTATATCCAATCCATCGAAAAAGTGGGGTTGCAAGAGCAAGAAGCAGAGCAAAAAATATTCGTGGTTACCGAGCCCATCGAATACATCTCCGAGCGAGGCAACAAGATGGTAATACAACCATGCGACCATTACGAAGCAGGCGTAACAATCGTTTATGATAAAAGCGGTATCTTGCGCGAACAGAGTGCAGAGATTCACGACCTTGCTGATTACAAGCGCGAACTATCCGCTGCACGCACCTTCTGCTTTGTGCGCGAGATTGAACCATTGCTGCGCATGGGACTCATCAAAGGGGGCGACTTGCAGAATGCCCTCGTCATCTATGAGACACCTATGTCGCAAGAGGGATTGGACTACATGACCGACAAACTGGGGCAACCACGCTTGGATGCCAACAAATTGGGCTATCTCAGTCCGCTAAACTACCCCAACGAGCCAGCGCGTCACAAGTTGCTGGACCTTATTGGCGACATGTCGCTCGTAGGTTGCCGTATTCAAGGTAAGATAGCCGCCTTGCGTCCTGGTCATACATTTAATACGCAATGTGCAAAACAATTAAGGAATAAAATACTAGCGAATTTGTAATATGAACTACATTCATCCAGAAGCAAAGCTTCATCCAAGCGTAACTGTCGGACATTTCTCTTGCATCCACGAGGATGTAGAGATTGGCGAAGGTACCGTGATTGACAATAATGTCACCATCTACAGCGGTACTCGTATCGGCAAAAACTGCCATATCTATTCGGGCGCAGTCATTGGTGGCGATCCACAAGACCTCAAGTTCAAAGGCGAAAAGACATATGCCATTATTGGCGATAACACCACTATCCGTGAGTTTGTAACTATCCATCGCGGTACTGCCTCTAAAGGCAAAACGGTGGTAGGCAACCACTGCCTTATCATGGCATATTGCCATGTGGCGCACGATTGCCTCTTGCACGACCATATCATCATGTCCAATGCTACCCAACTCGCAGGCGAGGTAGTGGTAGAGGATTGGGCTATTATCGGTGGCGGTAGTCTAGTGCACCAGTTCTCACATATCGGTGCACATGTGATGGTTCAAGGTGGCTCAAAGATTAATAAGGACGTTCCTCCATACATCATTGCTGCTCGCGAACCAATCTCCTATTGCGGTATCAACTCCGTAGGACTCAATCGCCGTGCGTTCACCCAAGAGCAGATTACAGCTATCCAAAACACCTATCGCATCCTATACCTCTCTGGCTTGAACGTCAGCCAAGCAGTAGAGCAGATTGAGACCACCTTGCCACAAAGCCCCGAACGCGACCTTATCCTCGACTTCGTCAAAGCCTCCCCACGAGGAATTGTGAGAGGATATAACTAATTTTGAATTAAGAATTTTGAAATAAGATACAATGGAATTAGTAGAAGAAAGAAGCCTCAATTTTATTGAGCAGATCGTAGAAAAAGATTTACAAGAAGGTAAGAACGACGGACGTATTCAGACACGTTTCCCGCCAGAGCCAAATGGTTACCTGCATATCGGCCACGTCAAGGCCATCTGCATGGACTTTGGTATCGCCGAGAAATACAACGGAGTCTGCAACCTGCGTTTTGATGATACCAACCCCGTCAAAGAGGATGTGGAATATGTGGACTCTATCCAGCAAGACATCGCTTGGTTGGGATTCAAGTGGGGCAATATCTACTACGCTTCCGACTATTTCCAACAACTCTACGACCTCGCTATCGAGTTTATCAAACAGGGCAAAGCCTATGTAGATGAGCAGACTGCAGAGCAGATTGCCGAGCAGAAGGGTACACCTACCGAACCCGGCGTAGCATCGCCATACCGCGACCGCCCTATCGATGAGAACCTTCGCCTTTTCCAAGCTATGCAAAATGGCGAAATCGAAGACGGCAAGATGGTACTCCGTGCGAAGATTGACATGGCTAATCCTAACATGCACTTCCGCGACCCAATCATGTACCGCATCATCACCACTCACCCTCACCACCGCACCGGTCGCACATGGAACGTATATCCAATGTACGACTTCGCGCACGGTCAATCCGACTATTTCGAGGGCGTAACTCACTCTATCTGTACGCTGGAGTTCGTGGTACACCGTCCATTATACGACTACTATATCGATCAATTCGTTACTGGCGACTACCGCCCACGCCAATATGAGTTCAACCGCCTCAATATCACCTACACTGTGATGTCCAAGCGCAAGATGCTCCAACTCGTGAAGGAGGGATTGGTAAGCGGTTGGGACGACCCACGTATGCCTACCGTTTGCGGTCTCCGCCGCCGTGGTTATACCCCAGAAGCCATCCGCGCTTTCATCGATAAGATTGGTTATACCAAAGTAGAGGGTATGATTGACCTCGGCTTGCTTGAGCATACCGTGCGTGAGACACTCAAAGAGACAGCTCCACGCGTATGCGCAATCTTCGACCCTGTGAAGTTGGTGATTACCAACTATGAGGGCGAAGGCGAGACTGTTGTAGCAGAGAATATAGACGGACACCCTGAGTTGGGTACCCGTGAGATGAAGTTCGCGAAGGAGCTCTATATCGAGCGTGGCGACTTCCAAGAGGAAGGCGATAAGAAGTTCTTCCGCCTCAGCCCTGGTGGTCGTGAAGTACGCTTAAAAGCGGCATATATCATCCAAGCCACAGGCTGTGAGAAGGATGCAGAGGGCAATATCACTACCATATATGCTACCTACGACCCAGACTCTAAGTCAGGTACCGAAGGCGGCAACCGCAAGACCAAATCTACCATCAATTGGGTAGAATGCAACTCTTGCATTGATGCCGAGGTTCGCCTCTACGACCGCCTCTTTGCATGTGAGAATCCATCGGCAGAGGAAGGTGACTTCCGTGACTTACTCAACCCTGATAGCTTGAAGGTAACAACCTGTAAGATTGAGGGTGCAATGAAAGCCGAGATGCATGCACCAGAGGTAGTGAATGGCATTGCTAAGTGCAACAACTACCAGTTCCTCAAGCATGGCTATTTCGTAGTGGACCCAGACACTACCGCCGAAAAACTCGTCTTCAACCGCACCGCTTCGCTGAAAGATAACTGGCAGAAGTAATGCATATACGCACTCAAAACGGCAAACAATATGTTCTCTGTGCGTGGAGGCGGCGATATGTCCGCCTCACGCCAGAGGAACTAGTGCGGCAAACCACCTTACAACTCCTCGTAGATGAGTTCGGCTATCCGCACAACCTTATTGCCGTAGAAGTGCCCATAGAGGTAGCAGGTGTGCAAAAGCGTTGCGATGCCATTGTTTATAACCGACAGATGCAACCGCTCATGCTCATTGAGTTTAAAGCACCATCCGTGCATCTCACCCAAGAGGTCTTTGACCAAGCAGCAATCTACAACCGTACCCTGCATGTCCCCTTACTTATGCTCTGCAACGGACGCGAAAGCATCGTAGCACAAGTACTAGAAAACCAATATCAATTCTTACCCGCCATACCCCAATATCAATATCTCTCACCTTTAACCTCTAACCTCTAACCTCATCACCTCACATGGAATCCATCATCTCTCTCAACGAAGCACTCGACACTGCCACTTTCTATGGCGTGAACAACATCAATATCCTTTGCCTCAAGAACCAGCATCCCGATGTACGCATCGTGGCGCGCGGCTATCAGGTGAAGATTATCGGTGCGCAAGCTGCTATCGCGCGCTTCGAGCAGAATCTGCGCAAGTGTGAGGCGTTTTGCATCAAGAACAACACCCTCAACGAGGAGCAGATCCTCCAACTCCTTCATGGAGAAGAGCCCACAGAATTCCTCCAAGACAACCTTATATTACACGGCGTGAATGGCAAGTCCATCGTAGCGCGCAGTGCCAACCAGCAGTTGCTCGTGGATGCTTACGAGGAGAACGACCTGCTCTTCGCCGTAGGTCCTGCGGGTAGTGGTAAGACCTACACCGCTATTGCGCTGGCGGTGCGCGCGCTCAAGAACCGCGAAGTCAAGCGCATCATCCTCTCCCGTCCTGCGGTAGAGGCGGGCGAGAAACTGGGCTTCCTGCCAGGCGACATGAAGGAGAAGATTGACCCATACTTGCAACCTCTCTATGACGCGCTGCAAGATATGATTCCGGGTGCCAAACTCAACGAATATATGGAGCGTGGTGTGATTCAGATTGCGCCATTGGCTTTTATGCGCGGGCGCACGCTTGCAGATGCGATTGTTATATTAGATGAGGCGCAGAACACTACCACTGCCCAACTCAAGATGTTCCTCACTCGACTTGGCGTGCATGGCAAGATGATTATAACAGGCGACCTTACCCAGATTGACCTGCCTGCCAGCCAAAAGTCGGGACTGAAAGATGCCATCGAACGCCTACGGGACATCAAAGGTATCGCCATGGTGGAGTTCAACCAGAAGGACATCGTTCGCCACCATCTCGTCAAACGCATTGTTGATGCATATAATCGAAATGAAAATAAAGAACTCAATATATGAAACGATTCTATTCTAAGTGGTGTAGCATTTCATTGATTACAGCAATCTATCTGGTTGCAGGAGTGATTGGTGGGTTAGTATTCAAGGAACTGACAGGAAATGGTTTGCTTTCGTTGCCTACCTTACATCCTATATGGGCATTATTTGTGGCAGATGTAATAGCTACGATAGTAGTGTGGTCTTGGGGACTGCTCTATGAAAATGTATCGATATATGATCCTTATTGGAGTGTATTTCCACCTATTGCCTTCTTGCTATGGGGGATATATACAGGCGTATGGTCGATGCCAGTGATTCTGCTATTAGTAGCATCTTGGTACTGGGGATGGCGATTGACACGCAATTGGGCTATTACCTTCAAGGGTATAGCTCATGAAGATTGGCGCTATACCAAATACCGCAGTCTGCACCCCGTACTATTTCATTTGATTAATTTTTTCGGACTGAATATGGTGCCCACGTTGGTAGTCTTTGTAGCTATGCTTCCAGGATTGCAGTTGTATGAATGTGAGAGTATTGTGCTAAACGAAACGATAGGTTGGATGGGATATGCGCTAATGTTTTTTGGCTGTGTTGTTTGTTTGGCTTCTGCCACCATACAACTGATTGCAGATAAGCAGATTCACGATTTCCGTGCTACTCATCCTGGTAAATGTTGCAATGTCGGGTTATGGAAACATGGTCGCCATCCCAACTATTTCGGTGAGATTCAGTTTTGGTGGGGGATTTGGATTATGTATGCGGCTGTGAATGGGATTGATTGGTATATTTTAGGTCCTATAGCTATGACCGCTTTATTTATAGGTATCAGTATCCCATTGATGGAAAACCGTCAATTAGCTAACAAGCCTGAGTATGCAGAATATCGAAAGCAAACACGGTTGCTGATTTGAATATAATCAGTTACATTTTTGGATGAGTTTTTCTACCAATCCAGGGACACCGATAGAGGCGTTTTTCTGGATATGATGGACACGGTGACGGTAGATGCCAAGTTCGGGAGTGTTAGGGTCTATCACATAAATCTCTGCTGAAGAGGGTGCATATTGCAATAAAGATGCTGCGGGATAGACATTGAGCGATGTGCCCACCACGATAAGGATATCTGCCTGACTGGCTACCTCGCAAGCCAATGGGAAATAAGGCACTCCTTCTCCGAAGAAGACTACATAAGGACGCAGTAGCGAGCCATCGGGATGGCGATCGCCATAATGCTGCTCCCAACCGTCTAAGTCGATGGTTGCCAGTTCGTTGGTTTCAGAACGCAGTTTGGTAAGTTCGCCATGCAAGTGAATAACATCGTGGCTACCTGCCCGCTCGTGGAGGTTGTCAATGTTTTGGGTGATGACTTGGGTGTTAGGAATGGCCTCTTGCAGTCGTGTAATGGCATAATGCGCAGCGTTGGGTTGAGCTGCGAGGGCTTCACGACGGCGCATATTGTAGAACTCAACGCAGAGTTGAGGATTGTTGAGCCATGCTTCGTGGGTGCACACATCTTCTATGCGGTAGCGGTCCCACATGCCATCGGAGCCACGAAAAGTACCTAATCCGCTCTCAGCGGATACACCTGCTCCAGTAAAAACAACGATTTTCTTAGTCATCATAAATAGGGGTTATGTTAGTTTTTTAGATTATCGACTGCAAAGATACAAAAAATATTTTAATATACAACATCTTTTGGGATATTTATGGGCTTTCTGTTTCTTGTTTGCACGTTTCACCTCCGATGCAACTCGCTAATTTGTTCATGGCGCAAGCGTTCGTTGATAGCATAGCCTTTGATGAGATACTGTTTCAATACACGGTTTGCCCATTGGCGAAATTGCACACCGCGTTGGCTTTTCACACGATAGCCTACAGAGATGATGACATCAAGATTATAGAAAGGGACAGGCTTCTTAACTCCATTAACGTGTAAAAAATGCACGTTATTTTCTTGATCTAATTCCCTCTCTTTGAATACATTAATCACATGGCGACGAATATTTGATTCTTCACGATCAAATAACATCGCCATTTGATATGATTTATAGGGGATGGATTCGTTTTTTATGATGATTTTATTTTGACTTGCTCCTTTTTTGTTGATTTTACTACTTTTTCGTAAGAAAAAAGGAGCAAGCTATATATGAGGTAAAGAGAGAAAAGGAACTAGGTGTATTCAAAATATGAAAAAGCAGCACCGTGTGAGGGTGCTGCAGGGGAGAGATGGGGAATACAATAGTATTATTGAAATGGGGTTGCTATTTATTATACCTTAACTTGATAAGATAAATCTCCCAATAGCTTTTTGGAGCATCAGGATATAGTTGTGGAATTAGCACCTTGATGCGTATGCGATTTTTGCGGATATCTGCATAGGTGGGATAACCCAATAGATTGTTGCCGTGAATGAGTTCAGATAGCAGTTGCTGTTTCTCTTGCTCGGAGTGCGCTGTTAGATAATAGTAATGACGTTTGTAATGCCTGTTGTTCGTCTGTTGCATAGTGTATTATGTATTTCATTGCGGTTATACATTGATATTGAATTCCTTGGTTATTTCACCTTGGCATTATTGAGATATTGTGTCATCAATAGGTATATATCTGACAATCGTCGTTTTGGCATCTACTTTGATAAATTCTCGGCGGAGTTTGCCTTCGGCGATGAGGCGCTGTTTTTCTTGATGGTAACGCTCGGCAGCGGCTTTGGCACTCTCGTGCATAGCTATTTGTTCTTCACGTTTGATAACTCGTTTTCTTATCTTTAATTGGCGTATAGGCATAGTGGTAATCTCTATTTTTGTAATAAACTCTTTTAAATCAATCATTATCACTTAATATAGACTCGGCTGTGATGTTCGAATAAATTGATAAGCAAACTAATGCCAAACCACATTCCAAAGAAAATGAGTGTCGCCATCAGCCAACTAAAGCCAAACTGTGATTCTACCTGATATTGACAATTATGGAGGAAAATACCAACAGGTGTGCTGACCACAACCGAGATGAGGAATATCCATAGCAATCGGCGCGAGAATTTCGTTTTCGTAGGACCGAAGCACTTATCTTTGATTTCACTCATCCAATTGGGTTTTATTTTAAAGTGGGGCGCATTTATTAGCACTTTAGCTTGCTCTAAAGTCATCTTGGGGCGGCGAGCTTCATCCGCAGCTTCTCGTTGAGGATTATAAAGCTCAAGCGAAGAAGCCACATCTGCCAAATAACGCTGCTTAGTCCAAAGTTTGGATTGTATATCCTTGATAGGCAGATGAGGAAGCATATCAAAGAACTCATCCGCATGATAGTGCGTAATGATTGTTGGGCAATAGCGCTCGCCTACTGTTCTGCCAACGGGTGATGGGAATATATTCTCGAGGAAAGTATCCTCAAAAAGGTCGTACTTATATTTGCTAATACGCTCTTCGAGTTCGAATAGCAACTCTCCATTTTTTAGAAACACTCGTGTCCATTCGTATGTATGTCGGTAGCCGCCGAGGAAAGGCCAGAATAGCAGGTGCCAGCCCTCTGGGCGATCGTATCTACAGCCGAAATAGCCAGGAAATAGATCCGTGCGAAATTCGGTGATGCCTTTGCGCTGCATCGTAAAAATGATATACTCTATTAGATTGTCTTCGCTCCATGTCATTAGCTCCTTCAGCTCATAATGTGGGCGTTTTCCAAATTTGTGATTGGTATTTTTGATGGTTGATTTTGACATAATTGTTCTATTTTTAGGTCGTTATTTACCCTTCGATTATCTCTACGCAGATATTGCTAAAGCATTGGCTGATGGCATATTGCAGGGCTTCGGTTTTTCGCATTTCGGATTGGATGTGTAGGGTTTGTTCATCCACATAGGTCATGCTTAGTATATTGCCTCTATATTCATAGGCATCCGATCCTACCAGCACTTTCATCAGTCCTTGTACATTCACTTCGCCATTTGGTGTTCCGTAGAACTTAGCCAAGGAATGGATTATCTGCTCAATGGCTTTGAGGTCATCTGCGTTGCCCGATAGTTGGTAGGTCACGATGGTTGGTTTTGCTTCTGGCATCATGTCCTCTTCTGATATGCCATCCATTGGGTTATAACCTAACATATCGTAGTACGATTGTGCACGCGCTTTGTCGATATAGATGCCATATTGCTCGTTGCCCAGCTCATAGAGCATGCCCAAATGCTCTGCAGCAGAGATATTGTCGTGCGATAGTTCTTGCAATAGCGTTTCTACATCTCCGAATCGGTATGCCGTTCCTATTTTGTCGCGGCGGTACATTTCTTGGATGATAGGTTGATCGGCAGGATTGTTTTTGGACGCAAAGAAACTGCGTAACACAAATTCTCCAACTTCCATATTGTGCAGATCAGTGGCTGAGTTAGGTGGATTTGCTTTCTCTTGAAATAATTTTACTTGTACCATAATGTGTAAATTTTATTGTTAAACATTTAATTATTGCTTTGTTGCAATTTACACATATAATATAGTTCAAAAATAAAAAATTTCAAAAATGAGTGCACATATATTTTTTTTGCAAAGTGGAGTTTGCAAAAAAATACTCTATAATAAAGTGCTTTCTTACACCAAGATAGCATTTTTACTACTTGATAAATATCTCTTTGTGGGCTATTCGGCATTGACGTTCGCTTATTCCCAATGGCGCAGGATTGGCATAGCAGCCAGCAAATGAGGACAATATCTTGCGAAATCCATAATTCTGAGAAATAAACTCTGGAGGTTCGCCCCCTAACATATGATTATACAATTTCGCAAAGTAGGAAGTGATAAGTCGTCCGGAAATGATATCCTCTAAGCAACTCTTATCTATTAAATTGCCGTTCTGATCGATCGCTTGTAATTGTTGGTGAGGAGCTTTATACAAAAACTCCCTTTGGTGGAATTGTTTTGCCAATTCTATCCCAAAATCTAGTAGGTTCTTCAAAGTTTCTGCTGTACCCGGCCGTTTGATTTGGCATCCAGTTTTCCAATTCTTCTTGTGTCCATGATTATAATTGAAGATAACAATCGCCTTGACATACACATGTTCTTCGTGGTAAATATCTGCATCTTTGATAAAACGAGCATATACGGGCATGTAGGAATACTTTGTTTGTCGAATACTATCAATCATTGTACGAATGTGAGGAATCGCATCTGCATCATTCATACTGCTGCAGGGGCTAATGATGATATAGCCATGTTGTGCATATTCGCCAAATACTAAAGCTTGGCGCCCATCACGCATGCTGACCAAATTATCATTGTTGAATATCCCTGAGATGTAATCATCCAAAAAGTTTTTCTTAGTCATTACAATGTAATAAGTGAGTTATGGAGTATCTTAGTACCATTCGGCAGCTTCGGGACCGAACATGCGTTCTTCGGCTTGGTGTAGTCCGTTCACCATCTTTATGAGGGCTTTCACGACTGCAATGTGGTTGGTTTTGCCCTTTAGGGTGGCTATTGGCAATAGGCGATGGGACGGCGTTCCGCCTATTGGATATTGGACGCCCTGCGGGCTATGGGGCGATGAGGCGATAGGAATGAGGGACAAGGTGCCATGGTTACTGTGGATGTTTTGGCAGGTGATGGTTCTGCCCGATAGGCGGATGGTGTATTCGCCTGTGCGTACGGTGTCGAACACGGGTTTTGTAGTATCATCGTCAAAATCATCTATATAGTATTCGCCGTATTTAAATAGCAGATACCTACAAAGTTTTTCGATGCTATCTTTCAGTTCCTGCTCGCTCATTAGGTGAAGCACCTGAGCTATCTCTTGTACATATTGTCGCATATAAATTTGTTATTTAAGACAATTCTGGTCAATTACATATTGTCAATTATCGTCAATTCGAGGTTTGTTTAGTTTAACAAAAATACGCTTTGCTACAAAAATATTCAAAAATATAGGAGAAAATCTTTTGGTTGGGGACAGAAGAATGCATACTGCATTAGTGTCCCCACTCAAAAAGATTATTTGTGGCATTGGCAACCCAAACAAAATGAAGAAGTTTACCTTAGTTTCTCTTTATTTGTTTTGCTTTTAGTTTTGCCTGTTCATCTTGCAAAAATTGCCAAACTGTTCGACCATCTGCTACGAACTTATTCTCCATTTCCTCTTTTGTGAGGCGACGTCCCCTTGTCATAAAAGTAGATGCCTGTAATAGGATGCGTGTGCCTTCGTAGTTAACATAGCACACCTCTTCGCCCGTAGTGGGATTGGTGAGTACTTTAGCTGTTAGTGTTATTTTGTTATCCCTGCTACCCAGATGATGGATATAGAAGGTCAACTGATTACCTTCTCGCTTTGTAAGGTAAAACATCCCATCTCGAGCAACTGATTGTGGAACCCCTACATGGGCTAAGTGAGGAGGTAGTTCACCAAAATAAATACGATTGCTTGCAACAAATTTTTTCTCTGTGGTTTTCCAATGATTAAAGCGTGACATATTGTTATAAATTTAAAATTACATGCATAATATAGAAAATAAATGCAAAAATTTCAAAAATGAGGGCACATTTATTTTTTTTGCAAAGTCGAGTTTGCAAAATATAATTGATAGCATCGTCTCTATGGATTGTTTCTGCGCACGAGTTCGTTTTGGAAACAGCTATCATCGTATTCGGCATATTGCGCGCACTGCGACAGCAGTTGAAGTTCATGGTTGGTCAGAGTACCTATGATGTGGCTGTAGATGTCCAGTCTGCATGTAGATGCAATACTGTTGGCTATCTTTTTCACGCTATCGGACTTGAACTTACCACCAAAAACCGCACCCTCTGCCTCTGTAAATCGTGCTACGGATAGAGTAATACCTTGTTCGTTAGCAGCGAGTTCTTCGTTGCGGGCTGTAGCATGGTGGTTAAGTCCCCATACTACGCAGCAAGTAGCATATACATCGCCCTCTTCGGAGAGTTGATCCAGCCATTCATAGTCACTGCCACGCATGAGGCATACTTGTTCGATGGCTCCCAGCTCTACGATAGCACTTGTCGCTTGGTAGCATCATCACGAATGACTGATTGAATAGCCATGATTTCTTCTACGCAGAAGGTCTGAAGCTTGTTTAGATTTTCAGCAAAATGCAAATTGCAGAGTTCTTCCTCTGAGCGTATAATCTGTTCCACTTGCGGAATAAGGATACGCAGGATGCGAAGAAGAATATCGGCATCATGGAAGTCAGTAAGCGCAATAGGTAGCGGGTCATTGGCACATTGCATATACAAAGTACCTGCTTCGTAGCGCAGGGCATAAGAATCTGCCATAATGGTTTGGCTGGCAGACTCTTTGCTCTTAATGACCAAATACTTACATAGCTTTTCAATGCTCTGTTGCAACTCTTGTTCACTCTTTTGGTGAAGTGATAATGATAGGTTATTGATGTATTGTTTCATAAGGGGGAGAATCGGTATAAATGATTTAGTTAATTCTTGTTAATATGAATTTTTATTTCTGTTATGTCGGCAGATTTAAGTATATCTTTCCAATCATTTTGCAATGTATCTACTCTATACGATTTGTCTAGCTTTTGTGTGGTTGCTTTTAACTCTTCGGTTGAGTAACCCCAATCCACAGAAACCTTTACGTGGCCATCCTCCATTGAGTTTCATAAGAAGAATTTACGTACGCTATTTATCTTCCAATACCACGATATTATGTCGTTCTTAACTGTTTATATTATAATATATCAAATATCACTTGTTTTTTAACTTAAATATTGTTAAAAATATTTGCGGAGAGGCTGGGGTCCGACCCCAATCCGGATAAACCGAACAATCTGCTTAGCTGGCAGTCACATCTCCTTGACAGTTACTCTTTCCAAGTTTTTACTCCGACAATAAATCAAATCTTTCTTTATGCCATAATCGATTATTTAAGTTTTCTACACACAATTTAGGTATAATTGTATTTAGTTTTTTAAGAGCCTTATCTGACTGCGATTTGAGTCTCTTGAGTATTTTCAACGAACTCTCATTTTTATCACTTCCAGTTATTTCTTTATAAATATTTGCTATCAAATCAGAATCTTTTGAATTAGTAAGATGATAGCGAATAGTATTATCTACTCTTAAGTATGTTTTATAAATTGGACATTTTTTAAGAATTTCTAAAGCATCTTTTGGAGTATTAATCTTATTCCTATAGGATTCCAATTCTGATTTCAACTGTCCAATAAAAGCATTTCTTTCATATCCTAATAAAAAATATAAAATAAATTTAAGATCGCGTTCTGTATTACCACCTCGTATATTTATTATATTCCTATACATATCAGATCGAGCTGTATCTATAAAACTATTATTGCCTTTTAACAACATCATGTAGTTGTTATATACATGTGTTAATTCGTGCATCAAAGTGCCTTTTATTGAACGTTTATTTGGTTTTTTTTCGTATATATTGATCCAGATTTCATCAACTATCAAGTCTTTATCAATGCTTAAATTATCATCGCACTCCCCATATTCTTCTTCAGCAGACATATCAATGTCAATTATAAGTTTTTTGAAGAATATATTTTTAATATCTTTTAATGTCTCTCGATTATATTCAAATTGACAATCTAAATTATCATGACTGAATATATCTTTAACGATAAAATTAACTAACTCTTCACAACCATCATATATACCGTACTTTTCGTTTATTATTCTTGATCCTTCACCAATATCATTAACTTTGTATTCTATAGCTATATGACTTAACAAAGATTTATTTATAAACAAGTCTTGTTTAGTTTGTTTTATATAATCTACTATGTTTCTCATATTATAGCAATTTTTGCGGAAAGGCTGGATTCCGACCCCAATCCGGTTACCCGAACGATCTGCTTAGCAGGCAGTCCCGTCTCCTTGACAGTTGCTCTTTCCATTATTGGTCTACCATGTCAACCAACATGAGGACTCGATGGACACTCCTTTTGTGTGTTTGTTTGTATCTCTAGTAGGATTCGAACCTACAAAATTTCGGGTTTGAGCCGAATGCGTATACCAATGTCTTTTTGCATTCAAAAATCACATTATCGGATATATTTTGTATGTTAAAAATCACATTATCGGCTACGAAGGTAGTAGTTTATCTCTGGATTATGCAAATATTTTTCACATAAATACTATCAATCCCCGAAATTTTATGTCGCAAAACACTATCAAATACCGCTACTCCATTTAATCGAAGTCATACTCCAAATCAAAAAGTTCATTATTATGAAGCGCACCTATTTTTAATGTGACCTCTTCTTTTGGGGTGCCATATAGTGTCCAACATTGTTTAGGGAGCCAAATAGAGAATGTTATTTTGCCCTCTTCCATTATCTTTGAAGCTTGATCCAAGATCTCGAATGATTTACCTTCTTCTTTGGCTTGATAATACGCTGGGGTGAACTCTACTTGTGGATTGCCATCGGCATTGATTTTAGCATAAGGCAATACTGCCCATTTGATAAAATTTTGGTCCGTGGCAAAGGTATAATATTGTCCTCTTAGAAACTTTGTGTTTTCATTTAATATCAATTTACGCATAATCTTAGCAATTTGAAATTTCTTTACTATTATTTTTTTGATTCTTTGCCCATTCTTCAATGAGCTCTTTATTGCGTTGGTGCAAGCCCTCCCAGTCTGGGGTGCCTTGTACATACGCCATCCACTCTTCAGCAAAGTTCACAGGTACTCCCATATATTTGGCTTCTAACACACTGTCAAAATCCAAATCCTCAAAGTTCTCCAACAATACACCTAATGCATACCTATCTGGCTGATGAAGCATAAACTCTTTCGCATATGCATAGAATGCAGTATCATCGAACTCACGAATTATCCGCAACGTGATCGCGTTAGCCATGGACTCCTCACGCCATTTGCCAAATTCGGTAGAATACTTAACCTTCTCTTCGATATACTTTCCATTTTCCAGGTTATAGACATCTAATGCAGCGTGTGCCAATTCGTGAATCAACACTTTGGTCAGGAGCCATTTAAAGTGCAAATCGTTTTCCTTAGCAGCATCCCATATATCCTGCATATACAACTCGATATACGGATTGTTTTTATCAGGATGGTATGTGCCTAATAGGTCGCAGTCATCATCTCTTTTATTTTTTTCTCTAAGATAAACAGGTATCGTATGCAGCAGCGACACGATATTTCTATAAGATGCTCGCGTGAATTTCTGGATGGGCGTTGGGCTTAAGCCTTGGTCAAAAGAAATAGGGGTGAATAATTCAACCGCACATTCAGTAACTTGCCTCTCCTCTACCTCACCCTGCTCGTAACGTTGTAGCGGGCAAAGCATCTGCAAATAGAATTCATCACCATGATAGAAAGCCGTTTCTTGCTTTCGTATCACCTCCAGAATAAAGTCTGGAATTGCTTGCTCAAGCACTTTTATCACCAGTTCTTCTGGTGCGTCGTAATTAAGAATTTTCATAATAAACAATATTAATCACAGTCTTCAATCTTTACATTTCCATCGGTGCAACGGACTCTTTGAGCTGGGGTCTCGCAGTTCCATTCATCTCCTAATTCAATACTATTCCATTGCATTTTCGTACCATTGAATGTGATGGATTTAAGAGAGTCGCAACCCATGAAAGCAGCGGCCCCAATACTCGTCACACCATTACCTATAACGACGGATTTAAGGGCAACGCAAGATAAAAAAGCCTCCTCTTCAATACTTGTCACACTATCGGGAATAGTAATGGAAGTAAGGGAGTCGCACTGGCTGAAAACACTGCCAATACTTGTCACACCATCAGGGATAATGGTCTTTTTGCAAACGGATATAAGCTTATTAGTCGCCGTTTCGATAATTGCATTGCATTGATTGCGGCTATCATACATGGTGTTACCTTCTGCTACTATTATTGAAGTAAGGGAGTCGCAACCCCAAAAGACCTCCTCTCCTATACTCGTCACACTCTCGGGAATAACAATTGATTTAAGGGATACACAAGCCTTGAAAGCATTATCCTCAATACTTATCACACTATTTGGAATAACGATGGAGTTAAGAGAGTCGCACTCCATGAAAGCAGCGGCCCCAATACTCGTCACACCATTACTTATAACGATGGATTTAAGAGAGTCGCAACCCCAGAAAGCATCTCTTCCAATACTCGTTACACTATTGGGAATAACGACAGAAGTAAGGGAGAAACAATTTCCGAAAGCCTGCTTTCC
This sequence comes from Paludibacteraceae bacterium, assembly GCA_045601825.1. GTDB lineage: Bacteria > Bacteroidota > Bacteroidia > Bacteroidales > Paludibacteraceae > Colicola. The sequence goes on along the minus strand of JAZSAI010000006.1, from coordinate 103,338 downwards.
AACACTTGTTACGCGATAGGTTACTTCGTTAAACACTATGGTTTCAGGGATAATGATATTACCTCTATAACCATTTGGATTTTTGATGACCTTTGCGGTCAATGTTTCCTCTTCGAGGAGGTATTTGATACCTTCAATAATTTTTTCAGTCATAATTGTTTTCTTGTCACAATCGAAAGCATTATTCTAACACTGCTTCAATAGTTTTAATTATTTGGGCACAACATTTGAAATTATCAGACAGATATGGATTGAAATAATAATAATCATCTTCCCAATACTCAGGAGATTCCTCGTCAGATTTATTTATTACAGATGTAAATATTACTTCTCCATCTATAATTCTAAATGATAATCCACCTAATAAGCAGTAATTATAATCGTTTTTCCAAGTAAAGTTAATGATGCCTTCACTATATTCCTCATAATGCTCCATTGCTTCGTCGTAGTCTTCTTCTGTTTCATAATCATCCTCGTTTGGATATGGTAATACTACGTCTTGCCAGCCAAACACCATCTTCTTGTCTTTAAGGGACGAATATAATTCTTCGATTCTTTTGCGAAATCCTTCACAAATTTCTCCTCTAATGCCCTCGGCATTATCAATTAACTTACTAATCTTTTCAGTTTTCATAATGTAATTCATTTAATGTTATCAATTATTTTTTAGGGATTAAGACTTTATACTTTCCTCATCAACTCTTGCCAGATTCTCACCATAGCGAGGGTGTCGAGGTGGCAGTAGTCTAATAGTGCTTGGCGTGCCTGAGTTGCCTCTTCGGGGCTCATGTACTGAATCTTAGGGAAGATGGTCATCGCATCGCCACCGTTTTGCACCAATGTGCTCAGGTTATGATAGTTGAGTTCGGCATCATCTGGGAAAAGTGCTGGCAACACCACTTTGATACTGAACGAACCACCCATCGCAGGGAGATAATAGCAGCCCTGACGGAAAGGTACGAGCAAGTCCACAATATGGCTCTCGATATTCATCAAATGCTCACTTAAATCGGGATAGATGCTTGCCATCTCCCGGATACGCGTTTTCTCGAATGGGTCGTTATACGCCATGATACATACATCGCATGGTATATCACGGCACAATGCCTCTGCCAGTTCGCGGCGTGGGTCCTTTCCATTGCTCTGCGCCAAGAATGCCTTGTGCTTGAGTTCGCCACCCTCGTGCTCGATATAGTGGAGCGAGTACTGGAAGCATATCTGCATATAGGGCTTGGTGTCGTCGTACAAAGGCACCACGGGTTGCATACTCTCAAAGTCCAAGAAATAGAGCGGATAGGAGAGTTTATCCAAGAACGCTTGAATACCCTGTGGGTGGATATGACCTTCCTGGTTGAGGGTGCAGTGCACTTGCATAGAGCGAATAGGATTCTTGGTGATATCCTCCACCGATTGGAGGTCTTCGAAAGTGATATGGCCTGCGTGGTAGTGCTCAAGTTTTTTAGCGAAAGTCATGCCATACACATTAAAGACAGATGGCTGAGGAAGATGCTGGGTACAATATTGCCAGAAGGCGCATTTGTATGGGTTTTGGCAATGCGTAGAGAGCGCCTGCTCGGGCTCGGTGGTTTGCTCCATGGTCTGAAGTGCCACGAGCGATTGATTATGCACCTTGAGGTATTCGTTCTCCACCGCTGGACTGAGGTCGATGATATTGAATAGTCCGCATCCGTTGGCTGTGGTCTTGAGCTCCAGTTCGCCATGGCGCACATAGTCGGAGCAGAGGGTGATGAGATAGGTGCCTGTCACACGGATGCCACATTGCTCCAGCACCCAGCGTTGGTAGGCGATATCGGTGGCATATTTGGCAAACTTAGGATCGGTAGCTGCATCGCCCACATGGCTAGTACTACTCTTGACCTCGTAGATTGCCCAACCGCCATCGGTCTTGCAGAGGATATCCACTGCGCAATAGTGGTGCTTAGGCGCGAAAGCCGCTTCGCAGATCACAGGGCAACCACTGTTGACCAGTGCTTGGGTCTTGGCGATCATAGCCGAGATGTCCAGTTTGCCGTCTGTATAGGTGGTGGTGTCCACATACTCGCCAAAGAGCGATTTGGCCATATCACCAATCTCGTTGCCCGCAGCAAAGCGTGCTTCTACGGAAGCGTCGATAGTCGCCACTTCGGGTTTGTGGGTTCTGAGCCATAATGCTTTTGGACATTGGCATGATAGTGTGTACTTGGATTTAGATAATGTTGCCATAGTGGGGATATTTTTGTGAATTATATATACTCTTGATTATGTATTACCTCTGCGTCATCCATATAAGTATATCGCCATTCTTGGTCGGGCAATAGTTGTTTGAGTTGGCGGAGCAGATATTTAGGAGAGAAATCCGTGTTTTCTGCATCAATATACATATAGGGGAATGCGCTTTCGCCTTCTTTAACCGCACAGACATTAATGCGAGTGGTTTCATCTGAGAGAAGACGAATCTGAATATCAAAGTAATCCTCTGTACGATTATTGGCATAGTTGACCACAATATTCAAGATATCTTTTGGTTGAGCGGAAACTGGCAGATCAATACCTCCGAGCGGTGTTGAATCAAATTGCTTGTAGTCCAATGTTAGATCATCGCCTTGCCCCGTAATGTATGCTTCGGGAGTCTCATCGGAACCATCATCTACTCCATCCCAAGTATCATCGGTAATCGATTCCCTTTCCAACAAGTATGCCTGCTTCTCTTCTGCCTCCTTGTCGCCGCGTTTAAGTCGTTCTTGCAAAAGCGGAGTTAAGTGATACCAAGCTTTGTCATAATGGGTATGAAGATCCTCAGAAATGAGTTTTAGTTCCTCATCCGTAGCCTCTGGCAATAGGGCATAGAGCTGATTGAGCAATTCCAACTCTTTTTCACTGGGTTCGTCTGTGATGATTGTGTAACGAGGTAGTGGGAAAATCTGATACTGATCCTCATCGTCACATAAATACTCTACAAAACGATGCAAACGTTTTTCATACTCTACTAGGAGCTCAATAATAATGATTCGATACTTTTCCATATTAGTTGATATTTTTTAATGTTGTTGTTTAGCGTGGAGCATATATAATATAGTAACAAGTTGTAAAAAATTCAAAAATGAGTACACATTTTTTTATTTTCTTTGTAACTGTTTGATTATCAGAGATGCGTTTTTGTGTTTTTTATATCTCTATATCTCCATCGGTGCAATGGACAAGAATAGGGTTTGTGTGGAGACACCAATCTTCCTTCTTGTCTATTGCATTCCATTCTTCTTTACTTCCGTGGAATGTAATACCTTCAAGTGGGTCGAGATTTCGAAAGGCACCTTTTTCAATGTCAGTAACACTATTAGGGATAGAGATAGATATGAGGTAATTGTAGCGCATAAAAGGTATCCTCTTGATAGTAGTTATTCCTTGATAAAAGGTGAGACTTGTGTATCTTGAAGCGCCACTATTAACAATATTCTTTGCTGACAACTGTACGAGCATATCCTTCCGAGGAGTACCGACTTCCTTTGGTAACAAAACTCGTTTAGTGATTACTCCACGTCTAGTGATAGCAGATTCATCCGCTCCATACATAATTATAAATTCAGCACTTTTGTCAACGGCTTGCAGATAGTTGTCTGTGTACTGACCATGTAGGTCAAGTGTCGCACAAGGACATACTGCATAATCTTCAAAATCTTTATCCGAATTGAAGCAGATTAACTCCTTTGGAGTCACGGTGTTTTTTGTAATTTTGAATTGCATAATTATATCTCCTCTATTTTAATGTTTAACTTTTGTGCTTTTTCGATTAGGTTGGCAATACTGGTAGCGTTCCAGTTTTTGGGGTACATTACCTTTTTTCCATCTACTGAAAGCAATTGCTCCTCTTTGGTATAGAATTCAAAGCTAGCGAGTGCCTCTGGATTATCTTTGCGAGGTAGAATTTTCTCGCCACTCTCGTTGTAAACTGTAGGTAATTCATAGAACAAGTGGGCATAATAGCGAGCGACGGTGTCGTTGATAGCGACAGAGAATTCTTTGCGCAAATCTTCGAGCGTAGCGGTAGGGTGAGTACCCAAATAGGCATCAAAGATCGCCTCTGCAATTTTCACCTTACAATAGCCCTTATAAAGAACAGTATCGTTGGCATCAAATACAGTATAACCCTTGTTGCAAGCAGCATTTTTGAGCAACTGATTAAACGATTCTGCATCAGGACGATAATAAGCATAAATAACCGCCTTAAGAATATACTCGTTGTTGTTCCATAGGTCGCGGAACAAGTCCTTCTTATCTTGCTCGGTGCAGCTGCCGATAGCTTGGTTGTAATCCTCTTCTTTGATGATCCGGATAGCATGATCTTTGGTGAATTGTGTAGCAAAAATGGCATTTATCAGGTCTTTATCCAGCTTGTAGAGTTTTTGCGCTAGTTCTGTTTCCTTGGCAGAAACAGCCAATGCAGCGTTGCCACAAGGGGTGAAGCTGAGGGTGCGGATATATTCCTCTACCCACATTTGGGCTGTACCTGTCAGGTCTGAGAGCATAGGTTGGATAACATAGTCCAGCAAATCTTGATAGGATATGGCTTGAAAAAGAGGTTCTTGTGCTTTCTCTCCCATAGGAGTGAGGAAAAGACCAATAAAACTAGATTCTCGCTCATCCATAGCGGTGGCATAGCGTATGGTTTGGTTATCGCCTTCTGCACTATATACTTTGTTTTCGATGATTAGCGGAACTGTTATCTCCGATTGGTCATCAAAGGTAAAGTGGAGCTCAGCCCAAATATCCATACGATCTTTGTCAGAATCATTTTTGAGGCTGCCTGTCGTTTTTTCACATACAGGACCAGCAACAACCTTCAGTTGATAGGCAGAAGTAAGGAGTTGATTATACAACTTGTTGGCTAGCACTGAGCCTGACTCTGCTTTTGCGGCATATAAACACAATAATTTCTCCATAGGAAGGGTGCCTAAGTTGTGCGAAGCAAGAGGATTCAAGAGCCATGCGATAAAAGCACTGTGGATGGTTTCTTTGCGCTCAATGTGCAGCACATTAAAGAGAGTTGATTGAGCATAATACGAACGCAGAGCATTCCACTCTGGGCTGTTGAATAATTGATTGATACGATTTCTCATATTGGTTGATATTGTAATGGGTTAATATTTTCGTGATTGTTGCGTTGTCGCGTATATATAATATAGTAAAAAATTGCGAAAAATTCAAAAATGAAGGCATATTTATTTTTTTTTTGTAAAGATTATAGTGAAAGTTGCTGAATAACTAATGTATCACTAATAAATCACTAAAGAATAACTAAAGAATCACTAAAGATTTACAAGGGAAAGGGTAAAAAAATATACTATTTAGTGGACGCTCTTTGATGCTATAGTTTAATGTTTAGAGTGGAAAGCATTTTATAAATTATATGTATTAACATTTAAGTTTATCAATTTCCTCTTGCAGTGTATTGAGGAAATGAGCAGCATGGGCGCCATCCATCTGGGCATGGTGAAATTGGAAAGATAACATTAATGTAGTTTTGAACCAACTGCGGCGATACTTACCCCATATAATATACGGATTATTATATATGCCACTATACATGCCACCTGCAAATTCCAATTCTGTATCCACAATAGCCGAAGTGCCAATCACCATACATTCCTCAAATAAATCACGATCAATGCAGGTTTGAGCGACCTGAGTGGTATATTTCATATAGTCGTTGCAGTAAGTATCAAAATCGCCATCAAAAGCAATATCGCATGAACTGACATCGCCTGTATTATTCTTGACCATGGTATTGATAGCAATCTTGTCGAACTGTATGAGTTGATTGCCTACGGGTAAGAGATAAAACTCTTTTTGATGGATTGCGGCTTTGCCAATGCAATAATCGAGGAGCATATTGAACTTCAAATGCTTTCGACGACTAATTCGCACAAGATTGGTGACATCCAAGCGTTTGACAAAAACAAGCATAGGATTTGGAGCATTCTTCCAAATCTCGAATTGAGCTGCGCGAGGAGTATCTTGTGGATTGACAGAAATCATACAAAACAAAGGGGCAAACTACACCTTAAATAATAAAAATAGAATTAATTAAAGATTCCTTTATTATTATTAGTCGGGGAAAATGTGGAAAACTTGCGTATTTATCTTGTGATTAGTAGGTTAGAAGGAATATTTATTGGCGTTTGATTGTTGATAAGATTGATAAGTTTGGGTTATCAAATCTCATCAACAATATAAGTTAGCCGTTGTTGAAAACTTGTTTATAACCACTTCTTCAGCTTGAAAATGAGCAAGATAGCCAGTGTAAAAACAAGCATTAGTCCTATAGCAAATGGATAGCCGAGTTTCCAACTGAGTTCGGGCATAAAGTCGAAGTTCATACCATACATGCTGGCTATCAAAGTAGGTGGGAGGAATACCACATTCACCACAGTAAAGATTTTGATAATCTTGTTCTGCTCGATATTAACAAGACCGAGGAAAGTATCCTGGAGGTAGTCAAGACGGTCGAAACCAAAACGAGTGTAATCGAACAGAGAATTGATATCCTTGATAATCATTGTGAGGCGTGGTTGAAGCTCCGTTGGGAAGAAGTCGCACTTGAGGAAGTTGCTAATCACGCGTTGTTTATCCATGATGTTTTGACGGATAATGGTGACTTTTTCCTGAAGGTCCTTGATTTGGATAAGTACCTCTTCGTCCACATGGTCTTTGGCGTTGATTTCACCAGAAAGTTTGGTGATAAGGTCAGTAGTATCCTCTATCATATCCGCATCTTTTTCGACACGTGTTTCCATGAGCGAAACAAGTACATGGTAGCCCGTTGGGAAGTTGCGTGTGTTTACGAGCATCTTCTTGACCGTCTCGTTGAAACTGGCGAGTTCAACATCACGCGTGGTGACAAGAATGCTGTTTTTGAGGATAAAATTGACGGGCTCTACCTCGAAGTTATCGCGGAGGAAGTTGGAGTTAGCCACGATGGAATCGTCGGTTTGTATATAACGAGATGACATCTCAATCTCTTCCATCTCTTCGTCCTCTTGGATGTCGATTTTGAGGAAGTCCTCGAGCACGCCTTCTGTTCGGTCGCTTACGTCCAGCAGGTCGATCCAGATAATATCGGATTTATCAAGACTGGTGAGGATGTTGACGCTGCGGCCAACTTTGATTTTATCTTGTTTGTCTTTGTCTCTATAGAATATTTTGAGTTCTGCCATAATTCTTGCCTTTAAACTTTAAACTATAAACTTTCAATCTTTTTAGTGAGGGAGATAAATTCCTCAACACTCAGTTGTTCGGGGCGCTTCGTGAAGATAGGGTCGTTGAGGATAGGATTTTCCTTGCCTACTAGTCCCATCAACGAATTGCGCATCTGCTTTCGGCGCTGGTTGAATGCTGTTTTTACTATGTTCTTAAACAACGCTTCGTCGCAGCCCAATCCTTGGCGGTTGTTACGAGTCATGCGAATAACCGCCGATTTGACTTTCGGAGGAGGGTTGAACACATGCTCGTCCACGGTGAATAAATATTCTATATCGTAATACGCTTGCAGCAGCACGCTGAGAATGCCGTATGCTTTCTTGCCAGGTTTGCTGGCGATACGCTCTGCCACTTCCTTCTGAATCATACCCGAACAAACAGGAATACGATCCTTATTATCAAGTACTTTGAAGAAAATTTGACTACTGATATTATACGGATAATTGCCTATCACGCAAAACTCTCCGTCGGGGTAGATTATATTGAGGTCGAGTTTGAGGAAGTCGTCCTCGATGAGATGCAACTCGGGATACCACTCTTTGAGGTACGCCACACTCTCCCTATCGATCTCGATAGCGGTAGTCTGGAGATTAGGATTTTTGAGGAGATACTGCGTGAGCACACCCATTCCAGGACCGATCTCTAAGACGCGGCCTGCTGTGATGGTTTCAGCAATTCGTTGGGCGACACTCAGGTCCTTCAAGAAATGCTGACCCAAAAATTTCTTGGCTCTTACTTGTTGCATTTTGCTGATGATAGTCGTCCATAAATGGTTGTTTTTGGTTAATAATATTCGGCAAAATTTGCATAGTCGCAAATTTTTGAGTACCTTTGCACGCCGATTTGTTTATTTTCGGCTGCAAAAGTACAATTTTTTTTTCAAAAATGCAAACATTCGCCCAAATAATCACCAAAATAGTCGATTTTTTCTATCGACCATTTCGTAAATACATACCTCAACAGCTATTTCGCTATGCTGCTTGCGGTGGTGGCAACATGGTGTTGGATTGGGTGTTGTACTTTATTTTGTACAACTTTGTCATAGGTCATGAGTTGGTGTATATATCCTTGCCTTTCAGTTCTCAAATCTGTCTCACGCCCCATATAATGACGCTACTCATTGTCTTCCCAATCACCTTATTTACAGGATTTTGGCTCAATAAATATGTGACTTTCACCCAATCTTCGCTTCGTGGATACAAGCAACTATGGCGATATATACTGATTGTAATGGTGAACTTGTTGGTGAACTATTTCGGACTGAAATTGTTTGTGGAAGTATGTGGTATCTATCCAACTCCATCTAAAATGATCATCACCATCATCACGGTAATTATCAGTTTCTTTGGGCAAAAATACTTCTCATTCAAGAAATAATACCCTTTCCTTTACACCCTACAACTTTACTCTCAACAACGCGTGTACGTCCGCGCGCGCACAATTTTTATTGTGTTCCATCGCCCATGCATTTTGGTATATAGTTTCACTCACCCGCAGGTACACCGAAAAAGTATCGTTAATCTTATACCGCGCGTTTAACCAAAACCGCCCACCAAATCCATACACAAACGGAATAGCATACGCATACAGCACATCATTTTCGTAAATATATACGCGGTTGTTCCACTCTCTCGCATCAAACGCCTGCGCCCTAAACTGCAACACGATTGGCACTTCCGAAAAACGATATTCCACATCTTGCAGTACCGACCAACCATATGTCCACGCTCCTTTTGCCTGCACCATATTGCCATCCGCTTGCGTCTTCATCTTCCATTGCCCAAACTCATACACCATATTCCATCTGAGCGAATAAGTGTCTTTTTCGTCTTTGCGCTTTACTCGAAAACGCGTATGCATTCGGTAGTTTTTCTGCGGTATAAAATCAGCTTGTGCCATAGTCTCAAACCCCGTTTTCCATACATCTCCAAATGCCGACAACTGCCAGTTATTCAATCGATTATATTCCAATCCTAAATATCCGCCATGCTCATCCTTCATCCTCGACCATGAGCATAACGAATTGGCATACACATTATCAAATTCAGGCGAATAATACCTATATATCGCCAACAAATTCACATCCGATATAGGTCTATATCGCACACCCGTTATCACGCCCACTCCCCATTTATTTCCATGACTTGTTGCCACTTCACCCCAAATATCCACCTTACCCATATTCCACCTCGCATTCACACCCATTGCACCTACACAATTCTCCCTTCCCTTTAGGGAGGGGGTAGGCTGCTCTATAGTCTCCACCGCCGTTATTCCCACTTTCAGCCGATTCCATCGGCCTGTTGCATTCACGCCCACCACATGATTCCACGCATTCTCTTTGCCTTTGCGCAACGAATAAAACGCACTCACATCAGCCCACCTGCTCACTCTTGCCGTCGCACCCACACCATGAAAATAATTGTAACTATCGCCTACCGAACTATATTTCTTCAACCCTTCATCCGTCGTAGCAGTTGACTGAATATAAGCACTTTTTCCTCGTTTGAACGGGCTACCAACCACCAATCCATAACCAAAACTCGCCTGATAATTGCCGGCTACAACAGTTTTCATAGGACCAATATCCTTCAGTTGAATATATCCTCCGTAATCAATTTCTTCCCATGGAACTCCCGTTGAACGACCGATTGTCACGCCCGCCTGCACACGATTTCGATAATTAAACCGATACCTTAGTTTCCCATACATTGGATCACCCTCAAAATCCTCGATATTCCGCGCATCCATTCTCAGCGTCATTTCATGCTTCGCATAATGAAAAACCTCCCGAAAATACATATCTATATTCTCCTTTGCTTCACCTACATAGACAAACGGCAACAGATTCCGTATCTCATAGTCCTTTAGACAATAAATTAGTTGCAATTCATAAATATCCTTAAAACCATGCTCATATTGATACATCAAAATGGCATCAATCTGCTCATCGCTCAAGAATATCAACTCTGCCAATTCATCCGCTGTCGTCTGGTTCAAGTTAATAGGGTGAGCTGCAATGTCCAACAGTTCTTCTTGGATGTCTTCTAGTGGTGCTTCTCCGTCTTCCGATAGTTGGTTATAGATGTCTTCTAGGATCGCATCAAGAGAAAAAGACTCCGCGTGTATGGTCAAAGTCATACACGAAACAAACACAAATACTATTATCCACACACGCTTCATTTCCACTGCAAAAGTACTAAAAATTGCTGAAATATCCCAACTATTGTAAAAAAATTTTGTTTTTACATAATTTTTTACTATCTTTGCAGCCCGAAATGAAGCAAAACAAACCATATCTCCGTATTTTCAACATGCTGCTTATCCTTGCGGCGTATGGTTATTTAGCATATCGTTTGATTATTTTCGACGATTATGCTTCTTTCTTTGCGGCTTTTCAAGATATGGACATATGGCATTGTCTTGTTCTAGTAACGGTGCTTTTGCTTATGCCCGTTAATGTGCTCTGTGAGGCAGGTAAGTGGCGTCTTCTCTTGCGTGATGTAGAGCCAATGACTATATGGGGGGCGCAACGTCAAGTCTATTACGGCTACGTGGGTGCGTTTATCACCCCTTATCATGCTGGCGACTATCCTGCGCGTGCTATGCTTCTCAAGGACAAGGGTAATTTCTCCGCAGCGGTTGGGCTTGGTCTTGTAGGTACTGTGGCTCTCTTGCTTGTCGAACTCATCATCGGCGTACCTGCCACATGGCTCTTTGCTTCTTATGATCAATCGCTCCCAATGCAGTCATTTGCCATTGCTTTCATCGTGGTGATACTCCTAATGAGTTTCTTACCTCACATTGTGCGTAGTCTTGCTAAGCGTCAATGGCAATCTACTCAGATGCAGCAACTCGTCATGGCACTCTCCAAGATTTCCTACACCCGTTTCATGCAAACGGTCGGCTGGTCATTCTTGCGTTATATGGTTTGGGCAATCCAGTTGGCGCTAACTCTGCATTTCTGTGGAGTGGAGATGTTGCCAATGGAGTACCTTATCTCCATCCCCTTCTATTACATGGTGATTTCCATTTTCCCATCTATGCCAGTATTAAATATCGCCATCCGTGGCAGCTGGTCATTGATAATTTTCGATGCGTTTAGCGACAATGCGGCTGGTATAGCCTTGGCGGTACTACTGATATGGCTCATCAACACCGTCCTGCCAATGCTCATCGGCTCCATCCTCTACCGCAACGGCAAAACCAAATAATGTGAAACAAGCAGCTCTGCTGCGTGAAACTTTGAAACCCTTAAAACTTTTAGAACTTCTGAAACTTTTAAAACTTATACGCACATATGAATTTATCCTTTTCAATCAACTACCAAACGCAGTGGGGACAGCACATCGCTGTTCTCTATGCTGCGGATGCAGACGTGCAACAAGCTTCACCTCTGCAACTTGACCTTGAGTGCCATGGCTCTGCCGAATGGGCTGCACAACTCACACTCAGTGATATCCATAAGTATATTTCTTATGTCTATGTTGTCATGGACGAGAATGGCAATATCCTCCGTCGCGAGTCTATGCCTCATCTCCTTGAGTGCCAACCGGGTAACATCATCCTCCGCGACCTTTGGCAAGATAAGGACCGTTCTCTCTTCGGTTCTAAAGTCTTCAGCCAAGTGCTTTTCGCGCACCGCAAACCTTCTGCTGCGGCTAAGGCAACAGGCAACATCTGCCTCAAGGTCAGCGTGCCTCGCCTCGAGCGCCATCAGGGTGTAGCCATCATGGGTAATATCCCTGCCCTCGGCGCATGGGATCGCACCAAAAAACTCCCTCTCACTCAACTCTCAACTCTCAACTCTCAACACTCAACCAACTACAACCCTGTATGGACCGCCACTTTCCATGCCAAACTCGGCACTGTGGTTGAGTACAAGTATGTCATCTATGACCTCCAATCGGGCGACATCGTGGACATGGAGTGGGGCGAGAACCGCAAGATCTGGGACGTTCAACGTGCTAAGCATTATGTCCTCACCGATGCTCCTTTCCGCTATACACAAGCCAACTGGAAGGGCGCAGGTGTAGCGGTACCTGTCTTCTCTCTCCGTTCAAAGAACGGCTTTGGTATTGGTGAGTACCAAGACCTCAAGCTCCTCGCTGACTGGGCTGTCGCTACAGGACAAAAGATGATCCAGACCCTCCCAATCAACGACACCACCCTCCGTCATAACAACCTCGACTCGTATCCATACAACGCAGTCAGCGTCTTTGCCCTCCACCCAATCTACCTCAATATCGAGAAGATGGGCACCCTCACTCCTACCCAACTCAAGAAGTACCGCAAGACCCAAGAGGAGTTCAACGCCAAGACTATCGCTGACTACCAATGCGTTTACGACGAGAAGATGAAGTACTTCAAAGCGCTCTACAAGGCCGACAAAGCCGAGCTCTTTGCTTCTGATGAATACAACGCTTTCCTCGCTGCCAATGAGGGATGGCTCCTTCCATATGCGCAGTTCATGTCCAAACGCGACAAGCAACCTAAGGACTTCTACTGCTACCTCCAGTTCCACGCCGACAAGCAGCTTCGCGATGCTGTGGATTATGCGCACTCCGTAGGAGTGGCTATCAAGGGCGATATACCTATCGGTATCTCTCCTGACTCTGTGGACGCTTCCACCGACCCACAACTCTTCAACCTCTCTGCTTCGGCGGGTGCACCACCCGATGACTTCGATGCACGTGGCCAGAACTGGGGCTTCCCAACCTACAACTGGGATGTCATGTCGCAAGACGACTACCACTGGTGGAAGTTCCGTTTCACCAAGATGGCGGACTACTTCGATGCCTATCGTATCGACCATATCCTTGGCTTCTTCCGTATTTGGCAAATGCGCAAGTCGGATGTTTGGGGACTCTGCGGACACTTCTCTCCTGCTATGCCTTATTCGCTCCAAGACCTGTGGAACATGGGTGTGAAGCTCGATGAGGACCGCCTCACTCGTCCTTACCTCCGCGCTCACTTCCTCGGAGAAGTCTTTGGCTATGATACCGAGTTTGTGAAGCAAAACTTCCTCCTCACCAACGACGGCAATATCTACTACTTCCCTGAGCACCTTGACACCCAACGCAAGGTTCAGCAGTACTTCCTCGACCCTGAGCACCGTGCTGCGCTGGAGGGCAAGTGCAATATCGATAACGTCCTCAATGGCTTGTTGTATCTCCATTGCGAGATTCTCTTCGTGCGTGACCAGAAGAACCCTTCTATGCTCCACCCACGTATCGCCATGTATCAGTCGCATAACTTCAGCGAGTTGTATGCCGACCAACGCCAACTCCTCATGGATATCCACAACGACTATTTCTACCACCGCCACACGGCTTTCTGGCGCGATTCTGCGATGAAGAAACTCCCTACGCTCATCGCTGCTACCGACATGCTTTGCTGCGGCGAGGACCTTGGTATGGTGCCTACTTGTGTGCCTGAGGTCATGAGTCAATTGGAGATCCTCTCGCTTGAGATTCAACGTATGCCTAAGGATCCAACTCGTGCTTTCGCACACCCTGCTGACGCACCATATTTGAGCGTTTGTACCATTGGTACCCACGACATGAACCCTATGCGTGCATGGTGGGAGGAAGACCGCCAAGTTACTCAGAAGTTCTATAATGAACAAATGGGTTGGTGGGGTGAAGCACCACAAGAGATGTCACCAGAGATTGCCGAGTTTATCGTTAATCAACACATGTATAGCCCTGCAATGTGGGTGATTCTGCCATTGCAAGACTGGTTGGCAATTGATGGTAATTTGCGTTTGCCTGACCAACATGCTGAGCGTATCAACTTGCCAAGTAATCCAGAACACTTCTGGAACTACCGCATGCACCTCACATTGGAGAACTTGTTGAAGCAAGACGCTTTCAACGCCCACGTGAAATCCCTCACCCAAGTGCGTTAATCACGCCTCTTGCCTATAGCCTAAAAAGAGCATTTCTACCCGAAATGCTCTTTTTTCTTACCTCTAAACTGCGCTGCAGGCGCTCGACGGTGTCCCGTCTCGCGTGTCCCGACTCTCTAATCCCCTGCCTCTAAACCCTAAACAGTAGCGAAGCGTCCTTTAAACCGCGCTGCAATCCCCAGCCTTTACACCTTACACTTTACACTCTACACCTCTATCCTTCCGCTATCAACTACGTTACATATACGATAGATACACGATAGATATACGTTAGATACACGATAGATAACCCTATTCATACCGTAGGAATACCGTATTTATCAAATACTTGCACTATTTCACTAAAAAATCACAAATTTCCCTTCCAAAACTTGCAAATCTACAAAACTTTCACTACCTTTGCACCACAATTACGAACAACGCGAAACTATTTATTTAAGATTCAGCGGTTACGTTTTGGATAATATAATTTATTCCTTTGTGGAGGTGCCAATGCGGAACGCATTCCTTCACCTCACAAAGGAAGCACTCATCGAATTGACAACTCTAATTGACCCTAATTGTCGTTAAACAAATAAGATTTCTGCGCGTAGCGCAAGGATATATTCATAATTCAAAATTACCTAACTATGGCTAGAACAACTCTCTCTCATCCCTTCGACTCCATGTCGGGCAAACTCGGCTCTACCGATAAGATTATCATGCGCACGCGCAATGGTCGCACGCATGCTTATGTAGTCAAACATCCGTATAAAGGTCCTCTTGCACCCTCTCGCCAGAAAGCTGTTTCTTCTTTTGCAGAGGCAGTCAAACAAACCTCTGTCATCATGAACACCCCCGAACTCCGTGCTGAGTGGGAGGAGAAATACGCAGACTACCGCAAGCAAGCCGACCGCTATCCCAACACTCACCCTAATCCTTATACCACTTTCCGCGGCTTCATCATCGGCTCATTGATCCACGCCTCTGAATAGCTCCTTGCTGCTTCTTTGTCCATTAGCCCCCAATTGTATTGGGGTACTTGTCTCCCGCTGGCTGTCCAGTCCTCGGCGCTAATTCGCCGAGTAACAAAAGAAAGGGATCACTCTTTTCTCTTACAATACACCTCGAAAAATAACTGAACATTTGCAATATTCATTTATTTGTAGTATCTTTGCACCGAAATATTCAGTACATTAATATGAAAAACGAAAGGCAAGTTAATAAACAGCCATCAATATCTATTTTAGAGGATATAGATATGATAGAGTCTATTATACAGGAAGAATGGTATAATACCTTGTCGTTTTGCGATGGTTTTAGTCTTAGCATTGCAAAAGAAAAGCAAAAATTGCCTTATCATTTGAATATAATAGATGAACTACATATAAATGAAAATGCCAATAGTCGCATTTTGTATAAATTGCTATTATACAAGAATATAGAAGGTAAATACGAAATTTTAGAATCACTAATTGATTATATAAAACGGAATGCACATTCTTCCGAATTTAACAATATACAAGTCAAGAAACCTTGTATTACTCAAGAAATGAAGAGAATAGACTTGTGGGTTCGTGACAAAGACTATGCAATAATCTTTGAGAACAAAATATATAATGCTACTGATCAAGATGCTCAAATAGCACGCTATATTGATACAACAATAGATTATAATTATAAACCAGAAAATATCTTCATCATTTACCTCCCACCATTTTCATCTAATGAACCAGAATTAAATTCTTGGGGAAAATATAAAAAAGATTTTGAAAAAAGATATATTAACCTGTCTTTTAGAAACAATGTTTTACCTTGGTTAGAAAATGATGTGCTACCTCTAATTAAATCTAATGATATATATCTTCGTAGTGCAATTAGACAGTACATAGATTATTTACGTGGGTTATTTAATATAAGAACAATACATAAACAAATGAATATGAACTTACATGAAATTTTGACAAAGCACTATAAACTGGATGAGTGCAGTACTGATCAAGAACGTATTGAAATTATTGAGGAGAAAATTGAAGAAATTAATGAAATTTCCAACCAGTTGGAATCATTAAAACAACATCTTCATAATAAGATTGTAAAATCTCATGTTACAAAATGGGTAAAAGATCTTCAAATAAACAACTATGGAGAGTTCTATGATGAATATGTAAAGTTAGATTGGGATGATTTCATAGGAGTAGTATTGACGGTTAATAATAGAAAAGTTATAATTCGTATTTATGAAGAAGAGCACAAAGGAATAGATAGATTATGTTGTTCTATAGAATATTTGGATAAAAATAAATATAAAATGTCTTCTCTTAAGAAACTTTTACAAGAGTTGCTACCAGATGATAATGATGAGTATTTATGGAAATATTTTTCTATAGATGATTATAATGCTGTATTTAACTGCTTTAAAGATGTGATAGATAAATGTTTAAACAATTAATTTTAGAACCTTGAAGACTCGTCTTCAGGGTTCTTTCTTTATGTAGTTTATTGATATATTTCTCCTTCTGGGCCTGCTGTCTATTTTACTAATATTTTGTTTCCCTTTTATTGGAGTACTCGTCTTTTACTCATTCTCCCTTCCTCTCAAATCTCATTCTGGTATCTAGTGTTGCTAGTACTCCTATTGCGACTATCTTCCCGCCACTAGTCTAGCCTTGCGGTTCCGCCCGCAAGTGTTTCTTGTATTCCCCCCACCTGTTTAGTGCTCGGCGGGGTCCCCGATAACGCTCGCGTTATGGGGTGCACTTGCGCTAATTCGCCGAGTAAATATTCTTCCACTACGCTCGACGGTGTCCCGTCTCGCGTGTCCCGACTCCCTAATCCCTAATCTTTAAGCTCTAAACTGCAATTTGCTGCCTGCCTTTACACTCTACACCCTGCACTTTACACCCCCAAAAATCGCAAAGCCCTTGTGCATGTGCGATTTTTTTCGTACCTTTGCACCCTGAAGAGCATATAGTTCTTCCATAAAAATGAACAAGAAAACTAACTTACATTACTGCATTTCAGCATCTTACATCTACATCCCTTATCATCGTAACATCAGTACCAACTGGGAAAGCTGAAGCTAATGTAATCTCTCATTTTCCTACTATTTTAACCTCTAAGGTTGATTACTAACTTTTAATTTTTTATGTATATGAGCAACTTTCGTATGCTCATAGTGGCGTTATGTGCGTCGCTATGTGCTTTGGGTAGCTATACCCAACAACCCTATGTGTTGTCGCTGGAGCAGTTATTTGCTTTGGCGGATGAAAATAGCAAAACCATTCAAACCGAAAACGCTGCCGTCCTCGAAGCCCAGCAAGATGTCAAAGTGGCAAAAAACGCCTTGATGCCCGACATTGACATCTCGCTATCTGCCAGTTACTTAGGCAATGGCTACCTAATGGATCGCAACTTCTCGAATGGTCAAACCATCGACATGCCCCACTTGGGCAATAACTTTGCCGTAGAAGCTACTCAGCTGCTTTATGCAGGTGGTGCTGTGACCAATAGCATTGCTTTGGCAAAACTCAAGGAGGAGATGGCGAATATCCACCGTGAAGCCACACGCTCGCGCGTTCATTTTATGCTTACAGGCTTCTACCTTGACCTCTACAAACTGCAAAACGCACTCCGTGTGTACGACCGTAGTATTGACTTGGCTAAGGTCGTCATTCAAGACACTAAAGCTCGCAACGAGGCAGGTGTGGCGTTGCAAAACGATGTCACTCGCTACGAACTGCAACTCAAGAACCTCGAACTGGCACGCCGCCGTGTAGCCAACTCCGTGGAGATTCTCAACTATGACCTTGTGACGATTCTTGGACTGCCGCTTGATACACAAATCATGCCTGACACGACGCTACTGGAGCAGTCGCTATCCATCCACGACCTTACCTACTGGCAGCAACTGGCGCAAAGCGACGCCTATGCCGTCAAGCAGTCTGCCCTAGCCGTACAAATTGGTGAGCGAGGCGAGAAACTGGCACGCGCAGAGATGATTCCAAACATTGCCCTCTTTGCTGGTAACCATTTGGATGGTCCCATCACGATTGAGGTGCCTGTGATCAACAGCAATTTCAACTACTGGTATGTCGGCATAGGTGTTTCCTACAAACTATCGTCGCTCTACAAAGCCAGTCGCACGCTCAAGAAAGCTCAACTCAGCACCGACCTCAGTCGCCGTCGCCAACAAGACATCCTGGAGCAAACCAATCTATCCGTACAAGCCGACTACACCCGCTATATCGAAGCCTTCGAAGAGGTCGCAACACTGGAGAAAAGCGTCCAACTTGCCAACGAGAACTATAGCGTCATCGAGAATCGCTACCGCAACGACATCGCCCTCGTGACCGACATGCTCGACGCGTCCAACCAACTGCTGGATGCCGAACTGCAACTCGTCAACGCACGAATCAATGTGCTATTCAATTACTACAAACTCAAAAACACATCTGGAAACTTATAAATACATATCAATATGAAAAGAATAACTAAAAAACTGATTTACAACATTTTTGCTTGTATCCTAACCCTTGGTGCCTGCTCTTGGGTTTGTGCCAAATTCATTCACTTGGGCAATGTAGAATTTACCGAGAACGCCCAAGTCAAGCAGCATATCGTGCCTGTCAATTCACGCGTACAGGGCTTTGTCAAAGAACTGCGTTTCGACGAATACACCCAAGTGCACAAAGGCGATACACTCGTCATTATCGAAGATGCCGAGTACCGCTATCGTGTGGCGCAAGCCCAGGCTAATCTCGACAATGCTCGCAAGGGCAAAGATGCCATGCACAATGTCATTTCTACCACCCAAACGAATATCTCTGTGACGGATGCCAGCATTGAGGAAGCACGCATTATCTTGGAAAATTCCGAGCGCAACTATCAGCGTTTCAGTACTTTATATGAACAAAACGCTGTTACTCGCCAACAGTACGACGACATGCACACCGCCTACTTGGCTGCTAAAGCACGCTACGAGATGCTCCAAAATCAAAAAGAAAGTGTCCGTTCCGTTAGCCGCGAACAGAACACCCGCCTTGGGCAAAACGAAGCAGGTATCAAGTTGGCTGAAGCAGCCCTCGAACTCGCACGCCTGAACCTTTCTTATACCGTCATTACTGCACCTTGCGACGGCTATACAGGTCGCAAGGATATCCAAGTGGGACAACTCATCCAACCTGGACAAACACTCGTAGATATAGTAGATGCAGAAAACAAATGGATCATCGCCAACTACAAAGAGACGCAAACTGCCAATATCGCCGTTGGTCAAGCCGTTGAGATAGAGGTAGATGCTGTGCCTGATTATATCTTCAAGGGCGTAGTGCGCTCCGTATCACGTGCTACAGGAGCCAGCTTCTCGCTCTTGCCACAAGACAACTCCTCGGGTAACTTCGTCAAGATTGAGCAACGCATACCTATCCGCATTGACTTCACCGAGGACAACGACACCCTAGCCCTGCAACGCGTGAGTGCGGGTATGAATGTAGAATGTAAAGTGCTGTACTAATGGGACATCATCACGATCCAAATCAACCCTTCTCCATACCGCAGATACGCTTCATACCCGAACCGCTCAAACCTTGGCTGTTGATCTTATTTATCATCATCTTCAACTGCACAGGCGGCGTGTATATGGCTGCGGTGAGCGATATGGTGGGCAGCACGCAGCTCCTGCAAGAAGACATCATGATGGCAGGCTATGCCTCTCTGGTAGGCATGGCGCTGTTCTTTGCCATCATGTTCCGCCTCAAGTGGGCAGTTCGTTCAAAGACGGCATTGGGCAGTTGCACCTTGGTGCTGATTGCTGCTAATCTGATTTGCATGCACACCAGTTCGGTGCCAGTCTTAGTGGGCGTTTGTCTGGTGTCAGGTTTCTTCCGTATGTGGGCAATATACGAGTGCAACTCCACTATCCAACTATGGATTACCCCTAAACGAGACATGTCGATATGGTTCTGCTATATCTACCTTATGGTCAATAGCACCATCCAGTTCACGGGCATAGCCGCCCTATCGTTCTCCGTTTGGGCATCGTGGCACTATATGTATTGGTTCATTATCGGCGCATTGCTGCTAATCTACCTGATTGTGCTCATCTGCTTCCGCGGTATCTCCATCATGCAACGCCTCCCGCTCTATGGTATCGATTGGATAGGTATGCTGCTATGGGGCATAACGGCCATGAGTATCCTCTTTATCTGCGTCTATGGCGAACACTACGATTGGTGGTGCTCCGAGCATATCCGCTTGGCGACTAGCTTAGGCCTTGCCTCACTGGTACTCAACCTCTGGCGCACACGCTACCTGCGACATCCGTATATCTCGCTGGAAATCTTCAAGATACCTATCGTGCCAATCTGCGTATCTATTATCCTTATCATGGACTTGCTACTCGCGCCATCGCATATCTTTGAGCATGCACTCATGGAGAGCGTACTCGGCTATGACCACCTCAACACTCTAACACTCAATTGGGTAGCTATCCTTGGTGTAGTGATTGGTGTGGTGTTCACATGGCAGACTTTTGCTCGCCGTAAGTGGACTTACCAACGCATGCTGGTGATTGCCTTCTCCTGCTTTGCGTTCTACTTGGCGTACTTCTATTTCCGCATTGATTACAACCTCCCCAAAGAGGCACTATACCTCCCTGTTATTGTGCGCTCTGCGGGCTATGTCATCGTGGCAGTACTCATGCTTACTGCCAATGCCAGACTACCTTTCCCATTTATCTTCTTGCACGGCTTATCCTTCCAGAACATGTTCAGTGCCGCCTTGGCTGCCCCTATAGGCACGGCTATTATCGGACGACTGCTGAAGGTAGTCATGACCCGCAATGCTATGCTACTGAGCCAAGACATGGACCATCTCTCGCTCTCCGCTTCGCATATGCCGATAGGCGAACTCTACGGCATGGTGCAGGTGCAAGCTTTGCTGGAGTCCATGAAAGAGATCTATGGTTGGTTATTGTTCGTGGCTATCTTGTGCCTTATTGGCTTGATGCTGCGCTATAGCGGTCTTCGCCCTGTCAAGGTAATAGAACCTACCTATCGCTTTATCCACAACTTCCTACGCAACAACACTGGTCTCCTCCGCCTGCGTAAAAGAAAAGTGCAGGGAGATACATTATAAACATTAATCCTAAATAATATGAAATCAACTAATTATAGTTTTATTAGCCAGTTCAAAGCACATGTCAATTCCAGCGTTGTATTGATATTCTTCACCCTACTCGCATTGGCATGTGCCAATATCCCCATTATCAAAGATTGGTATTTTTCCCTCTGGCAATATCCTATCAGTCTTGCTATTGGTGAGTTTAATTTCTTCAGCCATCATGGACATGCCATCACGCTTGGACAGATGATTAACGATTTCCTCATGGCAATCTTCTTCCTCTCGGTTGGATTGGAGATCAAGCGTGAGATCAAGGTTGGCGAACTATCCACCAAGGACAAAGCGCTACTGCCTATCATCGGCGCTTGTGGTGGTATGTTGGTGCCAGTTCTGATATTCTACCTCGTTTGCCCTGGCGAGGCGGCTATGCAACGTGGTTTGGCTATCCCTATGGCTACGGATATCGCATTCTCATTGGGAATACTGGCTATCTTCAAATCGCGCGTACCTATTGGACTGAAGGTTTTTCTTGCAGCTCTGGCGGTAGCAGATGACTTGGGCGGTATCATCGTCATTGCACTCTTCTATTCATCGAATATCAACTATCTATTCTTAGGCTTATCAGCTTTGTGTGTAATGCTTTTGATTATTGGCAATGTGCTGAATATGCGCTCCAAAGGATTCTACCTCACTTTAGGACTTGTACTATGGTATATGATGCTCAATTCGGGCATTCACGCCACCATCGCAGGCGTGATTGTTGCCTTCTGCGTACCTGCCACATTGAAGAAAGGTACAAGTTACTATTTAGAGCGTATTCGCCAGCATATCAATCAGTTCCCAGTTATTGATATTGACAAGCAACACAACACCATCGTACTGACCAACGACCAGATACACACGCTTAAGAGCATCGAATCGGCTGCTGACAAGATGATTAGTCCCTTGCAAGACTTGGAGGATAATCTCCACGCTTTTATCAACTACTTGGTCATTCCGCTCTTTGCTTTTGCCAATGCAGGTATTGACCTCTCGCACATGAGTGTAGGTACGCTCTTCTCGGGTGTCAGTTTGGCGGTGATGTTGGGTTTGGTAGTAGGTAAGTTCTTGGGTGTATTCTCTTTCTCATGGCTAGCAATACGCCTCAAATGGGTATCCTTGCCTGCTGGCGCAAGCTGGCAATCTTTTGCCAGTGTGTGCATGGTCTGTGGTATTGGTTTTACGGTGTCCATGTTTATCGCCGACCTGTCGTATGCAGGATTAGGAGAGCATGGCGCCTTACTCCTCGACCAAGCCAAATTAGGTGTACTATGCGGCTCCGTCATCTCTGCCATTTTTGGATGTATCTTACTCCATAAAACGCTACCACAATCGAAGTAAAGAACAAGACCTTCCCACAGTCAAGGTAGAGTATGTGACTTATCCACAACGAACACCTGTCTAAACCAACAGAGCGGCACCAACGTGTCGCTCTGTTCCCTTCTCGCCTTTACACTCTACACTCTCCCCCCCTACACTAAAAAATCGCACAAAAATGCGATTTCTCTTGCACATATCACAAAAATACACTATCTTTGCACCCAAATTTGGCAAAATATACAATAATACACGATGCTACACAAAACTGAACAATATTAACAAATAAATACTGTACGATTATGACAATTAATGATTACAAATTCGCTGGAAAGAAAGCGATTGTTCGCGTGGACTTTAATGTGCCATTGAACGAGAACGGACAAATCACAGACGACACCCGTATCCGTGGTGCGTTGCCAACCCTCAAACACATCCTCGAAGAGGGAGGTGCGCTCATCATCATGAGCCACATGGGTAAACCAAAAGGCAAAGTGGTTGCTAAATATAGCTTAAAGCAAATCGTTGACGCTGTTAGCGCTGCACTCGGTACTCCTGTGCAATTCGCTGAGGATTGCGCTAAAGCTGCTGAGCAAGCTGCTGCACTCAAAGCAGGCGAAGTACTTCTCCTTGAGAACCTCCGCTACTATCCAGAAGAGGAAGGCAAACCAGTAGGTATCGACAAAGAGGATCCTGCATACGAAGAGGCAAAGAAAGCTATGAAGGCAAGCCAAAAAGAGTTCGCTAAGACGCTCGCAAGCTACGCTGACTGCTATGTAAACGACGCTTTCGGTACTGCTCACCGCAAACACGCTTCTACCGCTGTGATCGCTGACTACTTCGATGCTGACAACAAGATGCTCGGTTACCTCATGGAGAAAGAGGTACAAGCTGTGGATAATATCCTCAGTAACATTAAACGTCCTTTCACCGCTATTATGGGTGGTTCTAAGGTTTCTACCAAGATTGGTATCATCGAGAACCTTATGGACAAGGTGGACAACCTCATCCTCTGTGGTGGTATGACCTATACTTTCGCTAAGGCAAACGGTGGCGAGATTGGTAACTCTATCTGCGAGAACGACAAACTCGAGCTCGCACTCGATATTGTAGCTCAAGCTAAAGCCAAAGGTGTGAACCTCGTATTGGCTACTGACTGCGTAGCTGCTGACGCATTCTCTAATGATGCGAATACACAAGTATGCCCAAGCAACGCTATCCCAGAGGGTTGGGAAGGTGTGGACGCTGGTCCAGAGAGTCGCAAAGCATTTGCTGCTGCTATCGAAGGTGCAAAGACTATCCTTTGGAATGGTCCTGCAGGTGTGTTTGAGTTCGACAACTTCGCTGCTGGTTCTAAGGCAATCGCTGAAGCAATTGCTAAAGCAACCGACGAAGGTGCATATAGTTTGATTGGTGGTGGTGATAGCGTAGCTTGTGTCAACAAGTTCGGTATGGCTGACCGTGTAAGTTATATTTCTACTGGTGGTGGTGCATTGCTCGAGGCAATCGAGGGCAAAGTACTCCCAGGCGTAGCAGCAATTAAGGGATAATCGCGCGAGCGATTATCCTGTTAAAAGAGTTTTAAGAGTTTTAGTCGCGGCTTTGCCGCTGTTTTAAAGGTAATTAGATTACCTTTAACTAATATCACCCTTAAAACTTTTAAAACCCTTAAAACTTTTAAAACTTTATATTTTTTTATGGAAATTTCAGGTAAGATTATACAAGTATTGCCAGAGCAAGGTGGCGTAAGTAAGACCTCTGGTAAGGAGTGGAAACTGCAAGCATACGTACTTGAGACACAGGAGCAATATCCTCGTAAGGTGCACTTTGAGGTGTTTGGTGAGGACCGCATTAAGGCGAACCCTTGCCAATTGGATGATATTGTAACCGTTAGTTTCGATATTGAGAGCCGCGAGTTCAATGGCCGTTGGTACACCTCCATCCGCGCATGGAAGATTCAACAAGGCATAGTTGACGCTGCTGCTCCACAAGTTGTTCCTGCTGCTCAACCAGTAGTAGCTGCTCCACAAGCTAATGTGGAGACATTCGACGCTGCTGCAGGCGTAGATGAAACAACTGATCTCCCATTCTAATGCGTCGTTGGATAGGATGGATTATCATGCTTTGCCTTCTGGCAGGTGGCGCTACTACTTGCGCCATCCGCTGGGAGGCGTGGTTTGGTAATCCGCCTGAGCCAGAATGGACAGAACCTATCATCACGCATCAGTTTAAGACTTTTAACAATGATAGTGTGTTGCGTGCTTTGCAACGTGACACATTGTCGTTTCTTTTGTTGGGCGATATTCACAATTCGCTCACTAACGACCAAATGGCTGCTCTCTCTGAGCGCCATTCGGATATACAATTCTGGGCACAGACGGGCGATTGGATGGAGAGACCTTATCTTTGCTATGAGCAGATGATGTACCAATCGTTGTTGGGTACACGTCTTGACTCGCTACCTATTGTGGCTATTCCAGGTAACCACGAATATCTTAAAGGGGTAGTAAAAACGTTGCCTGAGAAGTGGAAAAGTATTTTTCCTAATCCACAGAATGGCCCTTCTAGGTTCTTAGGTACTACTTACTTCGTGGACTTCCCACACTTGCGACTAATAGCTATTGACACGGATGGTTTGCATCGTATGTCCGACTATACACAAGTAGCATTTTGGCTAAAGAAAACCTTGCGTGAGGCAGGTAATAAGTTCACCATAGTGATGATGCATCATCCTGTGTATAGTACTGCTAAAGGCAGACAAAATCCGCTTATGTGGCTAACCTTTTATGATGCTATGCGCGAAGCGGATGTGGTGTTCTCTGGTCATGACCATAACTACGCTCGCCGCACGGAATATTATAAGGAGCGTTTTTGGAAGAAAGAAGAACCAACTATCTTTATAGGAACGAATGCTTCCACAAAGAAATATCCTGTGAAAGAAAATAATAAATACGAGGCATCGCTATCTGGCGAACCTGTATATGAACATATTTTAGTTACTCCAAATACCCTGCATATTTCCACTTATACAATTCATTCAGGTGAAAGAATAGATAATGTAGAAATCATCCGTTAATTCGTTTAACAATCTAATTAACTAATACCAAATGAAATCACGCATTTTTCTTCTTATCGCTTTAGTAGCGATGGTTTCTTGTCAATCTAAAGACCCCGTTGAGCGTCGGATAGACAAATTATTGTCACAAATGACACTCGAAGAGAAGATTGCTCAAATGACGCAAGTCTGCGGCGGACAAATCTCGGATAATATAGCCGAGCAGATTCGTAATGGTGCTGGCTCGATGCTTAATAGTGTAGGCGCAGAAGCAGATTATTATCAACATATTGCAGTAGAAGAATCCCGTTTGGGTATTCCTATGATATTTGCGCGTGACGTGATACACGGCTTTCGTACTATTTTCCCTATCCCATTAGGACAAGCTGCTACCTTCGACCCTGACATTGTGGAAGAAGGCGCACGCATAGCAGCCGAAGAAGCTATCCAAGCAGGTCTACGATGGACTTTCTCTCCTATGGTAGATGTGGCTCGTGATCCTCGTTGGGGACGTGTAGCAGAAGGCTATGGCGAAGATACTTATCTCGCATCCGTTATGGGTGCAGCTGCGGTGCGTGGCTATCAAGGCACCGACTCTATTGTCCGTATGGCAGCATGCGTGAAGCACTTTGCAGGGTATGCAGTATCTGAAGGTGGACGCGACTACAACTCTACTTGGATTCCTGAAGTACAACTTCGTGAAACATATTTACCACCTTTCAAGGCAGCTATTGATGCAGGTTCACTATCCATTATGTGTGCCTTCAATGACCTGAATGGTGTGCCTGCTTCAGGAAATAAACATCTGAATGTAGATATATTGCGCGATGAATGGCAGTTTGACGGCGTGTTAGTATCCGATTGGGCTTCCTTGCAAAATATGAATAATCAAGGCAATTCTGCCAATCTAAAAGAAGCAACCAAACTCTGTGCCAATGCGCAAATGGATATAGATATGGAGAGTAAGGGCTATCCTCGTCATCTGAAAGAATTGGTGGAAGAAGGTAAAGTAAGCGAAACCATCATAGATAATTGCGTACGCAATATCCTCCGCATGAAGTTCCGCCTCGGACTCTTTGACAACCCCTATTGCTATACAGACAACCCTGAGTATTTCACTCCTGAAGCCCTTGCTGCTGCCCAAAAAGCAGCAGAAGAGTCCGCAGTATTGCTCAAGAACAACGGCATCTTACCATTAAATAATAATTCAAAATTAACCATCCTCGTCTGCGGTCCGATGGCCAACGCCCCTCACGAGCAGAACGGTACATGGTGTTTTGATAAAGATGATGCTATGACCATTACTCCTATGATGGCATTCCGCGAGTTGGCGAAAGAGGGAAAAATCCGCCTCATTGAGCAACCTGGTGAGCATTGGTCACGCGAGTTTAACAAGGAGAATATTACAAATCTTGCTCGATTGGCAAAGCAAGCCGATATAGTGTTATATTTTGGTGGCGAGGAAAGTATCCTTTCGGGCGAAGCACGCAGCCGTGCCGTGCTCAACCTGCCAGGCGACCAATCGGAACAGATCCGTGCTATCAAAGCTACAGGCAAACCTATCGTGCTTACTGTGATGGCAGGTCGTCCATTGTGTATTAGCGAGGATATTGAGCGCGCAGATGCTGTGCTCTACGCCTTCCATGGTGGCACGATGCAAGGTCCCGCTTTGGCTAATCTGATTATGGGTAAGGTAGCACCATCAGGACGCTTGCCTATGACTTTCCCTATGGGCGAAGGACAAATACCCTTCTACTACAATTATAAGATGCCAAGCCGCCTAATGGCCAAGTCCCCTAAATTGATTAATGATATTCCTGTTCGTGCATATCAATTCTCTATAGGCGAAACCAGTTACTGGTTGGAATATGGTAATAAACCACTCTATCCATTTGGCTACGGTCTTACCTACACTACTTTCGAGTACGGAGCCGTTCAGTTGAGTGATACCATATTATCCATATCTGGTAAACCCCAATCGATAATAGCCTCCTGCGAGATTACCAATACAGGTCATTGCGACGCCGTGGCTGTACCACAACTATACATCCGCGATGTGGTAGGTACGCTCACACGTCCTCTACGCGAACTCAAGGGCTTCCAACGTGTGAATATACCAGCCGGCGAAACCCGCACTGTCAGCTTTGAGATTTCAGAGCAAGACTTGGCATACTGGCACTTGGCAGATGGCGTGACATTGGGTAGCGATGGCGAATATGCGTTCTCGGCAGAGAAAGGTGACTTCCACGTGTGGATTGCACCAAATGCTGTGGAAGGACAATATATTCCGTTTACTTTAGTAGAATAAGAAATACGAAATACTCTTATCGAATAACCAGCCACCTAGGTTGGTTATTTTTTCTTCTTTGGTATAGAGTTCTAATGTAAGGTCTTCGATTGTTTTCAGTGTCACTCCTACTAAATCTGCCCATTTTTGGGCTTTTTGGTTCGTTTTGCGGCGTCTTTTTATGCTTTGTGTATCTTTCTCCCAACGTTTCTTTTTCTTGCCTTCTACCGTGAATTTATCTACGATACCCATATCTATTGCTTTGTCCACCTCTGCTTGCGTAGCAAAAGCTATAGGTTGCTGTGTTTGTTTGCGAATTTTTTCAAGAAGAATGTTTCATTCTTTGCTTTCTTTTTCCACCACAGGTTTGTTCCAATTCTCGGTATCGGGTAGTTCCATTATTTTATACCACATCTGCCATGTCACAGGTCTTTCGGATATATAGTAGGCTTGTTGTTCGTTTTCCACATATAGTAGTTTCAGGCGATAGTTTTTTGCTTTCACTCGTTTTACTATTGCCGGTTCTTCCGTTAGTTGTAATGTAGGTTCATTGGGTAGGGTTAATGCCAGTCGCAACCCACAATATTTGGTTATTTCTTCTGGTTTTTGGAAGTATCTATATGAGATATGACTATTGGCTTGACAGTTATCGAAACTTCCTCCGCGCACTATTTTGTCGCTACCGGTGATGGGTCCTTTGGGATTGGGTTCGGTGCCTAGATAATAGGGTGCATACCAGTCGCTACACCATTCGCTCACATTACCCGTCATATCAAATAACCCCAGTTCATTTGGTCGCTTCAATCCTACGGTATGTTTGCGAAAACCTGCATTACTCAATCCCCAACCCACGCTATCAGGTATATTGCCACCTGCAAAGCGATATTTTTCGCTGTCATTTCCTCCGCGTGCAGCAAACTCCCATTCGGCTTCGGTGGGCGAACGGAATGGCAAACCGGTGATGCTATCTAAGCGTTGAAGGAACACCTGGCAGTCATACCAACTCACATCCGTGATGGGATGATTGGGATTTTGCCACTCGCCCATCATTTCCCATTCGGGCATCACAACTTGCCATAGTGCTTGTGTCACTTCGGTATGACCAATATAATAAGCATCGAGGACCACAGCGTGAGTAGGCAGTTCGGTGGATATTTCTTCGCGATGTTGTTCGCGTGTACCTCCCATCACAAACAAACCTCCTTCCACGCGTTGCATCGAAAAGGGGATAGTATTCACTTCGAAGCGAAGTACTTGCAAGGAGTCTGGAATGGTATTTTTTGGCTTGGCATAAACGATATGGGTTCCCATCAGAAACCAAGCTAGTATTGTATAAAAGATGTATTTTCGCATAGCCAGAATAAGCTACGCAAAATCTGTGCCAATCAGTCAAAGACTTTCATTAGCACGTCTAGCGACTTCGGCGTGCGAAAGTCCTCTATGTGTTCGCTGTAGTAGAGGCAGAGCGCACGCAGGCGCTTTTGGCGCTCTTGGCGCGAGGTAGGTGCTTGATACCAATCGGAGTGCTCCATATCGTCGATACCAATGCCCAAATGGCTAGCGTACTCAATGAGGAAATGCAGGTGTAGGTTACTGATGTCCGTATCGGTGTCAAGATGTTTTATCAGCTCACATAGCCAATCAAATAGTGGCTGGTCGCTCATCGGGTGGCGCAGGGTGGTACTCAGTATCTCGGCAATAAACATCGCCACGCACTGGCGTTGTACATCTGTAGCCAGTAGTTGAGGTGTGTAAGATAATGAGGCGGAGGTGATACTACCCATCTGCTGTGGAGCATTTTGCCGTTTAGCAGTGGTAAACTCCACGATGGATAGTGGGCGTAGGATGCCTTTGTATTTATTGCCATATACCGCATACTGCATACGCCCCTGCTCGGCAGTGTAGAGGTGCGCTATACTCCCAGTGTCGGAGTACTTGGTCAATGATAAGACAATAGCGGTTGGCATGGTTTATTCTATTTTGACGGCAAAGGTAGTGAAAAACTTGCATATTCGCAAATTATTCTGTACCTTTGTCATCGAAACTGATTTTTATTTATGAAAATAGGACTTGTTTTGGAAGGTGGTGGTATGCGCGGACTCTATACAGCAGGCGTACTGGATGTGATGATGGAGCATCAGTTTATGCCTGATGTGGTGTGTGGCACTTCCGCAGGTGTCACCTTTGGTGTGAACCTACTCTCTCAACAGAAAGGACGTGTATTACGCTACAATTGTCGCTACGCAGGCGATAGAAGCTATATCAGTCTTCATTCGTGGCTCACTACGGGTAATATGATTAATCGTGATTTTGCCTATGACCTCTTACCACGCGAGCTTGACCCCTTCGATGAAGAGACCTTCGAACAATCCAAAGCAGCGTTCTATGCTACCATCACCAATATGCGCACAGGGTAAGCCGAGTATGTACGTATCACCAATACATGGCAACAGATGGATGTCATCCGTGCATCGGCTTCGCTGCCTATTATCTGCCAACCTGTGGAATGGCAAGGCGAGAAATACTTGGACGGCGGATTGGTGGATAATATTCCGTTAGACAAGTGCATAGAACTCGGGTGCGATAAGATTATTATCGTGCTTACCCGCCCATTGGAATATGTGCGCAACGACCATATCGCAGGGGTTTGTCGCCTGTGTTATCCTCGCCACAAAGCCCTTTTGTGCGCCATTGAGCAGCGCAATGATAGGTATAACGCCCGTTTGCAGCAGATTCGTCGGTTGGAGCAGGAGGGCAAAGTGTTTGTTCTTCGCCCATCGGAGAATATCTTGGTAGGTCGTTTGGAGAAAGACGTTGTACGCTTGCAAGCACTTCATCAGTTGGGCGTGGCAGATGCCACTCGCCTATGGGATAATCTTGCCTACTATTTTTCTATTGAAATCTAGAACGGCGTGTTGAACTTGCCGATTAATCCTAAAGTAGAGCAACCATAATACGCAGTGTTTGGCATGTTTCCATATCTGTCCTGCGAATGCTATTCTGTACGGTAAGTTTACGAAGGGAAAGAGGCAGTATAAAAAAAGGTAGAAAAATATATTTGTATCTGTATTTCAGCGCATTATGCGCGATTTTGTGGAGATAGCGGGATTCGAACCCGCGTCCAAACAAGGAACCAATATGCTTTCTACACGCTTATCTTGGCCTTAATTTTCGAGCAATGGCAAGACCCAAGCCACCAACCATTGCCTTATCTGCTTTTATCTCATTCTTGCATCGCAGCCTGCAACAACCAGTCCCGATATTTCCGCACCGCTTAACCCATTCAGCCTCTGGACGTTGGCTTGGAGCGATGTCTCGGTTCAGCACCTTGTGCCGAAACTAGGCGAATCTACTATACTTCGATTACGCAGCGAGAGCTACAGTATTGTTGCCAGTTATAATGGCGAACCCGATTAACGAGCGGTGTTCATGCTCGGCGTGCTTACATACCTGTTCTACCTGCTGTCAAAACCAAATATCCCCTTTGTTTATCCAAAAATCACTCGAAAGATTCGAGTGATTTTTAGTGGTCCTGCTTGGGCTTGAACCAAGGACCCCCTGATTATGAGTCAGGTGCTACTAACCAACTGAGCTACAGGACCCCTCGTCGGAATTCGCTTATCGCAAGGACAACCGAAAGACGGCATTCTTTGTGGGAATGCGACTGCAAAGGTACAACTATTTTTTGAAATGACAAAGAAAAACGTAGAAAAATGTACTTTTTTTCGTACTTTTGTTGCAAATATGCTTTTTCTTTTGTACCTTTGTAGGCTATTTGGGGTGTTGTGCCTACAAATTGAGTATAATCGAATAATAGAAAATAAAGATATGGAAATTTTACAGCAAATGCTTGAGCGCGCGCAAGCTAATCCGCAGCGCATTGTGCTGCCTGAGGGCGACGAACCTCGCACATTAGAGGCAGCAAATATTATCCTTCGTGACAAAATTGCCAATCTCATTTTGATTGGCGCCCCTGCCGTCATTAACCAAATGGCGGAAGAAAAGGGATACGAGCATGTATTAAAAGGCGAAAACCTAACTATCCTCGACCCACTTACTGACCCTAAGATGCCAGAGTATGCCAATCTGCTCTTTGAGCTTCGCAAAGCCAAAGGTATGACCCTTGAGCAAGCTACTGAAAAGGTGAAAGACCCACTTTATTTGGGCTGCTTGATGATTAAGAATGGCGATGCTGACGGCGAACTTGCTGGTGCTCGTGGTACTACCGCAGACACTATCCGCCCAGCTTTCCAAATCTTGAAAACTCGCCCAGGCGTACATATCGTATCGGGGGCGTTCTTGATGTTCACTCCTGCCAAGCACTTAGGCGAAAACGGTTTCCTCGTGTTTGCCGACTGCGCAGTGAACCCATGTCCTTCTGCACAAGAGTTGGCTGAGATAGCTGTGACCACAGCCGAGACTGCCAAAGCACTCGGAGGTATTGAGCCACGTGTAGCGATGCTCAGCTTCTCCAGCAAGGGTAGTGCAAAGCACGAACTGGTGGACAAAGTGACCGAAGCCACTCGCATTGCACATGAGATGGCACCAGACTTGGCGTTGGATGGCGAACTGCAATTGGATGCAGCGCTCGTGGAGAGCGTAGGTGCACAAAAAGCCCCAGGTTCGCCAGTAGCAGGCAAAGCCAATGTACTTGTTTTCCCTGACCTGCAAGCAGGCAATATCGGTTACAAACTAGTAGAGCGCTTCTCGGGCGCAGATGCTGTAGGACCAATCTTGCAAGGTATTGCTGCACCAGTCAATGACCTTAGCCGTGGCTGCAAAGTGCAAGACATCGTGCAAATGGTCATCATCACCGCCAACCAAGCCATTGGCGCAAAATGAAAACGAATATTAACCTTAAAAACACATAAGTAAACATGAAAATCTTAGTATTAAACTGCGGTAGTAGCAGTATTAAGTACAAACTTTTTGATATGGACACCCATGCAGTTATGGTATCGGGTGGAGTAGAGAAAATCGGTTTGCCTGATGCTTTCTTGCAAATCAAATTGGCAAATGGCGAGAAAGTGAAAATCGAACAACCAATGCCAGAGCATACTGTGGGTATTCAATTGATTTTGAATAGTCTGGTTGATGAGAAGATTGGTTGCATTGCTTCTTTGGAAGAAATACAAGCAGTTGGTCATCGCGTGGTGCATGGCGGCGAGAAGTTCAACAAGTCTGTGCTTATCACCCCAGAGGTAAAGGAGATGATTGTCAAGTGCGTAGAGCTCGCTCCATTACACAACCCAGCCAATCTCAAGGGTATTGAAGCTATCGAGACAGCATTGCCAGGTGTACCACAAGTAGCTGTATTTGATACTGCATTCCACCAAACCATGCCAGACGAGGCATATATGTACGCTATCCCATACGAACTGTACGAAAAGTACGCCATCCGTCGTTATGGTTTCCACGGTACCTCCCACCGCTATGTATCCGCACGCGTATGCGAGCATTTAGGTGTGGACCCTAAGCAAACTAAGGTCATCACTGCGCACATTGGCAACGGTGGTAGTTGTACGGCTGTGCTGAATGGTCAATCTGTGGACACCTCTATGGGCTTAACTCCACTCGAGGGCTTGATGATGGGTACTCGCGCAGGCGATATGGACCTCGGTGCTGCTACCTATATCATGGAGAAGGAAAACCTCTCTACTGCCGAGTTCTCCAATTTAATGAACAAGAAATCTGGCTTGATGGGCGTCAGCGGTATCTCCAGCGATGCGCGTGATATTGATGCGGCGGTCAAGGAGGGCAACCAACGTGCTGACTTAGCTCGTCGCATGTTCATCTACCGCGTGAAGAAATACATCGGTGCCTACGCTGCGGCTATGAATGGCGTAGATGTGCTGGTGTTCACAGGCGGTATCGGCGAAAACGATGCTTATATACGTGGTGAGATCATCAAGGGCTTGACCTATCTTGGCATAGAATTTGATGAAAGCAAGAATGCAGTGCGTGGTGAAGAAGCTATCCTATCTGCTCCTAATAGCAAGGTGACCGTTTGTGTCATCCCTACCGATGAAGAGTGGATGATTGCTTCCGACACCCAAGCATTGATTTAAGATTAAGAAACTATTGTTGAACCAAGAATCAGGAACCAAGAACAAGGACAAACCAGTCTTGACTCTTGGTTCTTGAATCCTGCCTCAAAAAATTAAGAACCTTGAAACCTATCATTTATCAGTTGCTACCTCGCACATTTACTAACTACAACGAAACGCGTCGTCATAGAGGTAGCATGCAAGAGAACGGTTGCGGTACGCTGAATGCGATCACAACCAAGGCGTTGAACGCCATTCACGATCTGGGTGCCACCCATGTGTGGTACACAGGTATTATACGTCACGCTACTGCCATGTACAACACCCCTAGTATTGTCAAGGGGCTGGCTGGTAGTCCATATGCCATCACCGATTACTACGATGTACATCCCGACTTGTGCGAGGATAAACGTCGTCGTATGAAGGAGTTTACTGACTTGGTTGAGCGCACCCACAAAGCGGGTATGGATGTCATCATCGACTTTGTACCCAACCATGTGGCACGCGAATACCATTCCACCGCTCAACCTCGTGGCGTAGAAGCATTGGGCGCAAACGATAATCCCGAATGGGCATTCTCTCCGCTCAACAACTTCTACTATGTGCCAGGTCAGAAGTTCGCACCTCAGTTCGATATACAGGACTACAAGGAGTTCCCTGCTCGTGCTACGGGCAACGATTGCTTCTCGGCTAACCCATCGGTCAACGACTGGTACGAGACTGTCAAACTCAACTATGGCGTCTTCTACCAAGGTGGCGGAGAAAAACAGTTTGACCCTATTCCTGACACTTGGCACAAGATGCTGCATATCTTGCTCTTCTGGGCAAGCAAGCAGGTTGATGGCTTCCGTTGTGATATGGCAGAAATGGTGCCTGTGGAGTTCTGGACGTGGGCCATTGAGCAAGTTAAAAAGGAATATCCCAATATCCTTTTCATTGCCGAAGTGTATAATCCTACCCTCTATCGCGACTACCTCGCAGCAGGATTTGACTACCTCTACGATAAAGTCGGTATGTACGACTACCTGCGTGGCGTGACTAGCAAGAACTGGCCTGCCGAGGGTATCACTCTCCAATGGCAGAAGGTGGATGATATCCGTGACCGTATGCTCTATTTCTTGGAGAACCACGACGAGCAACGCATCGCCAGTGGCTTCTTCTGCGGACGAGGCATGTGTGCCGAACCTGCCATGATTGTGGCTGCTACCTTGGGTACTAACCCTGTGATGGTGTATGCTGGACAAGAACTCGGCGAGAAAGGTATGGATGCCGAGGGCTTCTCGGGTATGGATGGGCGTACTACTATCTTCGACTATTGGGGCGTGAAGTCACTGCAAGCGTGGGCTAATCGGGGTAAGTTCGATGGTGCTCATCTCGACGACGAGCAGAAGAATCTGCGCCAGTTCTATCGCCAACTCTTGCGCGTAGCTCGCAGCGAAAAAGCAATTACGCAGGGCGATATGTTTGATCTCACTTATGCCCAAACCGAGGGCTTCAACAAGCACGAACAGTTTGCCTATATCCGCAAGTATAAGAAGCAGACCCTATTGGTAATCTTGAACTTCGACGACCGCCAAGTGGATATGCAGGTGCGTATCCCACGGGAGGCATTCGAGCATTTGCAACTCGAAGCACAAGCAGAAGCCAAAGCCAAGGACCTGCTTACTGGCGAAGAGTATAGTTTCCCATTCAATGCGCATACCCCAGTATGCTTGTCGCTCCCAGCTTGGAAAGGAGTGATACTCAAGTTTAAAGGTTAGAGGTTAAAGGCGAGAGAAAATGAAACGCTTAGCAAAAATCATCAAACCCTACCTTAAGTTGCTCCGTGTGGGCAATCTGGGCTTTTTGGCAATCTTGCTGTATGTAATGGAGTATTGGGTGGCAACGCCGCTATTGCAGCGTGCGCTATTCTCCGAGCAGACGCCTTGGTGGATACTCACATTGTTGATTCTCAGCGTAGTATGTATTGCTGCGGGGGGATATGTAATCAATGACTATTTCGATGTCAAGATCGACCGTATCAATCGCCCCGATGACTTGATTGTCACTCGTGTTATCTCTCGCGATGCGGCTATGCTCATGTTTCAGGTGCTTACAGCTGTAGGCATTGTCTGCGGCGGAGTCGTATCGTGGTGGGCACGCAGTTGGACGCTACTCTTTATTTATATCGTTATTCCAGGACTGTTGTGGTTCTATTCGGCTAGCTACAAGCGTATGTTCTTAGTCGGCAACCTGATTGTGGCTTTTGTATCGGCTATCGTACCATTGCTGGTGGCTATCGTGAATGCCGATCACCTTCGTCACCTCTATGGCGAAACGCTTGCTTACACTCCTATCGTGGGCGAACTCTATATATGGCTTAGTGGTTTTGCGGTGTTTGCTTTCTTGATGACTTTAGCCCGTGAGATGGTCAAAGATATCGAGGATATCGAGGGCGACCGTGAGATGGAGTGTCGCACGCTGCCTATTGTTTGGGGCGAAAAGTGGACCAAGATTATCGTCACTGCTTTGGTGGTAGGTATCATGGCGTTGATTGCTTATATTGGTTGGGCGGTATTGCCTTTCCCTGCTGCTTGGAACACTTTTACGTGTCGTTATCTGGTGTTCGGACTGATGGTACCATTGGTGTGTGTCTTGGTGCTTCTGTGGTTCGCCAAGTCCCCTCATGAGTTCCGCACGGTGCAACAAGTCCTTAAGTTCGTGATGTTCATGGGCGTCCTCTTCTCCTATGTCATCGCCACTAATATCTAACCACTCTACTCAATACTGCACCACACTACACAATGCTACACTATTCTACACCACGCAACATCATTCTTGGCTCTCAGAGCCCTCGTCGTCGCGAGTTGATGGCGGGGCTGGATATCCCTTTCACTTGTGTCACTATTGATGCGGATGAGTCGTATCCTGCTGATCTCAAGGCAGGGGATATACCTATGTATATATCTCGCGCGAAGGCGCGCGCATACGCGGGTGAGCTCAAGGAGAACGATCTCTTGATTACTTCTGATACGATTGTTTGGCTCAATGGCGAGATGCTGGGCAAACCGCAAGATGAAGCGGATGCCAAACTTATGCTATCTCGCTTGAGTGGCCAAACCCACGAGGTCTATACCGCAGTCTGCTTCACTTGGTTAGACACCACTCTAAATCACGCTACACAACCCTATACCACGCTACACCACTCCTTCGTCGATTGCACCAAAGTCACATTCAAGACCCTTTCTGAAGAGGAAATTGACTATTATGTTAGTAAGTATCGCCCACTAGACAAAGCGGGTGCTTATGGCGTACAAGAATGGATAGGTTATATGGGAGTTACAAAAATGGAGGGCTCCTATTTCAATGTCATGGGTTTCCCTATCTCTCGTGTCTATGCCACCCTCCAGGACTTATCTGTTTTATAAACCCTTTACACCATACCCTTTACACCATACACTATACACTATACACTTTACACCATACACTTTACACTATACACTATACACCATACACTAATCAAATGAAACGCATCCCATTCCTCATTCTTCTATTAGCATTGTTGTTCCAGTCGTGTGATAAGACTGCTCAACTGACTTACGAACCTTTTACTGGCGAGTTGCGCCATGCTTTTGGTATCTCTACCAACACGCGCACTACCACCCCTATCGTTCTCACCCGCATCACTCTGGGCGACCAGACGGGATACGGCGAAGCCGCACTGCCCCCTTATCTCAAGGAAACACAGGAGTCAGTCTGCGCTTTCCTCCAGTTGGCTCAACCCGTCATCAATAGCTGTGCCGAGCCGCTGAATGTGGATAGTATCATGCAGGTAGTCAATGACTTGGCGCCTGGTAATCATGCGGCGAAGGCGAGCATTGATATCGCCTTGCACGACCTATATGGCAAGTTACACGGACAACCTCTGTGGCAGATATGGAATATCAATCCTAATGCCACCCCTTGCACTAGTTATACCATTGGCTATGATGCCTGCGATTCTGTTGTATTGCTTAAGGTGCGCGAGGCCGATTGGGCGAAGATACTCAAGGTCAAACTTGGTCGTTCCGAGGCTGAAGACAAGCGTATGATCAACCTCATTCGTAGTATCAGCTGCAAACCCATCTATGTGGATGCCAACCAAGGTTGGCCTACCAAGGAGCATGCGCTGATGATGTGCCAATGGCTAGAAAAGCAGGGGGTTGTGCTTATCGAGCAACCGATGCCCAAGCATATGAACGAGGAGCACCGTTGGCTCTGCGAACGGGTGGATTTGCCTATTATTGCCGACGAAGCATGCCAAACCTATGCCGATGTGGCGGGCTTGCAACCCTATTACGATGGCATCAATATCAAACTGATGAAGTGCGGCGGTGTGGCTGAGGCGCGTAAGATGATTACTTTGGCGCGTGAGTTGGGGATGCAGGTTATGATTGGTTGTATGACAGAAACCAGTGCGGGTATCTCTGCTGCAGCCACGCTGAGTCCGTTGGTAGATTATGCCGATTTAGACGGTCATGTGCTGCTTGCCAACGATCCTTACGAGGGTATTCAGCTTGTGGATGGCAAACTGACGCTAGTGAACAAGCCCGGCACAGGCGTCACACCTCGTTCCATGAAGGCAACTACAAACTCCGCTCAGAGCACCGAATATGTCATCAATCATTGCCCAGTAACTCCTGTGCGCGAAGAACCATCCCATGCAGCTGAACAGGCCACCCAATTGCTTTTCGGCGAAGTATGCGAAGTGTTGGATCGTCAGTCCGGCTGGACCCAGATACGCTCCACTATGGACGGACAAGTAGGATGGGTCAGTTCTAAGATGGTGACGCCTACCGACAACCAATATCCAATATCCGATTTCCATGCTGTGGTGGCTACACCTATGGCGGTGGCTACGGTCCAGGAAACGGGCGAGCAACTGATGCTCACTATTGGCACACGATTGCCTAACTATGCGGATGGCACTTTCGAGGTGCTAGGGCATCAGTATCAGATCGATTCGAACTGTGTCTATATTTTAGGCAATCAAGAGGTTTCTGGTGAGGATATCGTGCGTGCAGCACAATCGCTGCTGAATGTGCCCTATCTTTGGGGCGGAAAGAATATGATGGGCTTCGACTGCTCAGGATTTACTCAGGCGGTTTATAGCGTGTTTGGCATCAACCTTTTGCGCAATGCCCGCGAACAGGTCACACAAGGCCAGGAGATAAGTTCGTTGGCAGAATCACGCCCAGGTGACTTGGTGTTCTTCGACCATGCGGATTTCAATCCAGAGGCCACGAGAATATCGCATGTCGGTATGCTGATTAGTCCAACGGAGGTTATCCATTGTGCGGGCTACGTGCATGTGGATAAGATAGATGAATTGGGTATTCTTCTCCCCAATGGCAAACGTACCCACCATCTGGTACAGATCAGGCGATATGTAAAGTAATCCCCGTCTTTACACCTTACACCACAGCTCTGTTACTCCTCCGTACCATCACCACCGAAAGCCGATCCGTGACCAAGGGTAATACAGCCATCATCATCCAGTCGAAAACCATTGAACCCTACAACGCTAAAAAGAATTAACGTTTTTCGTCTCTTGATTCCTCCTCGCCATCACGTCCTTGACACAGTGGCAGGAGGTCTTGTATATAGCCATTACGAAAGTGAATAAAATATCAATCTTACCGATCACAGTTCTTGCACATTTCGGGGAGTGGGGAAGTGGCGTGAAGCACGCGATTGCGCAGAGTATTGGCTCGCTTGGAGTGAAAAATATCAGCTAGTGATTGGATTGTGATGTTACCTAAAGAATGGTGGTGATCTTTATCGTAGCAGCAAGGCAAAACTTCGCCCGTAGTGGTGATGACACAGCCAGACCATAGGCGGAAGCATGGCTGTAAGGCGAGGAGGCGAAGAGGCGATAAGGCGAGAGGTAAGTGTTTTTTATGCACATAGGTGCCATCTGCTGTTTTCTTGTAGCGGGAATAGCGCTCGTTGGTGGGCATGAGAGGGTGACCATGCTCAAAATCATAGAGTTGGGCAGTCTTGAAGACAAGGTGAGTAGCACCAAGTTTCTTATAATGCTTTTTGATCCATGACCATTCATGCTCGTTGGTACGCAAACGCAAGACCTGCATTTCAATACGAATAGGTGAACCATTTTGCACCTTAGCTTCTTGTAAATATTGCAATCCCTCTAGTGCACGGTGCAGATTACCACCTACACGATAAGCGGCATATGACTCCTCTGAAAAGCCATCAATAGATACGATGATGCGGCTGAGTCCGCTCTTGACAAGTGCTTCTGCCATGCTGCGGTTGAGTGCTTGGGCATTGGTGGAGACGATGGTGTAGAACCCAGCTTGATGAGCACGGGCAATCATTTCGGGCAACTGCTTGTTGAGTAGTGGTTCACCTTGAAAATAGAACTGCATAGTATGGGCGTGTTCCTTGACATCGTCAAGGATACGATGGAAGAGTTCCATCGTCATTAGGCGATTAGGCGATGAGGCTAAAGGCGAGAGGCGAGAGGCGGTGCCGACTGGACATTCAGGGCAGCGAAGTTGGCAAAAATTGGCGGGTTCAACGCTGACGAAAGTGGGCAAATGACGCACACGCACTACCCCGAAGAGTGATAGTGCGTAACTAAACCAACAACGCAGTTGGTTGGAGATTCTACTGGCAAGGAATCTTGTTGACACGGCGTTCGTGGCGACCTCCTTCGAACTCAGTGGTGAGGAAAATCTTAATCAATTCGATAGCCTTCTCTGCAGAGATATAGTT
The DNA here is from genome assembly GCA_045601825.1 of Paludibacteraceae bacterium. Lineage (GTDB taxonomy): Bacteria > Bacteroidota > Bacteroidia > Bacteroidales > Paludibacteraceae > Colicola. The sequence goes on along the minus strand of JAZSAI010000006.1, from coordinate 62,572 downwards.
GGCTGGCAGACCGATAATGTTGGCATTGTTGTGTTGGCGTGCTAGGCGAGCGAGTGGTTCGTCCCAACAGAGAGCAGCACGAATGCCTTGGTGGTGGTTGCAAGTCATGGTAATACCATTGCCTGTAGAGCAGATAGCAATACCCATATCGTTGGTGCCGTTCTCTACAGAAGCCGCCATAGGGTGAGCGAAGTCGGGGTAGTCGCAGCTGTCGGTAGATGGGCAGCCGTAATCGGTAACTTGTATGCCTTGCTCTGTGAGCCAAGCGATAACAGTTTGTTTGAGTGCAAAGCCTGCGTGATCAGAAGCAATGCCGAGATGAAGATGTTTCATATGAGTGTAGTATTGTATAGTATTGTTTAGTGTGGTGTAGTGTGGTTATATGGGCAAGGGAGTTGGCACTCCAAGCAATGATGGGTGGTGTAGGCGATGCATTGGGTGGTATCCCACACTTCATTACGCAATGCACCTGTAGGACACGCATCTAAGCATAGTTGACAATCTTTGCACCCTTTACCGATTTTCGATTCTTGATTCCCGATAACCGACTTACTCAACACAATCTCTCCAGGGTGAACCATGCTGCCCAATGTGGGATGAATGAACTGGTGATTCTTGCCAATAAATCCTAGTCCTGCCTCCACGCACCAACGGCGTTCGAGTATCGGCGCAGAGTCGCAAAAAATATGTTGGTGGGTGGAAGATACGATATCTTCGCCAAATATTTCTTTAAGCCGTGCTTCTAACGTATAGAGTAAAGACTTTACACGTCGGTGATAGTCGCGCCCCGAGTGCTCAAAACTTAGCAGACAGACCACCACCGCCTGTGCGCCGGGTACTAATAGAGCAGGGTCATAGCGCTTGTCACAATTGCGCTCTAGATAATCCATCTCACCATGTAACCCCTTGGCTATCCAACTATCCATAAACTCAGCGTCCTCGTTCAGACGACGGACGGGCGCTACGGCGCAGGCATCAAAACCAACCTGAAGAGCTAGTTTAGAGATATTTTCGGATGTCAGCGTCAAGTTGCTCGAAGTTGGAGTATCGTCCTTGCACATTGCCTTTTCGATCAAGGAGGAAAAGGGTTGGTAGCGATTGTACATTGTATTGCATAAGTACCTCAGTGGCTTTCTCGCCTGCATAGACATTGGTCCATGGGAGGTTAACTACGCCATCTTCCCACAGCAGACGATTGTGGTCAAGCGATACAGAATAGATTGCCATACCACGTTTGCTGTAGCGGTTGTAGAGTTCGCGAAGTTCGAAGATATATCCCTTGCTTTGTTCCATCTCAATAGCTGAGAAATCAAGCACAATTACCTTGCCACGCAGGTCGGAAAGTGATTGAGTGATGCCATTGTCGTCTTGCAAGGCAATGTCTAAAAAAGCATTTTCAGCATTGTCGATGAGCTGACGTACAGCAGCTTGTTGCTGTATCTCGCGTTCTGCCTTCAGCGCGCTGCTGACCTGTGCATAGAGTGCTTTGCTGCGTTCATAATCGGGCATCCAAGTATGGAAGGATGTAGCTACAGCTTGGTACATACGGCGATCGGAAGGGTTGTATAAATCCCAAATATATTCTCCTCCTTGCTTAAGGAATACTGCATAATAAGCAGCAAGTGAACGAGGATTTTGCACGATGGTCTGCTGTGCCTGCTCACGCAGTTGCTCACGTGTAGCGGTGCGCGCTGTAGCTCGCAACTGTGCGATAGTAAGTGAGGTTTTGCTGCCTTGAATAGATAAGGTGTGTGGCAGACTATCTAGTGAGGTAGAAACAACGATTGCTTCGATAGAATCGACTGCTAATGGCAGTGAACGATTGCCCACGCGCAGGCGATAGAAATCTGGGTAGGTAGGAGCGGGTGCTTCTAGCGAAAAATTGCCATTTTCGTCCAAAACGCACGAATCCATCGGTGTTGTGTGGGTGAGAGCGGTATGCTCCAAGTATAACATTTTTCCTTCTGCTCCATCTAGTGTGCCAGAGACGGAGAACTGTGGTGAGTGTTGACAAGCAACGAAGAGCGTTGCTACTAATGCGAGACAAATATATTGTGATTTCATAAACAGAGATTATCCAAATACCATTGCAAGATTACCAAACATCAACTTACATGCAATCGCCAATACGATTATACCAAAGAATTTGCGAAGGATGTATAATGTAGTTTGACCCACATATTTGTTGAGCCAATTGGTGCCTCTAAGCACAAGGAATAGTGCAACTGTGTTGAGCGCAACAGAAATAACCAGGTTTATAATATCGTATTCAGCGGTAATAGAAAGCAATGCCGTGAATGCACCTGGACCTGCGTACATGGGGAACGCTAATGGCACGATGCTACCAGAACCCTCAAGACCTTCGTTCTTGAAAATAGTGACATCTAACACCATCTCCAAAGCCATAAGGAAGATGACAAATCCACCAGCAATGGCGAAATACTCAATCTTTACACCAAATAGTTTGAGCACCCACTCACCCGCGAAAAGAAAGGTGATAAGAATAACGATAGTGGCAATACAAACCTTCAAAGGCGAAATCTGAATCCCTTTTTTCACCATATTAAGCGTGACCGGGATATTGCCCAAAGGGTCAATAATGGCAAAAAGGAAGATGAATGATGACAATACTTGCCAAATGTCGAACATACCGAAAAATGTTTGCATGGTTTTTATATAAAGTAGTTTTACAATTTAGGTTGCAAAGTTACAATAAAAAAAGCACATCTGCAAATAATCTAGGTACTAAACTATATTTTTGAGGATAATATTGGCAATTTTGCGTTGTCCAAGTGCATTTGGATGTATCCCATCATCGCATAATAAGCCTTTCCCATTTCCTAAACTAGTGGTGACATCCACAAGAATACTATCGGTAGCTTCAGCTACTCGCTTGACAGCATCGTTGTATAGTTCGTGTCCTGCCCAAATAGTATCTATGTTACCTTTTAACCACTTTAATACGTTTGATTTCTGCATATCGTTGAATGTAGAAGTGAAGAAATTAAAGTATTTTTGTGCGTCCATTGGCGGTAAGGACATAATAAGAGGTATATATCCCATCTCACGCACGTGGCAGATGACGCGCATGTATGTTTTCTCGAACAGAGTCAGTGGGGTTTTGGGATAATGTTGTTCTTTTGGATTATCTGCAATAGCTTTCCAATTGTAGTCACTATCGTTTCCTCCATAGCACATCAATACATATTTAGCACCTTCTAATAATCCTATATGACGATCTAAGATACGTTCTCCAGCCTCTATAGTACAACCCATCTTGCCCAAATTGACAGTTTCACTATGCAATTGATTTGCAATATTGTCTACTATATTATGGTCAGAGAGAGAATAGTGTCCGCGACCATTTTCTTCTTGATTAAATAAAACTCCTTTAATAATGGAATCACCTAAAGCTACTATTTTCATAATAATATCCATGATTTTATTTGTTTTTCGGCTGCAAAATTACTGCCAATTTGGCGATTATGAAAATAAATGTGATAGCATGGCATAGTTTTTGTGGAAAACGGAAATATAGGTATTAAATTTCCTTATTAGTGACAAAATGTATATATTAATGAAATTCGTCACACCAAATAAATGACTAAAAAATGAATAAATTACCCTCTATTATGACCAAGTTGCGTAGTAATTTGCTTTTTGTATTTGGGCTACCTGCTTTTTGGTTGTGTTTCGTATTGCTATATCAGCCAAGTGGCTGGTACGAACTTCTAGATATGGGAAGGGAGATGATAAATTTTAATAGTACCATAATTATGTGTATATTATTAGGAGTAATGATTATCTCTCGTGGTTTACTATTAGCTATTCATTATACATTGCGAATGAATTGGGTGAAATATGTGGTTTGGGAAGTAAGTGAGTTGATTGTGATGAGTTTGTTCACCGCTCTTTATATCACTTTGATGTATCGTGGAGAGTATTCTTATTTTTATATGGTAGGGCAATCGCTGTATAATTTGCTCTTGGTATGTGTTTATCCTTATGTAATATTTGATTTGGCATTTGCGTACGCAGGAAGAAAAGAGGAGGAGCAAATAAATGACGCCAGTTTGATGCGCTTTGTGGATAGTGCACAAAAGCTGAAATTGATGATAGCGTCTTCTGCAGTGCTATATGTAGAAGCGGATGAGAACTACGTGCGCGTGCGTTATTTGGAAGGAGATAGAGTAAAAGATTATTCGCTTCGTACATCTATGAAGTCGCTAGAAGGTTTGATGCACAAACACGGACTTCTCCGTTGTCAAAGAAGTTATTATATCAATCCACAACACATCAAAGTATTGCGTCGTGATAAAGAGGGTATGATAAACGCGGAGTTAGATGTAGCAAATGTAAAAACTATCCCCGTTTCTCCAAAATACTACGAGGCATTAGCTAAGTGGCTTTGACAAGCCCTCTGCCACTTTCTCTCGAACGGCAGCCATAGCCTCATTGATGTCATTGAATTGAGAGATATCAATGGGTTTACCGATATGCAGCGATACGCGTGAGCGCGGATTAGCAAATGCTTTTCCTCGAGGCATAGCCTCATAGAAGCCCTTGAGTGTGATAGGCACTACTGGCAATCCCATATCCATAGCGATTTTGAAAGCTCCTGCTTTGAAACGTCCCATTTCACCAGTCTTGGTGCGTGTTCCTTCTGGAAAAATCACTGTGCTGATGCCATCGTGCAGTTGGGCTTTGATATAGTGCAGACTCTCCATTGCTGCACGTGGATTGCTACGATCAACAAAAATATGTCCTGCCACGGCACACGCTGTACCTACGAATGGAATCTTACGTAACTCTTTTTTCATCAACCATTTGAAGTTATTTGGCAACCAACCATAGACGGCAAAAACATCCAAGAACGATTGATGATTTGCCACAAATACATACGATTGTTTAGGATTGACATTCTCTCGTCCTGTCACCTTGATAGGAATAAGCAAGAGCCATAATACGCTTCTAGACCAAAAGACTTGTACGGTACGAGGCAACTTGCCATTTCGCCATGGGAAACAGATAATGGTAAGTAAAGCAGTAAACAATGTAACAACAACGATGAGGGGAAAACCTATCAAGTATTGGTATAAAATGTAAAGAAGTTTCATTGAATTTTGAATTATAAATGGGTTAGAATTTGAGTTTGTGCATGAAGCCACGATAGAGGGCGCAGATACGGCGAATCTCGTCCCATGTTTCTTCGGGAAGTTTTGTTCCTACGATTTCAACGACACGCCCCGCAGCAATAGTACCAATTTCACCGCAGCGACGTAGATCAAAGCCATCGGATAAAGCATGTAAGAAGCCACCTGCATATAAGTCGCCTGCGCCCGTAGAATCAAGACAATTGGAAGTGATGGCACCGATATGATGTAATTGGTTACCTTGTAGTACATATGAACCACGTTTACCGACTTTCACAATCGCTATATCGCATTGTCCTGCAATATTAGCTACCGATTCTTCGGGATTAAGGTGGGTGTATGCAAAAGACTCGTCTTCGTTAGCAAAGACAATGTCCACATATTTATATATAAGGTCTTTAAGGAATTGGTGATTATCGTTGACCACGTTGTAACTTGCAAGATCAAGCGAGACGGTACATCCTTGCTCTTTGGCTGTGCGTAGGGCAGTTTCGATAAGGTCATGATCTTGAACGAGGTATCCCTCAACGTGGCAGATATCGTATCCTACGAATGCCTCTTTTCGGATATCTTCTGCGTGGAGGTCAGCTGCTGCTCCGAGGTAGGTGCAGAAGGTGCGTTCGCCATCAGGAGTGATGAGTACGATACAACATCCTGACATGAGTGACGACGTTAGTAGTAGCGGTTTGACATTGTTTTTGATGAGGTCTTCTCGGTAGAATTTCCCCACTTCGTCGTTTCCTATCTTTCCGATGAAAGCAGCTTTTCCTCCTAACTGTGCTATGGTTGTAACGGTATTGGAGGCACTGCCACCTGCTACAAGATGTTTGCGCACGGAGATAAATCGCGTTTGGATACATTCTAATTGTTCTTCGTTAATTAGATTCATACTCCCTTTTGGGACCCCAATCTCGCGAAGATCTCCTTCCGACACTTGTAGCAAGATGTCGGTTAAAGCATTTCCTAGACCTAAAACTCGTTTCATTTGTATTTTTTGGGTTAAAATTAGCTATTTTATGGTCAAAAAAGTGTAATTTTGGGTGTAAAATCAAAATTTTCTGCAAAGATAGTAATTTTTTTTGGAAAAAACTTGCTTATATCAAAAAAAAGCAGTACTTTTGCACCCGATTTCGAAAACGAAGTGTTTTTCGAGATCCAAAAATACTGCTTCCTTAGCTCAGTCGGTTAGAGCATCTGACTGTTAATCAGGGGGTCCAAGGTTCAAGTCCTTGAGGGAGCGCGAGTGTGATGACTAGACTAGTCATCACACTTTTTTTTGTGTGGGTAAATTTTTGCATCGAAAAAAACTAGATTTCATCTGATGTGGTGTAGAAAGTTGCTAAATAACCTATGAATAACCTATGAATAACCTATAAATCACCTATGAATCACCTAAGAATAACCTAAGATTTAGTAAGAGGATTGAGAGAAAAGAGCTCTATCTCGCACTCGCTCGAACGATTACTTGCAAAGCTCATGTTCAGATAGAGTTTTGTAAATATAAAATAATGTGTGAATGGCATAGTTTTTGCGTGATAGGTAATGGTCATGCGAAAATACTCTTTGTGTATATTATCGTTGTGTGCTTGGCAATGGGTGATTGGAATGTCTTGCGCATATGGATCCGCTAAAATCACAATACCAGATTCGTTGCAATTGCTTCATTTTGAAGTAAATGGTGTGGAGTTTGATATGCAACGAGTTGAAGGCGGTGTGTTTGTAATGGGTGGTACACGAGAACAACATCGTGAAAATATTGCTTCAGATTTGCCAGCTCATACAGTATCGCTTGACGCGTACTATATAGCAAGTACTGAAGTGACGCAAGCATTGTGGCAAGCGGTCATGTACGAGTGGTATGTAAGTGATGAGTGGCACACTCCAAATCATCCTATTACAGATGTGAATTGGTATGATTGTCAGAACTTTGTAAAGCGTTTAGATAGTATAACAGGTATGCCATTCCGTTTGCCAACTGAGGCGGAGTGGGAATTTGCGGCACGAGGTGGGAATAAGAGTAAGGGGTTTCGTTATGCAGGTGGGAATGTGGTGGATAGTGTTAGTTGGGGATTGAATAATGCTGGTTTTCGCACTCACAGTGTGGGTTGTAGGAAGGCAAATGAGTTAGGTTTGCATGATATGACGGGCAATGTAAGTGAATGGTGCTCAGACTGGTATGGTAGATACTATTTAGGAACAGAGCCTAATCCTAAAGGGGCTATGGAAGGGACATTGAAAGTGGTGCGAGGTGGGAGCTTTGATAATTGTGAAGATAATAGCTATCTATCTCGAAGAGAATATTATAATCCAGATCAAGCGATGAATTATTGTGGTTTGCGATTGGCATTGACTTTGCCCGATGAGCCGACATTGCAGCCGATAGAGGAGCCAGCAATGGTCAAGAAGTTGAAAATGAACAATATACGCGTAAAGTTTCGTTATGTAGCATGTGAAAATCCTTATTATATTTCGGAAGAGGCGGTTAATCAACGTGTGTGGTATAAGATACAAAGTTTACCATTGGAGGAAGCATGGTCGCAAGTGGTAGTTGATAAGACAGATGGCGAATGGAATGTATTTTTGGAGGAATACAGGAAACTCAGTGGTGAGCCAGTGGCTTTTGCAACAGAAGAGGAAGTAAATCAGGCAGTTGCGAATGGTGTGACTTATATCCCTAAATTAAAAATAGAGAAAAAGAAACGTTGGGAAAAAGATACGAGGAGCATTCAACGTCATCGTAAAACAGTCTCAAAGGCGCAGAAATGGGCTGATTTAGTGGGTGCAAAAATAAGAACCGTAGATGATCCTATATTGCAATTATATAATAATCAAACGAAAAATCAACAGCCGCGATGGTTGGTGGTGAGATAGTTGTTAATAGGTGTAATAATGGAAGTGATAGATAAAATCTATCTTTTCGAAAAAAATATGTCCGTTTGCTTGCATATTTGCTTTTTTTGTAGTAATTTTGTGCGATTTTATGGAATTCGGGTAAAAGGGCACGAAAAATAATAACACCTTAATATATAATAAAGAAAAATGGGACTATTTTCATTGACACAAGAAATTGCTATTGACTTGGGTACAGCGAATACCATTATCATTTGCAATGACAAAGTGGTTGTGGATGAGCCATCGGTAGTGGCTATTAGTATGGCGGACAACAAGATGGTAGCAGTAGGACGCAAAGCACAACAGATGATTGGTAAGGGTGGTACGTTGATTCGTACAGTGCGCCCTTTGCGCGATGGTGTGATTGCCGATTTCTACGCCTGCGAGATGATGATTCGCGGCATGATCAAGATGATTCCGAAGCAAAACAAGTTGTTCACACCCAATATCCGTATGGTGGTATGTATTCCTTCTGGAAGTACGGAAGTGGAGATTCGTGCGGTGCGTGACAGCAGTGAACACGCAGGTGGACGCGATGTGTATATGATTTATGAGCCAATGGCAGCAGCAATAGGTATGGGTATTGATGTGGAGAGTCCAGAGGGCTGTATGGTGGTAGATATAGGTGGTGGTACGACTGAGATTGCGGTGATTTCTCTCGGTGGAATCGTGGCAAATAAGTCCATTAAAGTGGCCGGTGATGATCTAAATGCTGACATCGTGGAGTATATGGGTCGCATGCACAACTTGCGCATTGATGAGCCAACAGCAGAGCGTATAAAGATGCAAGTGGGTAGTGCTTTGCCAGAATTGGAAGACGCACCAGAAGATTATATGGTGATTGGTCCAAACAAGGTGACAGCGTTGCCAATGCAAGTGCCAGTAAGTTATCAAGAGATAGCACACTGCCTTGAAAAGAGTATTGCAAAAATAGAAAATGCTATTCTGCAAGCGTTGGAAGCTACTCCACCAGAGTTGTATGCTGATATTGTGAAGCGTGGAATATACTTGACCGGTGGTGGTGCACAGTTGCACGGATTGAGCAAGCGTTTGACGGATAAGATTACTATTCCATTCCATGTGGCAGAAGATCCATTGCATGCAGTGGCCCGCGGAACAGGAGTGGCACTGAAGAATGTGAACAACTTTGGTTTCTTGATTCGCTAAGAAAAATCCAAATAGACAAACTGTATGAGAAACCTGCTACAGTTTTTAACGCGTTATAGCAACTTCCTAATCTTTTTGATGCTGGAAGTTGTTGCGTTTATACTGATATGCACGAATAATGAGTATCAGCAGAGTGCGGTATGGTCGAGTGCTAATCGTTTGGTAGCAGGTGTGGAGGGGATGAAAACAAATATTGTGGGGTATTTTCGTTTGCGTACAGAGAATGAAGTCTTGACAGCGGAGAATGCTCGGTTGAAGGAAGAATTGATATTGCTAGGTAATCAGATAGAGGAGCAAACGGAGCGCGATTCAAGCTATTTATATAGCCATTTGGACTGGGAATATATCCCTGCCAAGGTGGTGGGGATAACCACAAATAAACAGCATAACTATTTGACTATCAATAAGGGCTTGCGTGATAGTATAGAGGTGGATATGGGTGTGGTAGGTGCAGATGGCGTGGTAGGAATAGTGAGTGCGGTAGGTGAGAAATATTCGTTGGTAGTACCGATTATTCATACGAAAATAAGCATCAGTAGCCGATTGAAAAATAATGGTCAGATAGGGGGGACTGCATGGGATGGTCGCAATTGCCACTACGTAAACTTGACAGAAATAGCAAGGCACATAGATGTGAATCAAGGAGATACCGTCGTAACAAGCGGACTGACTGAGGTATTTCCAGAAGGTGTGATGGTAGGCGAAGTATTTGAGACAAGTTTAGGTCAAGGCGATAATTATCATCAGACGGTAGTGAAGTTGAGTACTGATTATAAGTCACTTAGGTACGTACAGGTATTGCGCAATAATAATAAGCAACCATATGGAATGGATTAAACAAATAGTGCGACTGATAGTGGTAGTACTGCTACAAGTGCTACTATTTGACCACTTGCAAATTGCAGGTTGGGGCTTTCCGATGGTATATGTGCTATTCTTGATGAATATGCCGGTACAAATTCCACGTTGGGCAGAAATGTTGATAGGTGCAGTAGTGGGATTGGTATTTGATGTATGGCATAGTTCGATAGGCGTGAATATGGCTGCATGCGTGGCGTTTAGTTTCTTGCGTCCTATATTATTAGGCAATCTTACACAAGATTTGGAACGTGTGAAAGGTGAGATTTACAGCGCAAGTATAGGCAGAATAGAATATGTAAAGTGTTTGTCAATATTAACAGTAGTTCACCATTTGATGGTATTCACGCTAGAAGCATGGAGCTGGCATAACTGGTGGATGGTACTGGTGCAGACATTAATTAGCAGCACACTTACTATATTGATTATCATGGGATATGATATCTTTAGGAAATGATAAATGACCCTAATTATAATCGGCGATATGTGATAGCGGGCATAGCAATATTGGTGGTGCTCACATATATTGTACGATTATTTATTTTACAAGTTATTGACCAATCTACTCAAGGAAAAGCCGAAACCAACGCTCAACTACGTCAAACTATCTATCCTTCGCGCGGACTTATCTATGACCGAAAAGGCGAACTACTAGTTGCTAATCAACCCATCTATGAGGTGACGGTAATCGTTAGGGAAATGCAGAATAGTGCATTTGATACATTGAGTTTTTGTGAGAAGCTGCAAATTACCCCTGAAGAGTTTGAAGAGCGTATGCAAAACATACAGAATCCCCGAAGAAATCGAGGATTTTCGCGTTATTCACCCCAAGTGTTTATGGACCAATTGCACCAAGAAGATGTGGCGGCACTTCAACAAGAATTGTATAAGTACGCAGGTGTAGATATACGCTGTAGGACATTGCGCGATTATATGTATCCGATTGCATCGCACGTGCTGGGTAGTGTGGGAGAAGTGAATCAGCGAGATTTAGATAGGGATGAGTATTATAGCGTTGGTGATTACTCTGGACGCGATGGAATCGAGCGAACATATGAAAGAGAGTTGCGCGGAGAGAAGGGCGTGGAGATACTAATGCGTGACTCGCGCGGACGTATACAGGGAGCATATCAGAATGGCGAATTGGATAAAGAGGCGGTTACTGGTAGTGATTTGCATTTGGGATTGGATATTCAAACACAGTTATTGGCGGAAAAATTGATGTATGGTAAGGTGGGTAGTGTGGTAGCTATTGAACCGCAGACGGGAGAAGTGTTGGCATTGGTGAGTTCGCCCAATTGGGACCCTCGCACATTAGTAGGGCAAGAACGCTCAAAGAATTATCAAGCATTGCTGAATGATCCGCATAAACCCCTGATGAATAGGGCTACACAAGCGCAATATGCTCCAGGTTCTACGTTTAAGATTTTGCAAGCATTGGTGGGATTACAAGAGGGAGTGATTAGCACATACACGAAATATCCATGCAATGGGAAGACATCGTATCCTATCAAATGCACGCACGATCATGGTAGTCCAGTGGACTTAGAAGAAGGAATAGAGCAGAGTTGTAATCCTTACTTTTGGGCAATGTATAAGGACTTGCTGCAACAGGATGGGTATAGCGATGATAATGCCGAATTCAAGGAACATTATCAGACGTGGCGAGAGCACGTGATGAGCTTTGGTTTGGGTAATAGGTTTGATGATACGGATATTAGTGAGCAAGCTAAAGGTGCGGTTCCATCGGTAGGATTGTACGATAAGATTTACGGAAAAAAGGGATGGAAAGCTATTACAATTCGTTCGTTGTCGATTGGACAGGGTGAGATATTGGTAACACCTTTGCAACTGGCCAATCAAACTGCTGCAATAGCTAATAAGGGATATTATATCACTCCGCATTTGAATAGAAATGACTCGATGAAATCGAGGATTCATCACACTACGATTGATGCAAAGCACTTTGATGTGGTGCATCGAGGAATGGCACGTGTGATGACGGAAGGAACGGGAAAGTGGTACAACGTGCCCGAATTGCAGATATGTGGTAAGACAGGTACGGTGCAGAACCCTCATGGAGAAGATCATGCGTTGTTTATCGGTTTTGCTCCGATGGATAACCCACAGATAGCGATTGCTGTGGCAGTGGAGAATGCGGGCTTTGGTTCCACATGGGCATGTCCGATAGCGACATTGCTGATGGAACAATATTTAACCGGTGAAATCAAGCGAAAGTGGCTATATGACCGCATGGTAAATGCGAATTTGATAGATAAGCAAGATGAGGAATAACAGAAGTATCATATCGGGTATTGACTGGTGGACAATCGTTTTGTTCCTCGTGATTGCGCTGTTCGGTTGGCTGAATATCTATGGTTCGAGTTATTCGTTCGATCAAACGAGTATTTGGGACTTCTCCAACCGAGCAGGTAAGCAGTTGGTATGGCTTGCTACGGCTGTTGTGATAGGTGGAATCATACTGATGATAGAGGAGAAAGCGTATGATATTTTGGGTTATATCTTCTATGGAGTAATGATAGTGTTGTTGATAATCACGCCTATTTTTGCGCGTGATATCAAAGGTTCGCTGTCGTGGCTGACGATAGGTCCGATTAGTTTGCAGCCAGCAGAGTTTGCCAAATGTTTCACGGCTATTGCTGTAGCCAAATATATGAGCCAATATGGCTATAAAGTGCGTGATTTGCGCGATTTGATCGTGCCTTTCCTCTTGATAGGTGTGCCTATGCTGATTATCATGGTGGCTCAGCGAGAAACAGGGTCGGCATTGGTGTTTGCTTCATTCTTATTGGTGTTCTACCGTCAAGGTATGTCGGGCTATGTCCTTTCGGGTGGATTGGCGTGTGTAGTATTATTCATATTAGTGATATTATTCGGTGAGACGGCATTGCCAATAGGTTTGGGCAATGTAGGTATCTTGGTAAGTACACTGGTGATAGAGGCGATAGTGATGGGGTTGTTGGCGTTTAAGGAGAGGGATTTTCGTTCGTTGGTTATTGTGGGTATAGGTGTGGTGGTTGGCTATGGAATAGGATTGTTGCTCAATATATGGCTGTTGGTTAATTTCAATTATATTGCTCTGGCTTGTTTAGCGTTTACGGCTATTCATCTGCTGGTGCAGGCGGTGAAATATAGGAAAAGTAGTATGGGTTGGATTGTGGCATTTGTAATGACTACTGCGGTGCTGTGCCAAGGATGTGACTATGCTTTCCACAATATTCTGCAACCTCACCAACGTATTCGTATTGAGGTATTGTTAGGTATGAAAGATGACCCTCATGGCGCGGGATATAATGTGAATCAATCGCTGATTGCTATTGGTTCGGGGCAGGCGACAGGAAAGGGTTTTCTGCAAGGCACACAAACAAAACTGAAGTTCGTGCCTGAACAAGACACCGATTTTATCTTCTGTACAGTGGGCGAAGAATGGGGATTTGTGGGGTCTGCTGGACTATTATTGCTATATTTGGCATTGATACTGAGGATTATATATATTGCTGAACGTCAGCGAGATACCTTTAGTCGGATATATGCGTATAGCGTGGCGAGCATATTGTTGTTCCACGTGACAATCAATATTGGTATGGTGCTGGGACTGCTGCCTGTGATTGGTATCCCATTGCCTTTCTTTAGTTATGGTGGTTCGTCGTTGTGGGGCTTTACGATATTGCTGGCGATTATGCTAAGACTGGACGCTGCGCGCGTGAATAAGATGCAAGGATAATGGCAGAGCATAATATCATAGGACAGATTGGCGAAGAGTTGGCGGCCAAGATCATGCGGGAGAAAGGTTTTCGTGTGGTGGATATGAACTGGAAGTTTGGACATCTAGAGATGGATGTGATAGCAGTGAGCAGGAAGGAGATTGCTTTTGTGGAGGTGAAGACAAGAACCACATCGTATGGTGGCAAACGTCCTGAAGAATTTGTGGATGAACTGAAACGTCGTCGTATGGCTGCTGCAGCCAATGCATATATCAAGTTTCACAAGATAGAGTTGACACCCCGTTTTGATATTATTGGTATTACGATGGATGCTACCACGCATGAGGTGAAGGAGGTAACACACTTGGAGGATGCTTTTCTGCCACCCCAACGAACGATAGGTAAGAGCAGCTTCAGCGGACAAGGGAGATGGCATCATAGAAACAGAGTAATTGGAAAGTAAGTGATTGATTATATGGAATTTAAGTACGATATTATTGTAGTAGGTGCAGGACATGCCGGCTGTGAGGCAGCCAGTGCAGCTGCTCGTATGGGTAGCAAGACATTGCTCATCACGATGGATATGAATAAGATTGGTCAGATGAGTTGTAATCCTGCTGTTGGTGGAATAGCTAAAGGTCAGATAGTCAGAGAGATAGATGCAATGGGTGGACAGATGGGTATTGTGACGGACAGGAGTGCTATTCAGTTTCGTATGCTCAATCGCAGCAAAGGTCCTGCTATGTGGAGTCCGCGCAGTCAAAGCGATAGAAAACGCTTTATCGAGGAATGGGTGAATATTCTGACAGATACACCTAATCTGGATATCTGGCAAGATACCGTGATGGAGTTAGTGATCAAAGATGGCGAAGTTAAGGGAGTTAAGACTTTGCTCGGTATAGAGATGCAGGCAAAGGCGGTGATATTGACCAATGGTACTTTCTTGAATGGTTTGTTGCATTTTGGGCGAACACAGATTGAAGGAGGAAGAATATCGGAGCCAAGTAGTTTTGGTATCACAGAGCAGTTGCGCCAGTTGGGTTTTGTGACCGATAGGATGAAGACGGGTACACCTGCGCGTATAGATAAGAGGAGTATTGATTTCTCGCAGATGACAGAGCAGTTGGGCGATAACGATAGCCATCAGTTCTCGTATTTGGCTACCGTACAACGCCAACTGAAGCAGATGAGCTGCTGGATTACTTATACGAATACTCAGACGCACGATGTACTGCGTGGTGGATTGGAAGACTCGCCGTTGTATAACGGTCAGATACAGAGTATTGGTCCGAGATATTGCCCAAGTATAGAGACAAAGATTGTTACTTTTGCGGAGAAAGATGCGCACCAGTTGTTCTTAGAGCCGGAGGGCGTAGATTCAAATGAATACTATGTGAATGGTTTCTCCTCTTCCTTACCCTGGCAGATACAATGGCAAGCATTGCGCACGGTGAAGGGATTGGAGAACGCGGTGTTGTATCGCCCAGGGTACGCGATTGAATATGACTTTTTTGATCCAACACAGTTGCTGCATACACTGGAGACAAAGATGATTAAGAACCTCTTCTTTGCAGGACAGATTAATGGTACTACGGGTTATGAGGAGGCGGCAGGTCAAGGATTGGTGGCTGGTGTGAATGCTCATCAGAATATCACAGGAGGTGCACCATTCACTTTGGCAAGAGATGAGAGCTATATAGGTGTGCTGATTGATGATTTGGTGAACAAAGGTGTGGATGAACCATACCGTATGTTTACTTCGCGAGCTGAGTACCGTATCTTGCTACGCCAAGATAATGCAGACGCTCGATTGACGGAGCGCAGTTATGCGTTGGGCTTGGCAGATGACTATCGTTTGTCTTTGCTAAGGAGTAAGCATGCTGGCGAGCAAGCATTGACGGAAATGCTACGCAATACCTCCGTAAAGGGTAAAGATATAAATGCGTATTTGAACGCAATGGGCTATGGCGATTTGCAACAAACAAGCAAGTTGATTGATATTGTAGCGCGTCCAAATATCACTATTATGGGCTTGGCAGAAGTGGTTGCTGAACTAAAAGAGAAGATTGAGCTACTAGGCAGCAGAAGCGAGGAGATTGTAGAGAGCGCAGAGATTAATATCAAGTACAAAGGGTATATTGAGCGCGAACGACTGGCAGCAGATAAGTTGCAACGCCTGAATAATATCCACTTACCAAAGGATTTTGACTATAATAGTGTACAGTCATTGAGCACTGAAGCACGTCAGAAACTCAGTCGCATTAAGCCAGACACTATTGGCGAAGCAAGCAGAATACCCGGTGTAAGCCCTAATGATATTAGCGTATTGCTTGTGCTGATGGGCAGATAGATCGCTGCGCTGTAGGTTGTAGATCGCCCATACGGGCTGTAGATTGTTCGCTATGCTCACTGTAGTATAGACAATAGGATTTTTTGAAAGGCATGGGGTGTTCCACGTGGAACGTTATCTATATTTGTAATAATAAAAATAATTAAGATATGAAGCAAGAAGAGATTATCGCGCATATTCGCGATGTGAAGGATTTTCCTGTAGAGGGAATTGTATTTAAGGACATTACTACTGTGTTGAGTAATCCAGAGTATTTGAAATGGATGAAAGATGAGATTGCCAACTTGTATCGTGCATACGGTATTACAAAAGTGGTGGGTATTGAGTCGCGCGGGTTTATTTTGGCTCCTGCGGTGGCTATGGAGCTGGGTGCAGGATTTGTGCCTATTCGCAAACCAGGTAAATTGCCAGCAGAAACAATAGAGGTAAGCTATGCAAAGGAATATGGCGTAGATACTATTCAAATTCACGCAGATGCGCTGAATGAAGATGATGTGGTGCTGCTACATGACGACTTGCTGGCTACTGGTGGCTCGATGGCTGCTGCGCTGGAACTGGTAAAGAAATTCAATGTAAAGAAAGTGTATATCAACTTTATTATTGAGTTGGAGTTCTTGAATGGCAGAAAAGTGTTTGGTGACGATGTGGAGGTTAGCAGCTTGCTGAGCTGCTAAGAATCTACAAATCTGTTTTTTTAATTAACGACAATATAGACAACATTCCGCGGCAATCAACACCCTGCCGCGGCAAGGATATATATTATAAGGTTCTCGTACTTTAGCGTAATTTACCGATAAAATCGTAAAGAATTACAAGTTTTGGCTAAAAACGAACATATACAAGAGCTACTTCAGCGCATACCTGAAGAGCCAGGGGTGTACCAATACTTCAATGAAGCTGGGGAAGTGATTTATGTGGGTAAAGCAAAGAATCTGAAGCGCAGGGTAAGTAGTTATTTTCACAAAGAGCAGGATCGCTACAAGACTAAACTGCTGGTTCAGAGTATTGCGGACATCAAATATGTGGTGGTGAATAGCGAGCAGGATGCGTTTTTGCTGGAAAATAACCTCATCAAGCAGTATCAGCCCCACTATAATATCCTGCTCAAGGACGGAAAGAGTTATCCAAGTATTTGCATTACAAGAGAAGAATATCCCAGAATATTCAAGACACGGAAGATAATCAAAGGTGTAGGTGAGTACTTTGGACCATATAGTTTTGGTTATACATTGGACTTGGTGTTGGAGCTCATCCATAAGCTCTACCCTATTCGCACTTGTGGCATGCAGATGAGCAAAAGTGCCGTTGAAATGGGGAAATATCGCGTGTGCTTGAAGTATCATTTGGGTAATTGCTGCGGCGTGTGCGAGGCGAAAGTGAGCCATGAGCAGTATATGGAGTATATTGATGCTGCACGGAAGATTATTCGAGGCGATGCACAAGAGATAAGCAAGCAGATAGAAGCAGAGATGTTGCAAGCAGCCGCAGAAATGCGGTATGAGGAGGCAGGCAGACTGAAAGAAAAGCTCGATTTCATCGAGCAATTTACCAGTAAAACGATTATCACGAACTCGCATGCGGGTGACGTGGATGTGTTTGGTTACGATGAAATGGGGCAGAATGTACATATCAGCATGCTGCATGTGCATAGAGGAAGTATTGTGCAGGGGCAGACTATTGAATATAAGAAGCAGTTGGATGAGAGCCGTGAGGAGGTTTTGGCGATGGGTATATACGAATTGAGGGAGCAGTTAGGTAGTACAACAAAGGAAGTGATTGTTCCGTTTATTCCGGAGATAATTGATGAAAATCTGCATGTGAATATTGCTCTGGGAGGCGATAAAAAGAAGCTCTTGGATTTGGCTATGCAGAATGTGCAGCAGTATAAGAAAGACCGCATTAAACAGGATGATAAGCTGAATCCAGACCAACGCGCAGTGCGTATCTTGGGTGGGTTGCAGAAGTTGCTGGGCTTGCCTACAATGCCGATGTGGATAGATAGTTTTGATAACTCGAACACGCAGGGCAGCAATGCAGTGGCAGGTTGCGTGGTGTTTAAGAAGGGACGCGCGTGCAAGAGCGAGTATAAGAAGTTTGAGATTAAGACAGTGGAAGGTCCCGATGACTACGCGAGTATGAGGGAGGTAGTGAGAAGGAGATATAGCCGATTGATGGAAGAAGGAAGTCCCCTACCCGACTTGATTATTGCCGACGGTGGCTTGGGGCAGATGGGTGCTATTCGTGAAGTGGTGGAAGGAGAGTTGGGTTTGCAAATTCCGATTGCGGGACTGAAGAAGGACAACAAGCATAGGACAAATACCCTACTCTATGGCGACCCTGTTCAGGAGTTTGGTATGAAGGTGACGGATGAGATCTTCCGACTGATGGTCGAGATACAAGATGAGGTGCATCGATTTGCCATCAGTTACCACAAAAAGAAGCGCAGTAAGGCACAAATAAAGAGCGAACTTGATGATATTCAGGGAGTTGGAGCAGTTACTAAGCAAAAGATACTGCAACGTTTTGGCTCTGTGGCGCATGCTAGAAGCGCCAAATTGGAAGAGTGGATTGATTTGCTCGGAACTCACTCAGGGACAAAGCTTTACGAGCATTTTAATGGCAAAATAACGCCCTGAGAATTGAATATTTTTGAGGAGCGTGGAACAAGACACAGGCAAAATGATGTGTTTTGTTAGAAAAAATAACAGTCGTTTGTAATATTTTCTTTTTCTCATTTGTCTAATGGGTGTAGTCGCAATGAGGCGAACTGAAAACGATTTGTTAAATGATTAAATTTTTAGAAGTATGTTAGATTCATTTATGGATGGGTTAGTCCCTATTATTGGATGTTTATTAATTTTTGGTGGAATACCTGGAATCATTTTGACGGGTGTGATTATGTATCTCAAAAATCGTCGTCACAAAGTGGAGGAGCATAGTAAACTCATCTCTCAGATGATTGAGAAGAGTGAAGGTGCAAACATTGACTTCAAGGCAATGGCTGAGATGTTGAATGAGACGGACAGCAAAAAGAAGACTACCAAAATGGCAGTGTTGAAACATTTGGAGTATGGTGCATTATCTTCACTCGTTGGATTATTTATATTGCTCTATGGAGTGTTTGCTACAGTGAATCAGGCAGTTATTATCGGTGGTTTCCTCTTGACTGTTGGTATAGCATTCTTGGTGATGTTCTTTGTGTCAAAGAATTATCTCAAGAAGGAGATTGAGAAAGAAGAAAAAGCACTTGCAGAAAAAGAATAAACTGCGTTTGTCTGTCTGACTTATTTTCAAAATCACTTGTTTTTCATCACTATATGGATAAGCAGCAGTTTATTTCCGCCATTGGCGGCATGCAGGAGTCCCTTCGGCGATTCCTGCTCGTGCTGACTCATGGCGATGAAGAACTGGCTAACGATCTTGCACAAGAGGCGATTTTGAAGGCATATTTGCATTGTGCTACCTTTGAGGGCAGGTCTGCGCTGCAAACATGGATATTTCGGATTGCATACAACGAATACCTTAACGAACAAAATAAGTACTGGAATACCCATCGCGTAGCGGTGGAGAACTATGAGAGCGTTGATACGGAATTGGCGAGCGAGCAAACAGATGGTGCCTTTCGCTATGAGCCGCTATATCAGGCGATTGATAAGTTGCCGAAGCAAGAGAAAGTAGTGGTAATACTATATTATTTGGAAGAAAAAAGTATTCGAGAGATTAGCAAGATAACCGAAATATCGGAAAGCCATCTTGCGGTGATGCTGTTTAGAGCAAGAAAGAAACTGAAGGCGATTTTGAGTAAGGAATAAGGAACAAGGAACCAAAACGAATATGATAACCAATACTAAAATAAAAAAGCGTTTGCAGGCGAGTGCTCCGCAAGTGAAAGATAGTGAGGCGTTTATGGCGGATACTATTCGTCAGATTAATCTTATGCCATCGCCCAGCAGTGAGTTGCAAGAGAGTTTGCGTAGGTACACCATGTTGGAGCGGTTGGCCATGCGGATGGATGCTGTTCGTTGGTTACTCGTTGGCGGAACAGGAAGTGTGGCTGTTGGGTACGCGGTATTTAGTAATTTGGAGGCGATATTGACTGCTATTACGGCGTTGTTGGTAGTGTAAAAGGTGGTTTGGATTTACTTTGTTTTTGAGGGTTGTGGAACAAGAGGCGATAAAAAACGAGGCTATTTTGACAAATAACCTCGTTTTTTGCATTTAAGCTTTATTGATGTGAGTTTACTTTTTGCTAAGAGAGAGGATAACAGTGAAGGTCTCGAAGGTAGCCATGAACTCCTTCTCCAATTCGGCGATTTGAGCTTCGGTGAGGGTTAAGTCTGCTTGCTCTTTCTCTATCATATCTACCATACCACCTAACCATGCTGCTTGCTTTGGAATAATGATAAAGAGGCGGTCGCCATCTTCGTCTGGGAAGGAAGTTGCGTTCACTTTGTAGGTTTCGCTACCCTCATAGAGATTGAAGGTGAGGTTGTTGCCATCGAGGGTGTAGTTTTTGGTCTTTGCTTCGCCATCCAGAGTGTGGTTTAGTTTGCCGTCTGCTGCAAAAGTAGCATCGGCAAAGAACTTCTTCATTTCATCAATAATACGATCGCCGTGCATTGCGTCCACAGGGATAGAGTTTTGACCTTGGAAAGTAACGCCTTTTGGGAGTTGAAGAGCGGTTTTACCTTCGGCAGGAACTACGCGAACTGCAGAGTTAAGATAGGTGTAATTACCTTTGATGTCGAAAGATTCCTGTACGCGGTAGTAAACTTGCCCAGAATAGTCTGGTTCATCAGACAATGAGTTAAAAATAAATCTGTCATTAGTTAATTCAATCATTGCTTCCGAAGACACATTGCCCTTCCTTGTTAACAAGAGTGTGTTACCTTGCAATGAGTAAGTTCCGTCAAATCCCATCCATCCAAACTGTTTGTCGTAACCAGTTACGCTGTAAGTTTTATCTGCTTTGTAGTTCAAAAACATACTCACATCGCTTGTAAAGTTAAACCACTTGCCTACAATAAGTTGTGGGTAATTAGAGTAGTCGTCTGGATTGTTTTGGTCGCAACCTGTGAAAACGAGTGCCATTGCCAGAATGGCTAAACTGAAAATCTTTTTCATTGTTTTGAATGTTTTGTTTGGGAGGTTGGCTCCAAACGACCCGTTAGTATAAAAGAAAAGCGTGGAACCTCTTTTTGCTTATTCTCTAAACAGAGGTACTGGAAAACCCTTTCACAAGAACAAACAATGAATGCCCACGCCGATATGCTAATCGTTGTGGGACACAACGGATGTAACATACCAAGGGGCATTTACCGCTCTCTTGTTTCGGGTGAAAAGAAAGTTTCCAGTTTTCTGTTTACCAAAACAAGCGCCAATAAACGCCTTTTTATAATATGTCTGCGCACCCTATTTAGGTTTGCGGTTGCAAAGGTAGTGAAATATTTTGGATTGAGCAAGGAAAATCGCTTTTTGGGGTGATTTTTTGTGTAGAGTTGATAGAATGCCCGAATGTCATTCGGGGGAATAAACATAGAAAGGCGCAAGCGCTAGTTTAGTGGATGCCCGCAAGCGGGCTGCTGTTTAGGGTTTAGGGAGTCGGGACACGCGAGACGGGACACCGTCGAGCAGGGGGGAGAAGAGTTACTCGGCGAACTAGCACCGAGCACTAAACCATCGAATGAAACAACAGAGATATTGACAAATGCGCTGAGAGGTAAACAGGTGGCGGGAAGCAAGTTCCCCAAGATGATTGAGGACTAATGGACAAAGAGATAGTAAGGCGTTATCTATATGCTATACATATGGTATAAATAGTATAATCTATCGTATATCTATCGTGTATCTATCGTGTATCTATCGTATATGTAACGTAGTTTATAGCGAAAAGATAAAGGTAGAAGTGGAGGAATATAGAGAGAAGAAGTGGAAAAGAAAATAGGTTGTATTTGCATATGTGAAGAAAAAGCAGTAATTTTGTGCGAGGAAATCAACAACAACATTAACCAACAACTCTTCCGCGCGAAACAACACATTGCGCGGCAAGGGAATAAAAATTTAACAATGATGATTAGGATAAGGAAAGCGACGGTTGAAGATGTGGCGTATATTGCGGAAGGGATATACTATGCGTTTTTGTTGGAAGATGAATCACTTTATAATCAGTGGATTAGGACACTGAAGGATGTGTGTGCGCAAGAGGATACGCACTATAGTTACAGGAACACTTGGATAGCCGAAGTGGATGGAGAGAGGGCAGGAATGATGATCGCTGTGAACGGGGAGCATTACCGCGTGCAGAGAGATAGGATGTATCCGCAGCTGAAGGGGCTGTTTGATGTGGCTTTTGGCAATGGGTGGGACGATATGGAAGATGAAGCAAAAGCAGGAGAGTTCTATATTGACAGTTTGTCGGTGTCCCTACCCTACAGGAATCAAGGCGTGGGAACAGCGTTGATAGAAAAAGCGAAGGCAATGGCGAGAGAACAGGGAATAGGTGTGGTGACGTTGGCAGTAGAGCCCATGAACACGGCGAAGAAGTTGTATCAGGAGTTGGGATTTAGGTATCAGAGAATGATAAAGATATTCAATGAGGAATATGAGCTGTATGCAGCGGAAATAGTTGTGTAATTGAAAAAAAAATAGTAACTTTGCCGCGAAATTAGAAAATCATATAGCATGAAGTATATATACACGATAAAAAAGGACCCAGAGAAGGGTATTTACTTGGTCAATGAGCAGGGTGCGGAAGTGGCTGCAACAGATATTTTGGACAAGTGCGGCGAAGCGCGCGTGTTTGCTTTTGACGGGAAGATGGGAGCAGGCAAGACGACCTTTATCAAGTGCCTATGCGAAGCGATGGGGACAGAAGATGTGGTGAATAGTCCGACGTTTGCGATAGTGAATGTGTATGAAGTTGGGGCGAGAGGCGACGAGGCGATTAGGCGATTAGGCGATAAGGCGAGAGGCGATAGGCAAGAGGTATATCACTTTGATTGTTATAGGATTAAGGATTTGAGAGAGGCGATGGATATGGGTACGGAGGAGTATCTGTATTCGGGAAACTACTGCTTTATTGAGTGGGCGGAGATGATTGAGCCACTGCTGCCAGAAGATACGGTGTGGGTGAAAATAGAAGTGATGGAGAATGGGGAAAGAAGGTTGAGCTTTGATGCGTAAATGGTTGTGCATATTGCTATTATCGGTTGGCTGTCAGGTAGTTGCATTGGCAGAGAACTGGGGTGTGGAGCATGAGAATGTGCTCAGCGTGCGGTATGGGGGTATGTGGATGCAAGATCAGTACTTGAGTCCCCTACTCTACTCGGGGCAACAAGTGGGACTGAGCAACGAATGGTGGCAAGAGTTTCGATGTGATAACACGAAGAAATGGGAGAACGTGGGGAAAATGGACGTGGGATTTGGTTGGATGTACAACAATATGTACACGAATTTGATATATTCATTAGGGCTGCATGGCGGTTGGGGTGCGTGCTACAATTGGCATTTTACTGATTATGGATTGCGTGTGAAGTTGGGTCCTTACCTGGATGTGGATTTGATGGGAAAGATGCATGGCAGTAGTGTGAATAAGCCCTATTCGATGGATTTGGCGGTGAATTTGTGCGCTATGGGCGGATTAGAATGGGCATTTCGGGCGAAAAAGACCAGTTATAGACTGCGCTATATGGTGCGGGCGAATATGATAGGTATGGACTACCTACCCGATTATTGGCATTCGTACTACGAGATGGGCGAAGGTGTGTTGGGCGATTTTCGTTGCGCAGGCATGTGGAATCACAGGCATTTGCAACACGAATTGACGTTTGATATGCAGTTGAAACGGAGTACTTGGCGCGTGGGCATTGCGCATGAGTATTTGGAATACGGCGAGAAGGGTATGATGTTCTCGCGGGAGATGGTGAGTGCGGTAGTGGGCTGTGTGTGGCAGTACAAAACACGACCAAAAGTGGTGTTTTGAGTGGTGTAGAATAGTGTAGAGTAGTGTAGAATAGTGTAGAGTGGTGATGATGAAATCAAAATATATTGCGATAGGGGTGCTGATGTTGATTGGCGGGGTTGGTTGTACGCATGAGTTTGATAATCATAAGAATACACCATCGGAGAACTTTGAGGCATTGTGGCAGATTATTGATGAGAAATACTGCTTGTTTGATGATAAACAGGTGGATTGGGATTCGGTGTATGCGGTGTATCAGCCACAGTTTGACACGATGAAGTTGGTAGCGTTTGAGGATCAGTATCGGATGTTTGACTTGATGGAGGAGATGTTGAACACTTTGGAAGATGGGCATGTGAATCTGTATACGCCATTCGATGTGTCGGTTTGCAGTTCGTGGTACGAGGGATATCCAACGAACTTCGATTCGGAGATACTGACGAAATACTATTTGAAAGACTACCGCAGGGCAGGGGGATTGAACTATTGCAAGATAGATGGCGATAGTATTGGGTATGTGTATTACGGTTCGTTCTCGGATAGTTTTTCGTATTTGAACTGGCTGATGGTGATGAACTATTTTGCTGAATGTAAGGGGATTGTGTTGGATGTACGGAATAATGGTGGCGGAAGTATGGATAATGCGTATCGATTGGCGGCGCCATTCTTCTCACGTGATACTGTGGTGGGGTATTGGCAGCATAAGTCGGGTAGGGAGCATGATGCGTTTTCGGAGATAGAGGAGATGAAACTGGAAGATAGCAAAGGCAATTGGATGCGTCCTGTGGTGGTGCTGTGCAATAGGCATAGCTATTCGGCGGCGAACTTCTTTGTGAGTATCATGCGCTATGCGGATAACTGCCTGGTGCTGGGCGGAAAGAGTGGGGGAGGAGGCGGTATGCCAATGAGTTATGAGTTGCCCAATGGATGGATGGTTCGCTTCTCGAGTGTGAAGATGTACGACAGAGATATGCAGAGTATTGAAAACGGAGTTAGGCCGCATCTGCTTGTGAATCAGCACTCTGAAGATAAAGATGATTTGATAGAAGAGGCGGTGGATTTGATATATTCGGCATATAAGAAGGAGTAAGAATATGATAGAAGTAAAAAATATACACAAGTCGTTTGGCACGTTGGAGGTGCTGAAGGGGGTAGATCTGACCGTGGAGAAAGGTGAGATTGTGAGTATCATTGGAAAGAGTGGGGCAGGAAAGACTACTCTACTACAGATTATTGGTACATTGGACAAGCCCGACACAGGTAGTGTGGTGATTGATGGGGTGGATGTGTTTGCGTTGAAGGAGAAAGAGTTGGCGGATTTCCGTAATCGGCATATAGGATTTATCTTTCAGTTTCATCAGTTGTTGCCAGAGTTTACTACATTGGAGAACGTGATGATGCCAGCCATGATTGCTCGTGTGCCAGAGAAAGAAGCAGAGAAAAGGGCGGTGCAATTGCTAACGGAACTGGGTATGGCTGAGAGACTTACGCATAAGCCCAATCAGTTGTCGGGTGGCGAGAAACAAAGGGTTGCCGCAGCGAGAGCGATGATGATGTCGCCCGATGTGATATTGGCGGATGAGCCAAGTGGTAGTCTGGATGAGAGCAACAAAAAGGAGTTGCACAAGCTGCTATTGCAGATGAGAGAGCAGTATGGACAAACGATAATTATCGTGACACACGATAAGGAATTGGCAGATATTAGCGATCGAGTGATTGAAATGAAAGATGGCGTAGTGGATTAACAAGCCTCTCCCAAGATAGGGGAGGAGCAAAAATAGAGAGTATGAGAGAGTATATATATATATTGTTGACGGTGGTGCTATGTGGATGTGGGAATAAGTATCAATATATCCCCAAAGATATTGAGCCAGTAGAGGTGGAGATTGTGCGGTTTGATAGCGCGCAGTTGGCTGTAAGACCAGATAGTGTGGAGGTGGATATTCAGCAGTTGTATGCAGATTATGAGGAGTTTATGCCGATGTTTGTGGAGGGGATATTGCGAATACCCACAGAGGATACTGCTTATTTGTGCGAGATGTATGCACAGTTTTTGACCGATACAGTGATGGGCTTTGCGCAGACTAACGCGTTGGCGCAAGAGAAGTTTGCGAATGTGGATAGTCTGCAAGAGGCGTTGAATATGGGCTTTTCGCGTCTGCATTACCTGTATCCTGAGTGGGATATTCCGAGTGTGTATCTGTTTGTTTCGGGTTTTAATTCTTCTGTGATGTACTACGAAGATATTATTGGTGTGGGAGTGGATATGTATTTGGGAAGTGATTATCCATACTATAATCAAGTGGTGTATGATTATCAAAAACAGACTATGCGCAAGGCGTGCGTTGCAGGAGATGTGTTGGGCACATATTTAGCATATCATATTTCGTATAATAGCAAGTATAACAGGTTGTTAGAGCAAATGATTTTCCGTGGAAAGCAGTTATTTTTACTTGGAGAGTTGTTGCCTAATGAGCCGGCTTGGGAGTTGATTGGCTACTCGAAAGAGCAATGGGATTGGTGCGAAATGTATGAGCAGGCGATCTGGAATAGGATGATGGAGAAGCGGGATTTGTTTAAGACGGAGTCGATGTTAATCAACTCATATTTGAACGATGGGCCGTTTACAGCAGAGATTTCTCAAGAGTCTCCAGGACGCTTGGGATTGTGGGTAGGATGGCGTATAGTGGATAGTTATATGACTAATAATAAGGATGTTACCTTGATAGAACTGATGAGTGAAGGTGATGCACAAAACATATTAGAGCAGAGTTATTACAAGCCATGAGACGAGAAGATTTTCCGATATTGAACGAAACTGTGCACGGAAGAGCGTTGGTGTATCTAGATAATGCAGCTACGACACAAAAACCACAGGTGGTGATAGATGCGATAGTGGAGGCATATAGCCATTGGAATGCCAATGTGCATCGTGGAGTACATCATCTCAGTCAAGTGGCTACGCAAAAGCACGAGGAGTCACGCGAGAAAGTGGCGCAACTGATTCGTGCGCAGTCATCAGAGGAGATTATCTTCACGAAGGGTACAACGGATAGTATCAACATGTTGGCACGCAGTTTTGGCGATGCGATGGTGAAAGCGGGCGATGAGATTATCGTTAGTCAATTGGAGCACCACTCGAATATCGTGCCATGGCAAATGCTGTGTGAGCGCAAGGGAGCGGTATTGAAGGTAATTCCATTGCGAGAGGACTTATCGCTTGATATAGAGGCTTTTAAGGGGCTTTTGAGCGAGAGGACGAAGTTGGTGTCGGTGGCACACGTGAGCAATGTGTTGGGGATAATAAACTCCATAGAGGAGATCATTCGTTTAGCACATGAGAAGGGTGTGGCAGTATGTGTGGATGGTGCGCAGTCGGTGCCTCATTTGGAGGTAGATGTACAGCTATTAGATTGCGATTTCTTGGTGATGAGTGCGCATAAGATGTATGGTCCAACAGGTTTGGGCATGCTGTATGGAAAGAGAGAGTGGCTTGATAAATTGCCTCCAGCAGAGGGTGGGGGAGAGATGATTGAGCATGTGAGTTTTCAGAAAACGACATACAATGTGTTGCCCTATAAGTTTGAGGCAGGTACACCGAATTATGTAGGCAGTCATGCGTTTGGCAAGGCAATAGACTATGTGCAAGAGATTGGTTTAGAGAAGATTGCTGAATATGAGAAAGAGTTGGCAGGATATTTGGAAGCGCAGTTAGCTGCAATACCCAATGTGCGAGTATATGCTGCGGGGCAAGAAAAAGCAGGAGCGGTGTCTTTTAATGTTTATCGTGAAGATGGAGCATTGATTCATCCCTTTGATGTGGGCGTGTTGCTGGATCGTCAGGGTGTGGCAGTACGCACAGGACATCATTGTGCAGAACCACTGATTGACTATTTGCAAGTGCCTGGCACGGTGCGTGCGTCGGTGGGATTATACAACACGAAAGAGGATATTGATGCATTTGTGGCTGCATTGAAAAAGGCGATAATGATGCTTCAATAAACTAGAATTAAGCATTTTATTTTATGAAATACTCACGCTTGATATGGATTGTTTTGTTCTGTATTGAGTGTGGGTTTCTTTTTGCACAAGGGCCATTGAGAATTATCTGCTATAATGTGGAGAATTTATTTGATTGTGAGCATGATACGTTGAAGAATGATTCATCATTTCTTCCCGATGGTTTGCACCATTGGACTTATTATCGTTATTATACTAAGTTGGATCGTATTGCTCAAGTGGTGGTGAATATAGCAGGGTGGGAGAGTGCAGCATTGGTGGGATTGTGTGAGGTGGAAAATGCTCGTTGTTTGCGGGATTTGTGCTATCGGCTGAAGCGTTTTAATCACAATTTTGTTCACTACGAAAGTGTCGATGAGCGTGGTGTGGATGTAGCATTGTTGTACGATAGTACGAAAGTGAGAGTATTGCATAGTAAGCCATTGCATGTGGATTTGCGAGGGGATAAAACGCGTGATATATTGTATGTATGCGCAGAAGTGTATGGGCAAGATACTTTGCATGCAATGGTGTGTCATTTGCCATCGAATTTGGGTGGTAGTGGGGCAACAGATTGGAAGAGGCAGTTGGCAAAACGAGTGATTCAACAGCAGATTGATAGTATTCTGCTTTTACAAAAAGATGCAAAAATTGTAGTGATGGGAGATATGAATTGTGCCCCAAAGGATGATTTGAAGGGTATGAGTAATATGATGATTGATTTGGGTAGAGAAGGAAACGGGACACATAAATATCGGGGAATGTGGTCGTGTTTGGATCAGTTTTATGTGTCTAGCACTTTGAAAACTACTGCCAATAGCATGATATTTTCACCAGAATGGTTGTTAGAAGGAGATAGTAAATATCTTGGTTATCAGCCGAAAAGAACATATGTGGGTTATCGCTATCATGGTGGGTACTCCGATCACTTGCCGATAGTGTTGAAGTTGGAAAAATAGCAAAAAGAAGACTACCTTTTGAGGTAGTCTTCTTTTTATGTGTTCGTGAAAATTATTGGACTATTTTGTACATACCTTTGTCTTGTATTACGATGAACACGCCATGTTGATTATGGGGTAGTTTTGTTCCTATAAAACGTCCCATAGTATCATATATGCGTGTTTGACTATTATTTATGACGTTTTCAATGGCTGTGTTTACTTCATCCCATATAGCATAGAGTGTACCTTTCCAACCCGCAGGAATTGCAATGATAGGATCTCCTATACTAGAATCTGTGGTGTACCACCCTAAAAATAGGTATCCATTAGGGTGTTTGGGTGTAGGAAGGAGATATGTTTCGTGTACTTGATTAGGTAATTGTTTTTCTGCTATCTCTACTTCAGGGTAAAATTGTCCCCATTCTTGTGGGTTTCCTGCTTTTGTAAAATCAGCTGTACTACCTACGCAATGCCCGTCTAAGCGGTATGCAGCATCTGTGCAATTGAAGAATGCATATACATTGTAACGCCAATCGTTTTCAGTTGTCAGTGTTATATTATTAGTTGCTGCAATAGAAGTGATGTAATTTGCTAACCATTTCCAATTAGGAGATTGTGTCATAAATTCTTTAGCTAATCCGCCTTTTCTATTCCAAGTGATTGATGTAAAGCCTAAGACATCA
Source organism: Paludibacteraceae bacterium (assembly GCA_045601825.1). Classification (GTDB taxonomy): domain Bacteria; phylum Bacteroidota; class Bacteroidia; order Bacteroidales; family Paludibacteraceae; genus Colicola. Next base: position 32,844 of record JAZSAI010000006.1, on the reverse strand, counting down.
TTCATTGGTCGATCATCAGCAGGCTGAAATTGTTCACCAAACAAACTTTTGTAGAAAGCGACATAATCAAGTTTCCAGACTTCCCATAATTGTTCGTTTGTTGGTACAATCAATTCTTTAATTTCACCTCCGTTTAATACCCAAGTAATTTCTGTTGCATTAGGGTTGGATTCTGGGAAAATGATATCGTTGTAAAATACGGCACCGTGTTCTACACCAAATCGGTCATAAGCACATACGGCTATCGTTGTGTTTTCGAGGTTTTCGATATTCAATTCACATGATTTCCCATATACAATTTGTTGTAGGTATTGTCCACTTTGTTGTACTATATCAAGATTTAATTCTAGTGGATAAGCATATACTGTAAATCGCTCTGCTGTAGGATGTTGCCAACTCAATAGATTGTTATTAAGTACAAGATTAGTAGGAGCCTCTAATGTTTCTTTTACTTTCCAATCCATGGCAGGTGGCAATGTTTTGTATGTGAAGTGTGATTGTGCTAACTGTTTATACATTTTACAATAAGCAGAAGTGTTGTAGAATACCGAACCAGTAGTGCCAGAGGAAAGGTTTGTGCGATTGACGTCAATTTGCTTTTGGATTTCACCGACGCCTGCATCATAGCCCTTGTAGCCATCGTAGGCGTGATAAGCTGCTTGCGAAATGAAGAAATGTACTTTCTTGCCATTAGGTAGTTGGTTGGAGAAGTGTTCGCACACATCTTTTGCCCACCATTTGCAGAGCACGTTGTAGTCTTGTGCTGCAATATTTGTGGACCAATAAAGTTGTGGGTTGATATAGTCCACATAGCCATGTTTTACCCATTCTACGGGGTTGCAGGCCTGTACGTCGTAGTCATCCAAGCCACTAATGCCGCTTGGTAAGGTGATGCCATACGCCTCAGCTGCTTTCTTCTGTGTGCTCCAAATTCCGAAAGTACCCATGCCGAAACGTACCCAAGGTTTGACTGCTTGAATCGTGTCATAGAGTTGCTTTAGGCAGATGTCCACATTGCTGCGGCGCCAGTCATCATCGGTATCTCCGTCTTGATTAACGTCTACTACGTTGCTAGGTTTGTACAATGATTTAGATTTTGCATCTTCGTTGGTAGTACCGCCGTAGGGATAGAAATAGTCATCCATGACGATACCGTCCACGTCGTAGTTGTTGATAATCTCCATCAACACCTTAATTACATACGCGCGCGCTTGCGGATAGCCAGGGTCAATGATTTGACCTTTGAACGAACCATTATCGTATTTGATAATCCACTCGCCTGCGTGTTGTTGGAGTTGGTCATTACTATCGAGCGTGCCACTGGTGGTCACACGGAAGGGGTTGACCCAGATATGGAGTTCGAGTCCGCGTTTGTGTGCTTCCTCGATGGCAAACGCTAATGGGTCGTAGCCAGGGTTTTTGCCGCGCGTACCAGTCAGCGCAACTGACCATGGTTCGTAGGAGGACTGGTACATGGCATCGCAGAGCGAGCGCACTTGCATGAAGCAGGCGTGCATGTTGCCTGCCACTAATTTATCGAAGATGTCGGTAAGTTCCTTCTGTTGCTGTTTGCGTGTGGCGTCGTTGGTAACTTTGGTTTTTGGCCAATCAATATTTTGGACTGTAGCTAACCATGTGGCACGAAGTTCACGTTTGGGTGCTTCTGCGCACAACAACGTTTGAATAGATAAGAATAGTAAAAGAATAATGGAATAATATTTTTTCATACAATAATGTCCTTAGGTTGGTGTATTAAAAATATTTGACTTCGGTGCCTGTGATGCTAGTTAAGAGGTTGTTAGCTAGGCGGCTAGCACCAAAACGGAAGGATTCGTTGTTAAGCCAATCTTGACCAAGAATTTCTTTAACCAACGTATAATGCTGTACTGCTTCAGCAGTTGTACTAACTCCCCCAGCAGGTTTGTAGCAGACTTTTTGTCCCGTTTTTGCTTGCCAATCTTTGATTGCAGTACACATGATATATGTTGCCTCTGGAGTAGCATTGACAGCAATCTTACCTGTGGAAGTTTTAATGAAATCTGCTCCTGCAGCCATAGCTAAGATAGATGCTTTGTAGATGTTTTCTGGTGTTTTCAACGCACCTGTTTCGAGAATAACTTTGAGGTGTGCGTCTTTGATTGCAGCCTTGATTTCTGCTATCTCATCAAATACCTCTTGATAGTTTTCTTCGAGGAATTTTCCGATAGAAATAACGATGTCAATCTCGGTAGCACCAGCCGCTACAGCCATAGCTGCCTCTGCAATCTTAACCTCAATGAATGTTTGTGAAGCAGGGAAGCCAGCCGCTACAGCCGCTATGCCGATAGGTTCGGTGAGTGTATCTGCTGCGGTTTGCACGAGGGCAGGGTACACACACATTGCAGCCACATTGGGCACGCCAGGGAAGTTGTCTTCGAACTCATTGACGCGTTGAGCCATCGTTTCAACTTTCTCGGTAGTGTCATCACCATTGAGAGTAGTAAGGTCGATGGAATGGAGGCATTGTTTCCAAACTTCAACGTTGTTGTTCTCTTCGAAGTGGTTGGTTAATATATCTTCTACTGCTGCTTTAACAGATTGTTCGGTGAGTGTGCAAGGGTACTCAGCGAAAAGGTTTTCAAACTTATTCATAATGATTAGATGGTATAGTTATTAATACAAAAGATTATCCGTTTATTCTGCCAATAATGGTTTCGTTGCCACGTACATGTTCTCCTACGGTTACGAAGATATCAGTATCTAGAGGTAGGTACATGTCCACGCGTGAGCCGAACTTGATAAACCCGAGGTGTTCGTTTCGGTGTGATTGTTTACCTGCTTTGGCATAGGTAACAATACGTCGTGCCATTGCTCCTGCGATTTGTCGTACAGCGATTTGCATTTTGCCAGGTGTTTCAATAACGACTAATGATCGTTCGTTTTCAGTACTCGATTTAGGTAACCAAGCTCCTTTATGGCTACCCTTTTGGTGTTCAGATACAATAATCTTTCCCTCAATTGGGTACCAATTGGCATGTACATTGAGAGGGGACATAAAGATGCTGACTTGTAGTCGTTTTTCGTGAAAGTACTCGTTTTCTTCAGTTGGTTCGACCACTACTACTCGTCCATCCGCAGGTGCGATGATGAAGTTAGGGTCATCTATCTCCAATATACGGGTAGGGTTGCGGAAGAAATATGTAACGAATACCAATAATACTCCAGAAAGCAATAATGTGATTGCGAATACCCAATGCGAGACATATAGGTAAATAGGCACATTGATAGCGAATATCAGGAATGTTAGTGTGACAATAATGTTTCTACCTTCTCGATGGATTCGGAGATTTCGTTTCTTTTTTCCCATATTGTTGTAATATAGTTGTGTGTTAAAAAATGGTATATTTTTATGGTTGTAATTTATCATAAGGTAGTTGACAAAGCATATCAATTGCTTGGTCAATGCCGAGTTGCATTTTTTTGTCGAACATCATTTTAAACATTGCAGGCATGTCGGTTTTGATTGTGATGCGCACTCGAGTGTCTAGTTCGGTGATATATTTGAGTTGAATCCATGCATTGAATGGAATGGCGAAATCTTCGAGTCCGAATTTAATGGTCTTGAACTCTTCTTTATCAACGATGGCAATGGATATTTTTTGAGCTAATCCATCTACCTTTAGGCGAATTCTGTCTTTACTGATTTCTAATTCTTTGACTTTATCTTGTGGGATTAAGTCTTTGAATAGGTTGATATTTTCTAAATTGGTCAAGATAGCAAATATTTGTTTGTCATTTGCTAGTATTTGTCCGATTTTACTTTCGTATTTAGTTTCAGCCATAGTTATTTACTCCATTTAGAAGGTTTGCGTTGCCATGTTTGAATGGCTTTGCTTTGTTCGTTATTGATGATTTCTAGATTCTCGGCATGGTGTAATACCGTTTCCATATTCGTTAGGGCGGTTAGATCGACTTCTGCTGTCTCTAGTTTTTTGTGCGTAGTAGGAAAACCATAATCGAAGATAGTGACAATACCGAGCACCTTGCAGCCGTTGTTGCGCAACACTTCTACTACTTTGAGGCAGTTGCTTCCTATATTGACTTGGTTTTCTACGATGACGACGCTCTGCCTTGGTCGTAAGTCTCCTTCGATTTGATTTTCAAGTCCGTGGTCTTTCGGAGTAGGGTGGACATAAACGAAGGGAAGACTCAGTTGCTCAGCAACGAGTATTCCGTGTGCAATAGCATTGGTAGCTACCCCCGCGATTACATCTGCGTCTGGATACATTTCAGCGATTGTGCGTGCCAATTCGATTCGAATGAAATCTCGAATTTTAGGGTATGATAGAATTTTACGATCGTCGCAATAGAGAGGCGCATACCAGCCGTTTGCCCATTTGAAGGGATTGTTGAGTTGAAACTTGAAAGCTTTCAACTGTAGCATTTTGATTGCTGTTAGGTTTTGTAGAACACTCATATTGTAGATAGGATAAATGGTTGTGTGTTATGTAGGTCTTTCTCTTGAAAGAGATAAAAATTTGGGCAAAGGTACGATTTTTTTTGCATGTATGCAAGTTTTTTGTAAAAAAATTGTGTGGTGTTGTGTAGCAGTTGTACTGTGTTATATAGTGTTGTGCAGTAACTGTGTGGCATTGTGTAGTGTTATAGGGTGTTGTGGAGTAGTGGTGATGTTTCGGTGAAGGTGGCTAAATATTACGTTTATCCTACGTTTATCCTACGTATATGTTACGTATATCCTACGTATATCCTACGTAAATGGTACGTAATTGATAAGGGATTGGTAGGTTCTCCTCCGTATTCATTCATAAGGCATTCTTCATTGGACTTCTATTAGAGGGAAGATAGTTTTGGAGAGAATGTTTTTGTCGGACAGAAGTAGAAAGGAAGCAATATCAAAAAAACGCTCCGTTTTTGTCGGAGCGTAAGTGAGATAGTACGGTGTGATGATGATATGTTGCTATGTAAGGTTAGGACTATTGGTTGTACCGATTGATTTGTGCGTTAGCTACTCGCTGCATTTGCTCAAGCCGGTTGATATCCTTCATGAGGAATCCGAGTTGGTAGGTATCAGACAGAGCTTGTTTCTCTTTGTTATTGAGATAATATACCCAATTGTGTGTAGGTTTGTTTCCCACTCCTTCCACTCTGATTTTACCATTTTGGTGCGTATTGATGAAATTGAGCAGAGCGAGAGCGTTGTCTTCGCTGAGTGTCATAATCTCGTGGTGTGCTCCGTTTTGGAAATGGTGGTTTCGTCCAGAAAAAGAAGTTTCTTCGCCGTTTGCCTGTAGTTGTATGGTTTGTTGGTTGACTTGATAAGTGCCATAGTAATAGCTTTTTACGATGGTTTGTCGGTTATCGCTTACATACGCTTGCAGGAAATTACGTGAAGTATTGCTATTAGTAGCAAGCAGTCGGTGTACGTATTTTCCGTAGTCTTCGTATTTGTCGTTTTTCTCGTACTTGAATAGTTTGATGAGTTGATCTGCTTGTGAGAGTAGTGGTGGTAGAATGGTATCCACATATGCCAATGTGCGTTGTGCTTCGAGATATGTGATGCTATCTTCAAGAGCATTTGCGATGCGTCGTTGTTCTACTTGTTTAGGATAGAAGGTATGAAGTGAGTCAAGGACAATGCGCGCTTGTCTCCATTGTCCGTTATCTACCAGTGATTTGGCGTTATTGACAAGTTGTTGTGCGATTTGTTTTTCAGAAGGTTGGCACGCTAGCAATAATATTGCGCAGCAGCACGTGATGAAGATGTTTTTTTTCATAAATAAGCTTGTGTTTGTGGTTAAAAACGGTGCAAAGTTACGAATAAAAGTTCAAAAATACGCAATTTTTGTAAAAAAAAACGTATAATGTTGTGTATTTGCAAATATTTTTGTACCTTTGCAGCCGATATAGTGTGCTTGTTGCACAGTTTTTGTGGGATATAGAGAAGAAATAGAGTGGAATTAATTTATAAATCATTTAAATAATATGAAGAAATCGTTAAAAGTATTTGCGTCAGTAATGGCATTAGCAGTGCTGACCGCTTGCGGAACCGCTGTTCAACCTGAGCAAGTTACCGTGAATCCAAGTCCGTTGACCGTAGTAGGTAACCTAGTAGAGGCTGATATTATGGGTACATTCCCATTGAAGGCTTTTGGTAAGAATGCAGTATTGACTGTTACTCCAGTATTGAAATATGCTGGTGTAGAGGCAGAAGGTCAATCAGTGACTTACGTAGGTGAGAAAGTAAAAGAGAATGGTACAGTAGTTTCTTACAAAGAAGGTGGTCAATTTTCGTTGAAGGCATCGTTTGAGTATGTACCAGCAATGGCAAAATCAGAGTTGTATCTTCGCTTTACCGCAAAGAAGGGAAATAAAGTGGTTGAGATACCTGATATGAAGGTAGCAGATGGCGTAATTTCAACTGCAAAGATTGTTCAAGCAGAGGATGTACAGCCACAAGTGACTGCAGATAAGTTCCAACGCATTATTCAAGAGGTTCAAGAGGCAGATATAAAGTTTTTGATTCAACAATCAACTCTTCGCAATTCTGAGCTCAAATCTCAAGAGTTGAAGGATTTGTATGCAGCAATCAAGGATGCAGATACCACAGCTAACAAGGCAATTAACAAATTGGAAGTTGCAGGTTATGCATCTCCAGATGGTGAGCAAGATTTGAATGCTAAGTTGGCAGATGCTCGTCAAGCTAAATCACAAAAGTACTTGCAAAAGCAATTGAAGAAGGCGAAAGTGGATGCAGCCATTGAGGCGAATGTTACTGCAGAAGACTGGGCAGGTTTCCAAGCAGCAATGGAAGCGAGCAATATTCAAGATAAGGAGTTGGTGTTGCGTGTATTGAGTATGTATTCAGATCCAGAAGAGCGTGAGGCACAAATCAAGAACTTGAGTGCAGTCTTTGAGACTATTGCAGATGAGGTGCTTCCAGCATTGCGTCGTAGCCGTTTGATTTTAACAACAGATTTGATTGGTAAAACAGATGATGAGATAGCATCTTTAGCCGCAAATGATCCAGCAGCGTTGAACGTAGAGGAATTGCTTTATGCAGCTACTTTAACCAATGATTTAGACGCGAAGTTGGCTATCTACAAGAAGGCAACAGAGTTGTTTGCAAATGACTATCGTGGTTTCAACAACTTGGGTATGGTTTACTTTAACCAAGGTAACTTGACTGAGGCTCGTCGTTGCTATGCAAAAGCATTGCAATTGGCTCCAACCAATGCAGATGTGAATTTCAATGCAGGTATTGCAGCGATGGCAGAGAGCGATTTGGCAAAAGCTGAAGAGTATCTTGGTAAAGCAGCAGGCACCGAGGGTGATTTGAAGGCAGCTATGGGTACCCTTTATACAATGAAGGGTGATTATAGCGCAGCAAAGAATGCTTATGGTAACACCGCAAGCAACAATGCAGCCGTTCAACAAATATTGAATGAGGATTATGCAGCAGCTCGTCAGATATTGGCAAATGTGAAAAATCCTAATGCTACAACAGCATATTTGGCAGCAGTGGTGGGTGCTCGCACCAACGATCGTGAGGCCGTTTACGCGAACTTGAAGTTGGCTATTGAACGCGATGCAACATTGAAGACAAAAGCACAAGAGGATATTGAGTTTGCAAAATATCAAGCAGACGAGAAATTCCAAGCAATCGTTAAATAATGTCGATACTTTTTCCAAAAGTACCCAAACCTCGTGAGTGGGACTATCGCCCCATTTACTACGATAAAGAAAAGGAGGCGCGCAAGGATAAACTTGCGCGTCTTCATCGTGGCTCGTTTCGTGAAGCACATGAAGCAAACACTCACAAAAAGACAGATTCAGCAAAGCGCACCTCGAAATTGGTATTTTGGATTGCATTGTTGATATTGTTGCTCTTTGCCTTTTACTATTTATTATGAGTGATATTATCCATCTTTTACCTGATAGCGTTGCCAACCAGATAGCAGCTGGTGAAGTGATTCAGCGTCCAGCTTCATGTTTGAAGGAGCTGGTTGAAAACTCTTTGGATGCTGGTGCGAAGCATATCCGTGTGATTGTTCGCGATGCAGGTCGAACGTTATTGCAAGTGGTAGATGATGGTAAAGGCATGAGTCCCACAGATGCTCGTATGTCTTTTGAGCGACATGCTACATCGAAGATACGTCAATCAAGTGATTTATTCCAACTTCATACGATGGGTTTTCGTGGTGAAGCGTTGGCGAGTATTTGCGCTGTTGCACATGTAGAGATGCAGACTCGTCGTGCAGAAGATGAGGTGGGAACGCTTATAGAAATAGCAGGTTCGGATGTGATTAGTCAAGAGATGGTGCAATGTCCAATAGGTACAAATATGAGGGTAAAAAACCTCTTTTATAATGTGCCTGCTCGTCGTAAATTTTTAAAGACAGACCAGACAGAGTTGCGTAATCTAATTGCGGAGTATCAACGAATAGTATTGGTTAATCCGCAAGTGCAATTCACCTTTGTGAGCAATGATGAGATTATATCGGAGTTGCCTCCTTGTACACAAAAACAACGTATAGAAGCGGTTTTTGGTCATTCGTCTAAACCTTACACAGGTCAATTGGTGGATATCGCCACCGAAACGGAGTTGGTGCGTATATCGGGATTTGTAGGTAAACCAGAAACAGCGGGCAAGAATAGTCATCAATATATGTTTGTGAATGGGCGCTATATGCGTCATCCGTATTTTCACAAAGCATTAATGACTGCATATTCTGGGATGTTGTTGCCAGATCATTCACCGTCTTATTTTATTTACTTTGATATTGATCCTGAGGCGATAGACGTAAATATTCATCCAACAAAAACGGAGATTAAGTTTGCAGATGAACAAGCGATTTTCCAAATTCTCTTGGCAGCGACAAAAGAGGCATTGGGAAAATTTAATGTTTCTCCATCGTTAGATTTTACGACAGAATCGCATTTGGAGCTGCCAAATCCGACTTTACGTCCCGTTTCTATACCTGTTCCGCGTATAGAACTTGATCCTAACTATAATCCATTTAGTATCCAAACGTCTAATCGTACGGTTTCTAGTTGGGAAAAGTTATATGATGCACCTTCGCTAAAACAAGATTTGTCGGATGAGCCAATTTTAGGATTTCCAGCAATAACAGAAAATACTTTTCTCATCCAATGGGATAGTCGTTATATTGTTGCACCAACTGCTGCAGGGCTGATGATAGTGCATCAGCACCGCGCGCACACGTGCGTGCTATATAAGGTATTGTTGGAACAATTGAATAACAATCAACCTTCTACGCAGCCGCTACTTTTTCCTGAGATATTGGAGTTGTCGCAAGATGATTTTGATACCTTGGAACAGTTATTACCTGAATTGAAGAGTGTGGGGTTTGAGTTGGAGCAATTTTCGCCATTAGCGTATGCTATCAATGCGGTGCCTGCTTTGTTAGGTCAAAAAAATGCTTCTGATACCATCTTACGCGTAATACATAGTGTGCAAGATACTGAGCAATCGGCAAAAAACAAGTGGCATGAGATGGTAGCTCTTTGTCTTGCAGAACAGATGGCAATACCGCAAGGTAAAAATCTTACAGAAATAGAAATGCGCGATTTAATAGAACGACTTCAGCATTCGTCATCATCGCGTTATCTACCTAATGGTCAAATAATAAGCATTTTATTTACTCATGAAGATATACAAAAGCGTTTCTAAATTATTGTTCGTGTTGCTTTGTTGTGTATCATGTACGCAATCAAAGTTAAATAGTTTAACAATCTTACACACCAATGATACTCATTCTCAAGTAGAGCCATTGGAGGAAGGTAAACGTGATGCCTTGTGTGGTGGATATGCACGTCGTATGGGTTTGATTAAAAAAGAACGTGAACAGAATCCTAATTTATTGCTTTTTGATGCGGGTGATTTCAGTCAAGGTACACCATATTTCAATTTTTATCATGGGCGTATAGAAGTCGATGCCATGAATAAAATGGGCTATGATGTGGTAACACTAGGTAATCATGAATTTGATAATGGTATAGATACTCTAGCAGTTATTTTGCAAAATGCGCAATTCAATGTGGTTTGTGCAAACTACGATGTGACAGGTACTGTGTTAGAAGATTTGGTTTCAGCATATGTTGTCATTCATCGAGCAAATGTGCGCATTGGAGTGTTTGGAATCGGAGTAAATCCACAAGGACTTATTGCAGAAAAGAATTTCTTTCCGTTAAAGTATTTAGAACCAATTTCTGCGGCGCAAGATGTTGCAAATGTATTGAAATATAAGGAGAATTGTGATATAGTTATCTGCTTGAGTCATCAGGGAACTCATTCAGTTTCTAATGTGCAAATTTCTGATGTGAATTTAGCTCAGTCTACACGAAATATTGATATTATTATAGGCGCACATACTCACAAAGTGGTAACAAATTACTATGTTCCGAACTTGGATGGTGATAGCGTGTTGTTGGCTCAAGTAGGTAAATCTGGTACGAGAATAGGAAAAATAATGGTACAAATGTATGAATAAAGGTACATTTTTTACGAAAAATTTGCATATTCCAAAAAAAAGTAGTTACTTTGCAGTCGATTTTGGAATAATTAAAAGAAAATTATTAAAATAAATACAAAATATTAACTAAAACATTGTAATTATGTCAGCAATTGAATCAAAAGTAAAAGCAATTATCGTTGATAAATTGGGCGTAGAAGAATCACAAGTTACTCCAGAGGCAAGCTTTACAGCCGACCTCAACGCGGATTCGCTTGATACAGTAGAGTTGATTATGGAATTTGAGAAGGAGTTTGGTGTATCTATTCCAGACGAGGATACTCAAAAAATCAACACTGTAAAAGATGTTATTGATTACATTGAGAAGCTTCAAGCATAAGTTTTTACGTATTTACACTTTTACCATGGACGAGTTTGTGGAGTAGCAATCCGCAAACTCGTTGGGTGTTTTTAAGATATGCAAACAAGGCGTGTTGTAGTTACTGGATTAGGAATGGTTACCGCATTAGGAAATGATGTAGCAACCAATTGGTACAACTTGCTTCAGGGAAAGAGTGGAGTAGGTTCAATTACTCATTTTGATTCTTCAAAATTCAAAACGCAATTTGCTTGTGAAGTTAAGGATTTGGATGTTTCCGACCTGTTTGACCCCAAAGAGTTGCGTCGCTATGATCGCTATATCCACTTTGCTGTGAAATCTGCTGAAGAAGCAATAGTAGATTCTGCTATTCAGATAGAGCAAGAAAATCCGCTACGCTGTGGGGTGATTTATGGTAGTGGAATGGGAGGGATCAAAACCTTAGATGTCAATATCGGTGGGTTTGGAGCTGGTGATGGTACGCCTCGATATAGTCCTTTCTTCATTCCAATGATTATCACCAATATGGCTGCAGGTATGTTGGCAATTCGCTATGGTTTCCATGGAGTTAATTTTGCCACAACATCTGCTTGCTCTTCATCTGCACATGCCATTGCTAATGCTTGTTATCAAATTCGTATGGGCTTGGCAGACATTATGCTTACGGGTGGTAGCGAAGCAGCTGTGGAGGTGTCAGGAATTGCAGGTTTCAATGCACTCCGTGCCCTATCAACACGCAATGATTCTCCTCAGACGGCATGTCGTCCATTCTCGGCTTCGCGTGATGGATTTGTGCTCGGCGAAGGAGCTGGGACACTTGTTTTGGAGGAATATGAGCATGCTAAAGCACGTGGAGCACATATCTATGCGGAAATTGTAGGTATAGGACTGACGGCTGATGCTTATCACTTAACGGCATCAGATCCCGAAGGTGTTGGGGCTAAGAATGCTATGCAGTTGGCCATTAATGAGGCAGGCATTGAATTAAATCAAGTAGATTATATCAATACTCACGGTACTTCTACTGTTATTGGTGATTTGGCAGAGGTTAAGGCAATTCAAGATTTGTTTGCTGAACATGCTTATAATATCAGCCTCACATCTTCCAAGTCGATGACAGGACATGTTCTTGGCGCTACCGGAGCTATAGAAGCAATCATCTCAGTATTATCCATGAAACATAGTATGGTCACACCTACGATCAATCATGAAAAGGGGGATGAAGATTCAAATATTGATTATAAACTCAATTTCACATTCAATCAAGCTCAACCACGTGAAATCAACTACGCTATGAGCAATAATTTCGGCTTCGGCGGTCATAACGCTTGCTTGCTCTTTAAACGTATTTAACTACATGGATAATTTCAACGCGGCTATGCCGCATTATATATTAACTGTTTATTTTTAAGGTATTATGATTACAACTAAAATTGGTGAGAACGCAGGTTTGATCTGGAATGCATTACAAGGTGGTGCTCTCACACTCAAAGCTTTGAAGAAAGCTACAAAATTGAAAAACGATGACTTGAACCTCGCATTGGGCTGGTTAGCTCGCGAAGGTAAAGTTGCTTTTGAGGCAGGAGAAGAATTGACAATATCTCTTCTCTAAGTACAAAGCAGGGTTGTTTGACATCATGTCAGACAGCCCTATTTTATCTGTCAATTACGCACAATACACGCACAATACACGCACTATTCACGCACAATACTCGCACAATTCCGATAATAAACAGATACTATGAATATCGCTATCGTAGGCGCTTCTGGCGCAGTAGGACAAGAGTTACTTAAGATTTTAACTCAACGTCAATTTCCTATTACCAACCTTCGATTGTTTGGTTCTGCACGCAGTGCAGGTAATACATATACCTTCTGTGGTAAGGAATATACCATAGAACTACTTCAACATGGTGAATCCTTTAAAGGGATAGACATTGCTTTTGTATCTGCAGGCGGCTCTGTCTCAAAGGAATATGCTGAAGATATTACTCGTTATGGAGCAATCATGATTGACAATTCGTCAGCTTTCCGTATGGATGAGAATGTGCCGCTAGTTGTTCCAGAACTCAATTCTGCTGATATTGCACAGGCCCTTCAAAATGGTGGTAAGCGTATCATTGCCAATCCCAACTGTACGACTATTATCATGGCAGTATGCCTTAAAGCAATAGAAGAACTTTCTCATATTAAGTGCGTCCATGTATCGTCTTACCAATCTGCCTCAGGCGCTGGTGCTAGTGCTATGTTTGAATTGGAGGAGCAATACCGACAAGCGGTTAATGGAGAGGAAGTTATACACAACAAGTTTCCCTATCAACTCGCATATAACCTTATCCCACAGATTGATGTTTTTGGTGATGATGATTATACGAAAGAAGAGTTAAAAATGTATCACGAGACTCGCAAGATTATGCACTCTGACATTGCAGTTTCTGCTACTTGCGTACGTGTACCTTCGTTGCGTGCTCACTCAGAGGCAATTTGGGTAGAAACCGCTGAGCCACTTTCTCCTGAGCAAGTGCGTGAAGCTTTATCGCGTGCTGATGGTGTACAAGTGATGGATGATCCAACAAAATCAAATGGTAAATACCCTTATCCTATGCCACTATATTTGAGTGGAACAGACGATGTGTATGTAGGTCGTATTCGCCGCGACTTGGCAAATGAGAATGGTATTACATTCTGGTGTGTAGGGGATCAAATCCGCAAAGGTGCTGCCCTTAATGCAGTACAAATAGCTGAGAAAATCATTCAACATAACTAATCAATAATAAATATAAAAAAGGTTGCTGATAAAGCAACCTTTTTTATATATATTTCTTTTATAATTATTGTTTGTTTAAAACAATAAAGAAATCGCCGTCACTTTCTACGCCATTTTCATCGATGTCTATTGATGCTTTAACGATGCTATAATCCTCACCTACTTTTTTTAAAGAACCGATTTTGCCACTTTGACCATCTTCGGTGGTTATCCACAAGTCGGTGTTATTTTTCACTTGATACCCCACTGTAATAGGGAAATTTAGATCCTCCAAAGCAACAATTTTTGCTACCTCTAATATTTGATTAAAACGTTCTGGTCCTTCGATCGAAATTTGAGTATCACTAATTTTAACAACCACCTCAATCTTGGATAATAGTAGTGAACCAACAGCTGAGTTTAACTCTTGCAATTCTTCTCCTAAATCAATATGTGATATCAACTCTGGTAAATCTACCAAATAACTACCTTGTAGTACTTCTGGATTGGCTGCCTTCTTCGAACCCATACATGATGTCAGCAGTAACATGCCAACGCTAAGAATAAAAATAATCTTTTTCATAATACAAAAATTTTAAGTGTTAAACATTAAAACAAACTCAATTGTTCATCTATTGGTATGCTATCTTCAGGTATTTCATTTGTAATGGTGAATGGTACGTCCACCGCATTCTGTATTTCTGATACTTGTGGCTCCTCCGATAGTTCTTCACTTTCCAATTTCATTTCTTTGCCATCTTCATCATCTATCACTTCGGGCTCTGGAGTAATATCTTCAATTTTTGCGATGTCTAGAGTAGAGAAACGCTTACCCTTTGCTTTCGCAGATTTTATCTCGATGAAATCGGACATAATCACGTCTATTGCCATCTTTGTTTCATCTACAAAAGTAATCTTAAATATAGGTTCCTCGCGATCAGTCAGAATAATGATTTTGCTCTCGCTATTTTCACCTAACATATTTTGCACTTTCATTTGAGCATCTAATTGGAAGCGTTTTCCATAATAATACTCTAAATCAGCATTCCACATAGCTAGTGACCATACCTTATCTCGGTCAAACTTTTCTATACGCCAAATATTTTGGTCAAAATGGGCTGTGAGTTCAAAGGTAGTGAGGTAATAGTCACCGTTTTTAGTGATAACCAATATGCGGTCTTCCTCTACAAATTCTCCCAAGTACAACCCTTGTCCGTCATAATTCAATCGCAATATATCTGGATCAAACCACACTTTTCTCCCACCTAGGGTGGAGTGACCTTTTTGCTTTAAGGTAATAGATTTTACCTCATATTTGGTCAATACATTGCCACGTGCGGTGCGGCTCTTGATTCCCAATTCGCTCAAGTCTTTGATTACTTCTAACTTTTTGATATGTAATGCTGGCTTGAGTTGAATCTTTATGATTTCTGCTTCACCATTTGGATTAGCAGTGAAGTACATCACACGTGAACCAGGCTTACCTTGTGTCAGGTCGTATTCTTTGTCGCGAGCTACACCTGTTACGGCAAAACGCTTCATAAAGCAAATGCCTTTCTTTCCATCGCGATAGATTGCATTGTAGATAGTTCGGTGATCATTCTTGCGATAGATGTCTATGTGAATAATATCGCTACCTACAAACACTTTGTCAGCCACCTTCACAATCTTATATCTTCCATCTTTATGGAAAATAATTACCTCATCAATATCTGAGCAATTAAATAAGTATTCATCCTTTTTCAATCCTGTGCCAATGAAACCGTCTGCTCGGTTAATATACAATTTCTCATTGGCCTCTACTACGGTTTTAATATTGATGTTTGCGAAGTTACGTACTTCTGTATGACGTGGATATAAATGACCATACTTAGTTTTAAGCGAGTCAAACCATGATATGGTATAATCATTTAGATTCTTTAAATGCTTGACGGTTGCTTTAATCTTCTTATCAAGGTCACGCATCAATTCATCTGCTTTCTTCGAATCAAAACGAGTGATACGAATCATGCGTATCTCAAATAATCGTTCAATATCCTCACGACGAACTTCACGTATCAATTTGTTTTTCCAAGGCTCTAATGCCTTGTCAACAAAAGCAATCAACTTTTCTTTGTCAGGAGCGTTCTCGTATCCTTCCTCTTTATAAATACGATTTTCAATAAAGATTTTTTCCAGAGAAGTGTAGAAATATTGCTCTTCCAATTCGGCTTTTGCAATTTCTAACTCCCATTTCAACAATGCCTTCGTATGATCAACCGACAAACGAAGCAAATCGCCTACGCTAGTAAAGATAGGTTTCTTGTCTTGCACCACACAACAATTAGGAGAGATGTTCACTTCGCAATCTGTGAATGCGTAGAGTGCATCTATCGTTTTGTCAGACGAACTACCAGGTGCTAATTGCACTTCTATGCGTGCTTCTTCTGCGGTAAAATCATCTACTTTGCGCACTTTGATTTTACCTTTCTGCACAGCGCGCATAATTGTTTCAATAATCTTTGTAGTAGTTGTGCCAAAAGGTATTTCGGTGATTATCAACGTCTTGTTGTCGTCTGATTTCTGGATTTTGGCTCGAATGCGCACTGCTCCGCCTCGTTCGCCGTCGTTGTAGCGACTTACATCAATCTCACCGCCTGTTGGAAAATCGGGATATAGTTGAAACTCCTCATTACGTAAATATGCCAATGCTGCATCGCATATTTCGCAGAAGTTATGAGGCAAAATCTTTGAGTTTAATCCTACGGCAATACCTTCAACACCTTGTGCCAATAGCAATGGGAACTTAATGGGCAGATGAATAGGCTCTTTTTTCCTGCCATCGTATGACATCATCCACTGGGTAGTTTTAGGATTAAATACTGTTTCTAAAGCAAACTTACTCAGTCGTGCTTCGATATAACGAGGTGCTGCAGCACCATCGCCAGTTAACGTATTACCCCAGTTTCCTTGACAATCAATCAGCAAATCCTTTTGACCAAGTTGTACCAACGCATCACCAATACTAGCATCACCGTGTGGGTGATACTGCATTGTTTGACCTACAATATTGGCAACTTTGTTGAATTTCCCGTCATCTACACATTTCATAGCATGCAGAATACGACGTTGCACAGGTTTCAAACCGTCCTCAATGGCGGGGACGGCACGTTCCAAAATCACATACGAAGCATAGTCCAAGAACCAGTCTTGGTACATGCCCGTCAAGTGCTGTTTAATTGCATCGTTATTTTCAGCCATAACAAGATTGACGGCTATAGACTAACACACAAGTTAATCTACACGCTTGTTGATAAGAATATAGGCAAATAGGCCTATAACTTCAAGTGCCATACCAGCTACTAATAGGGCATTCTTTTGTACACCAAAGTAGTATACTGCTAAGCAAATTACTCCCAGTAACACTAAAATAGCACCTAAATTCTTAAGTAATGTATTCATATCGTTATGAGTTTTTGTTGTCTATTCACGGAATTCGCTACAAAGGTACTGCTTTTTTTTTAATTATGCAAGCCTCGTTTCAATTTTTTACACGCCACATACCACCGGGCATAGATTTTACAACGTCTTGTAGTTCTAACATCACTAATTCTGAAGACACCATATTGTATGCTAGTTGTGTTTCAATTACCAACTGATTGATATGTATTCCTTCTTCTGATTCGCGCAGTAAATTTACTAATTGTTGTTGTTGATCAGTCAAATCATGCATCAATTCTAGCATAGTTGTTTGCTCGGCTTTTTTCTTCACAGTTTCCCATCGCATTGCCTTAATCAAATCATCTGCACACTCAATCAGCTGAGCTTTATTATGTTTAATCAACTCATTGCAACCTGCACTACATACATCACAATAGCGCCCTGGCAATGCAAACACATCTCGATTATAGTCTTGAGCCATATGAGCAGTAATTAATGAACCGCCTTTCGCTTTCGATTCTACTACGACTACCGCATCTGCCATACCAGCTACAATACGATTGCGTGCTACAAAATTATATCGTTCTGGCTCTATTCCAGTAGTATATTCTGTCAGTATTCCGCCTTTCTCCAATGCTTGTATAGCCACATTACGATGTACCGCAGGATAAATTCTATCCAAACCATGGGCTGGGATTATTATTGTAGAAAGGCCCGATTCCAACGCAGATTTATGGGCAACAATATCTATTCCATATGCCAATCCGCTCACGATGGTCAAATCTGGTATTTGTGCTGCTAAATCTTTTACGAACTGTCTGCACCAATCTTTCCCTCGTTCACTAGGCATTCGTGTTCCGACTATGCTAACCATACGTTTGGGATTTACATCTATATTACCTTTTCCATATAACAGTAATGGAGCGTCCGTACATTGAGCCAAACGGTATGGATAATTATTATCTTTGTAGTAGTACAATTGAATGCGATGTTTATCAATGAAATCAAGCTCTTTTTGCGCAAACTCAATAGCATCGCTACTCATCATTTCTGGATGACGAGTAGCAGCCTCTGTGGCTGTGTTGTATCGTTCCAACACCTTGCGCAGTTGTCGTTGCCGTGTACGATTTCCCCACGTAATAGCAATCCTATTGAGCCATTCTTCGTTCATACCATTTTTGTCCAATTAACCACAATCCTATACCCATTATCACTCCAATACAATCTGCCAACCAATCTATCCAATCACCTGTACGTGGATATAGAAATTTTTCTTGTAAAATCTCGATGAAACCGCCATAAATCACAGGAATGACACTAGCTACCACCCACATATTCCAAGTCTTCAACCCCATCTTATGGCTATCCCATAGTAACACAATTGTTAGTGTCATAAATGCTAGCCAGTGTATCCACTTATCTTTGTGTTCTATTGGTGGCAACAAGTATAGTGGTTCACGCAACAGACAGCCATAGGCAATTGCGCCAACCACTATCCAACTTTTCCAATATCCTATAATTTTTCGCCAAAGCATAAATCGCCAGCGTCACCTAGACCAGGAACAATATATTTCTTTTCGTTTAGCATGGGGTCAACTACTGCACACCAAAGGGTCACGTTTTCTGGCATTGTTTCCGATAAATAGTTTATAGCTTGAGGTGTACCAAACAAACAAGCGATATGTACACTATTTGGTGTGCCATGACTCAACAGGGCTTTATATGCTACTTCCATAGACAAACCGGTAGCCAGCATTGGATCTACCAATATCAATGTCTTGTCGTCAATAGATGGAGCCGCTAAGTATTCTGATACAATTTCTATTTGCGTTTCGCCTCGTTTGCCGATTGTTTCTTTGCGATATGCGCTAATAAAGGCATTTTCTGCCTTGTCAAACATGTTCAAAAATCCCTGATGCATAGGCAATCCAGCACGTAACAAGGTACCTAGAACAACCTTGTCTTGTGGAACTTCCACTTCTGCAACGGCCAAAGGTGTCTGTACTTGTTCTACTGCGTAGGTCAAATGCTTGCTAATTTCCACCGCCATTATTTCGCCGATACGTTCAATGTTGCGGCGAAAACGCATACTATCTTTTTGCACATCCATGCTGCGCAACTCTTTCAAATACTGGTTCAGCAACGATGGTCGCTCCGATAAGTTGATAATTTTCATACTATTTATTTTTCGATGTTTTGATTAAGCATGTCATTTCTATAAAGGTCAGCAACGCATTGAGAATCAAACGCTCATGCGAGAATACATAACCATTGAACCATACTACGGAGTTTACGTCAACCACCCACGTTATTACTGGAGCGAGTATGACTACGAGCGGAATCCAACGATCGCGTACTTGTTTCTTTGTAAAGATACCAAAGCAGAACATACCCAGCAACGGACCATACGTATAACTTGCCACTTTATATACGGTTTGAATCACAGAGTCGTTGTTCAGTAAGTGAATGACATATATACATACCGCCATCAATACCGCCATGCCAATATGAACCCAAGTACGAATCTGAGTTAGTTTCTCATCTTTTTCTTTGTTTAGAATATCTACTGTAAATGACGTGGTGAGAGCTGTCAACGCACTACCTGCTGCGGAATAAGCTGCTGCTATAAAGCCGATGATAAACAACACGCCTACTACCACTGGGAAGTAATTGCCTGTTGCCAAGAATGGGAATACATCGTCGCCTTTTAAGGGTAAACCTTCAGCATTTACAAGAGCTATATCCATTTGATTAGCATACGAATACAGCAAGAATCCCAAAAATAGGAATAAGCCTATCACCACTATCTGCATCATTGCACCTACTATCAAATTCTTCTGACTTTCCTTTGGATTCTTGCACGACAAAGTACGTTGCATCAAGTCTTGATCAAGACCAGTTGTCGCAATAACTAGGAAGATACCAGCTAAAAATTGCTTCCAGAAGTACGTACCCTCTTTAGGATTATCGAAAAAGAAAGTACGAGTCATTGCATTGGATGTCCAACCGTCAATATTCACACCTGCACGAAGCACAAAATAAATACATAGTGCAACAGATAATATCAAACAACATGTCTTTAGCAAGTCTGTCCAGATCAAAGATTTAACACCACCTTTGAATGTACATAGGTACACAATCAAAACGGTAAAAATTGCATTCACCCAAAATGGAACACCCAGCGGACCAAACACTAGAAGTTGCAGCACTTCACCCACTACAAATAGGCGTACACTTGCCCCCAGCATCTTACTCACAAAGAATAGCCAAGCGCCTGATTTATAGGTACTCATACCGAAACGCTGTTGCAAATATTGGTAAATAGAGGTCAAGTTAAACTTATAGTACAACGGTATCAGCACATAAGCAATCAAAATCTGACCAACGGTAAAACCTAATACCATTTGCATATATGCCCAGCCTGAAGTAGCTACCATGCCGGGCACACTCACAAAGGTTACGCCCGAAATGGCTGCACCAATCGTGGACATCGCTACAAGCAACCAGTTGCTACTGCGATTACCTGAGAAGAAACCTGCATTGTCGGCCTTACGACCTGCTAAGTAAGAAATGAAAAACAGCAATGCAAAATAGCATGCTATTACGATAAGAATTGTTAACGGATTCATATTCTTAAACACTAAACTACTCTTCATAGAGAAGATATGGATGACGTTGCTCTTTAAACCTAGCCACATCTTCTTGCCAACAAGCGGCAATATCTTCCTCACTTTTACCTTGATTAATCATCTTTCGTACATAATCCACACCAACTAGCAACTCAAAGAAAGGACGGAAGAAATAGTTATCCATATTCAAATGCTTATACGCATCCAACAGATACCTTAGCGAGAATCCCACCTTGCGTGCCTCCTCTTCGCTCATACCGCTCAAGTCCACACCGTCGCACACACGACCTTTTTGAGTCGATTGATTTGGGGTAAAGGTTATCGCAGGACCATACACACTGGGCTCTGTGCGAGGAGCATTAAAGTTTGGATGACCATAACACAAAAATGGCTTATCAGTGCCACGACCTAAGGACACGGGCGTCGCTTCAAACAAGCAAACGGCGGGGTACAAGTATATCGCCAACATGTTACGCAAGTTGGGCGAAGGAGCTATCGGCAAACGATACATAGTTTGGTGTGTGTAATTCTTACATGGAATAATTGTCAAATCCACTTGTAATGAATCACTTAACCAGTATTCACCATTAATCATCAAAGCCAATTCACCTAGCGTCATTCCGTGTACTACTGGGATAGGCAATGCACCCACACCCGACTTATGTTTCATATCCAATATCGGACCATCTACATAATAACCATTGGGGTTAGGGCGGTCAAATACCATAAATTGTTTTCCTTCATGCGCACACGCGTCCATCAGGCGTAACATCGTGATATAATAGGTATAAAACCTCAAACCAACATCCTGAATATCAGTAATCAACACATCAAATGTCGCCATTGCCTCTTTAGACGGACGATGACTTTTGCCATCGTAAAGCGAAAGAATCGGTATACCCGTCTTCTCATCCACACTGCTGGCTACGTGTTCGCCCTCACGCGCAGTACCACGAAATCCATGCTCAGGCGAGAAAATGGCGGTCACGTTCACACCATGATTGAGAAGCAAATCAAGAGTATGAATGGTATCTTTGCCTTGAATAACAATACCCGTATGATTGCTCAACAATGCCACTCGCTTACCGTTTAATTGTGGCAAGTATTGTTTGGGCTGTTCTGCTCCTAACACTACTGTGTTGGAGCTAAAACTGCTCAACGAAGCCATAAAAACAAAGAGTAATAAAATGAATTTATTCATAGAAATCATGGTATTATTATTTCGGCTACAAAGGTAGCATTTTTTTTTGAGATATGCAACATTTCCTACAAATATCTCACCTGCACCTCTATTTCCTTTTCTTTGGAAGGGAGCTGAGTCTCTATGACTAATCTCTTATCAATCTCTTATCAATCCCTTACCAATTACGTAACATTTACGTAGGATATACGTAGGATATACGTAAGATATACGTAGGATAAACGTAACATTTAGCCACCTTCACCGAAAGATTATGCTACCCATACCTTGTCCATTTACTAAGATTTGTTATATGAAAATTTGTATATATGCCATTTTTTAACTACCTTTGCAGGCAAATCATACTTCTTCATGAAAACACATCGACTCTCCACTTTTATCTTTGCTCTTTCCACTATTTTTGTGGCATGCACTCAACAACCACCTATGTCCATTCATTGGGAAATGGGGCAAAACGATGTCCAACCGGGCATCTGTGAACTTTACTACACTATTACCAATCTTTCGGATGAACCAATCACCAACGAAGGATGGACGTTGTATTTCAATTATATGTCGCTCCACCCAATTTACACAGAGGGCGACCAAATTCTGCAAACAGAGTTGCAAGCCAGCTATCACAGCATCACTCCAACTGCTGATTTCCAACCACTTATGCCTGATAGTAGTCGCACATTCAAACTACGTTTCAAGGGCAATGCTATCCGTCAGACATCGCGTCCAGAGGGATTCTTCTTGGTAAAAGGGAAATGTAAAAACGGAAAAGTGAAAGGTGGAAAACCTATCAGTATTCCTTGCACTTACGCGCCATTCACACGTCCAGAACAAATGAAACGCGGCATCGTGACATGGGAGAAAAAACCATATGCTGACGGAGCGTATGTATATGATTATGTGGAGAATATCTTGTCCGCACCTACAACCAAAACCGTACAACCTCTTCTACCGCAACCCAAACAAATAAATTACACGGAAGGCACGTGCGAAGTTGCTAAAGCCCAACTGATTACCCGTACAGATGCCAATATGGTGTCCGAAGGATACACCATAATTATCACTCCAACTACCATCACCATCGAAGCGAGTGATGAAGCGGGTATCTTCTATGCCAAACAGACACTCAAGCAATGGGGTGAGCTTGTGCCATGCGGCAGAGTAACCGATTATCCCGATCTACACCATCGTGGTATCATGCTAGACGTGGTGCGAAACTATTATCCCGTAGATTCTATTTACCGCATCTTGGATATAATGGCATACCATAAGCTGAATGTGCTACACTTCCATTTGTCGGATGACGAGGCTTGGCGATTGGAGATTCCTGGATTACCACAGTTGACGGACATTGGCTCCAAACGTGGTTACACCGTAGATGAAAGTGAATGTCTATTGCCTATGTATTGTGGCGGATGGGACCCTAATGCGCCTACAACCGCCAACGGTTACATCACGCGTGAGAAATATATCGAATTATTAAGGTACGCGGGCGCGCGCCACATACGCGTGATACCCGAAATAGATATGCCCGGTCATATGCGTGCTTGCAAAAAAGCAATGGGTAATCTGCTGACTGACAGCGCATTTGATGCACGTGTGTATAAGTCCGCACAAAACTACACCGACAATGTGATAGATGTCACCAAACCCTATGCCATTGAGTTCATTGATCACGTAGTAACTGAGATTGTGAAGATGCACGAAGAGGCAGAACACCCGCTCACGATCTTCAATATCGGCGGCGACGAAGTGCCAAAGGGAGCACTTACTAAAGAGGAGCATCAGGCATTTATTGATGAAGTGCTGGCTATCCTCAATCGCTACAACCTGCAACCAATGGGTTGGGAGGAAATAACGCACTTCTGTCCTGCGGAGAGCAAAGCGATTTGCTATTCATGGCTCAACAGCGATACCAAACCTTTAGAAATGGCAGAAGCAGGATATCCTGTGGTATTGGCGAATGCCAACCGCTTGTATTTCGACTTCGCTTATTGCAACCACCACGAGGAGAAAGGACTCAATTGGGGTGGCTATACCGACGAGTACCGTTCGTTTGATTGGGAACCACTGATTCACCCCAACGTGATAGGTATGAATGCGCAGTTGTGGGGCGAAGTTATCCGCTCGTTTAGCCAAGTAGAGTGGCAGATCTATCCTAAGATTTACGGATTAGCGGAGCGTGCATGGAACAACCGCAGCGCACTCACATTGAGTGAATACAACCATCTTGTGTATGAGGTATTTGTTCCTCAACTATCTGCTTCAGGACGCAATTTCCACATTCAACAGCCGGGTATAAAAGTCGTAGAAGTGGACAATCTGCAGTTGCAATTGGACGATAATCACGTGCTAGTCAAAATGAATAAAGTCATGCAGGGAGGCGAAATTCTCTATTGCCTTGATGATGGCGAATGGCGTGCTTATATCAACACTACTGCTGTGCCTGCGGATACGAAGGTGGTGAAAGCGAAAGTGCGCTACTTGGGCAAAGAAAGTAATACCACATGGCTGTGGCTGCAAGACCAACATCAAGTGGATGCGACTGCCCAAGAGAAAAACACTGGCGCAACGTTCTAATGTTGAATAAAGAATTCAGAGATTGACAGAAAGAAAAAATGCTTGGCATTTTGCCAAGCATTTTCTTTATTCTTCTACTTTCAGCAGGAATATCTTATCTCCTCTTCGTACTATTTTCTCCGTCTTTAGTGCAAAGTATTCTCCCTTCTGAATCTCAGTTCTCAATTCGCCTTTCGCATCGTGAATATCTTTGGCAACCAGTTCATACGCACCAGTCGTTTCGCCTGTAATAAGCAATTCGTCACCTTCTTTAATCTCTTTCGTTGCTTCCAAATAAAACTCTGCCACCGAGATATTCTTAAAGAAATTAGTACATTTACCTGCAAACACTTTCTTACGCGTAGCACGCGAACCATACTTATGTGTCCACTCGCCTAACTTCTGCCCTTGATAGTAGCCATCCCAAAAGCCGCGATTGAACACACGCGCAAGACGGGTATTCCATTCTTCAATCTTCGCCTCTATTGCTTCTTCGCCTATAGCCCATTGCCCATTGCCTTCTTTCCACAACTCCACAGCCTCTTTGTAACATTCTACAACAGTCTTCACATACTCTGCTCCTCGTGCACGACCTTCTATCTTAAGCACACGCACACCGGCATCAAGAATTTTATTAAGGAAATGAATGGTTTTCAAGTCTTTAGGCGACATAATGTATTGGTTATCCACTTCCAACTCCAAGTCGCTCTCTTTATCTTTTACCACATATCCTCTTCGACAGATTTGCATACATGCACCACGATTAGCACTTGCACCCAAGTTATTCAAACTCAAGTAGCATTTACCACTCACCGCCATGCATAAGGCACCATGGCAAAACATTTCAATTCGAATCAATTCGCCTTTTGGACCACGAATATCCTGCTCAATAATATCATGGTAAATACTTGCCACTTGGTCCATATTCAACTCGCGAGCCAGCACCACTACATCGGCATACTGAGCATAGAATTTTAGTGCCTCCGTATTGGCGATATTCAGTTGGGTGGATAAGTGCACTTCTACTCCTTGAGCATAAGCATATTGCAGCGCAGCAATATCCGAAGCAATAATTGCAGATACGCCTGCTTGCTTGGCATGATCCACTATCTCACGCATCAATGGCAAATCTTCTGGATACATCACGGTGTTGAGCGTGAGGTATGTTTTCACGCCCACTGCTTGACAACGCTCCACAATCGTATGCAAATCCTGAGTGGTGAAGTTAGCTGATGAGCGTGAACGCATGTTCAGGTATTCTATACCAAAATACACACTCGTTGCACCTGCTTCTATGGCAGCTGCTAAACTCTCCCAGCAACCCACAGGGGCCATTATTTCAATATCGCCAATATGCTTCATATCCTCTAACTATATTTTACACCAATTCTTTTCCGATAGCACATGCCACGGGTTTGAGTGACTGATACATCTCTGCAAATTGCTGATGGTCAAGTTGTTGAGGGGCATCACTTTGTGCTTGCTTAGGATTAGGATGTGTCTCGATGAGTAAGCCATCGATGCCCATAGCAGTACAAGCTCGTGCTAGGTCGGCGATGCCGTAGGCATAGCCCATCGCATGGCTAGGGTCGAGGATGATAGGCAGATTGCAATGCTGTTTGAGCCATGCTACGCCACACAGGTCGAGTGTGAAGCGTGTGTTGGTTTCAAACGAACGGATGCCACGCTCGCATAGGATGACTTGGTTGTTGCCGCAACTCATAATGAAATCCGCACAATTGACCAATTCTTGGAGTGTAGAACCAAAACCACGTTTGAGGATCACAGGTTTACCCGATTGCCCTGCTGCTGTCAGCAGACCATGGTCATACATCGCTTTTGCACCAACTTGTACAATATCAGCATATTCCACCACCTTATCCGCATGCGTTGCATCGCGCATTTCTGTAGCAATTAGCAAGCCATACTTCTCGCGCATCTCTGCAAGCAACTTCAATCCATCTTCACCCAATCCTCGAAAAGTGTAGGGGGATGTGCGAGGCTTGTAGCACCCTGCACGTAGTACGCGAATGCCCTGTTGCTTGAGCATTTGGCATGACTGCTCAATCTGCTCACGACTCTCTACTGCGCATGGACCTGCAATCATCAATTGATTTCTTCCGTCGCCGCCAATATAGGTATCTCCAATCGTAATGCGGTGTGTATCAGCGATATATTTGCGTGAAGAGAGCTGCATGTCGGTGTTGAAAGTCCAATGCTGTAGTGCTATGTGCTTGAGTGAATCGGGCAATTGTTTCACAGCGTGGTTAGTAATCAGTACCATGTGGTCAGTTCCTTCCAACCACAAAGCCCCCACGCTATCTGCGTATTCTGCCACAAGCGTACGTGAAATATCTTTAGGTAAGTGAATAATCATATTATGATTGAAAATCAATGATATGGTGAATAGAGATAATACCGATAATATCGGTAGTTGTTTCGGTTTCAGTTACCGCCAAGGTGGTAATATTATATGTGTCCATGATTGCTAGTGCATCTGTTAATAGCGCATCTTTAGCAATGTGTTTGTAGGATGGTGTCATGATGTCTGCTGCGGTGATATGTACATCGTTATACTTTTGTATTGCACGACGAATGTCGCCATCTGTGATGATTCCTAGACACTTGCCTTCTGGTAATTGATCATATACCATTGTCATACCCAGGTGCTTATCCGACATCTCACAAACTACATCGCGGAAGGATGCATCTGCGGTTACGCGAGGCACATCGGTGGTCATCACTCGATGTACGCGGCCGAGCAATTTGCGCCCTAATGCACCACCAGGGTGATACAATGCAAAATCTTCGGCTTTGAATTGGCGCATCTCCATTAGGCACACCATCAGAGCATCACCCATCAGCAGTGTGGCTGTGGTGGATGTGGTAGGAGCGATACCCAGCGGGCACGCTTCTGTATCCACATGAATAGATAGTGCATAATCAGCTCGTTGGGCTAGAGGAGAATCCATGTTGCCCGTCATAGCGATGATGGTGCACCCTAAACGATGAAGTGGGTCAATAATATTCAATATCTCGTTGGTCGAACCACTATTGCTCACTAGTATAGCTACATCGTTGGCATTGATCATACCGAGGTCGCCGTGCACTGCCTCTGCGGCATTTACGAAGATGGATGGTGTGCCAGTGGAAGCAAAGGATGCTGCCATCTTGTGGGCAATAATACCCGTCTTACCAATACCCATCATCACCACTTTGCCTTGGCAATGATATAGTACTTCTACCACGTTGTTAAACAAAGTATCTATACTATCTCGCAGTTTCTCTAACTCGCGAATCTCCTCATCGAATATCTCTTTTGCTCGTTTTGCGTACATTTTTGTTTCATATTTATAGTTTAAAGTTTAAAGGCGTGGAATATATGCGGCTTTTCCGCCCAGCCTTTACACCTTCCACTTTACACCTTACACCTTACACCTTACACCAATTACCTGCTCAATTGCCAATGCTTGTTTGAGTATTGTCTCTACGTCGCTTAGGCGCACTTGGTTCGCAGCATCAGAGATGGCTTTCTCTGGCTGAGGATGTACTTCAAGAAACAACCCATCTACTCCCACCGCTACGGCAGCACGAATTAGATGTGGCACCATCTCGCGATTGCCACCCGTCACACCCGCTTGATTGCTAGGTTGTTGCACAGAATGGGTAGCATCGAACACCACAGGATAACCATACTCACGCATTTTCACGAGCGAGGTCATGTCCACTACAAGGTTGCCATAGCCAAAACTGCTTCCGCGCTCCGTGAGCCAAATCCCTGCCTCGCCTCTCGCCTTATCGCCCTCTCGCCATGTCCCCTCTATCTTGGCTATCGCACCACGCATATCCCATGGAGCCATAAACTGACCTTTCTTCACGTTCACCACGCGGTCTGTTTTGGCTGCTGCCACCAATAAGTCGGTTTGGCGCGATAAGAATGCAGGAATCTGCAATACATCTGCCACCTCTGCCACGGGTGCGCATTGCCACGACTCGTGCACATCGGTCAGAATAGGCAGTTGGAAAGTAGATTTAACTTCTTGTAAGATTTTCAATCCCTCTTCCATACCCACACCACGCTCTGACATACTCGTGCGGTTGGCTTTATCGTACGATGACTTGAAATATAGCGTGATACCCAATCGCTCGCATACCTGTTTCAGTGTTTCAGCGGTATGCATTACGATATCACGGCTTTCTATAGCACAAGGTCCTGCAATGAGAAACATAGTTTGTTCACAATTATGGATTCCTGTCTCCGGATTCCTGATTAATTTTGATAAATGCGCATCCAATCAATCTCCATCTTGCCAGTACCCTTCACATTCTCAGGTAAATAGCTACGTATCAGTAGATGCAATGCTTCGCCTGCTAATGGGTTCTTGCTACGCGCAACTTCCACATCATTTACATAGTTTACTGCCTCTTTTTCATTCCAAACGAGGGTGTAAATAGCATCTTTCACTTGCTTATCGGCAGGCAATATATGCAATGACTTTTTTGCTCCTGCAGTAGTCAAACAAACCACGTGTTTAGCTTTGCCTAAGAGATGTACCTTCGCCTGCAACACACCTGCCTTTGGCGCAACCGCTTCGGCTGTATGCCACACATCACTTGTATATGCAAATGGGTGCATAATCATACCTTTGGTTGGATGCCAAGCAGGGGCTGTGGTTTTCTCTTTCTTTGTCTGAATACTCAGCACACGGTTAGCAACTTGGGTATTTCTACCTTGGGTATAAGCTTGCAACTCGTTTACATGCGAGTGATTAGCTTTCAACTCTTTGCTTGGATAGAGGAAACCTGTTTGCCATACGTCGGACAATGGTGCAGTCTCAAATTCAGCAGCCCACGCCATCTTATAAGCCTCCAAATTAGCAATTTCTTGCTCCGTATGTTGGAAATAGAAAACAATATCCGCATGCTTTACCAATGCATCATATCGTTTCTCTTGTTGGCTTTCAGGGGTGGTAAACCAGCGTTTTTTATTCTTCCAAAACGCATTCGTTTGTTGAAATTCTGGTACTTTCACTTGTTCTGCCAATTCCAAGTACTCTGCCACTTCTGCTTTCTCTTTCCATGCTTCTTTCTTCAGCAGGTTGTAGAGTATTACAGTTGAGTTCCATTTCAACTGTTTATATCTCGCCATCTTTTTACCTTCTTGGGTATCTTCATAGCGAGTAGTAGTCAATTCTTTTTTCTTGGCTTGAAAATCAGCCGATTCCACTACTTTCTTCAATGTGTTGTATTCGGCAAGTATCTCGCTTTTCTCCACTTGTCGGTAGCGCACCATCAGTTGTGCTTGCTCTTGCAACCATTGTTCAAATGCTTTGGTATTCATCATTTTCATATCTATAAACTCTAAACTTTAAACTCTAAACAAGACGCTGCAAAGCGTCTAACAATTCTTCTATTGTATCCACGAATTGCGGTGCATATTGCTCTTGCTGTGGAAGAAATGCCAATTGGCACATATGCTCAATTTGCAGTTTCAATCCTTCATAGAAGCCCTGGTAGTTTAGTACGAAAATCGGCTTGCGGTGTTCATCCACTGTACCACTTGCCACCACGTCCATCATCTCATCCAGCGTGCCATAACTACCGGGTAGGCAAACGAAACAATCAGCCAATTCCTTCATTTTTTGCTTACGTTCGTTCATGTTTGCCACCGTGTATAGCACATCGCAGTTGTCTGCCATTCGTTTGGCTTGGATGATACGTTGCGGAATCACTCCTTCTACTATACCACCACCTGCTTTCGCCGCATTGCTCACGCGTGTCATCAGTCCACCTGTAGCACCGCCATACACCAAGGTATGCCCTGCCTCGGCAATCCACTGACCCAGTACATCACCGAGAGCCAAATACTCCTCTGGTATTCTATCTTTCGCACTACAATAAACGGCCACCTTCATCTCTAAACACTAAACACTAAACACTAATCTCTAAACCCTAAACACTAAACTCTAAACCAGATTACGCATCAATCTTCGCGTACGTAGCGTTCTTCTCGATGAACTCACGGCGAGGAGCCACATCGTCGCCCATCAACATCGCAATAGTGCGGTCTGCCTCAGCAGCATTCTCGATAGTCACTTTCTTCAGCAAGCGACGAGCAGGATCCATAGTTGTTTCCCACAATTGCTCATCCGACATCTCACCAAGACCTTTATAACGTTGGGTCTTAATCAGTTTCTCATCGCCATTAGCATGTTTCATGATGAAATCATGACGTTGTTGGTCGTTCCAGCAATACTCTTTGTAGCTACCCTTCGAGCATAAGTAGAGTGGTGCCATCGCGATATACAAGTGCCCTTGCTCAATCACCTCTTTCATGTGGCGGAAGAATAGTGTCATAATCAGCGTAGCGATATGCGCACCATCCACGTCGGCATCGGCCATGATGATTACTTTGTGATAGCGAATTTTGCTCAGGTTCAATGCCTTAGGATCTTCTTCTGTACCGAAGGTGATACCCAATGCAGTAAATATATTGCGTACTTCCTCACTCTCGAATACCTTATGCTCCATCGCTTTCTCCACGTTCAAGATTTTACCACGCAGTGGCAGGATGGCTTGAATCTTACGGTCGCGACCAGTCTTAGCGGTACCACCTGCAGAATCTCCCTCCACGAGGAACAATTCACACTCAGCAGGGTCTTTGCTCTCGCAGTCAGCCAACTTGCCTGGCAAACCACCACCGCCCAATGGCGATTTACGCAATACACTCTGACGAGCATTACGTGCAGCGATACGTGCTTGGGCTGCCAAGATCACTTTCTCAACAATCTTCTTGGCATCATCAGGGTGCTCCTCCAAGTAGTTGCTCAATGCCTCACTAACTGCAGAAGACACCATACCTGCTACCTCCGAGTTACCCAACTTGGTCTTTGTCTGACCCTCGAATTGTGGCTCTGCTACTTTCACGCTGATGATAGCGGTCAAACCCTCGCGGAAGTCATTAGGATCGATGTTTGCATTACCATCTTTGTCTTTCAGTTTTGCTTTCTCCAGCATCTTGCTCTCCTCAGCGTATTTCTTCATCACGCGAGTGAGTGCCGAGCGGAAACCTGCCACGTGTGTACCACCTTCGATGGTGTTGATATTGTTCACATAGCTGTGTACATTCTCGTTGAAATCGGTGTTGTAGATAATCGCCACCTCTACTGGAGTACCATATTTCTCGGTGTTCAAGTGAATCACCTCTGAGATTAGCGGAGTACGGTTGCCGTCAATGTAACGCACGAATTCGCTCAATCCTTCTTCTGAGTAAAATACCTCGCCCTTTGGACGGCCGTCTTCGTTCTTCTCACGCAGGTCGGTCAAACTAATACGAACACCTGCATTCAGGTATGCCAACTCACGCATACGGTTTGCCAAGATCTCGTAGCGATATACGGTTTCTGTGAAGATGCTACCATCTGGCCAGAATTGTACGCGTGTACCTGTACCTTCGCCTTCTGCGTAGGTACCAATCACCTCTACTGCGTTCAATGGTTTACCTTTGGAGTAGTCTTGCGCATGAACTTTTCCATCGCGGCGAACTTCTACATGCAACTTGGTTGAGAGTGCGTTCACGCAGCTCACACCCACACCGTGCAAACCACCAGACACCTTGTAGCTATCCTTATTGAACTTACCTCCGGCGTGCAACACGGTCATGACTACCTCTAAGGCACTTTTGTGCTCTTTTGGGTGCATGTCTACAGGAATACCACGACCGTTATCTTGTACAGTGATTGAGTTATCCTCGTTGATTGTCACTTCGATGTGGTTACAGAAACCTGCTAGTGCCTCATCAATAGAGTTGTCCACCACCTCATATACTAAGTGGTGCAAACCCTTCAGCGAAATATCGCCGATATACATCGCAGGGCGTTTACGCACTGCCTCAAGACCCTCGAGCACCTGAATGCTCGAACCATCATACTTCTCTTGTTGTTCTACTTGTTGATTCAATTCTTCCATATTCTTTTTTTTGATTTTATTTTCTTTTTTAAATTCCTTTGAACTTATACTACATAATTAAGGTTCGCGCGCACGCGCACGAAATTCTGTGCAAAGATACGATTTTTTTTGCACATACACAATACCCTATTGGTAATTTATCGAGAAATGCGCCCAAATCGAAAATAAACACCATTTTCCGCCAAAACCCAAATTCACAACACTATTTCAAAATCCCAAAATCGCTTAAAACGCATATTTTGCTGTTTGTTCTATCCTTATCCTCTTATCACTTTATCTCCTCATCTTTTCATCTACTTACCTCATTTCTTTCACTTCTCTCGCCCTTACTAATTGGTTCTTATTCAAATTTCGTGCAGGAAAAGTGTTGTTTTGTGCGAATAGCATCTTCTAATGATGTTACTAAAGTATTCGCTTTAACTATATGATTATCAGTAATTTTATTTGAAAATAAACACAAAAAAGTTAGGATTTTT